>CALLWB010000014.1 GCA_938016265.1 uncultured Saprospiraceae bacterium
TGAAGCACTTGAAACAAATGCGGAAATTCTTAAAAATATGGGGCACCCCTTGCGGCTGGCCATTATCCATTTGCTAATAAAACATACCACTCTAAATGTAACAGATATTTATACCTACCTCGAAATTGAACAAGCAGTTGCATCTCATCATTTAAGATTAATGAAAAAAAGTAAAATTGTCCAATCACGCAAAGTTGGCAAAAATGCGTTATACTCTCTGGCTGGTCCCTCTATCAAAATAATATTTGAAACACTCACCGATTAGCCGTTTAAACTTCCGAAATTTAGTGCCTTTTTGAATTAATATCTTTTTTCTTTGGGAAATATATATTTAATGTCATATATTTGAACATATATAGTTATCTATATATTTACATAAATCAAAACGAAGCACTATGAAAACATTATTTTTATCACTATTGTCGGTACTGCTTTTGCTTGGGTTTTGTTCAACTACTTTTGCCCAGGAGGATGTTGATCATTCTTACAAACCGCTTAAGCTCAAACTAAATGAAAAGGGGGATAAGTACATTCGCTTTATCATGTGGCACCAACTCTGGTTGACGAGTAATAACCTTACAGAAGAGAATTCCAATCTTCAGATGTCTGTTAGTATTCGACGTTCCAGATTTCTTGCTTTCTCTCAGATTTCGCCTAAATTTTTGATTCTAACACATTTTGGGTTGAACGGTCTTTCTGCTGCAAATCTCTCTTCTCTAGGAAGTAACGGGGATGCGCCAAAGCTGTTCTTGCATGGCGCGTGGGGGGAAGTCATGTTGCACAAATCTGTTTACGTCGGGGCAGGTCTGCACTACTGGAGAGGTTTAACAAGGTTGAATAATGCCTCTACCTTAAATTTTATGACACTTGATCAAAGTAGACCATTCAATTCA
The DNA here is from genome assembly GCA_938016265.1 of uncultured Saprospiraceae bacterium. Lineage (GTDB taxonomy): Bacteria > Bacteroidota > Bacteroidia > Chitinophagales > Saprospiraceae > JAHDHB01. The sequence continues at coordinate 894 of CALLWB010000014.1, forward strand.
TGGCATTCTTTAGGAATTACGGATCAGTTTGCCCGTCATTTAGGTATCTATATCAAGGGGTCCGCAGGCAAATTTGAGTACCGGGTTGCCTTTAATAACCCTATGCGCACACCATTAGGAGCTGGAATAGACTATAGTGGAAGTTTTGCTGCTGATGGAATTCCCCAAAGTGCATTTACCTATACGGGAGTTGGTCAGGTGAACGATGATGGAAAAAAAGTAGGAAATAGTATCTTAGAGGGCTATATAAAGTATAATATTTTTGATAATGAATCCACCAAACTGCCTTATTATGTGGGTACCTATATGGGGAAGAAAAAAGTATTGGCGATTGGGGCCGGCTTTTTTGTACATCCAAACGGAATGTATGACAATGTAAACAACAAACATTCAAGTGTCGCTCATTTTGCCGTGGATGCTTATTTAGACATGCCTGTTATGGATGGGGAAGGAGCAGTCAATGCCTATTTATCTTTCCAACAGTTTAACTATGGGGAGAATTACATAAGTCGTTGGGGAGGAACTGGTTCTGCACTCTATGGACAATTCGGCTATTTTATCAAATCAGCTAAACTGATGCCTTACCTCGCCTATTCAACTTCCATTTATCAAGGTGCTGACGATCCGATAAGTGCAATAAATGCAGGATTGAACTATTACATTAACGGGCATAATGCGAAGGTTTCTCTTGAATATCATTCGATCATGAAAGACTATAGGGAAGGAGCAATATCGGTAGGAGGTCTGGAGTCTATCGGACAAATAAGAATGCAATTGCACATTTTCTTATAGCCCACCCATCTTGTGCTCAATGCTACAACACTAAACAATCTAATTAAGATAACTAAATATAAAAATTATGTCAGATAAAGACTTATCACTCTATTGGAAGAAGAACTTGCAATACCTATTTATCCTACTTTCGGTCTGGTTTGCAGTTTCTTACGGATGCGGTATTCTGTTTGCAGAGGCGCTAAATTCCATAAAACTAGGCGGGTTCCCATTGGGATTCTGGTTTGCTCAACAAGGAGCCATCTACACATTTGTAATTCTGATTTTTGTATATGTCCGGCTTATGAATAATCTGGACAAGGAGTTTGATGTAGATGAAAAATAAACCACACTAAATTTTAACATTAAAAATCACTAATCATGGGAGTACAAACCTGGACTTTTATCATAGTAGGACTCACCTTTTTATTATATATCGGTGTAGCGATCTGGGCTAGAGCTGGATCAACAAAAGAATTTTATGTAGCAGGCGGAGGCGTTTCGCCGCTCGCAAACGGTATGGCGACAGCAGCAGACTGGATGTCGGCAGCCTCTTATTTATCCATGGCAGGATTGATTTCCTTCATGGGGTATTCCGGGTCACAATATTTAATGGGTTGGACAGGTGGTTATGTGTTGCTTGCTTTACTGCTTGCCCCTTATCTTAGAAAATTTGGGAAGTTTACCGTCCCTGATTTTATAGGGGAGCGTTATTATTCTAAGCAAGCACGGATGGTCGCTTTGATTTGCGCAATCTTTGTCTCTTTTACTTATGTAGTTGGACAAATGAAGGGCGTTGGGGTTGCCTTTGCTCGTTTTCTGGAAGTTCCTTTTACCACTGGTATCTTGATTGGAATAGGCATCGTCTTTTTCTACGCGGTACTAGGAGGAATGAAAGGAATTACCTACACACAGGTCGCACAATACTGTGTACTCATATTTGCATTTACGGTACCTGCAGTATTTATCTCTTTGCAAATGGTAGGAAATCCGATTCCTCAATTAGGGTTTGGAGGCACAATGTCAGATGGGACCTACTTGCTGGATAAGCTTAATATGTTAAGTACCGACCTGGGGTTTGCAGAGTACACTTCGGCTGGGATGAATGACCGGATAAACGTATTCTTTATCACGGCCTCTCTGATGTTAGGAACTGCTGGATTACCGCATGTTATTGTTCGGTTTTTTACTGTTCCCAGAGTAAGAGATGCTAGAATATCTGCGGGTTATGCCTTGTTTTTTATTGCAATACTTTATACTACTGCACCAGCTATAGCTTCCTTTGCACGAGTCAATTTGATTGAGACGGTGAGCAATAAATCCTATGAAAGCATGCCAGAATGGTTTACGAAATGGGAGCAAGCAGAGTTGATTACCTTCACGGACAAAAATTCGGATGGTATTATTCAATATGTTGCAAACAAAGATAAAAACGAATTAATAATAGATAGAGATATCATGGTGCTTGCAAATCCTGAGATCGCAAATTTACCAGCTTGGGTTATTGCGCTCGTAGTTTCCGGAGGACTAGCGGCCGCCTTGTCCACGGCAGCCGGACTACTATTGGTTATTGCGACCTCGATTTCCCATGATTTACTCAAAAAGTCAATCATGCCGCATATCTCAGAAAAGGGAGAACTGTTGGCTGCTCGAATAGCAATTGCGGTTGCTGTGGTAGGCGCCGGACTCGCAGGTATGAATCCGCCCGGGTTTGTGGCCCAGGTGGTCGCGCTGGCCTTTGGGCTCGCAGCGTCCTCCTTCTTCCCCGCTATCATTCTAGGAATTTTTGACAAACGAATGAACAAGGAAGGGGCCATCACTGGTATGATCGTCGGGATATTGTTTACTACCATCTATATCTGGTATTTCAAACCACAACTTGGAGGCCCTGGCACCCCAGATGGATATTGGTTTGGCATTAAGCCTGAAGGAATTGGAACACTGGGAATGTTGGTGAATCTGGCAATCTCTTTAGTGGTGAGCAGAATGACTGCTCCTCCACCTCAGTATGTGCAAGATATGGTAGAAGACATCAGAATCCCCCGAGGGGCTGGTGCGGCAGTTGAGCATTAAATTTTAGTTAAGTAGAGATTAGGGTACGGAGCAATTTGTACTCTAATCTATTTTTTAACTCCATGCAGAAGCCCAAAAAATGAATGGCAGAGCTTGGAAGATAGGAGTCCACTCTAAAAACTCGGTTTCTCGATAACATTTATTTTTTGTGAATAAACTGATGTATGTCGTCGGTGTTAGTTTTTGGGAATTGCAGACTGTTTTGAAACAAGCGAGCGGGAGGCCTGCCTGGTGCGCTTCGGAAGGCAGGCCGTTATTATATGTTTGAGGGAACTTAAAAATATTAAAATATAAGATTATGATAAAAGGAAGATTAGCAGATATCATTGTCACCATTTATTTGCTGGGAACGCTTTATCTCAGGATAGTAGTTGAACACACCTTGACCAATCATACCATTCTTTCGATTGCAGTTGGTCTGATGATGCTACTTTTTCTATGGTCTTTGATAAAAATAAAATTATTGGTTCCCGACTACTTTGGATTATTGAAACCAAAATAGCAGATGGAGATCCATTAAAATTTTAAGTTTGAAAGTTTAGGAGCAGTACATTAATAAAGTTATAGACATATTCAATATATTTACTTTGTGGAAAAAGTGAAATATTTCGTTCTTCTTGTTGTTTTTTGGGGCATGTGCATCTTTTTTGGCCCAATTCTATACTATGAAACGTTTGCAAAAAAAGAGATCAACTCAATTCCTGCAAGTCTAATTATCATATTTGCTACTTGGGTAATGATTATAATTTTGATTAGATGGATCGCCCAAAGAATTAAAAAAGATGACTTATGAATATCCTTGGTATTGGTATAGTTATCGGAGTTTACTTTGCAATTATCGCGCTAATTGCAATTTGGGTAGAACACAACGAAAAGGTCAAAAACAAGTTGATCAACAATGGGTTTGTTTATGCACTTACTGTGGTGGTTTATTGCACTGCTTGGACATATTTTGGATCAATAGGACGCGCGGCGACAACGGGTATCGGCTATCTGGGAGTTTATCTAGGCCCAACTCTTTTTGCACCACTTTGGTTTTTTGTATTAAAAAAAATGCTACAAATCAGTAAACAAAATCGGATTACATCCATTGCGGATTTTATCGTTGCACGCTATGCAAGGAGTACGGTTATCGGTATTGTGGTATCCGTTTTTTGCCTGCTGGTAGTCATCCCGTATATCTCCATCCAAATTAAAGCGATTGAGTTTTCCATTGGATATCTCCTTCAGCCTTTTCCAGGGAATAGCACGCTTAATATCCCATTCTATAAGGATCCGACCCTCATTGTATTGACTTTTATCACCTTGCTTTCTCTATATTTAGGCACAAAAAGGCTTGACCCCAATGAACAACACCCCGGCCTCGTAACCACCATTGCGCTAGAATCTATCATCAAACTCATCGCCTTTCTAATTGGAGCGTTTGCCATCTTGTATTTTGTATTTGATGGAATCCAAGACATCTTTGTGCAAGCAAAAAGAGAATTTGATATCTCTAAACTTGTTTGGGTAAATCAAGAGAATATAGATTATGAAACCTGGATATGGATTATCATTTTATCTGGTATTGCCTTCTTGCTTCTGCCACGTCAGTTTCATATGTTCGTTGTGGAGAATAATGATCCAGATCATATTCAGGAAGCCTCCTGGGTTGCCCCGCTCTATTTGTTTACTATTTCATTGTTAGTCATTCCGATAGCATTTGCGGGCAAAATCTTACTGGGAGATTTGGTGGAAGCCGATACCTACCTGCTTACTATCCCCTTGTCTGCCGGCTATAATGGGGTTGCCTGGATCGTGTTTATTGGTTGCCTTGCTACTGTTTCAGGGATGCTAATTGTGTCTTTAGTTTCCCTGAGTATTATTATAAGTAATAACGTTTTTTTACCGCTATTACTACGAATCGAATATCAGTTTAAATATTTTAGACAGGATCTGAATACTCGTTTGCTTCAATTGCGAAGACTCATGATTTTTGTAATTGTCTTACTGTCTTATACCTTTTACAATTACTTCACGGTCAACTATCCATTGGTTTCTGTTGGGCTGATTTCATTTGCAGGCATTGCCCAATTAGCCCCAGCTGTTTTTCTAGGGATGTACTGGAAAGAAAGTAACATAAAAGGTGCTTTGACAGGTTTGGTCTTAGGCATTTTAGTTTGGGCGTTTACCTTGCCGTTCGCCAATCTATCTGAGCTAGGAATTATTCCAAACAACATCATCAAACAGGGCCTTTTTGGAATGTCCTTTTTAAAACCGACTTCCTTGTTAGGTATTGAAGGGATGAGTCCGATTGCTCATGGTGCGTTTTGGAGCTTGGGCATCAACTTGTTTACCCATGTAATTGTGTCTCTTTTTACTACAAAATCTGATTTAGAAATCAGCCAGACGGATAAGTTTGTCAACCCGGACAAGTACTCTAACGTGATGGGAAGTCCTGGTATAGAACGATCTGCAAAAATGAAAGAATTTCTAATGGTGATTAAATCTATCCTGGGAAATGACCGACTAAATGAAATTCTGAATAAGTTCAAAGAAATCAAAGGAATCAAGAAGCTACCTTCTATTGCAGATTCCGAATTTATTAATTATATGGAACCCTACATATCAGGTTCCTTCGGCGCTTCAACCGCTAAAATAGTGCTCAATTACATCGTACACAACGAGCCTGTGGATCGTGAAAAGCTAATCAAATTGGTCGATCAGACCTACCAGATTTCTGAATATTCCAAATCGCTAGAAAGTCAGTCCAAAGAACTCAGCAGACAATCCCAGGAATTACAAATCGCCAATAAAAAACTGGAAGAACTCGATGATCTAAAAAATGAGTTTATCAGCAACGTCACCCACGAATTGAGGACGCCACTTACTTCTATCCGCTCCTTGTCCAATACCATGTTAAACTATGAATTGACCAAGGAAGAAAAAGAGAAATTATTGAAAATAATTAGCTCGGAGTCTGACCGGATTGCAAAATTAGTGAATAAAGTGCTCGACCTAAGAAAAATAGAAGTAAGGCCAGAAGTCGACTATTCTGACTTTAGTCTAGATGAACTGATCCAAGAGGTCGTTGATGGTTATCAGGACATGGCTGGCAGTAGAAAAATCAAGTATCATAGAACAGCGATTTCAATTGTTTCCGATAAACAAATCATTAAACAAGTATTGCTCAATCTATTTGCGAATGCCATCAAATTTACCAACTCAACAAATGGAAGTATTCAAATTACCACAGAAACGAATAGAAATGAGCTGACAATAAAGGTCATTGACAATGGTATTGGGATCAAAAAAGAGGATCTGAAGAACATTTTTGATCGATTTTATCAAGGGGATAAAGATCAAGAATTCAAACAAAAAGGATCTGGTTTGGGATTATCTATTTGTAAAGCATATATCGAATTACTAGAAGGAAAAATTTCGGTAGAAAGCACAATTGGTAAGGGGGCTACTTTTGAAATAAAATTATACGATGTAATTTCCAATTAATATGAAACATAACAATAAAATAATTCTGGTAGTTGATGATGAGCCGAACATCCTCATCAGTATTGAAATACTTCTAAAAAAAGAGGGATTCACTGTTTATTGCGCGGAAAACGGGGAGCAGGCCGTTCATCTATTCAAGGAGAAAAATCCAGATGTCGTATTGCTGGACGTTATGATGCCCATAATGGATGGATTTGCTACGGCTGCAATAATTCGAAGTCTTGATGTCGAATCCAAGTCCAAAATCATTATGCTGACGGCAAAGGGCACTCCCAAAGACAGGATGACCGGATATAGTTTAGGAGCGGACGAGTACATCGTTAAACCATTTGAAAATCAGGATTTATTAAACAAAATAAACGATAAATTTTCTTGAAATTCCTAAAACAATCTCCTTTTTTAAATTAAAAAATACACCATGACAACGCAAATAAAATCATTAGAAGAATACAAAAGTGTCTACAAAAGAAGTGTGGAAAACCCAGAAGCATTTTGGAAGGAACAAGCAGAGACCTTCTACTGGAAAAAACCGTTTGATCAAACACTTGAATGGAATTTTGACAAACCAGACGTAAAATGGTTTGTAGGAGGGAAACTCAATATCACAGAAAACTGTCTGGACCGCCATATCGAATCCAGAGGCGATCAAGTAGCCATTCTATGGGAACCAAACGACGCAGATAGTCCCGCTGTAAAACTCACCTACAAAGAATTACTAGTAGCCGTCAGCAAATGTGCCAACGCACTAAAGGCCAATGGAATAAAAAAAGGAGACCGGGTGGTGTTCTATATGCCTATGGTGCCTGAACTAGCAATTGGCGTATTAGCATGTGCTCGAATTGGAGCCGTCCACTCTGTTGTATTTGCCGGGTTTTCTGCTCAGGCTTTGGCGGACAGAGTCAATGACGCGAAAGCAGAAATGATTATTTGCTCCGATTTCAACAAACGCGGAGCAAAAACAATTCCTGTTAAATCAGTAGTCGATGATGCCATGAAACTTGGATGTCCAAGCGTCAAAACCGTCCTGGTACACAAGAATACCGGAGACGAAATTCAAATGGCCGGACTTGACAAATGGTGGCAGGTGGAAGTTGATCCCCAAAGCGCAGATTGCCCTGCCGAAGTCATGGACAGTGAAGATATGTTGTTTATCCTCTACACTTCTGGTAGCACAGGTAAACCCAAAGGTGTAGTGCACACTTGCGGTGGTTATATGGTATACACCTGTTTCACCTTCAGAAATGCTTTCCAGTATCAGGAGGGAGACATTTATTGGTGTACGGCAGATATCGGATGGATCACCGGGCATTCTTATATTGTATACGGTCCGCTCCTAGCAGGTGCGACAACAATGATGTTTGAAGGCGTACCGACCTATCCAGATGCAGGCAGATTCTGGGAAATCTGTGAAAAACACAACGTCAATCAGTTTTACACAGCACCAACCGCCATCCGCGCACTCATGGCCAAAGGCGATGAATGGCCAGCAAAATACGACCTCTCCAGTTTAAAACTACTCGGCTCAGTCGGCGAACCTATAAACGAAGAGGCTTGGCATTGGTACGACCAACATATCGGCAAAGGTAACTCACCTATTATTGATACATGGTGGCAAACAGAAACGGGCGGCATCATGATCACTCCTATGCCTGGAATTACAGACACTAAACCTACCTATGCTAGCTATCCAATGCCAGGCATTCAAGCGGTACTAGTAGATAAAGATGGGAACGAACTGACAGAAAATAATGTGGAAGGTTTATTATGCATAAAATTCCCCTGGCCATCAATTATTCGTACCACCTACGGTGACCACGATCGGTGCAAAAATGTTTATTTCTCTGCTTTCAAAAACAAATATTTTACAGGAGATGGCGCTAGAAAAGACGAAGAAGGAAGAATCCGTGTGATTGGCCGAGTCGATGATGTCATCAATGTCTCTGGGCATCGAATGGGCACCGCCGAAGTTGAAAACGCAATTAATGAACATCCAAATGTAGTAGAGTCTGCAGTTGTGGGATATCCGCATGACATCAAAGGGCAAGGGATATACGCTTATGTTATTACTCAAGGTAAAGCGTTGGATAATGATTTCCGAAAGGAAATGTTGGACGTGGTGGTTCGTGAAATTGGTCCCATTGCAAAACCAGATAAAATCCAATTTGTAGATGGTTTGCCTAAAACTCGTTCTGGTAAAATCATGCGCCGGATTCTTAGAAAAATCGCTTCTAATGATACAAGCAACCTAGGTGATATCTCCACTCTTTTAAACCCAGAAGTAGTAGAAGATGTCAAAAATGGAGCACTGGTTTAGTATTTAATTCTTCCTTGTATATTAACTATTATTTGGGCATCTTCGCAAAGAAAACAAGAACCAAATCTTTATTCTTTTTGGGGAGCTGAATCTTGAACCATTAGTTCTCCAATAATGTTACCAAAGTAAAATGAGCAGTAAATGGAAGATCTATTAGCGGCGAGGTTACAGATGGCGATTTCTTTGGGCTGGCATATTATTTTTGCCTGTATTGGTATGGCAATGCCGTTCTTTATGGCATTCGCAGAGTGGAAATGGATAAAAACAAAGGAGGAGATTTACCTGGATCTGGCCAAGTCCTGGTCGAAGGGCGTTGCAATTTTCTTTGCCGTCGGAGCTGTTTCTGGCACCTTGCTTTCGTTTGAGCTTGGTCTTTTGTGGCCAGAGTTTATGGAGCACGCAGGTCCGATTTTTGGAATGCCTTTCTCCCTGGAGGGAACCGCCTTTTTTGTAGAGGCAATAGCGCTTGGAATATTCCTTTATGGTTGGAACAAAATATCAGACATTGCCCATTGGATATCCGGGCTTTTAGTCGGAATATCAGGAGTGATGTCGGGGATATTTGTGGTAGCAGCAAATGGATGGATGAATAGTCCCTCGGGCTTTGATTATATTAATGGCGAGTTTACCAATATTGATCC
>CALLWB010000015.1 GCA_938016265.1 uncultured Saprospiraceae bacterium
TAGTCAGCCTACTTACATTGGCGATATTAATTCGGGTGATAATTTGCCACAGCAAGAAACACTAACAGCAACGGATGCTTGTGGAAATGCGACGGTTACAAGTAGTATAGATCCTTACGAAGTAAGCAGTTGTGGTGATTACGAAATTACGTATCGCTGGACCGCTACCGATGAGTGTGGTAACATTAGTCAGGTGACCCGTAGCTTCAATGTTTATTTTGATTCCGACAACTTATCTCAATATTGTCCAGAAGATCTGACCATCGTGTTAGGTGAAGAAGGATTTGTACAATTAGATGGCGCAAGTTTATGGGGCTTTGAGAATGAGTGTAATTATGAATTCTTCTCTGCAGACGATTTATACTTTGATTGTACTGATGTAGGAACACATCCAATCTCATTCTCAGTAATGAGTAACAATCAAGTCTTAACGGTTTGCAACTTCAATATCACTATTGATGGAAGCAATTGTCAATCTTCAAATGGACCAGACTATTGTGAGTCCAACGGAGATAGTAATGGCTGGGGCTGGCAGTGGATTCAGTCCATCTCTTTGAATACCTATACTAGCTGGACTGGTTCAGACAATGGTTATGGTGACTATACCGGAGAAATAATTGACGTAGCTTTTCCGTCTGCTGCAACCATAGAGCTAGACCCAACCCATGACTGGAGTAATTACAAATGGGCGGTTTGGATTGATTACAATCAGGATGGCGTCTTCACTGATGATGAGAAAGCATTTAGTGCTAATGGGAAAAGTACCTTGAACGGTACCATTGATATTCCTGCGACTGCATTGGCAGGAACAACTCGGATGCGTGTATCAATGAAGAGAGGCTCAGCTCCACAACCATGTAGCATTTACGATACTGGCGAAGTAGAAGATTATACAATAAACTTTGTAGGTACATCCAACTTTGGTGGACCACCACCAAATAGTAATGGACCACAAAGTAATAATCAGATGCAACAGAGTCAACCATATATTGAAACGTATCCTAACCCAGCACTCGACTACATAATGGTTGATATGTCAATGTTTGCCAATCAAATGGGAACGATTAACATCCATAATAGTTGGGGAATGCAAGTATGGACTTCTGGAACAATGGAACTAACAAATACAGCATATCAGGTTGACATCAGCTCACTTGACTTACCTGCAGGTATTTACAATGTTTCTGTTATACATGGAAAGAGTTCTGCATCAAGTACCATATATGTAAACAACGAATAATCGATATCGACTTAAAAAAAACAATACTCACTAAAGAGGTTTAAATACTTAACCAAATTGGAACGGGCAATCTTGTAAAAAAGATTTGTCCGTTTTCTTTTTTACTTTTGCCGTAAAGGAAAAAATATCTTTAAACTTATTGGACTCAAGGCCACATCTCCTACACTCAAGCCCATTAAAAATGACCGTAAACAATCAAGCATACCGAACCATCTGGGAAAAAGCATCAGACACCCGTGTTATACAAATCATCGATCAACGATACTTACCTCATGAGTTCGTTATAGAAGATATTTCAACTACAGAGCAAATGGCTACGGCTATTCGCGATATGCATCTGAGAGGAGCCCCACTTATTGGTGCTGCCGCAGCTTACGGAATGTATTTGACTATAGTCAACGAAGGATCAAATCCTACAGATGATTATCTACAAAAAATGGCCGACCAACTTTTGCAAACTAGACCGACTGCGGTCAACCTTGCTTGGGCAGTAAATCTACAACTAACGGCATTGACTACTTGTCATTCTCATGAGGAGCGTTTGGCAACAGCCCTAAAAATGGCGAGAGAGATTACTGATTCTAGTGTTGAAAAATGTTTTCAAATTGGGCAACACGGTTTGTCTTTGATTGAAAAAATCAGTGCCGCAAAAAAAGGTGAGACGATCAATATATTAACACATTGTAATGCAGGTTGGTTAGCTTGCGTAGATTATGGAACCGCTACCGCTCCTATTTATGCCGCACACAAAAAAGGCATTGACCTACATGTATGGGTGGATGAAACTCGTCCTAGAAATCAAGGAGCTCGGTTGACTGCTTGGGAGTTGTTGCAAGAAGGCATTCCCCACACGGTCATTGCCGATAATGTTGGAGGACATCTAATGCAACACGGAAAAGTGGACATGGTGATCGTGGGTAGTGACCGAACTACGCGTTGTGGTGATGTGGCTAACAAAATAGGTACTTACTTAAAAGCACTTGCTGCAAAAGACAATGAGGTCCCCTTTTATGTTGCGCTTCCTTCGTCTACTATTGACTGGGAATTGCGTGATGGTGTAAAAGAAATACCTATTGAGGAGCGACATGCAAATGAGGTAAAGTATATCCAAGGTATGTATGATGGTAAGATTCAAAAAGTATTATTGACACCAGAGGAGAGCCCTGCAACTAATTTTGGGTTTGATGTGACTCCTGCTCATTTGGTGACTGGTCTGATTACAGAGCGAGGCGTTTGTAGTGCGGATGAAGAAGGGATTATGGGTTTATTTCCTGATGGGGACAAAGAGTCCTAAGCTCTAATACAATAGGTCCTCGAATTTTTCTCACTGTAATTAGTATAGATTCTTCTTTCGCGACTTAACCATCTAGGCACATAAACACATAGTTTTAGATGGAACAGAACTATGTGCCTAGGTGGTTTATTCTTAAACTTAACTAAAGTCTCCAGTTGGAATTTATAAATCGAAGTTGTTTTGGCTTAGAATATGACAAATATTGATTTACGTAAATTCTAGACTAAAAAACTACACCTAGTAGCTCAATAAATAATCGAGAAAAATCTCTATTTCTCTCTCACCTTGAAATAAAACTTAAAAAAATTCTAAAAAAATTTATCACGAGGCAACCAATTACTTCGAACTCGCATATGTGTTTGTATCTAGATAATACAAGCAGTTGAGATTCCGATCTCCATTGCGTTTTAATTCTTGTTACAATAACCGATACACATTATAGCTTAGGGGTTTAAGCAACAGCTTAATTACACCCATATATATAGCCATTAAATCATTTTGCAAGGTTTTGGCAGTGGCGTTGTCTTCGGACAACGCCTGCTTTTGCGATGCCTTAACCTAAAAAACTTCTGAAACCTTTAAAATTTTAAAACTAATATTAACATGAAACAAATTACGACAACCTTATTATTTCTTTTAGTCAGTTTGATGTCTTACGCCCAAACTGCTAGAGTTCAAATCATTCACAACTCTCCTGCTCCTATCGTTGACATTTTTGTAAACGACGACAAGCTGATTAATAACTTTTTGTTCAGAGATGCAACACCATTTATTGATGTACCTGCTGGTATAGAATTAAACATCGGTGTAGCACCAAAAGATAATGATGGTGCGCAAGATGCTATCGCTAACTTCCCGGTTACACTAGAAGAAGGTGGAACTTATGTAGTTATCGCTAGTGGTGTCGTAGGTGGAACGCCTGCTTTCGGATTGAGTGTATATGACATGGGATCGGAAGTTGCTGACAATGATGATAACGTTGGTTTGTTATTTTTCCACGGTTCGCCTGATGCGCCAACTGTTGATATCACGCTAGGTGGTGCACCAATTTTTGATGATGTTTCTTTCGGAGAATTCCAAGGTTACCTAAACGTACCTGCTGACAATACTTACGAAGTAGACGTAACGCCAGGCAATGACAATTCAACAGTAGTTGCTTCTTACGAAATTGATTTAGATTACTGGGATGGAAAAACTGCTGTCATTTTTGCATCAGGATTTTTGGGTGGTGATGAGCCAGGTTTCGAACCATGGGTGGCTTTGAGTTCTGGTAGCTCGTTTGCGCTTGACGCAATTGACAACACACCTCCTCCACCTCCTACGCCAACTGCTAGAGTTCAAATCATTCACAACTCTCCTGCTCCTATCGTTGATATTTTTGTAAAC
>CALLWB010000016.1 GCA_938016265.1 uncultured Saprospiraceae bacterium
TGATTCATTTGAATGCGGAAATGATTGAACAGGTCATTTTCTGAGTGAGGGCGCATTTATAATGAGTAAGGGATCATTTACCCTTTGCCAATTTATTTCGTTTGAAAAGAAAATAAGTACTCGCAAATTGGATAATAGATCCTGATCTGGAAGGTTGAATCCAAATAGAGTGTAGAAGTTAGAATTTCCTCTTCCCGGCCAGCCGAGTATATTTGTTGGAATAGCATTGTCGATTACTCCGTTGTCTGCAAAGTCGTTTCTCAACGCGTCGATCTCTGATCCTTTGACTTTGTAATGCCTGTCCCAAAGAATGCAATCTCCCGGACTACTGTCGGTATCCAATATAGGTCCCGGCCAATAGTCATTGCGATATTGCCGATAGGTTTGAGCGGCCAGTTTTAGATCGCCTGCATCATCAACGCCCCCAATCCAGATCGCTCCTGCAAAAATAGCAGTCACCGGATCTTCTCCTGGCCCAGGTTTGGGCACAATGTACTGGCCATCACTCGAATCCCACCAAGAATCACCTCCAGTCAACAAACGGGCACTTACTTCATTTGCATCCAATATTTCCTGAGAAATGGAATTGCAAATCTGAGCAGTAGCAAGTTGCGTATAAAAAAACAAGAGGCAGTAAAAGGTGGTTAGGTAAACATTAATTCGCATCGATATATTTTTTCCATTTTTCACTACCCTTAAGATATAGGTTTTTTGATTTGTTTTCCTGCTTGAATGATCAAACACGTCATTTTCTGAGTGAACATGTATTTCTGATGAGTAAGGAGAATCACATTCGCCCAAACTGAAGTCTTTTGCGATTAAAATATTCCTGAATTCTCGTATTAAAAAACAGACAACTTAAGTACCCGTTCATAATCACCAGAACGAACCCGCAGAAAATACAACCCACTAGCTATCGGCCGTCCTAAGTCCGTTTTCAAATCCCACACTAAGGTCTCCCCTTCTGTATATACCTCATTTTTCATTCTATGAATTGGACGTCCTTCCAGCGTACAAAAATCAACAATACTATTACTAGGCAAATTGGTGATTTGTATTACTCCATCATAAGAAACAGGATTGGGCACCAACTGAATTTTGTCCAATGGATTCACTTGTCCGAGTTGATCTTTATTACCAGAAAGAATGCCACTACCAAAACAATCGTCAAATTGTGCCTGGACAATATCGTCTGCTTGTTGGATTAGACTAAAACTAGGGCATGGATGTGGGACATCGGGGACAAAAACCACCCCTACTGTTATTTCTTTGTGTGTTCCTTGTGGCATTGAAAACGGGCCGGTGCTCATAACGAAAGTTCTTCCGGTTAGATTATTGCCAGCACTACATTCTGACCAACCTACCGCATCTGTTGGATCATCCGGATACATGAACGTAGTTGGGTAAGTCCCTTGTTGATAACCATTTCCTCCATATTCAACAGGGCTGCCATCCCTCCATGTTCCGGTCATATAGCCATAAAATTCAGCGTCTGTGCTGGGAAAACCACTTGGTCCACCACCAGGTAGGTAAGTTATACTAGCTGTCATAGGTAAGTTGTTGCCCTGATCATCTGTTGGTCCTTTAAGGAAATCAAAGCCTATTAATGGGACCTCATTACCATATCCAAGTGACACACTTCCACTAAAATATTGACAATCAGGATCTGTTGCTTCCGCATTGTAAACAACAGTCATGGAACGACCAGGGTCGCAGCCAACGTAATCATTCTCCCAGCAGCCTAATTCGGGATCTACAAATTGTCCGAAATAAACTTGGTTCAAATTGCCACCCACCTTGTTGATCACGTCATAGGTGTAAAAGGTCGAATATTCCAAATCACTTCTAGTAAATGCATAGGCCATAACCTGAACCTCAAGGCCCAAAGAGTCTAGAGGAAGCGTTGAGATATCGTTTAGAATGTACCAAACCATCTGGTCTGCATATTGCATTTCAAGGTTGCATCCCTCTAAACCCAAAATCGGATAATCTCCTGATTCGGGATCATAAATATTATCGTTATCCTGATCATAAAAGGGGGCTAAGTCCTGATCCGGCAAACTGAACCCATTTATACTAGCAAAGTGGCTATTTCCTCTTCCGGGCCAGCCCAATAAGCTATTCGGAATGATATCATCTATAACGCCGTTGTCAGCAAAGTCTGCTCTAAGTAAATCGATCTCTGCCCCATACACTTTAAAGTGCTTATCCCAAAAAGAACAATCCCCAGCTAAACCACTACTGTTTTCGATGGGACCAGGCCAATAACTAGATTCCTGGGAATAATAAGTCTGTCTGGACATTTTTAAGTTGCCTGCATCATCCATTCCTCCAATCCAAATGCCACCAGCCAAAATGGCAGAAACCGAATCTTCGCCTGGATCAGGTCGAGGGACAACGTATCCCTTAAATTGATCTCTCCAAACACCATTATTTAGCAACCTAGCATCAACTTCATTGACATCCAGTTGCTCTTGTGAACTTGGATTGCAGATCTGACTTTTTGCAGATTGGCTTAGTAATAAAAAAAAAGACAGGTAGAGGAGATAATAGTTGTTCGCACTCATAATATTGTTGTTTGATATTAGGAATATAGCCCCCTAAGTAAAAGGAAATTGGCTATACCTGATAGCGAAAATTTGTGAAACTGGTCAATTGGTAGGTGAGTATGTATTTTTAATGAGTGAACCGCTCTCTTCTCGTAAATACATAGGCCATAACCTGAGCCTCGACGGCGTTTAATCCAGTGTGATCTATCCAGTACAGCAGCCTCCAGCAATTTTGCACAGTAAAATGTTCCTGCCCAATTCTTTTACCTTCTAGTAGCTACTTGCGACTACCCTCTTCTACCATCACATACTTCATCGCATAATCCTCCTCCATGATCCCAGCAAAATTGAAGGGGATCATTCCGAAAATTTCGAAACCGTATTTTTTGTAGAAGTTGACGGCGAGTGGGTTTTCTGGCCAAACGGTGAGCCAGATGACCTGATAGTTTCTTTCTTTGCTCCAAGTGGCGAGGTGATCGATCATTTTGCGGCCGAGCCCTTTCCCTTGGTGTTCTTTTAAAAAATAAATTCGATCCAGGCAGATGGATGGTAGTGGATCTAGTCGTGGTTCTATTTTGTCCCACCGCAGTTTGGCATATCCGATTGGGTTGTTGTCTATCAATAGTAGGAAGAACTGGATTTTGGGGTTGGATAACTCTTGTTGAATCTGGGCGGGGCTGAACCACTGATGGACGTATTGCCGCATGACTTCCGGTTTGGTAGTGGCGTCGTAGGTGCTTTTGAAAGTGGTTGCTCCCAGGTGACAGATTGTTGTTAAGTCATCATTGGTAGCTTCTCTTATATGGATGGGGGTATTCAAAAAAATAAGTTTTCGTTTTAATCAATGTTTCGGCCTGCTCCAAACAATTATCAAAATGCAATTACACAGTATCCATCTCCTTGTTATAGATCGTCCATAACGCTGCTCCAAATATACCGTTTATTCGATTCAACAAATTAATATTAGTATAAACACCTTCTTTTTAAACAAAAAAACATCAAATACTAAGCAACATCTATATTCTTTTATCAACAAATAAAGCGCATTCTGCCTTAAAAAGTTAACCAAACCTAATTAATTTACAAAATAAAATATATCTTTTGCTACTTTTTCTTGGTTTGCCAGCCCTTCTTCTGCCCTTATCTTTGAGTTGTCATTAGGAAATAAACAAAAACAAAAAATTATTTAAACAACCGACATTAAAATTCAAGAGCACAATAACCGCTCTCCCTGGATTGCTATGTCAAAAACTAAACAACCATGAAAAATTTATTAAAAACTTCAACTTTCATTTTCACGATTATCATCCTTACCGTTTTCACTTCTTGCCGACCAGATTCTGTTCTTGAAGTAGAAAAAGATTTAACACCACAAGACCTAGAAGAAACTACTGCCGAGTACCCACATTACCACAGCGAATTATGCGACCACGTCAAACACTTAGATATGGACTTAGACAATCCTGAAAAAATCGATTTTGAATTTCCTGACGGAACTACAGAAGAGCGATTTTTGCTAGAAGGCGACCTCGTTTTCACCAGAGCAGAATTACAACAACTAAAAGAAGAAATGAACAGTGATCTCCGCCAATACAGAACCTACAATTTAGTTTCTTCCCCTAGAGTAATCACCGTAATCGGATATACTGGAGCAAGCAATGCATTGACTACAAAAATGAGAACCGGCCTAAGTTGGGCAATAGCCAACTACAATGCCTTGAACCTAGGCATTACTTTCCAACTGTCTTTCGGTACCAACTTTAGCGATAAGGATATTGTTGTATACAAAGTATATGGCAGTGCAGGCGGCAGTGCTGGCTTCCCTTCCAATGGAAATCCACACAAATGGGTAACGATCAACAGCGGCACAGATGCTTTCTCTACCAACGTAAACGAGCACGTCATTGGTCACGAAATTGGACACTGCATTGGACTACGCCACACCGACTACATGAATCGTGCTAGCTGTGGCCAAAATTCAAACGAAGGTTCTACTGAATTTGGAGCGGTAAACATCCCGGGCACACCTACAGGCATCGACTGGAACTCTCTAATGCTAGCTTGTTTCGACAGTGATGAAAATGGAGAGTTAGGCTACTACGACAAAATTGCTCTACAATACTTATACTAGGAATATCCAACCAAATGAATCCTTAATCCTGTAGCACCAATGTGCACAATATAAAACCCTAAACCTGCGCACAGTTGTTGCAAAAGGCTTGCCCCAATCAGAATTTTCTGGTTGGGGTTTTGTAGTTGGTACAAAGTAGGAAATAGTTTATGTGTTATAATAAGTCTAGCTAATTCTCTGGGTTTCTCTTCGACCTCCAATACGTCCAAACGATAAAATGTCTGCGCCTCCGCGCCTCTGCATTAAAATTATACCATCCAATACGAAAAAAACTTTGCGTCTTCGCTACTTAGCGTTTAAAAACATTCCAACATTCAACTGTCCATCAACTCCAGCAACCAAGGCAATTCAATAATCGGCTGAAGTCCAAGAATCTCCTTCCCCAAATCCTTATCCACCCTTTTTTTCCCATACTTTTTATTATAAATCAATCGCAAAGCCTTACTAAAGTGCTGGCAGGACTCCTGAAAAGTCGCAGGAATGTCCTTCTTTCGCAAGATATAATTACTAAACCCATTTATTCGTCCCTGGAAGGCTTCTTTTTGACGGGGTTTAGGCTGCTCGCCTAGTAGCACAAAGTCTGTTTTTACTAGTAATGTCCGGTAGGCAATTTCATTATAGGGATCGATAAACTTGTAGTCGATGGACTGCATCTGCAGGAGGTACTGCGATTGTAAATCCAATTCGCCCTTCGAAAAATGAAGGTAAGCGCGGTTTAGCGACTCCAGATTCGGGCGGTCCTGTTCATTGGTTTGCGGGAGGTAGTTATCCAAAAACTGTGCAGCCCACTCCAGCTCTTTGGCCTCTACTGCGCTCCGCATCGTACTTCGAAAATGGTACGTTGGAAAAAAGCCGCGCACCATAATAAACCCCTCATCGACCATAATTCGGGTGATGATGAATCGCTTTTCTAAAAACTCCAAATTGCCCAATCCAATATTCCAATAGCAGATGTTGGAAGCAAAGGTCAATACCTGGCGCGCTTCATCGACATCAAACTTCGATCGGTGCAAATCGAAGTACGCATAAAACGCTTTATAATTTTCTGCGGAAGTTATATCCTGAAACTGGATGAGTAGTAAATAATACGTATGAATAAGGGGAAGTCCTGTGTGGTCGAACTTTGCCAAATAAGTAAGAAAATCTTTCTCATTAGTATAATTGTAATCATCCTTTACAATCCGTTGTCGGTTGCGCATGATCACCAGATACCGTAATTTTTGCGCTAGAAAATTGTAGTCGTGAAAATCGGAAGCCAACTGCAAGCTTTGAGTCGCTTTATGGTGTTCGTAGACGGTGACATATTGGTAGTTGACAAACTCCTTTTGGTGCAAATAGCTGTAGTGCTGGGCATTTAAAAGATCGACACCTTCCGACATTGTGGCTTGACGTCCATTTTTTAGATATGCCCTGGGCGCTCCTCTTTTCAAGAGCGCATAAGCGGTCGTATTGGAACTTAGTTTTTTATCCTGTTTGAATTCCTGCCAAGTGATAAACTCTTTAGCCAAACGGTACAACTCAGACACCCAGCCTCTGTACATCACATCATGGAATGGTTTTCCAGGGCGCACTTTGTTGTGCACTGCTTCGTCTTTGATCAGGTACTCGGGATGTTTGCGTTTCAAAACGGCCCAACATTTTATCACTGGTGAGCTGGCATAAACGGCTAGAAACTGTGTAAAAAGCTTGACTTCTTTTTTATCAAAAGAACGCAATAACTCAATAATTTCTCTGTTTTGAAAATAGCCCGTTTTATTCTTTTTCATCTTCGAAAACTCCTACTTATGTGAAAAACCATCTTATTTATCACTTACAATTTCCCTTTTTTGAATTGTCTAAATTTAACAATAAAGTTTTATTAATCAAATAATTAAATAATACAACACGCTATAATTTTAATAATTATTTAGTATTTTTCTAATTACAAACTTAAAAAACAGAAATACAAATCTCTTGATATCCCACCTGTTTTGAGGTAACATTGTATCAACAAGAATTAATTTCACGCTAAACCGCCAAGCCATGAAAACATTCATTTACTTATGTATCCCTATTATGGTGTTTGTCAATTCACATATTACTGCCAACAATTGCCTGGAAAAGGACTCCTTGGAATTGGTGAAGGTATACAATAAGGTATTTGGACAAACTACCCTCCAAAACTGGGATTTGATGCAACCTGTTCGCACTTGGGCTGGTGTTGGATTGACGGCAGATAGTTGTCATGTTGGCAGTCTCCAACTAAACAATTTTGGGCTCGTTGGAGAATTTCCGAATGTAGAGTTGCCCCAATTAAATGACTTAAATCTTGGCAATAATAGCTTGACGCAAGTACAAAACTTCAAGGGATTTCAGCATCTGACGTTTCTTAATTTGATGAATAACTCGTTGGCATCGATTCCTGACTTTAGCCATCTGGATGCTTTGAAATTTCTATATTTGGATGGCAATCAATTGGACACTATTCCCGACTTCACCAGTTTGACAAGCTTAAAAACGTTGAGTCTGACAGGGAATGCACTGAATGAGCTACCTGACTTTTCTAACCTGACCAGTCTGACTTTTTTGAATGCGTCCAATTGTTCGCTGACTAGTTTGCCCGACTTTTCTAATTTGGAGGTGCTGGAGACCTTGATGGCCGACCACAATCAATTGGATAGCCTCCCTGATTTTGGAGGGTTGCTTTACTTGAATTACTGCAGTGTCAAATTCAATTCCCTTACGGAACTGCCTGAGTTTTTGCATATTCCAATGCTGGAAACCTTATTCGCCAGTTATAACAAAATAAACCAGCTCCCCACTTACGATCATTTAAGTCATCTCATCACCATTGACCTAAGTTATAACGAACTCAAATCCCCCCCTGATTTTTCCAGCTTCGACAAAATACAATCGATTGACCTAAGTCATAATTTACTCACCAAATCACCGGATGCAGATATCACTTCCCTGCACACCTTCCATATAAACAATAACCGACTTAACTTTTCTATTCCAGCAGACAATGGTACTCAAACACAAACCTACACCTATCAACAACAAGACAGTATAGCCATCACAAGAGTGGACTCCAACGAGTTAACTGTCTTTGCAGGTGGAGATTTGAGCAAAAACACCTACAAATGGTTTAAAGATGATGTCTTACAAACAACTCAAGTTGGAATACCCAATAAGAAGATTGACTCTCCAGCCTTTTACCGATGTGAAATTACCAATAGCGATTCTCCCAACTTGACCCTGTACTCCCAGGAAATAGACCTGTGCGAACTATCTGGAACACCATTATCTTTAATTCAACTTATTAATTTACCTTGCCTGACTGGAGACGTGATCTATCATTCTGCTATAAATTTCCAGCAATACAGTTTTCACAAAAACGGGCTGTTAATGCAACGTGGTATTTCCCATTTTTGGGCAGCTGAAGGTCTTGAAAACAATGATTTGATTTCCTGTATCGCCTACGACTCCCTGGGTTGTGCCCAGCTATCTGAAGCCACTTATTTTACTAGTCCACCACGTGATCAAGTTCAGATTTGCCAGGCAAGTCCCAATATGTTGGACATTTCTCTGACTGAAGGCAGTCCACCTTATTCTTTTGAATTACAACAGTACAGGAATAAGGATTTTATTTCTACAACTACCTATTTCTCCACAACCACAGACACCACTATTGCAGTAGAAGGAAATTATCGATATGAAATCCATCAAATTAGCACCGCCCCGTATAATTGTCCTATAGAAAAAAAGGTAAGAACAGGATTTATTTCAGGGGAGGATTCTCTATGTGTTCCCAACCCACAACACGCCATCCGAAGGTATGCTGCACATTTTTTCAATTATGCAATTCCCTCAAGTATTTCCTGGAGTGTACACCCACCCACTGCAATATCAGCAGGCGATATTAGCATAATCAATGGACTACAATCGTCTATTATCCAAATAGAATTCAATCAACCATCTGGCCCTTTATCAATGCTCACTTTGCAAGCAGAAGCAACGACAAATTGTGGTTTAGAACGATTAAGTTTTGACATTCATCTTGACCAGGATTGCGTATGGCCAGGCGATATAAACAGGGATGGACAACCAGAAGATCCATACCTCAACTGGATAAATGATGCTTTAGCACTAGAAACGGCATACGACCTACAAGAAAAAATTAATGATAGTTTATCAACCGACACGCTACTTTCTTACCCTAGAACGACTGATGGAAGTGTGCCTTGTTACGAATGGATGCCCCACCCTTCTAAAGACTGGCACGTCTTGCAGAATTCAACAAATACCTATCCTGCTGATTTTCCTGTTGTGAGCGCATTCAGTTTGGGAGAAACACGCAACTTAAAACATGCCGATGCCAACGGAGATGGTATGATCACAGATTCATCCAGCTGG
Organism: uncultured Saprospiraceae bacterium; assembly: GCA_938016265.1. Taxonomy (GTDB): domain Bacteria; phylum Bacteroidota; class Bacteroidia; order Chitinophagales; family Saprospiraceae; genus JAHDHB01. Next base: position 9,076 of record CALLWB010000016.1, read on the forward strand.
CTAAAAATAAGCGTTATGCAAGATTTCGAGGATGTTGTTGCTCCTACAGATCACGACATCATCACCTACAATATGCTGCAAAGCAGTACTTCAAATGGAGCATTGAGTAAGGTCGATTATGCAGAACATTTAACCATCACAAGAGTCGGTGAGTTTACTTATAGAGTAGATCTTGGAAGTCTAGATGAAGAATTAGAAGGTGTAAACAAAGTCGCTTTTGTTGTCGAAGCCAGCGTTGGGCCAGATGAGCGTCCCACTGTCGATATCTCCAACAGCCACCTGATAACAGGAAAAGGAGACCGCAAAGATTATCCAATAGTGAAGACAGATATCTACGGTGAGCCAGAAAGCTTTACCTGGTATATTGTGATTTCTAATGAAGGAGAAGGTGTTACGTTTGCCGGGCAAGAATTGTGTACGTTGATTTGCGTTGCTACTGTAGCTGGCTTTCAAAAAACAGCAAAACAGTCGATGCCTGTTTGTGATAGCATTCCCTTTACCATAAGCAGCCCAGTAGCCGGAATAAGATATGAAGGAGATAGTACGATGACGCTGGCTCGTTCCAACGAACTCATGGTAATGGAACCCTTCGACATGGAGTTTGCAGCGCGATTATTTTTAGAAGGCTCTTTTAATCCTGCAGAAGGATTAATGAATGATAATTTAAGAAACCTCAATTTGCTTCCTGCTCAAGATCCTTACAATGCTTCTGGCTACGGAAATTGGAATAACTTGACAGGAGTGGGACTAACGGTAACTGATAGCTTGGCGGTTTTTTCTGTTACCGGGCAGGAAGCAATTGTGGATTGGGTTTCTATTGAGATAAGAGATGCGATGGATCCTTCTATCCTGATCGAATCTAGGTCTGGTTTGTTAAATCGGCAAGGGTATATTGTAGATATGGACGGGCATTCCACCATAAAACTGGAGGTAGCAACTTGTGGACTGTATCATGTCGTATTGCGGCATCGCAACCATTTGGCGGTCATGACTACTACCCCCGTATTACTGGGATCTTCGCCTACCGTATTAGATTTCACCACCAGCCAGACGACCACTGACCAAAAGGTTTTGACGTCTGGAATCAAGGGTATGATCGCCGGAGACATGAATCACGATGATTCTATTGATGGCGTAGACCGCGTACTATGGCAACAAGTGAACGGACAGATCAACGTAAATCAACCAACAGACTTGAACATGGATGGAGATATCAACGGTGCGGACAAGTTAATATGGACAATAAACAATGGGTATAACATCAACATTCCTAAATAAAAACAAATTGCGTATGTTCTAGAAAGTAGTACACAAATCAATTTCAATGTAAAGTTGTGTGTTTGGCAATTTTCATTCGCTGGATTCTATGCGGAGAAACGCTACAGTAGTTTCCCACGCTAAAGTAGCGAAACATTCAACACCTAACCATCCTTGAAATAAAACCTGACATCAGACTTGGAAGTAAGGCTTCCTAAAAAACATTATCAAACAAATGTATAGAGGAACAGCTACATCTACTTGCTAGCAGATTCCCCCAATACAATAGCTGGAATGGACAACTTCTTCTTGTCCAACATAACAAGCAATACCCTCACCTTCCATTAAAAAAATGAAAGGGGTAGGAAACTATACCCAAAGGCGGAACACCGAAAAGCCTGTATTAAAAAGAGTAGGTAACCATAACGTTCTACTATGAGAAACAAGATCTTTTATTTTTTAATCGCGTTATTCCTGACCGGTATTAGCACTACCTCCGCAAGTCATCTGGCAGGTGGTGATCTAACTTATGAATGGCAACAAGGAAACACCTTCAAATTTACAGCAAACGTGATATATGATTGTGGACAAGGAAGCCAATCCCCAGAACAAACGATAACGATAAGCATTCACAATGGGAGTACCTTCGTAGCGAACATTACTGGCCAAAAAGTAAATGAGTTTTTGCTACCTACAAACAATTGTATCATGGCCCCGGAGTGTGACGACAATGTCCCTGCAGGAATACAACCACCTTACTTACAGTCGATTTATGAAGTATCTTATACCTTCCCTTCGGCCTCTACAAACTGGATTATTAGCTATGACATCTCTGTAAGGAATCATGATATTACCACTGGTTCGGCGCAGACCGTAATGTATATTCAAGCCAGTTTGAATAATCAGGCAGCGCCACAAAACAACTCTCCGGTTTTCAACAACAATGCCCAATTGGCTTTATGTGTCGGGAACACTAATAATTTTAATCACGGAGTAACAGAGGCAGATGGTGATGAATTAGTTTATTCGATTACCACTCCATTGGTAAATTCAGGGTCAGGGGTAAATTACAATCCTCCGTTTAGCGTCAACATGCCTTTTACAGGAACCTACACTACCTCTCCTACTGGACAAATATCCTTTACACCAACCATTGTAGGTCAAATAACCCCCTTGGCTACTTTAGTAGAAGAGTACAATACTTCGGGTGTATTGATAGGGACGGTCATGCGTGATTTCCAAATCACCACACTTGCGTGCAACAACCTTCCCCCAGAGGCCACTCCGACTACCGCGACAATTGATGTTTGTGTTTCAGAGACCGTCCAGTTTGACATTACTGGTAGTGATCCGGATGCAGGAGATCTCGTCACCATGACCTGGAACAATGGAATCCCAGGCGGCACCTTCAATGTGCTTGGTAATGGAACAGCCAATCCGGTTGGTACTTTTAGTTGGGCGCCTACTACTACAGGAATGTATTCTTTTACAGTAACGGTGACGGATGATGCCTGTCCTCAAAGTGCTTCGCAGACCTATGATTATTTTGTAAATGTTACGACCTGCAATCCTTGTGATACGGTACAAAACGTGCCTGGATTCACTTACAAACTGGTCTATACGGCTACTGGTGCAGACTTGATTTTCACCGATGTTTCGACTTCCTCGGCTGATGACTTTCCTTATATACGAGTGATTTGGGGGGATTTTAGCATGGCAGAAGTTTTACCAGCTGGATCCACTTATACCCATCATTATGACAACTATGGAACGTATACTGTTTGTGTTGTTATGTATACCTTCATTGATGATATTTGTTGCCATCAGGCAGTATGTATTCCGGTAGAAATTCTACCCCCGACATGTGACGATATTGATGTTGATTTTACTATTAAAAATCCATTCCCTTGTTCTGGAGATAATGATTGTTGCGTAGAGGTCAATCTAGTTTTGCCTCCCCCCTATATATATACAGATGCTGTCTGGGATTGGGGAGATGGTACGCTCCCTTGGGATACGGGTCATAATGCAACACACAAATATACTTCAAATGGCTGGAAAACGATAACCATGTATATCTCTATCCATCCACCATGGGATCCTCAACTTTGTTGCTACTACCAAATTCAAAGAAGAGTTTGTATTACCGGATGTACGGCGAACCCCGGACCTGTCGGGCCAACAACAACGGGTCCTGTGACAAGTGGACCGATGATCCCAATAGCGAATGGTGGTGGAATGACGCCCATACAAATCAATAATGTGCCAATTGAATCCGGGCCAATCCTTATTGGTACTACGCCAATTGGTGGTGGACAACCAATATCTAATGGTGGTGCAATGACCGGTGCAACGATGACTCCTACCGTGCCCATTTCTTCAACAATAATTACTGCAGAACAAATTGCATGTCCCTACGCATACTGGAGTCCGGCTAATCATCAGCTGACACAGACGGAGTTTGTGGAAAGCATTTCGAAAGGAATAAAAATAAACAAACCGGTAAATGGTAGTTATTTGAGAGCTGTCCCATCCAACGATTTCACCAATTCAATTGGTATAGCTGCATTTCCAAATCCTGCAAACGATCTGGTTAAGTTTGACATACAATCGGAGGATCAATTGGATGGACAAGTCGTCATTTACAATGTGGAGGGGGTTACCCTTTTCGAGGTAGCTGCTTCTACCAATACGATCATTGAATTGTCTACGGCCCGCTTGGCTAACGGTATTTATTTCTACGGATTCAACTCTGACCAACTGACTTCTGTCAGGCAGAAACTGGTTATAGTGCGATAACCGAAACATAAAAAGGTGATCTTTACTGCTCCGTCGGATTATTCCTTCGGAGCATTTTCATTATTACCATCCACCAAAAACACCTTCAAACTACTGAAATTGAATAAATTATCTAAAAATAATACTAAAAATAAGATTATCAATCAAAGATAAAGTTTTAAAATTGTACTTTTTTTCAACGACTAAAACCCACTACTTTTGACAACAGAAATCAGATAGAAAGGGATCGCTTAAAAGTAAGTTTCGTCTCTTTTTTTTAAAATAGTTTTGAAAGCCAAAAATTGAACAAATGGGCCCTGATTTCTAATAAAACAGGTGTAATAAGTGCCTCCTTGTTTTGGCTTTTTTTGATCATAAGTGAAGTGTCGTGGGATTTTAGGCACTTCGTTTATGATTATTGCACACCTATCAACCAATCCACCATCAACGATTACTCCAATAAACTATCAACCAACCTACCATTAACCAATCATTTGTGATATATTAGCCCCATTCAAAAATCACAAATTCACCGATGACCAATGCCCCTTCACAGAAGGAAAATACGAGCCCCAAAACATCCATAACCTGGAAGTCGGTCACGTTGTTGGTCTTTTTAGCTAGTGTATTGCTGGTGATTACTTTCCCTGAAATCCGACCGGGGTTCAATCCCAAAATTGATCCGCAAATCCATTGGGTATTCAACCATCTTTGGATCCACGATTTTGCTAAAACCCAGCACATTATTTTCCCGCATGGGCCATTGACGTTTATCAATTTTCCGTTGGCGATGGAGGACAATTTGTTTTGGGGGCTGGTATGGCAGACGGTGATTCGTATTGGGTTTATTGGGACGTTCTTGTACCTTGCGCTGGTGACCGTTGTTGCTCCTACGCGCATGCTGCTATCTGGGCTTTTACTTTTTTTTATTTTGGAATTTTTCAAGTTGGACTATCTCTTGGTCGGGCTAGTAGCCAATAGTTTATTTCTTTGTCTGCTGACACGAAAGAGGGCTTGGTATCTGTTAGCACTAGTAGGAATGGCGCTTGGGATGTATATCAAAATGTCTATTGGTATTATGTCAATCGCATTGCTCCTTCCCTTTCTGGTTATTGACTTTGCCTTGCATCGGGGTACCATAAAATTATTGATTCGACTCCTAGGGATTCCGATCGTGCTCCTAGGAGGTTGGTGGCTGATGTACTTGAATTTTGAGGGTTTTGGTAATTACTTTATTGGCCTCCTCGAATTGACCAGCGGCAACTCGGATTCAGCCTCTGTTTATCCTGACAACAATTGGTGGTATTTGGCGGGGAGCGGGCTTTGTATACTGGTCATTCCACTACACTCAATCTGGCGGGAAGGTATTCACGAAAGTAATAAAACAATACTAATCTATTTACTTCTTGGATGCTGTACTTTTGCTGTTTGGAAACATAGTATGGCGAGGGAGGACCCATGGCATATCTACAAAATATTTAGTTGGCTCGTGCTAGTCTTTTCTTACTTGATCATCCTGAACAAGCGCTTGAATTGGCAAGCGATGGTGTTGTCTACGATTGCATTATTCTTCTTTTATTGCAATATTAAATCTGCAGTCGATTTGTTTGTACTCAAGGCGGACGCGAAGGGATATCAGCATTTTTCGCAAGCATTTTTCCATCAAAAAGCGCTCTTCAAAAAATATGAATCGAAATCGCGAAAAAGCATAACCCCCTACAATCTTTCTTCAAATGATCGGTCTATTATTGGCAAACAGACCACCGATTGTTATCCCTTCAATTATTCCTTGATAGAAGGCAATGGATTTGTTTGGCAGCCTCGACCCATTATCCAAAGTTATGCCGCCTACACTCCCTGGCTCGATGCACAAAATGCCAATCATTTTACTTCCGTGAATGCCCCTGAATATTTGATCTGGGAAACTGATGTTCAACAACGAGACACCTGGGATGCTGAATTGACAAGTATTGACAATCATTATTTGTTGAATGATGAGCCACAAACGATACAAGCAATCCTACAGAATTACACCTTATTAAGTAAAGGCGCTGGTTATTTGTTGTTTCAAAAGGGAAAAACGGGAGTACCGAAACAACCAGTATTAGCAGCAGCAGAAAAAAAGTCCTGGGAAGAATGGACCACAGTTCCTTATTTGGGAGACGGACTGCTATTTGTCAAATTGCAATTTGAAGACCGTTTGCTGAAGTCGATGAAAGCCAAACTCTACAAAGACGACCCACTATTCATCGAATACAAATTGACTAATGGCGAAATCCGAAAACACCGAATCTCCAAGCAGAATGCGGAACAAGGCATATGGATCAATCCGTTTATTCATCAGCCCTCCAACGAGGTTGCTTATGCGTTAACAGATCGTATTCGGTTTTCTACTGGCGCTCCTGAATTGGTATCGCCCAGCCTACAGATTTCCTGGCAACACTTCCCTATCAACAACGCGAAGGAACAGGCATTCCCTTATCAAAATGCCTTTCAATTGTTTGGTAAGTCAACATTCAAAGAAGAAAAAAAGGGGTATACAACATCTGATTTTGAGGCAACAGATTTACTACCCAAAAGCTATTCTTCAAGCTACGAACTCCCCTTGGAGCAAATAGCAACTGACTCCTTGTCCGAATTGTTTGTATCGGCCTCGGTACAAGCAAAAATGAACTACCACGCCAAGGGGAATTTGGTTATCGCTGTACAGAAAAACGGAAAAAACCTGTTCTGGCAATCCAAAAAGCTATCTGATTTCAGGAAATTTTCTAATCAATGGGAACTTGCCTTCTTAAGAAAAGAACTACCAAAATCAATCGGTAAAGATGCAGTCCTCAAGGTGTATGTTTGGAACTCAGGGAAGGAGGTCATTGGGTTGAAAGATCTTCAGCTTACTATTTGGAATCGGAGGAATTAGGAGTAGGTTGCTGAAATTGGCTGGACTGGGTGAGCTTCCAGGCTCAGGAATCTCGGAGTGGGAATTATTCAACCTACCGTTCATCAATCTTCAAAAAAATCAGCAGGCAGCCGTCCATATTCTTTAAGATACAATTTTGAAAAATACGCAGCGTCTTTGTATCCAACGGCCGAAGCAACTTTCTTCGCTGAATTGTATTTTTTCTCTTCTAGGAATTCCCGTGCTTTTGCCAGGCGGAGAGATTTAATGTATTGATTGGGCGTCAGGCCAACTAGTTGTTTTACCATCCGATAGAGTTGGCGTTCACTAAGGAACATATCATGCGCCAGGTTAGGAACTTTGTAAGTCAAATCCTGCAAATTGTCCAGAATAGTTTGTTCCAGTTTGTCCAGCCATTCATTGTTTTGTTGTACCTCTTCGGAAGGTAGATTGGATTCTTCTTTTGACTCCTGTGGGATCGAGTATTCCTGAATTGCTGCCATTCTGTTAGCATAATTTCCCAGGAGATAATTAATTCGGATCAACAGTTCTTCCTCCAAAAATGGTTTTGTAATATAGTCGTCTACTCCAGTTCGGAGGGCGTTAAGCTTATCTTTTTTATCTACGCGAGCGGTCAGCATAATGATCGGCAACTGGCACCATATTGAATCATTTTTTAGATTTTCTAACAGCTCGAACCCATCCATAACGGGCATCATAATATCTGAGATAATCAAGGCGGGAAGCTCCCCATTGTTTAATTGATCGATTGCTTTTTGTCCATTTTCAGCCAGGGCCACATTATAGGTAGGCGATAATAATTCAAACAAATATTCCCTCAGATCTTCATTGTCTTCTACGACTAGTAATTTTGCAGGACCGGTTTGGTTTGGGATCTTTGCTGGCAATGGATTTATTAGCTGTTGCTCTGTAATTCTATTTTTTTCTTGAAGGGCGACTATAGGTTGTGCCAATTCCTTTTTGGGAAACTCGACAAAGAAGGAACTCCCTTTGTTGCTTCCTTCGGTGTAACTGACCGCCCACATTTTCCCCTTCATTAAGTTTACATATTCCATAGACAGCGCCAACCCGATACCCATCCCTGCATCTGCTTTTTTGTTGGTATTGGATTGAAAAAACCGATCGAAAATTTGCTCGATATCTTTTTTGGGAATCCCCATTCCATTATCCTTGACTTGAAGCAGCATTTTTTTGCCCAGATCTTCAACGGTAATGCGCACCAGCCCTCCCTTGTCAGTAAATTTAAAGGCGTTGGAAAGGAGGTTATGGACTATTTTGGTAAACTTTTCTTTGTCCAACTTAATTTCTAATTCGATTGGCGGATGGTATTCAAATTGAAACCGGAGTCCTTTGGTTTCTGCGGCTGGTTGAAAATTTTCAACTATTTTTTTCAAAAATGTATAGAAATGGGTAGGTGATTCTACCCATTCCATTTGTACCTCTTTGGATCCAGTGAGGTCCAAAATTTCTTTTACAAGATTGAGTAAAACAGTAGTATTTTTTTCAGCTTTTTGCAGCAATGACTGATATCTGGGACTAAGCTCTTTACTTCTTATTATAGACTGAATAGGACCTTGGATTAGCGTAATTGGGGTACGAAGTTCGTGAGAGATGTTCGCAAAAAATCGGGATTTTGCTTGATCCAGTTCCATGAGTTCTTTCGCTTGAATTTCGATGAGGTCTTTGTCATTTTGGAGCTGCTTGGTTTGTTGATCGACCATTCGTTGCAGCGTTTTCTGTTGGTCTTGCAATAGTCGATTTTTCCTACGGAGGTAGGCCGTAAAACAAATACCTACCAAACATAAAAATAAGAGGATGTAAAACCAATTAAGATAAAACGGGCGTATTACTTGAATAGGAATAACCAACTCATGCTTGGAGAATTTGCCATTGGACATCAGTCCCTTGATTCGGACTTGTTGATGGCCATAAGGCAGTCCACTTAAAATAAGCTTATTCTCTTTAGTCGAATGCCATTTTTTGCCTCGTCCTTCGATTTGATAAAAATAGTTTAGCTTTTCTTTTTTGTTGAAGTCGAGCAGGGCAAATTCTATGTTTAAGAATCCTTCTCTTGGTCTTAAAGTGATTTCTCCTTCGGTTTTGAAGACTTCGGTCTTGTCAATCAAGCTGTCTTTTCGTACATCAAAATGATAGATCTTGGTTAGTTCCAAAGGGGCATCTTCGTGCTTGTCTGCCTCGATGAGTTCTTTCGGATAGAAGGAATTTACCCCGTCCATACCGCCAAAGTGGATTTCCCCATCAGGAGCCTGGTAGTAGGAGCCTCTATTAAATTCATTGTGAGTCAGTCCGTCTTCCTTGTAGTAGTTTCGGACACTTTTTGTTTCCTTGTCAAACCGCATCAGTCCATCATAACTAGACATCCATAGGTTATTGAAATCGTCTTCAAAAATAGCACAAATGAGGTTGCTAGAAAGGCCTACATCGGTAGTATATTGCTGATATTCCCCATTAGACTTATCCCATTTGATCAATCCCCCGCCGTTTGTACCTAGCCAAATGATGCCATCCTTATCTTCATAACTATAATAGATGCTAGTTTGAGGTAAAAAATAAGGTGGTTTGTCTTTCTTGGAGAACCGATTTATAATTCCATTCGTTTCAGAGAGTTCATATACTCCGGTAGAAGTACCAAGCAAGAAGTTATTGTTTTTCAGTTTTGTTATATGGAAAACGGAACTAGTTGCCAGTTCGTCAAATCGATTGAATTGATCATAATGGCGAACAGAATCCATTCCCTCCTGCCAATATCCCAATCCTTGGTTAAACCCAAACCAAGCCTTACCAGATTTTTTTTCTAAAAATACGTCCCAAAGATTGTTGGATTTAGTAGCAGTGAACCTAATTTTTTCATTGCCTATTTGTTTGACCAAACTCCCGTGATGCCAATACAATAAGGTATCTCCGCGTTGATCAAAAAAATTCTTACTACCTAAAGGAAACTCCCGCACCACTTTTTCATTCCGCAATAGCACAGATCGATTTATAGAAGATACGATCAGGTCTTTCTCGTTTATTGGGAAAATTGTCCTACAACTATACAATTCTTCGTTCTTTACCGAATTTCTTAAATAGTGTTTAAATTTTTTGGACTTGACTTCTATCTTAAAAACACCATTATCAGAACATATCCAGTTTATATCATCATTAAAATAAACATCAAGAATATTCTCACTAAAAAAAGTCGGATGATTTTTCTTTAAATCATAATCCAACTTAGTCTTAGGATTCAATATCAGGGAATTGCTTGAACCGAACACCCAAATGTCGCTTGTTTTAGGATTTAGTTTTATTAATATTTCGAAGGGCCTGCCCTGAAAGATACTTTTTCCTGGGCTCCAGTTGGGGTAGTAAGGAACTACCTCCCCATTAGATCGAATGACTTGAAATGGATTAGTCTTATTTTTTCCAAATTCAAATTTAGCAACAATAAGCTCCTTCTTACTATTCTTCCCGATAGAATGGTACCCCAAATGCACACCGTGCAGCCAAAAGACATAGTTAATATCAAATTTTTCATTTTCTTGAAGCACCTGATACACCTCTTCCTCCGTGCCCTTCGAGTAAATAAACTGGTCTTTCATATAGGTAAAAGGCTTCGGTCTATTGTCTTTTTCTATTTTTTTAAATTGACCATCCTCAAATTTACGAACAGGAGTAAAGACAGAATCTATAAAAAGTATTTCTCCACTCAAGTTTTCCTTAATTGTTATATAATCGCTACTATTTCCAGGGAAATTTTCAGGAAATCGCTCCTCAATTGACAGCACCTCAAAGGTGTTAATGTTGATAAAATTAATATCCCTAACCCATAACTTAGAATACCGACCAATAAAGTTCATCACCCATAAATACCCATCCTCATCTTCAAAAATACTATAGATCGTGTTAAAGTCTAACTCACTATTATTCACATTAAATTCAAGGATAGAATGTCCATCATATCGACCAAGGCCATGCTCTGTACCAAACCACATAAATCCTCTGCTATCCTGGAAAGCGCAATTGACATTGTTTCGGAGAAAATCACCATCAACTTCGATTTTTTGGATATCTAGCACGTCCTCCTTTGTGTTTTGGCAAAAGCCTCCCAGACCAATAAACGTAGTCAAAAAAAACACCAACCAAAGTTTGATAAATGAATGCATAGAATGTCCTAGTCAAATTTGATAATACAAATATGGGTATTACTTAAACTTTAATAGTTATTCGTGTGATTTTTTTATAAAAAAACCCTAAAATAAGAGGAAATTGGAGTTTATTTGAAGGGGGGAAGCGGTTATAAATTGCAAAAAAAAACCGCAAGGTGCAATGACGTTTCTTGATCGTTCTCAAGTCCCTACCCCGTGCACACTTTGCGGTTATCTACCCAAACGTTCTTATATGTTATATCCGTTAGGACAACAATTTTCTTTACAATTACTGCTATCAAACAGTTTCTCAAAGGTCATTTTTTATTTTTTGAAAATCCTGCCAATATCAAGGAAAATTCTGCCACTCCATTGAGCCCATTGGTATTACTAGACTTCATAAACATAAATAGTTTTTAACATATATTTAAGCGGCCTAGTCAAAACTACTTAAGAGTAATGTATTCCTAAAAAACTAGATGGATAATTTCATACGGCTGCAAGACCAGAGAATTGTCTTTCACAAGGAAGCAGAAGGCCAAAAAAAAACCGCAAGGTGCAATGACGTTTCTTGATCGTTCTCAAGTCCCTACCCCGTGCACACTTTGCGGTTATCTACCCAAACGTTCTTATATGTTATATCCCTTCGGACAACAATTTACTTTATGTTACTGCTAGTTACAGTATGTTAAAGGTCACATTTTTTTTCTTGAAAATCCTGCCAACAGCAAAGAAAATCCTGCCACCTCTTTAAGTCTTTTGGTATTACTGGGTTTCAGAAGCAAAATATTTTTATATTTTTTTTGCAAAAACGCTGTTTAAAGGTCAAAATCCGCGTTTTGGATCTACTTTTTGGGTCAAAAACAGTTAAAACTGATTGACTAAAAGACAGAAAAAACTCCTTTAAACCTTGTTTAAGCCAAATTAGGCATGGTTATAAGGAGTTAAGAACTTGTTCTAAAATTTCTATGCAATAGTTGTTTTCTTCCCGTCGACCTACCGAAATTCTAATGCAATGGGGTAAGCCTGATCCTCCTAGGGGGCGAACAAAAACGCCATGACTCATCAATTGCTCAACGATCAGATCGACTTTTTGCTTAGTTCCAAAGTCAATCATCACAAAATTGGCAAAGGAAGGGACATAATTTAATCTTAATCGGTCGAATTCTTGATAAAAATAATTAATGCCTGCGGTATTATTGTCCATTGTTTTTTTCAAAAACTGCTCATCATCAAGGGCTCCGATGCCAGCAGCCTGAGCGAGATTGGAAGGCTCAAACGTCAGTTTGACATTCAACAAGGGCTGAATGATCTCTTTTGAGGCAATCCCGTACCCAATCCTAGAGGCTGCAATCCCATAAGCTTTGGAGAAAGTACGCAGGACAATGATGTTTGAATAGTTCAGTTGCGTTCCATCCGGAAAATCGTCCGTCAAGGTCACCGAAAACTCAAAATAGGCTTCGTCCAGCACGACTAAAATATGCTCGGGCACGACCTCCATAAAACGAGTCAATTCCTCTCTGGTGATCATTGCGCCTGTCGGATTGTTCGCATTTGACAAATAGATCACCTTTGTATTCTCGCCAATTCCAGCAGCAATACCTTCCAAATCCAACCGATAATCGGCAGTCAGCGGTATTTGCACCAATGGCGTATTATTGATTTGAGACCATATATAAATGATTACAAAACTCCCTGAAGAAGTAAGTACTTCCTCCTTTCCACTACAAAATGCTTTTAAGATATTCAACAAAAGACCTTCAGAACCATTGCCTACAATGATATTTTCAGTTTGTTTGCCTAGACGTTCAGCCAGTTTTCCTCTTAGTTTCAAACTAAGGGGATCAGGATAAAAATTTGACCCTTCGAAAGCGGTGATTATGGCGTCTTTTGCCTTTGAAGAAGAGCCCATTGGGTTTTCGTTATTCCACAAAATTGCGGTTTGTTCCCAGTTGTTTTCAGCGATCAACTCACTGATTGGCTTGCCAGGCTTATATCCTTTTAGATTCTTAATGTGTTCTGGGAGTTCTATTTTCATAATGGGGAATGGTGTATTAATTTATGGGGATCGGTCAATCGTGAATGGTTATAGACAACGTACAATTACTGTTGTACCATTAACCAATCCACTATCAACTATTCTCTATTCGTTAAAATAATAACTTCTTAAACAACTTTCTAGTAGTAAGTGTTTATAAATGCAAATTTGCATATTTATTACACTTTTTTCGAGAAAGTGATTAATGTTGTATTGTTTTTTGGTTAATGGATCGAAAAATGGTTTGGCCTGGATGTACCATTAACCAATCCACCATTAACAATTAACCATTCTCAATTCGTCAAAACAATAACTTCTAAAACAACCTTAACGTAAGTGTATAAAAAATCAAATTTGCATATAATATTCACTTTTTTGTAGAAAATTATTATCTTTGCACTCCAATTTTTATTAACATTTAAAATAACAGGTTTTTAATGAGAAGTTACGAAACCACTTTCATCGTCGATCCGGTGCTGTCCGAGGGTGAAATCAAACAGACAGCAGACATGTACTTAAAACACCTCAAAAATGAAGGTTGTGAGATCGTACATATCAACGAATTAGGCTTACGCCAATTAGCTTACCCTATCAAAAGAAGAAATTCTGGGGTATACTATAACGTTGAACTAACTGCTCCAAATGGAGAGTTTATTGAAAAAATAGAGCTTGCCTTCCGTCGTGATGAGCATATCATGCGTTTCCTTACGATTCGCCTGGACAAATATGCGATTCAGTACAACCAGGACAAAAGAGACGGCAAAATCGGTGCGCACAAGCGTAAAATGCAAGCAGAAGCTAAAGTTAAAGCTGAAAAAGAAGAAGCTGAAAACAGAGCCAAAAAAGAAGCTAAGGCCAAAAAAGACGCCGCTAGAAAAGAAGCTGCTGTTAAGAAAGCCGCTGCTAAGAAAGCTGCTGCTGCCGTAGCTGCTGAAAATGAACCATCTTCTGATAACACTGAAAAAACTGAATCATAATGGCATCTAGAGACGATATTAAGTTTCTGAGCAATCCTAGCATCGGAAACAACAAGAAAAAATATTGCCGATTTAAAAAATTCGGAATCAAATATATTGATTACAAAGACACTGATTTTTTACTTCAATTCATTAACGACCAAGGAAAAATTCTTCCACGTCGTTTGTCTGGCAACTCTTTAAAGTACCAGCGTAAAATGGCGGTAGCTATCAAAAGAGCTCGCCACTTAGGTATGTTACCATATGTAACTGACTTATTGAAGTAATCTGTTTTACCATACACTAAAGTGAAATAATCATGGAAGTAATATTATTAAAAGATGTAGAGAAACTAGGTGATCAAAACGAAATCGTAACTGTAAAAAACGGTTTTGGTCGTAATTACCTAATCCCTAAAAAATTAGCGATCATCGCTAATGCAACAAATCGAAATATCCTTAAAGATCAAGTTGGCCAAATAGAAGCTAAACTTGAGAAAATGATAGACGAATTTAAAGTAATCGAAGAAAAACTAAAAGGAGTAACCATCAAAGTAGGGGCGAAAGCAGGTACTAGTGGTAAAATTTTCGGTAGCGTAACCAACATCCAAATTGCAAACGCAATTAAGGATCAAATAGGAATTGACATTGATCGTAAGAAAATCACTCTTTCTGAAGATGTCAAAAACTTAGGTACCTATACTGCAGAAGCTAATCTGCACCCAAAGGTAAAACCTCAAATCACTTTCGAGGTTATCGCTGACTAGTTTTCCTTAAGAATTTATAAAAAAGCCACTTCAAATAATTTTGAAGTGGCTTTTTTTATTTAATTTCCCGTCTATCATTAACTTTTTGAACAAAACTTACAAATGAAATATCCAAACATGCTTAAGCCACTGGATCTTGGCTTTACCACACTCAAAAATCGTGTATTAATGGGATCCATGCACACCGGACTAGAAGAAGCAAAAAATGGATATAAAAAAATGGCCGCCTACTTCGCTGAAAGAGCACGCGGTCAAGTAGGATTGATCGTAACCGGAGGGATAGCTCCAAACAGAGCCGGATGGACAAAACCATTCGCCACCAAGCTAACCACAAAAAAAGAAGCAAACAAACATAAGATAATCACTGAGGCCGTTCACAAGGAAGGGGGAAAAATCTGCATGCAGATTCTCCATACCGGCAGATACGGCTATCACCCATTCTTAGTCGCACCTAGTAAAGCAAAATCCCCAATCACCCCATTCAAACCTTGGGTGCTTTCCCAAAGATCCATAGAAAGCACGATCAAAGATTTTGTCAATTGCTCCACACTTGCTCAGGAAGCTGGATATGACGGTGTTGAAATAATGGGCTCTGAAGGTTACCTCATCAATCAGTTTATTGCAAAACGAACCAACCACAGAACAGACGAATGGGGTGGCAGCTACGAAAATAGAATCCGACTCCCCCTAGAAATTGTCAGAAGAACAAGAGAAGCCGTTGGCAAAAACTTCATCATTATCTACCGACTCTCCATGCTCGATTTAGTAGAAGGTGGTAGCTCCTGGGAAGAAATTGTACACCTCGCCAAAAAAATCGAAGAAGCTGGCGCTACCATAATCAATACTGGTATTGGCTGGCACGAAGCTCGTATCCCAACTATTGCAACGATGGTCCCTAGAGCAGCATTCACCTGGGTCACCAGACGACTAAAAGGCGAAGTCTCCATCCCTCTGATCACCTCCAACCGGATTAATATGCCGGAAACTATTGAACAGGTGCTTGCCAATGGTGATGCGGATATGGTTTCTATGGCCCGTCCCTTCCTTGCTGACGCAGATCTTGTATTGAAAACGATGGAAGACCGGGTAGACGAAATTAACACCTGTATCGGATGCAATCAGGCTTGCCTGGACCATGTATTCAAAAACATTCCTGCTTCTTGTCTTGTCAATCCACGCGCGTGCAACGAGACTGAACTCAACTATCTACCCGCTACCAACAAAAAACGAGTGGCAGTAGTTGGAGCAGGCCCCGCTGGTCTTGCCTGTGCTACTGTTGCTGCAGAACGTGGCCACGAGGTCGTCCTCTACGAAGCAGCCGCAGACATCGGTGGTCAGTTTAATATGGCAAAACGAATACCTGGCAAAGAGGAATTTCATGAAACCATTCGATATTTCAATAGAAAAATAGAACTGACAGGGGTAGACCTCAAGTTGAACACCAAAGTTTCTGCCGAGGATTTAATCAAGGAAAAGTTTGATGAAGTAATTCTAGCAACTGGTGTAACTCCTAGGGTGCTAACTATCCCGGGGATCGATCATTCGAAGGTACTTTCTTATATCGACGTGCTAAGACATAAAAAGGAGGTGGGCAAAAAAGTAGCGATAATTGGCGCCGGAGGCATCGGATTTGATGTTTCTGAGTTTTTGGCCCACGAAGGAGAATCAACCAGCTTAAATCTGGATGCTTTTTTGGAGGAATGGGGGGTTGATAAATCGTATACTACTCCAGGCGGTATGAAGCCTGCAAACGAACATGCCTCTGCCAGAGAAATATTCCTTCTGCAACGATCGGATGGCAAGTTAGGCGCCAAACTAGGCAAAACGACTGGCTGGATACACCGTTCCAGCCTTAAGAAAAAACAAATCAAAATGATGGGTAGCGTCCGCTATCAAAAAATTGATGACCAAGGACTGCATATTACCGTCAATGACAAACCTCAGGTATTAGAGGTTGATAATATTATAGTTTGTGCTGGCCAAATTTCCTTAACAGAACTTAAAAATCCTTTAGACAAAGCCGGTATTAATGTCCAGTTGATTGGTGGTGCAGACTTGGCAGCAGAGCTGGATGCCAAACGCGCAATCGATCAGGGATCAAGGCTAGCGGCTAAGATTTGAGTGTTTGGACGTTGATTTTTGTGAGTATTTGATCGACTATGATTAAAAGAGAATCATGGTCATCATCAAATCACAAAAATCAACGTTCAGACCATTGTTCAGGCATGTGCAATAGTCCCCTTATACGCATCAAGCACTACCCGATCTCCAGTTTTAAACGCCCTCCTTGCGTTCTTGCAGGAAACCACCGCCGGTAGTCCATATTCTCTGGCGACAACTGCTCCATGTGATAAAGGACTGCCAATTTCAGTGACCAACCCTCCTATTTTCCCAAAATAGGGCGACCATCCGATATCTGTAATTTCTGTGATCAAAATATCTCCTTCCTTGATGCCTCGGCAATCTTCCAAGGAGTAAGCCACAAATGCTCTGCCTTCCACCTTTCCAAGGCTGACAGGAGTTCCTCGCAGTGCTCCCTCTTCTAATTCTGTACGGACAAACTTGGTTTTGGGGATGGGGACTGAATAAAGAATGTGGTCAAACTCCAATTTCATCTGTTCGGGGAAGAGGATGCGTCTTTTTTCAGCGGTTTGCTTCCATTTTGGAGATTTGTCACTAATCAACTTTCCGAGTTCTTCATGCTGGAGGAAAAAAACCTGGTCTGAATCATCGAGTAAATCATGTTTCATCAGAGATTGGCCGAAGTAGATATAAGCCATTTTTAGCTTTCGCTGAATTCTAATTCCCAGGCTTTTCGCTTCTTCCCGCTGGGCGATGGATTTTCTTATTTTTGGTAACAGTCCTAGAATAAACCGGCATTTTATAGAAGAATAGCCCTCCAATAATTCCTTATAGTTTGTACTAGGTTTGGAAGAAGAGGATACTTTAGCTGTTGAATTTAGCCTGTTGAACATCATATCAGCAAGCGGCAATGGATCTTGTTTCCAATCTTTGGAACGCAATGCAGCCTCACGGACACCTCTATGCCCATTTTTTTTCATGAAATTTTGGTAGGCTTCTTTTACGGGTTCGGGTGCAAGATCGTTAAGGTAATTCAATAAATCCTCCCCATTTTTCTTAGATCGGTGGTTATCTTCATCTTCTCGAATCATTGATAACAACTCTTCCATATCCTGCAGCATGTTTGCCCCTTCAATTCCTTTGATTTCCCCTATCAATTTGGTGGCCAGTACATGATGTTTGGCTTCAGTTTTCAGTGGATCCCCACTCAAAATCCCCAGCAAGGCCGTGTAAAGTGCTCCAGAATTTGCAGACACACACATATGATCCGACCAAGCATTAAAAACAGTGGTTCGGCCCGCACTTAAATGAGCATACATCTCCTGAATATTTTCGCTCGTTTTAATAGAAAATTTTTGATCGACTTCTCGTAAATTTTTGACCTTTTTGCTGGCGGTGTTATTGTACCTTATATTATTCACCTGGCCAAGGAGTTGTTTGATTTTGCCTGCTTTTTTCTCTACCACTTTCGTAGGGAGAATGGTTCCCGTAAGGGAAATATCAATATTTTCTTTTTTAGCTAATAATACATTTTGTGAAAAATCGTACATGGCCTGCATATCAAAAAACATACGCCCATAATGGAGCTTCAAGTAGCGCGGTCGCTCCAGATATTCATTGATTACACCACAGGCTTTGTACATATTTTGAATGGCAAACTCCACTCCATGTCCAAAAACAGACCAGGTAAGCGGCGTTATCGCCCCAGGCATCATTTCTCCAACATTCCCAAGTGTATAAATTGGTTGCTCTGGATAATCTACCGGACTGTCCAACTCATTGAGGTGTGCAGGGACAAGCGTAGTAATTGGTCTTCCCTGTAGCCACCACAATTTGTCATTTTGGTCAATAACGAACTCCATATCCAATGGATAGCCAAATTGTTTTTCTGCGAACAAACAATCCGACCGAAGTTGGTTGATCAAATCTTCAGACAGACTGTCTTTCCTGGAAGTAGGAATTGGACCATGTTTATATAGTTTAATCTGGTCAGCATCTTTTTCGCCGCTTACCAAGGCTTCTCCAGGGCCATCGACTACATTGATCAACAACTGGTCATGCCGGTTGAGAACTGGATTGACAGAAAAAATGACCCCACTCCACTTCGCCTTTATCATTTGTTGAATGATCACATTCATATAGATCGGCTCATCTCCATGTCGCTCAACATGGTAGGTAAGCGCATTGGCATCACTAATTGACAGACGGCAATCCTGAATCGCTTTTAGGATAGCCGTCGGCCCCTCTAAGTCAAGGAAAGTTTTGAATTGTCCTGCGTAGGAATTTTCAGCATTATCTTCTACATCTGCAGAAGATCTGACGGCTACTACTCCTTCTGGTAGTGCACGAACCGCCTTGAGAATTTCTTCTTCGTTTTCAAGGTCCAAATAGGTAATAACAAATCCAGGAGGAACATTCAGCCCTACTTTGAATAATTTATTCAGTCCATTGGCTTTTCCTCCAGCCTCTAGCCATTCTTTTGCATCGAGCGTTTGTATCATAAGCTTTGACCGATTACTTGTTTAATATTCGGATAAAATTTGGGGTTGAAACCAAATTCGGAAACCCCCAAACCGGTTACTCCATCCAGCGTATATTCAGACAATCCTTCAAATATTTGATAATCGTCCTCCATTTCAAAAAGAAACCGGTCAATTATTTTCACATGCATCGTCTTAGTTGTTCCATTATGCAACGTAAATGGCACAGTAAAGTTTCTAGGAATCAGCTCTTTTGAAGAGATTTCCGCCATGGAGCTACAGCTTTTCAGAGCGACAGTTTCATCACCAGTTTGGAGAAATCCAGCCTGCAGATCTCCTAAAAAATTGTACGAAATCCCGCTGATATTAAATGCTCTTTTATCGTCTAATAAGCCACCAATCCAAATGTGTCGTTTCCAATTCCCCCATTTTCGGACACCAAATGAATGGTCTCGAATAGAATACCAGTCAACTTCCGTCAATTCTCCATCAATTTCAATTGTGCCTTTCAGGTAGCCGGCTTGCTCGTAGTGTTGTTTCGAAATTTCATTTAACTTGGAAAAAAATGCTTTATTCCAAGGTTGTTCAGCGATCGATTGGTGTATAATGTTCGCTGGTTTTATCTGCTTGAAGTCTGCTACTCGGTTTACTGCCTCAAAAGTAAGATCGATTTTTGCTTTCCGCGAATGTCCCTGGTCGTCCTGGAGCATTCCATGAAAAAGAACTTTCCATTTTTGTCCGAGCGCTTCGCATTTAAACTGCAGATTTCCTTGTTGAAATTGTTCTCCATATGCGCCTTTCAAATCTGCCAGATGGAAACGGCCTTTACTTGGAAGGTGAAACTTAAGCCACCATTCGTTCTTACCAGAATTACGAAACGCCATTCTTGTAACGAAAGAACTTCCATCATAACTCCGCCCATTGAAGTAACTGCTGTCATTGAAGTTTTCTACCTCCGGGTTGGAATGTCTTGTTTCTAGAATTTCTATCGGCAAAGGTGATTTTTTCTTACCGCTCTCTACCATCTTTTTTGCTAAAAAAGTTTTAATGATACCCATTCCATATTTTTTCAATACTCAAGAAAGCGGAAGTTAATGAATATATTGGTTATTGAGTTATTAAGTTATTGAGTTATTTAGTAAATAAGGTCTTCCTGAGAGTAAACGGCCTATTCCATCGATCTACTGAATTCCAGGGGGAAACGAATTGGCCGTTTAGATTGAGGCCTGCCTGCCTGCCTGCTGTGCTTCGAGAGGCAAGCCTGCCTGAATCCCGATCTTTGTTGAAATAAACAATAATTTCCTTATTTTTGAATATGCAAAATGAAAATTTAAAAGTCCTACGAAAATTATTTTCGAAGCATGATATAAGTGGTTATTTCATACCTAGAACAGACCCACATCAAAGTGAATATATTGCGCGGTATTGGGAGTCCGTTTCTTGGCTGACTGGATTTACTGGTTCAGCGGCAAATGTCGTAATTACTGCAGACTTTGCAGGTGTTTGGACAGATTCAAGGTATTTCATACAAGGAGAACGCCAACTCAAAAATTCGAGTTTTGAGTTAATGAAGTTGCGCGTGCCCCACACCCCGCAATACATAGAATGGTTGGTCGAAAATTTTCAAGAGGGACAAACACTTGGAGTTGACGGCAAACTAATTTCGAGAGCGGGGTTCAAATACCTCGAAAAAAGATTGCGCAAAAAAAATATCCACATCAATACCAAGGTGGATTTAATCAATCCTAGCTGGAATTCTCGTGCGCCATTCCCAAACAAAATGATTTTTGATCATCCTGTTCAATATTGTGGAAAGAGCAGAGCAGAAAAACTGATCGCCGTTCGACAGGAAATGAAAACCCAAGGGGCTGATGGCCACATTATTGCTGCACTCGATGACATTGCATGGCTATTGAATATCCGAGGGTTGGATTCCGATTTCACTCCTTTCGCTATTAGTTATCTATACCTCAACCAAACTAAGGTCTATCTTTTCATTCAAGTAGAAAAAGTGCCCGAGTCTGTAAAGGAACTCTTGAGAAAAGATGGAGTGGAGCTACTACCCTACCAAGATCTAGACAAGTTTTTATATACGCTCTCAGAAAAAACCACCCTGCTACTAGATCCGAAAAGAACCAGCCAATGGATCCATGAGTCCGTGCCTGAACACTGCAAAATTCTGGAGCAGGAGAATATTACCACCGTCTTAAAATCCATCAAAAATAAAGTGGAAATTGAGAACATAAAAAAGGTGATGCTCAAGGATGGAATTGCCCTTACCAAGTTTCTAATATGGCTCGAAAACAACCTAGGCAAACAACGCATCACTGAAATCAGTGCTGCAGAACAACTAGAAGCGTTCCGTCGGGAACAGGGAGATTTCATCTCGCCAAGCTTCTCTACAATTGCCGGATACAAGGAGCATGGCGCAATAGTTCACTACCGAGCAACACCAGAAACCGTTTTTGAACTGAAACCAGAGGGGCTATTTTTACTCGATTCTGGTGCACAATATTTGGATGGCACGACAGATATCACAAGAACAATAGCGCTTGGCCCACCAACAAATCAGGAAAAAAAGGACTTCACACTCGTACTAAAAGGCCATATCCAAATAGCCAGACAACGATTTCCGAGCGGGACAAAGGGCTATCAACTGGACATTCTGGCAAGACAAGCGATGTGGCAGCACGGTATAAACTTTGGGCATGGCACAGGACACGGTGTTGGGTTTTGTTTGAATGTGCACGAAGGCCCACAATCTATTAGCAGTTCAGGAAAAGGTGGGCCCAATAGTGCCTTCGTTCCCGGCATGCTCACCTCCAACGAGCCTGGTATATACCGGGAAGGCGAATATGGAATAAGAACAGAAAATTTAGTACTCACTGTCTTTGATGAGGAAACCCCTTTCGGGGAATTTTATGGTTTTGAAACCGTGACTTTGTGTCCAATTGACCGTTCGCTAATTGACGCTTCGTTAATGACTCCTGAGGAAATCAGTTGGTTAAATGCATACCATAAAAACGTTTATAACCTAGTAAGTCCACATTTGGATGCAGAAGAAAACCTTTGGTTGATGGAAAAAACAAAAACTATATGAAACTGTTTGGACCTGTAACTTCATCATTTTCCATTTGTTATGGAAATGCGCATTAATCAACTTAGATGAAAAAAATGTATTTCTTACTTGGAATTTTATTGTTATTAATCCTTCTTTTTCTTCTGGGGCCTAAGATGAATTTCCCTGAATACAATGCTTCTTTGCCAACGATTCCTTGGTCGCTGGATGAAATAGAAACCCAAATTACCGAAAGGGACAAAACTACTCCCAATCTGAAACCGAACAATCAGGGCAGAATTGTTTGGGCCGATTCTATAAAAAAAACACCCTATGCCCTGGTCTATTTGCATGGTTATTCTGCCAGTCCGATGGAAGGCGATCCGGTGCACCTGAATTTTGCCAAGCGATACGGTTGCAATTTGTATGTGCCCCGACTTTCTCAGCACGGAATAAAGGACCAGGAAACCTTCAAAACACTCACCCCGAAGGATTTGATTGCAGATGCAAAAGAAGCATTGGCCATCGGCAAAAAGCTAGGAGGAAAGGTGATTTTAATGTCCTGTTCTACAGGGAGCACCTTATCTATTTATTTGGCGACGGAACATCCGGAGTTGGTGCATTCGATGATCATGTATTCCCCAAATCTCAATCTGGCAGATCCTACAGCGGCCTTGCTGACCAAGCCTTGGGGACTATCCATTGCTCGCAAAGTAATTGGAGAACATCGGGAGCTAACTTCCTTGATCGGGACAAAAAAAGAACAATATACAACTTGTAAATACCGTGTCGAAGGGTTGATTTGCTTAAAAACGCTCTTAGAAGAAACGATGACGGATGATCGGTTTAAAGAGGTGACTCAACCTTATTTCATCGGCTATTATTACAAAAATGAAAAAGAAAAGGATAACATCATCGACATAGATAGAATCAAGGATTTTGATAGATTGACTAGTTCCAATCCTTCTGCCAAACAGGTGGTTGCATTTCCAGATGCAGGAACCCACGTTCTCCCTTCCGATTTGTACAATCCCCACATTGATAATTTGGAGCAGGCCACTTTTCAGTTCGCGGATTCGTTGTTAGGATTGGTCAAAGAATAGTAACGCCAAAAGGATTCCATGACAAGGGACTTTCTGCAAGGAATATCCTAAATTCGCATTATATTTAATTGCATAGAACTATATAAACAATGAAACAATCAAGCCCTCAAAATCCACCACCACCATTTAGTTGCCGATATTCCCCGCAAATACCCGAGCTATTACTGCAGTTAAATTGTACAATCGGAATAACGACCTACCAGGCGGGAAAATTGATTTTTGTATCTGCGAAGGATGAACATGTGCTGGTTCAACTCCCTAGAAATTTTGATAAACCGATGGGAATTGCCCATGATCTGAAAAACGATAAATTGGCGTTGGCTTGTAAGGAGGAAATCGTAGTTTTTGCGAATTCTCCCGATCTAGGAGCGTTTTATCCAAAGGCACCGAACCGATATGATGCCTTGTATATGCCAAGAGCTACCTTTCACACAGGGCCGCTTGATATCCATGATTTGTCTTTTGGAGGTGATGGTCATTTGTATGCGGTGAATACGCTGTTTTCATGTATTGTGCGCATTGATGATAATTATAATTTTACGCCGGTTTGGATGCCGCCATTTATTGATGCGCTGGTTTCTGAAGACCGTTGCCATCTGAACGGGATGGCGATGAAGAATGGCAAACCGAAATATGCCACTGCCTTTAATCAAGGTAACAGCTTTCAAAGCTGGCGGGAAACGGTAACGGAAACCGGGGTAATTTTTGATTTGGAAACGAATAAGGTAGTTGCGAAAAATCTCCCCATGCCGCATTCTCCAAGAATATATGGCGACGACCTGTATGTCTTACTTTCTGCGACTGGAGAGCTGGCAAAAATCAATGTGGAGGATGGCTCCTATTCTGTTGTTTTGCAGACGGATGGATTTGTACGGGGGATGTCTTTGCACAAGGATTATTTGTTTATTGGTCTGTCTAAACTGCGTCGGAACTCCTCTACTTTTGGAAAACTGCCGTTTGCTGAAAAGGCAAATGAAGCCGGTATTTTGGTCGCTCATCTTCCAACCGGAAGTCTGGTTGGAAAAATTTCTTATCTAAGTTCCGTGGATGAGATCTATGATATTCACATCCTTCCTGACAAGGTACGTCCCAACATTCTGAACACCAGAACACCTGATCACAAATTAGGGTTGATGACGCCTGGGGCGACATATTGGGCGAAGGCGGGAAATGACTAATGGTACTATCTATTTCCATTAACTGAACGCATTTACGAGTGCCAGCATACGATAGACTAATCCACCGTTCAACAATTCGATTTTTGAAATTAAAACAAATTTCTTCTATTCAATACGTGTACCTGCAATTCAAATTGTCAGTATAGTAATTAACCGAATGTATTATAATTTTACAAGAGTTGGTTAGCTAGGAAAACGACAGATTATTGATCTTGGTGTTCTTCTCAAATAGAACCAGAGTAAATAAACCAAAATAATTGATTTAGTGAGTTTTTTTAATCCTCCTGCATAAAGTTGCAGGAGGATTAATATTCTACTCTTTAAAAACAGACTAATCTGAAGAAATCGGCGACCATTTCACAATAATAGATGTTATATATTTGTTAAATAGAATACAATTGATGGATAACTTTCGTTCTCGATAATATAAAAATGGTATCAATATTTAATACCGCCTTAATCCTAAAAAATTAACCAAAAAACGGAACTATGAATTTTCATATCTACTCCAGAAAAAGAAAAAAACTAACTAGACTGCTCAAGCGACTTTCCATTATTATTGCAAAACCATGGAAGTATTCCCGAAAGGAATATGAAAAAACCACTCGAAAAATAAAACAGTTAGTCGCTGATCTAAAAAACCAATTATCCAGCATTGAATTGAAGCGAATTGTTGGCCCGGCCGCACTTATTCTAGGTCTGACACTCAGCCAAACAACAAACGCACAGACATTTAAACCGCCAACACAAAACCCTTATGGACTGATTCCTCTCGGTGATGAATTCACCAGAAACTTTGTAGATATAGATGGAGACGGTGATCTGGATTATTTCGCAGGGTCCTATGGTATGAATGTTTTTTACAAAGAAAATACAGGAACTTCTACTAACCCTCAGTTTGGAACACTCCAAAACAACCCATTTGGCATCGTCCCAGTTACCTATTTGAATTTTACAGAATTTGCAGATTTAGATAATGATGGGGATCTGGATTTATTGATGGGGGATTCTTATGTAGGAATGAATTATTTTGAGAATACTGGTACCGCAAATGCTCCGCAGTTTGCCGCTGCAATACTAAACCCATTTAACCTGCCAGCCATTTCTGGATTCTCAGTTCCTGCAATAGCAGATTTGGATGGTGACGGAGATTTGGACTTGTTGGTTGGGGCAGATTATGGAGCATTGAACTACTATGAGAATATTGGAACTGCCAACTCACCCTCCTTTGCTGCCCAACAACAAAATCCATTTGGTCTTACCGCGACCTATTACTATGCTTTCCCTGATATAACAGATCTGGATAAAGATGGAGATCTGGATATATTAGTTGGAGAATATGATGGAATAATGCAATATTTTGAGAATACAGGAACCGCCAACAACCCACAGTTTGCTGCTCCACAACAAAACCCATTTGGCTTGTCTAGCACTTATTACATTGCTTTTCCTTCGTTTGCTGATATTGATGACGATGGCGATCAGGATCTGTTTGTAGGAGAATATTATGGAGATGTCCAATACTTTGAGAACAATACGCCACCCGTTGATAATGACGGCGATTTATTCTTTAGCGATGTAGATTGCGATGACAATAATGCTGCTATTTTCCCTGGAGCTACGGAACTTTGTGATGGAGTTGATAATAATTGTGATGGGATGATTGATGAAGGATTTAATCCAACGACCTACTACGCTGATACAGATAATGATGGTGCAGGAGATCCGGCAAACACTACTGCAAATTGCACAGCGGTTGTCCCCGCTGGTTATGTCACGAACGGTGACGACTGCGATGATACCAATGATCAAATAAGCCCGACAGCAACCGAAATTTGCGATGGGATCGACAATAATTGCGATGGCAACATTGATGAAGGATTTACTCCAATAACTTATTATGCCGATACGGATGGAGATGGAGTTGGTGTTAGTACCGATACAGTCTCTACTTGCAGCGCAGCGCCTAACGGTTATACAGCTGCCAATGGTGATTGCGACGACAATGATTCGTCTGTTTTCCCAGGAGCTACTGAGCTTTGCGACGGTGTTGATAATAATTGTGATGGGATGATTGATGAAGGGTTTCCTATGTTCACTTATTATGTTGATAGTGATAATGATGGAGAAGGTGATCCCAATATGTCAATCACTACCTGTATTTCAATAACGCCTCCAGGATTAGTCACCAATGGAGATGATTGTGACGATCAGAATTCGGATATATATTCCGCTGCTGCTGAAATCTGTGATGGGATTGACAATAACTGCAACGGAATGATTGATGAAGGATTAGCAATCATTGATTATTATGAAGACACGGACAATGATGGATACGGGTCCTCCACCAGCTTTGTTTCTTCTTGTGAAACCACCCCTCCTTCTGGTTATGTAACTGACAATACCGACTGTGATGACACCAACGATGAAATCAATCCAGGAGCCACAGAGATTGTAAATAATGGAATTGACGAAGATTGCGATGGAGCTGATTTATTGAGTAGCAACGAGGATTTAAAATCAGCTTTAGGCATCTCGATCTACCCAAATCCAGCAAGCAACTTCCTGAATATATCAGGAAATTTCGATCAAATCCAAGTGACAAACATTGAAGTATTCGATATTCAAGGACGAAGAGTTTACGCCGATCAAAGCAATTTTACTGGAACCTCCAAGCAACTGGATGTTTCTACATTTGGCCCGGGAATGTATATTCTTAAGGTCACCGAAAAAAGTCAAAAAACTGGAATTCAACGATTTTCAATTTTGAAATAATTTTTTTTAGTAAGTTCCCTTTTCAGAAGCCTTCTTGTATTTTTTTACAAGGAGGCTTTTTAGCATCGGCGAGTATTTTTGTAGAGCGTCCTTTTGGTAGAAGATAGAGGGACGAAAAACAGAGGA
This sequence comes from uncultured Saprospiraceae bacterium, assembly GCA_938016265.1. Lineage (GTDB taxonomy): Bacteria > Bacteroidota > Bacteroidia > Chitinophagales > Saprospiraceae > JAHDHB01. The sequence continues at coordinate 36,738 of CALLWB010000016.1, forward strand.
CTCTTCCGCAATAAGTAAGCAGATTCCTTCAAAATCTTAAGGAGTCTTAAAGGACCGTTTAATAAATGAAGGAACCGTGACGCTAGGGTATTGGACAGCGACGATCCACCTAGATCCAATAACCAAGGTGTTGTAGTCCTTATTAAATTATCATTTTTAACCGCCTGCTGTCGCAGTTACTTCTTCGTCTCCTTCTAGTTCTAAGGCCCCATCCTCGTCCACTTCATCCAACTCAAGGCGGAGGTTATCGATGATGAAGATTTGTCTTGCGGGGGTGTTTTTGCCCATGTAGTAAGTGAGGACGTCTTCAATGCTGGTGCCGTCGGAAAGGTGGACTGGCTCCAGGCGAATATCATCCCCTATAAAGCCGCCAAACTCATCAGGGGAGATCTCTCCGAGTCCTTTAAATCTTGTGATCTCTGGTTTGCCGCCAAGCTCTTTCATAGCGGCTTTCTTTTCATCAGGCGTATAGCAGTAAAACGTTTTTTTCTTATTTCTTACTCGAAACAAGGGAGTTTCCAGGATATAGAGGTGATTATTCCTAACTAGATCAGGGAAAAACTGGAGGAAAAAAGTAAGTAATAGTAGTCGAATATGCATGCCGTCGACGTCTGCATCCGTAGCAATTACTACTTTGTTGTACCGGAGTTCATCCAGCCCGTCTTCAATGTTTAATGCATGTTGCAATAAATTGAACTCTTCATTTTCGTACACCACTTTTTTGGTGAGACCAAAACAGTTTAGTGGTTTACCCCGAAGGCTAAACACTGCTTGAGAAAGGACGTCGCGTGCCTTGGTAATGGAACCACTGGCAGAATCTCCCTCAGTAATAAAGACGGTTGCTTTTTCGTGGCCTTCTTTTTTCTTTTTATTGAAATGAATACGGCAATCCCGCAATTTTTTGTTGTGGAGATTTGCTTTTTTTGCGCGTTGATTGGCTAGTTTTTTTACGCCGGCTATTTCCTTTCGCTCTCTTTCTGACTGAAGGATCCGCTTCAATAGTGCTTGTGCGGTATCTGGATTTTTGTGTAAGAAATTGTTCAGTTCTTTTGTCAAAAAATCGACGACAAATGACCTAACCGTAGCTAAGTTTGGCCCCATAAATTTGGATCCAAGTTTGGTCTTTGTTTGCGACTCAAAAACGGGTTCTTCTACTCGGACACTTATGGCGGCAACTACTGCTCCTCTGATATCCGCTGCATCGAAGTTTTTACCATAAAAATCACGTGCTGTTTTGACAATGGCTTCTCGGTAAGCTAGCAGGTGCGTTCCTCCTTGTGTGGTATATTGCCCATTCACAAAAGAATAATATTGTTCTCCATAATGTGTACCGTGCGAAAGTGCTATTTCAATATCGTCCGATTTCAAATGAATGATGGGATAACGCAGCATTTCGGGATTCGACTTCCTAGATAACAAATCCAGCAATCCATTTCTCGAAAAATAGGATTTTCCGTTTAGGACGATTTTCAGTCCAGCATTCAAATAACAATAATTCCAGATTTGGTTGATCAGGTATTCCGTTTCAAATCGGTAATTTCTAAAAATCTCTTTATCTGGCCGGAACTCCATCATGGTCCCGTTGGGTTGATCTGTTTTGGCAATTTTCACGTTATTCACCAGCTCCCCTCTTGAAAACTCAGCAGCTTTCAGCTTTCCTTCTCTGATGGCTTCAACTCTGAAGAAGACCGATAGCGCGTTTACTGCTTTAGTACCAACCCCATTTAGACCAACTGACTTTTTGAAGGCTCTTGAATCGTACTTCCCTCCTGTATTCATTTTTGATACTACATCCACCACCTTTCCCAGGGGAATTCCACGACCATAATCACGGACTTTCACTCCTTCTTCCTTCACTTCCAACTCAATCACTTTTCCATGCCCCATCACGTATTCATCAATGGAGTTGTCGATGACCTCTTTTACTAAGATATAAATTCCATCATCTGGTGAGCTTCCATCTCCAAGCTTACCAATATACATTCCCGGTCTTAACCGAATATGTTCTTTCCAATCAAGGGATCTAATGTTATCTTCAGTATATTGAATTTCGGACATTTTGTTGGTTAATGGTTATTTGAAATATTAATTCTATTCACTAATTTTCACTGCTAACTAGTATCAAGTTGGTTATTTTGTTGGGAGAATCTTGTTTTGGGGAAGTCGGATTCTTCACATTCAGTTTTCCCTACAACATGCACAAAATAAGGATTTATGGTGAAAGCTGCAAATTTTTGTCATTTATTTGATGGAATTGTTTCTATTATTTGGATATATTATTTTAATCGTGGCGGACACTTGTCTTGTAGTAGAGAGGCGCGTTTGCCAATGCAAAACTATTGGTAGAGAGTTGGGGTACAAAATTCATTCGTTGTATGAATGTCTGATTTTAGTTATTTTTGGTGAATAGTATTCTAAAAACTAAACTGGATACATAAATCTTTTCTTTGAAATTGAAGCAGGACCATACCTTAATTTTACTGGCTATTCGGAGTGAGCGCAATCAATTTTTAGTGTTCTCCTCACTGCTTGTGTTGGCGGGGATTTTTTGTTGTATGATGATTGGACGAGACAACCTCCCGTTGGCGATATGCTTGATTTTATTGGGTTTATCCTTAGTAACGCTGGGGTTTAAAGTTTTGTATGACACCATGCAATACTGGGATGAAGCCAATCACGAGTTAATCAAAAAAATAAAAAACACCCCGAAGGATATTGTTTGGGTATATTCGACAATCACACAAATTGCTCCACTTGGGATAAAAATGTTTTCAAGAGGCACGTTATTTTTCAAATTGATTGACGGACAACAAATCACGCTTTCAGCCTCCACGAAGTCCCTCACACAGATTTCCACCTCACTCAACTCCATATTACCTCATGCGACGTTTGGCTTCAGCCAGGAAAGAGAACAATGGTACATGGCCAGTCCTATTTTGCTCTTAAGAAATGATTAATTCAATTGAATTTCTAAGAAAATTTGTCTGTAATTTATCTATTGGTTGTTAAAGAGTCTAGACTGGACGACATAGGTCAGCGGCGGAAGCAATCATTCAGGACTACTCTAAACGTACAGGTCGAATCAATTCGCTACGACGTAAAAACTGAGCGTTATCTGCAGAGAAATTAAGATTATTTTCTGCTAGAAAGGTAGTTGTGCAAATCAGGAAAACTGTCCTTGTAAAGATCTGCCTGTGCAGCACTCATACGCACCCCGTCCAAATAAGGAACAACAAATGCTTCAGAAAATCCTTTTCCTGCTATTTCGTTGCGCAGTCTGGTCGCATCTTCAAAACGCTTGTGCAAACCGACGGTCACCTTGAAAGAAGAAGACGGCAAATCCTGCTCTAACATCGTGTCAGGGTATTCCAACATGACATCTGCTTCAAAAGGTGTTCTGGTGGTAATGATCTGTACTTTGTAGCTCAAACCGCTGATCATTGACTTAAATTGACCGTATTTTTTATCTGCGAGAATGGGACTAATCATTGGTTCAGATTCTTCTACTCGAACTGGAGTCCCGGCAGTATTCGTGAGTTTCACATCAATACGTCGGTTGAGCACCTGGCCTAGTGGGTTCCTTGATCCGTCGCCATTTTTGTTTTTTGCTCTTGGGTAATTTGCCCCGCAAGCTTTTACGGTGATATTTTCTGGATTGATTCCTTCATTTATCAGGTAGTCAGTGATTACTTTAGCTCGTTTGCTGGCGTAGTATAGATTATTGATCAAGGGGCCGCTATCATCGGTATGGCAGGTCGCGGTCAGTTCTAGCTGAGGGTAGGTTTTCATAAGACCTGCTAGCTTCCTGAGGGTAACCATTTCAGAAGGTTGTAAATCAGATTGTTCTGTTTTGTAGTTAATGGCAGAAAACTGATACGTTTGTATTTCTTCAGGAGTTGGAGGTGTTGGCGTTTTTACCAAAACCGGTTTTTTTATTGGCTCCTGTTTCGGTTGTTGAACAATCTGGCCTTTAGGCAATTCGGTTTCTACTGTTTGCTCTACTTCAACTTCTTTTTCTGGTGCTTGTACCAAGACAGGTTCTGGCGGGAGTACCTGACTAAAAACGAGTGGTGAAGAAAACTGCAACTGTTCTGTCAGATATCTTCTAAAAGCGCCCACGTAGAGATCATGCCCTCCCATTCCGTCAGGTCTTGCCGAAGAGAAATAAGCTTTCAGTCCATTTTCTGCTAGTTTAAAATGCAAGTCATCACCAGGCGAATTGATTGGAATTCCTAGGTTTGCTGGGCTCATCCAAGTCCTTGAGCTATCAATAAAATAGGTGGTAAATATGTCATACCCTCCCATACTTTTCAGGTTGTTCGAACTAAAATATAACGTTCGGCCATCCTTCGACAAAAAAGGACTGTCTTCATCGTAGGGTGTATTGATCTGCGGCCCTAGGTTCTCTGGTTGCGACCAAGCCCCCTTTACCGAATTAAGTATAGAAACATAAAGGTCTTTTCCTCCGTACCCTCCTTGTCGCTTGCTTGAAAAAACTACGATACTATCATTATAAAAATGTGCATTCCCATCCCAATAGGGAGAAGAAATTGGAGCAATTAATTTTACAAATTCTGCGACCTCTTCTACTTTATTTACCCCGACTCTATATAGATCGCCTCCTTCATCTAGTTTGCTGCCTTTGAATACATAAAGTGTACGGCTATCCTTGCTTATACTAGTAAGGACATCATGTTTCCTACTATTGTATTTCTGTTCTCCAAAAGGCACTGGAGCAATCCATTCCCCATTCTTTTTTTTCGTAAAAAAGATATCGCTTCTAGCGTAACCCCGTAAGGTATCTCTTCGATCATTTTCATTTAGCAATCCGCCAAAATTACCTTTCCGGATCGCTGAAAAATACAAATCTCCCTGTCTTGATAAGACGGGCGCAAATTCATCATCAACGGTATTGACAGATTCTACGTTTTCAACATCAGCATTCGGATCAAGATAAACTGATTTCCTGCCGACTACACACCGCTTGATATCATCTTTTATCGATTCTCTAAACGGGTCCTTCATCTTCATTTTTCCGAGGTACTGTTTGTACATTCGGATTGCTTTTTCAAATTGGTTGTTTTGCTGATAGGCTTGTCCTAGATACATGTAGGCCTCATCGACCGCTTTTTTATCGTCAATCACATAGGATAGGTACGCCTGTGCTCGTTCAGGGCGAAGATCATTTAGGTAGCTAATACCAATCAGGTATTTGACTTCCATATCTTTAGGATCGAACGCCTGGTATTTCAAAAACAATGGGATTGCTTTTGAGTATTTTTTATTGTTGTAATATTCGATGGCCATATTACGAATTGCATCAGGATTTTCCTGCGCAAACATTCCACTAATCAGAAAACTGAAAAGAAGGCAAACAATCCATCTCTTACTTAACATACATCCTGCTTTATTAACGAATAGGGTTTAGAATTTCCCAATAGCGTGTGAGAAAACATTGTTTTCTTTAAGATTTGTATTCAATCTTTGTACCATAAAACTATATCTGCCTGTTTTTGTCGAATCCTTCCAAGTAATCTGCAATTTTCCTAAGGAAAGAACCTCCCAGGAATCCGTCTACTACACGGTGATCATAAGAAAGCGACATCATCATCATTTTACGAATTGCGATTACATCTCCGTATTCTGTTTCTACCACAACAGGTTTCTTAATAATAACTCCTGTAGAAAGAATAGCCACTTGTGGTTGATTGATAATTGGAGTGCCGGACAAATTACCAAACGTACCAACATTAGTCAGGGTAAACGTACCATTCTGAATATCATCTGGTTTTAGTTTGTTGGTCCTTGCCTTTTGTACCAACGCATTGACTGATTTTGTCAGTCCAGCCAAATTCATAAAATCAGCATCTTTAATAACCGGTACGATCAGATTGCCATTGGGCAAAGCGGTAGCGATACCGATATTCATGAAGTTTTTCTTGATGATCTTATCGCCTTCCACAGAGATATTGATCATTGGGAAGTCTTTGATTGCTTTTACTACTGCTTCAACGAACAATGGAGTAAATGTAATTTTCTCTCCATATCGCTCGGCATATGCTCCTTTTATCCCATTGCGCCAATCTACCATATTTGTCACATCGGCCTCTACAAATGAGGTAACGTGAGCAGATACTTTTTTGGACATGGTCATATGATTGGCGATCAGTTTTCGCATTCTGTCCATTTCGATAATTTCCGTCTTCGCGGAATTGCCGACATTTAGTGGTACTGGGGCTGCGGTAACGGAGGAACTGAGGTTGGCAGTGGTTGGGGTCGCTATTACTCCACCCGCCCCTCTGTTTTCCAAGTAGGCGATGATGTCTTTTTTGGTTACTCTGCCATTTGCGCCGGTCCCAGCCAGTGCTTCCAATTCCCCCATTGAAATGCTTTCTTTTTTGGCAATGCTTTTTACCAATGGGGAATAGAATCGAGTAGCGGAAGCGGTTTCTAATACTGGAGTGGCTGTAGCTGTGGCGGTTTGCGGAGTTGCTACTGCATTTCCGTTGGAAGTTGCCTGTGGGGTTGGTTGTACTTCTTTTTCTACTACTGTCGGGGTATCCGTAGTCGATTCGGAAGGGGCTGCTCCTTCTTCGCCAGCGACTTCAATTTTTGCGATTACTGTACCCACAGCAACGACTTCTCCTTCCGGGAATAAAATTTCTTTGAGTACGCCTTCGACGTGAGAGGGTATTTCAGAATCAACTTTATCTGTTTGTGTCAAACAAATGGTCTCGTCTTCTTCTACCTGATCACCGATTTGTTTGCTCCATTCCAGAATGGTTGCTTCATGAATACTTTCTCCCATTCGGGGCATCACTATGTCGACCAGTGCCATATATATCAAGGATTGAATGTTAAGAACTAAGTCATTTTTCACCCATCTCCAAATAGGAGAGCAGAATTTGACTAATTTATAAGGTGCAAATTTATAGGAATTATCCCGCTAATAAAAATTTTCTCAATACATTCAGTCCATAGTTGGTCGTTAATTTGATGTTTTTATCTCTGTCTTTGCCAAACTGCAGTTGGTGGGTTACGATTCGGTCTTTGTTTCCTACTGCTACCCAGATCATTCCGACTGGTTTTTCTTCACTGCCTCCTCCAGGACCGGCTACCCCTGAAACAGCGATGGCTACATCTACATTCAGTGTTTTTAGTGCGCCGGCTACCATGGCGGCCACCGTTTGTTCGCTTACTGCTCCGTGATCGACAAGGGTTTGTTCTTCCACGTGGAGTAAATTCATTTTTATTTCATTGGAATACGCCACAACACTTCCTTTGAAGTAGGCCGAGCTGCCTGGCACAGCGGTGATGATGTGGGCAATGTGGCCGCCGGTACAACTTTCTGCGGTGCCCATTGTCCATCCCTTTTCTCCTAGCAGATTTCCTATTACATGTCCGATGGTGTCCTTTTCGTATCCCAGGAAAAAATCAGGGATCAATTGGACCATTTCTTTTGTTTTGAGGTCTAGCAGGTCGTTGATTTCTGTTTGGTTTTCGCTTTTGCCAGTTAGCCGGAGTCGAACGGTGCCGAGGCTTGGCAGATAGGCTAGGCTAAGTTTTTCTGGCAGACTGAGTTCGAATGATTCCAGGGCTTCTGCCAGAACAGTTTCTCCGGTTCCTATGGTCTGGACGGTTCTAGTGCTGACAAAAACGTCTGATTTTTTCTCTAGGAACTTCGGTATGACTTCGTGCTCCATGAGGTATTTCATTTCGTAGGGGACGCCAGGCATGGAGACGATAACGGTCCCTTTGTTTTCGAACCACATTCCGGGGGCGGTTCCTTTTTTGTTAAGCAGCACTTCACAGTTTGCAGGAAGGTAGCATTGCTCTTTGTGGAGCTTGGTGACTGGAATATTGAGTTTTTTGAAGTAGTATAGGATCCGATCATAGCTTTCCTGGTGAAATTCCATTGTCGTGTCGAAGTAGTCGGCGATTGCTTTTTTGGTTACGTCGTCTCTTGTTGGTCCTAGTCCGCCTGTCAATAGGACGAGGTCTGCACCTTCTGCTAGTTTGAGGGCTTTGATGATTTGATCTTTCGTATCGCTGACCGTTTTGATTTCTTCTACTTCTACTCCAAAGGCGGTGAGTTGGTCGGCCATCCAGGAAGCGTTGGTGTTGATAATTTGTCCGATTAGTATTTCGTCTCCGATAGTTATTAAGTGAGCTTTCATAAATGCAAAAGTATCTTTTTTTTATTTGTTAATTCTCTGCTTGGGTGATTAAACAAGTTTTATGGATTTATGTTTTGGTGGGCTTCGTTTGGGAAGTGGATTGTCCTGTGGGGAGTGAGCTTACTATTCTTTTGGGCTTAGGAATATCTGGGTTGGGCTTATTACCAGCCTTTTCTATAACCGTTGGTGAACTCACAGAAACCCTCTTTATTATCAAGGTAGACGGAACAACGCAATTTGAAAAAGTTGTAAAACAATAATAGCAAAGGAGATTAGTCCCGTACTTGACTCAACTAGGAAATGTTGTCGATGATTGTTTGTTGAACAAATCACTGGCAACGTTTCTTAATTGGAGAACAAAGAAGGGCCCCACCCAAAATGTTTGGGTAAGGCCTATTTGGTTTGGGTACTTAACAGCTTCCTTGCCTATAATTCTCAAATCTATGGGAAACCAACTGAATGAATCTTACCAACTAAGATTTTTGTTGGATTTACGAATGTTTGCATTTCCTCCTATGACCATTGTAGATGCAATATTCATGTTTTTCCTCCCGGAGATGTCATCATCATAGTCGTCGCAATCGGTGTAAAACCAATTGCCCTCAAAATAGCGTTTGGCACAAGCAGATTTACCCAATACCGTTTTGAAAGGTGGGCAACCAGCACCTTGATTTACTCCATCAAGGGAAATCAGCATTTGCATTGCCGTACGTGCGGAAGCCGTGTTTGAATTTTGAATAGCCAGGTCAAACCGCTCTCCATCGTTCCATTCTTTAGTAAATTTATTGTACATGTTAGGGTAAAAGTTGGTTTGGGCAGTCCCACATACCGCTTTGGCTCCAACAGCTAACCAGTCATCATTTAAAGTGCTCCCATTGCAGTTTATCTGGTAGATCATCCGTAGAGGAAACCGACCATTTGCATAGCGGCCAGTTGCTAAACTTGCAATATCCGCGGGTCTCAAGGTGTGCGGTTTTTTGAAGGTGATTTTATTGCATGTTCCATGGCTATGTATAAATAGGTCAATGAAATAACCATCATCTGCCAAAGTCTTCAGTTCGTTAAGAATACTTTGGATGCTGATGTCAAAGACATGCTTGTCGGGTTGTTTGGGCTCGTTGTATACTAGTTTTATAAGCACACTTTTATCATAACCATCAAAAGCGCGGCCGTACTGATTGTGCGCATTTTGCACCAAATTGTAAAACTTGGAATCTTCAAAAGAAACTACTGTTACCGATGCACTTTTGGTTGGCCTGATTGGAGTAGGTTCTGCTTCAACAATAACGGGGGATTCTTTTTCTACCTCGACTTTGTATTTTAAGGTGACCCGTAAACGGCCGTCTTGTAATACGACATGATTGGTTCCTTGCTTCCAGCGATTTCTTCCGGTGAGAAAAACACGAAAGGTGTCAAACTCATTTTTGCCGTTAAATCCAGTGTCCACGTCACCTACATAACCATCCAATTTTATGGCAGGGCTTCTTTTGTTGATGTCAGTAAGCGCTGTTTTTTTGCCCAATCTGACGGTTTGTCCGTCTTTTACTTTTAGAGGAGTAGTTTTTGAGCGCTGAGCAAGCACCTTCCCTTTTACTTTGAAGGAGTAAAAAAGTTCTCCATGTGTTTCATGATTAGGATCTCCGTTGTCATTTACTTTTAAGGAGATCAGTGAAATTGTAACTTTCATTGTTTTATGTATTTAATTGGTAATTAATTTTGTTCTGGGGCATAGGTTTCTACTTCCCGAAAATCGATTTGACTTTGAGTTAAGGCGTAGAAAACTTGTTCAGTTGGTTATCCGGCCGTTTGAGGAGGGCTTATTGAGGGGCTGTTTTTAGAACTTTATGGTCAGGGGTTTTCGTTGTAGTTTTTGGAGTCGTTTTTTTGCGCTTCGGTGCTGACTACTTGCAGGTGAAAATTGTTCTAGGAGGCGCAGTTGTTGGAATTGTTTGTTTAGTATTTGGATGGCTTCAGCATTAAGGATTGGCACTGCTAACGAAGGGTTGTTGATTTTTCCAATGAGGTAGGTTTTTGCCTCTCCCTTTTGGTTCATACGCGTTACTGCATAGCAATTTCTGTTGGTCTCTTGAATCAGGAATCGGAACTCAATTTCATCATTAGGTACGACATCCACTGCACCAACCTGTAAGGTATCAATCGTGGTAATAATCGTAGGCGGTGGTACCGTACATGGACAACTATCTCTGTTCCAATCCCAAGTATAAATAACTTCTATGCAATCTTTAATTGAAGGGTTTTTTCCAGCATTCTCCTTTAACGGACAATCCCTGTCAGGTGCCATTGAAGTGGCCGTTAACAAAACAAAACTTAGTGAACACATGGAAACTAAAAAGATGAATAGTAGTCGCATTTTCTTAAATTTAAGCATTATCAATTTTAAATATTAACTTTAGAATTCATACTTCAAATATAGGGAGACTAAAAAAAGTAATCAAACCAGATTTTAAAAATTCATAATGTTCAAAGCAGACAGACCCCAACCTAACACACTGTATTCTAAATAATTAAACACTAAAATATCTATTGTTCTATGGTGTCAAAAGATGATTCATTTAATTTAATTAAATCATTAACTAAGACCGAAAAGCGGTATTTCAGGTTAAATACTAGTGTCCATGGGAAAACGCCCCCCAACTATCTACGCTTGTTTGACGCCATTGATCGACAGTCGATTTACGATGAACAAGCCATCAAAAAACAGTTTAAAGGAGAAGCATTTATCAAACAACTTTCCACCGCCAAAAACAGTTTGATCAATAAGCTACTGGATAGTTTACGCCTATATTATGCGGGGAGCAATCTACGATCTGTCTCTCAAAAACTCCGAGAAAACCTAGACCATATTGAGATATTATCCGGTAAGCGTACTTACACTCCAATGCTAAAGTTGCTTCGCCGATCCAAGAAATTGGCCTACCAATATGAAGAATTTTTGTATCTGCAATTGTTTATCAAATTGGAGTACGAATGGCTGGTCACTCAAAAGGCTAAAAATATTGACGTACTCTTTGACGATTTGGAAACTGAAGGACATCGGGTGATGCAACTCATCGATCTGGAGCACACCTTTAGGGTTTTAAGCAGGAAGGTATTTAGTTCGATCCGGCTCAATCCCATCGAAGGAGCGGAAAAAGATCTCTGGACAGAAGTGTTAAGCCATCCCATTCTTGCCAATATTAGCCAACTGGAAACCTTTTTTTGTTACCGTAGCTTCCACAACATAAAAGGTAGTTTCGCACTAAAACAGCGAGACCATCAATCCACTTATCACCACTTCCGCCTGATCATCAAACGATGGGAAGCGCTGCCTCATATGATTGCCGACAATCCATCTGAATATCTGGGTTCTCTGGCTAACTATATGACCGGTTGTTATGTCGTTGGAAAAACGGAGGAACATCGGCAGGCCTTAGACCGTGTCAGGCAGATGGAGTACCGGATGGATCAACTAAGCAGCATGCACCTGAAGACCATTTGCTCCCATGAGGTGTTGTATTACCTTGTTAGCCGAAAGGTCACCGAAGGAGTATTGGAGGCGCCTCGAATTATCCAACTACTGGAGTCGGTGCGGGAAGATATGTACAAAGCCCAGCTTCTTGTCATCTATTATAATCTGGCGGTCTTGTACTTCTTCGACGAACAGCCTGACAAGGCAACAGAAATGCTTCGAAACATTCTCCATCAGGAAAAAACAGCTGCCCGCCCTGACATTCTCCGTTTTTCTAAATTACTCCTGCTGGTCTTATACTATGAGCAAAACCTGCCTGTGCTGATCGCTACGCAACACCGTTCTGCCTACCGAAGCATTAAGGAGCCAAACGTCCTGGAGCAGTTGCTTCTCTCCCAACTGAAAAAACTTGATCATCTTAAGGTGCTTTCTAGATCGGAGCAACGTGATTTCTTCAGGAAATTGCAGACGGACTTAGACGTTATCCAACAGCAAACTCCCAAACTACTGGGGCTGGATGAAATTAGGATTTGGGTAGAAAGTCGGTTGACGGGTCAGACGATGGAGGCTATTTTTTCTAGTATGTGAGCGAGGGAAGGATTACGTGATAGTCGCAGACTCATTTAATTACTTTAGTGATGTAGAAGTTTTTTTTGAAATCATTATATTTATCTCAGTTAAAAGGCCCTTGGATGCGTAAAACATTAAATTCAATTCACGATTATTTTATTCCTAGTCATTACAAAACGAATGAGCATGAGCATCGCAAGGCGAGATTATTGATTAACACTACCCTTCTTACTGCAATTTTCGCCTTTTTCTTTTTAGGCAATACCCTATTATTCGAAATGCCTGTTTCTGGAATCGTGATGATTTTTTGTATCGTGTTATTTAGTCTTAATGCGTGGCTCTTGCGCTGGGGAGTTCCCAAAAACTGGGTAACTCATTTTTTTGTATTTGTTGCTACATTTAGCACATTTGTGGATGCTTATGTAGAGGGAGGGCTCTATAGCTTTAATATGGTTTGGTTCTCTCTGGGGCCTGTTATTGCGGTTTTATTGAGTACCTCAAGGGCTGGCTGGTTTTGGTTGGTGGTTAATATGTGTATTGTTTTAATGCTGGGTATTCTACAAATGACTGGTTTTGAATTTCCTATGGAAATCAATCCATATTTTATGGACTTTATGTACCTCAATAGCTATCTAGCCTTGGTTTTTATCATTTTTGTTGTCACCCTCAATATGGAAAAGGCTTCGGTGCAATCCATGATCCGATTAGAAGAAAACAACCTGATCATTGAAGAAGAAAAAAAACGATCCGATCAATTAATACAAAATATATTACCCCTTCAAGTTATAGAAGAGCTAAAAGAGACGGGAGCGTCCAATGCACGCCGTTTTGAGTCTGTCTCCGTTATGTTTACTGATTTTGTCAACTTCTCACAAATCAGCGCAAAACTTAGCCCAGAAGAATTGGTTTCAGAAATTGATTTTTGTTTTCGACAATTTGATGCAATCATAGAACGAAACGGGCTTGAGAAAATAAAAACCATTGGAGACGCGTATTTAGCTGTTTGTGGCTTACCAAATGAAGCGGAAGATCATGCCCTCAAAACCGTACAAGCAGGATTAGAAATTGTCCAATTCACAAAAAAACGATTAAAGGAAGGAGGCAAGTTTGATATCAGAGTTGGAATTCATAGTGGACAGTTGGTGGCGGGTATTGTCGGTGTTAAAAAGTATGCTTATGATATTTGGGGTGACACCGTCAATACGGCATCAAGAATGGAAAGTAGTAGCGAGCCAGGTAAGATTAATATTAGTGCCGTAACCTATGCCTTGGTTAAGCACAAATTTACGTGCAGCTATCGGGGAAAGATAGCGGCTAAGAATAAAGGGATGCTTGATATGTATTTTTTGGATCCGGTATAATAAGAGTGCGCATTTCTAATGCTTTTAGGGCACAGAACGCGCTGAGTTCAGTCACACTAATTCCTAGGGATTTCAATTCCTATTCAAAGAATCCAAAACCCCTCTAAAATAATCAATATCTTCCTGTGCGACGTCCAAAGCTTCTGCTTTTTTCAAGTACTTCTTTAAGCCCTTTTTATCGTTCAACATTTCATAACAATCAAGAATATGCCAGCATACATAATCTCTTTCTTCCATTTTGAAGGATTTGAAGAAATACTTTAATGCTTTGTTGGGCTGATTTTCTTTTTTGAAGGTTAGTCCTAGCAATTGGTAGGAGTCAGGATCCATTTGACCCATTGATTCCAGCAATTTTAAATCTGCTCTTGCTTTTTCATTTTTATTCAACGTAATGTTGTTCCAAGCCCGATTTCGTCGAGCATTCTTATTCAAACTATCTAATTTTAAGATTCTATTATAGTGAATGACGGCTTCTTCATGCCTGTCTTGTTCCGTCAATAATTGACCAAGGCTATATCTATTCAAATTATCATCAGGCGTACAGGTAAGAATTTGGCGAAGCAAATCAATGGCCTCTGCCTCCTTTTCCGAGTTCCTGCATACATAAGTGTAATAATATCTAGTTGCATTATCACACTTTGGGATTTTTAAATCACTGTAAAATTCATACGCCATTTCATAATCATCGTGATAATAGCCTGAATTCCCAAGCACCCAATTGCTAATATGATTAACGTCTTTTTTAAGGCTTCCTTTAATATAATTATTCTGACTCAGAATCATCTTCCTATCTGAAGCACTCTCCCCCGCAAACGATAGCGAATCCAGCTCCCATATCAACAAATGGTATCTTATATTATTTTGGGAATCTGGTTGATTATTATCATTTTCTAAACTATACAATAGGAGGTCGGCCTTGTATTTATTGCCGATTTCTTTTGCATCGATTTCATCAGTCGGATAGCCTAAACTTTGATCAAACCGAATAACTGATTGGATGTTTCTTTCTAGGAATATTGATTTTATCTTTTTTAAGATTTCGAATTCGAATTTTGTTTCCTTAACGCTCCCCTCTTCCAACGGAGAAAGCGGAAGAATCAAAACACTGAACGTCGCCGAATCGCTAAACGGCATTCCTTGCCCTTGCTCATTTTCTGCAATTATCAACGAATCATACTGATGATCATTACTATTTTCACTTTCAATTGGCTGCGCATCAAATTGTGAACAACTGAAAATGAAAAGTACGAGGGGCAGTGTTAAAACTATTAAAAAATAGTTCCAGCGATTTTTATATTGTTTTTTCACAGGTTTCTTTTCTTATTTGTTTGAATCTAATGGATATAATTTGCAAACTACCCTTGGTGTTTCTTCGGTTGTCGACAAATAGATGTTGTTTTTTTGAGCGCCATGCATGGATGCAGGTGCTATATTGCAAGATATAAAATATATCCATAACGCATCCCATATATTTTGCTTGTGAATGCTGGTAAATGGTGAGAATCCCCAGAATTCCTAGTCCTTCCTTCTGGTTCCTTTACCTCCAAACCTTCAAGCCTATTTAGATAAATTACTCCCGGGGCATCCCTTTTGTTTTCAGCTGACTTATCCCGCCCCAACGGTTTCCTGTTTATTGGATGTCTTTAGGAATAAATAAAGTATTAACCATTCCATCCAATTTTAATATTGTAAAACGATTTAACCCATGAAATGGGTTTAAAAAAATGAAAAATGAATAAAATGAAATGCTCTATCTATCTGCTTACACTGATTTTTTGCTTAGGAATGATTGGTTGTAAGAAAAAAGAAGGATGCACAGACCCCAATAGTCCCAGTTTTTTGGCTGATGCAGATAAAAATGATGGTTCTTGCGAGACTACCGGGGATGTGTTGGAGGGAACATGGACCGTTGAAATAACTGTTAATTCTGGCGTAGAGCAAGCATATTCTGCGACGGTCACTAAAGTTAATAATGATACGATTCGCATCACTCCACTCTTCGTGAATATACATCTGATTGGATCTTTAGAAGTAGTTGTGGAATGGCTGCCCCGAATGATAAAAGGAACAAACAATAATGTGTCCTACGTGCAAAACATAGGTGGTTCTATCACGGATGAAGATGAATTTGAGGTACTATTTGATGCCGTGGGGATTGCTAATGTTGATAATTACGTTTGGCGTCTTTCAAGATAAGGATGCAGTAGGAAGGAAGAAAAGAGCTAGAGCGTACTAATACCTAATTAAACGCATCACAAGATACATTTTCTACAGTTATGGGCGCTTAATCGCTGCGTGGGAAGTTGGAACGGGGAAATTTGAAAAGTCAACCTTGTTTTTTTCTGCTATTCTCCTTAGATTCGTCCTCTTATGAATCCAGCCTTCAAGAACTACCTTTTAAAAACCACTCAATCTTCCGACTGCCAAGAAGTCGAAGTTATTCAATCTTTGTGGAGCGGGTATGGTAAGATCTCTCGGTATCAATTGGTCGATTCGCCGCTTCGAACGGTGGTCATAAAGTGTATTGCGCTCCAGCAATCGAGTGCCCATCCCCGTGGCTGGAATACGAGCAACTCTCATCAACGAAAGGTGAAATCTTACCAAGTGGAAACGCATTGGTACGAAAACTGGAATCAACGGTGTACTGCCGCTTGTCGGGTGCCTAAATTTATTGGTTCCTTTTCTGAAGGACAGGATCAATGGATTATTTTGGAAGATTTGAATGCCCATTTCCCCTTGAGAAAACAGCAACTTGAGTTTTCTGAGGTAAAAGGTTGCTTGAGATGGCTGGCCAATTTCCATGCTACTTTCCTGGGGCAAAAGCCGACAGGTTTGTGGGAAGTTGGTACCTATTGGCATTTAGCAACTCGCCCAGATGAATTTAAACTAATCGAACACCAAGCACTAAAATCAAAGGCTCATCGAATTGATGACCTGTTAAGTCAATGCACCTATCAAACGATTGTCCATGGCGATGCCAAATTGGCTAATTTTTGTTTTTCTGAAAATGGCCAACAGATCGCTGCTGTTGATTTTCAATATGTTGGCGGCGGTTGCGGGATGAAAGATGTTGCTTATTTTTTGGGTAGTTGTCTTTCTAGTGCCGATTGTGAATTGTATCAAAATGAGTTGCTAGAGTTCTATTTCGCTGCACTCTATGAAGCTTTTGCAGCCTCAAGCCACTCTGTTGATTTTAGCGAATTGGAGGAAGAGTGGCGGATGCTGTATCCGGTTGCTTGTACTGATTTTACTCGATTTCTGCTTGGGTGGATGCCTTCCCATCAAAAAATAAATGCCTATCATCTTAATTTGATGGAGTCGGTCTTGTCTGGTTTGTAGTTGGTTCTTTTAGGTGATGGTGGTGGGGTTGCGCTGATTTAGTTTACCACTATCTTTCGGATATCATTCACGTTGTTGTCGGACAATTTAAGAAGGAAAATCCCTGGTTTTAAATCCGTTAATTGTATAAATGTTGAATTGGGCTTTCTTTCTAAAATCAATGTCCCTTGAATATCAAATAACTGGATCTCCAGATTGTTGTTGATCGCCTCTAGTTCAATAAAAATTTCTCCATTTGATGGATTTGGGAATAGGTTAATTGCTTGGAGCGACTCCAGATCACGAGTAGTAGACAAACAGCTTTCTGCATTGACAACGATTTCCTGACTAGTGGAATACAAACACCCTGCGGAGTCTTCGATCGTATAAGTAACGAGGTGGCTCCCAAGTCCTGCTGCAGTTGGATTTAGCACATTATTAGTAATCCCTGCCCCACTATATTCTCCTCCTACAGGTGCTCCCCCGATTAGTACTTCCATTGTTTCATTAACACAAAAAGTATCTAGTGACAAACTCAATTCAGGCATTGGTAAACTATCTGTTAAATTGCAATTTTGAGGCGGTGCCATATTGGGATCACCAGAAGTGCCTAAATAGATCACATCACAATTGAAATCGACGAGGAATGACCAGGTGTGCCATAATTGACACCCAGATTGGCAATCTCCATAACCAGCAGAGAACTCAATAGTGCTTGATCCGCCATTTCTTTGATAGGTGATTTTTGTTGACCCTCCAAAGTATAATTTCCGCTCTGCAAAAATGATATTGGTATCCGTTGCCAGACTATCAGCAAAAGCGTTAAGGTTTATATATTGATTTGTGGTTAACGTAAATACATCTATTATTGGAGTGGAGAATATTACCTGATCAAAACCATACTTTTGAGTTAGTGAATTAATCACACTATTATTGGTAGTGATATCTCCTGAAACCCAATTTTGAAACCAAGGAGCCATAGGATCAAGTCTAACGTCTATTTCATTGGAAATTCTCATAGCCTCAGAAGATGACCAAATATCATGATGGAGACAGAATTCATCAAAAACATCGTCTCGGCCAATTGAGGTAGAATGAAAAATTGCACTAAATGCATCCCAAATGGTATCCTGATATACTGGATCGATATCAATTAAATTCTGTTCTGGAGCATTAAGATTCACCATTCTTGATAAAGCCAGATGTTTGATATCTTTTTCATAGTCTTCAAATAATATGGAGGGCGTGCAGCAGTTTTGTCCAGCTAGACTTGCTGATATTAAGGAAACCAGAATAAAAATAATTCCTACGATTCTCATGGGGAATAGCATTTAAGATAGTCAGAAGTAGGAAGGAAGTTTATTCGGAATTACTAATCTAGTTATTTTTTTTCTAGATTACAATTTTCAACACCATTACTTTCGCATATTAACTGTTCCCTTACTACTCTCCTACGCCATAGGAAACTCTAATAGGCACGGACCTCTAAGGGGAAGCGTAGAACAGTTTTGGTTATTACATTGACATCTCTCTGAATTTTATCCCCAGGGCGTTTTGTATCTCCATTACTTTTTTCATTTCACCGGAAATGATTAGAGCGATGGATTGGCCTCTTTTGCCTGCTCTGGCTGTTCGGCCACTTCTATGGGTATAATATTCTAAATGTTCTGGCAATTGGTGGTGTAGGATAAAGGCGAGGTTATTGACGTCGATCCCTCTAGCAGAAACATCGGTAGAAACGAGCACTTGTAGTTTTTCTTTTTTGAAGGCGCGCATGACCTTGTCGCGTTCTTTTTGCTTCATATCTCCTTCCAGGGCGGCAACGGAAAACCCTTTGTCTTGCAATTGTTTTGCTAGTGATTTTGTGCCGGCTTTCGTTCTACAAAATATGATCCCTCTATCTCTTTTTCTACGTTTGATTAGCCTTGTTATGACATTGATTTTATCAGGAATGCGGGTATTAATAAAGTGATGGGAGATGTTTTCGTTGACTAATGCATTCTTGTTTACTTCAATACGAATGGCGTCAATGGACATGTAAGTATCTACGATCTTTTTAATTCCTTCTGGCATAGTGGCGGAGAACAACCAGGTATTTCGGTTAGCCGTATTGTATTTTAATATTTTATTTAAGTCTACTTTAAAACCCATACTTAGCATTTCGTCCGCTTCGTCTAGTATTAGTGTATTGACATTGGTGATATCTACGGATTTGCGCTCTATCAAATCGAGTAAACGGCCAGGTGTGGCAACCACAATATGAGTAGGTCGCTTTAAGGACTTCATTTGGCGTTCAATTTTCTCTCCACCGTACACGCCTTCTACAAAAATTTTCTTGTCGACGTACTTAGTAAATTTGAAGAGTTGCTTCTTTATTTGTTGTACCAGCTCCCGGGTGGGCGCTATGATTAAGCCTTGTACTTCTGCCTTAGTGGGATCAATGGTGTGTAGCATTGGCAACCCAAATGCGGCCGTTTTCCCAGTGCCTGTTTGCGCCAGGCCAATTAGATCGGTCTTTGCATCAAGCAGCTTTGGGATTACCTCCGCCTGGATTTCCGTTGGTTTTACAATATTAAGTTCTTTCAGTGCTTTTATGTAAGCATTACCTATTCCTAAGTCAGCAAATGTTGTCATAATTTTTTATTGTGGCACAAAGGTAATTTTATTAAGTTATTAAGTTACTGGCTTTTTAAGTTATTAACTGACCAGAACACTGGTTATTGGAAAATTGCTGCGGAGAAGCTATTAATAAAATTAAAAATTTAATGCGTATTAAGTTCCAATAGAAGCGACTTCCCAATACACCAAATAACTCTATAACAGTGCTTAAGCGCAACTAATCCATGAAGGCTTGGGAATCGAGTAAGGGGCAAGGGATGGATACGTGTCTAGTATTTGGTTACGAGGTTATTAAGTTACTGGGGCCCAATACAAAATAAGTTAATAACTTATTAACTTAATAACTCAATAACGTTATCTTTGCGAGCTAAAATTAATCGAAGTATTCTATGAAAATTATTAACTACTTAGTCTTTTTTCTTTTTGCTTGTTTGGTGTCGACCCATCTTCAAGCGCAAGCGGATCAAGAAGATCAATCAATTGATGGCCAGTTTAAGGATGCCATGCAAAAATCGAATAACTATACAGATTCGAAAGGTAAAGATTATGAAGTCATCAGACGCAGTAGAATGCTTACTCTAAAAGCAAACACCTTAGATTCATTAAAGGCAATTCAAGAAAAACTGGATAATGTAACCAATCAGGTGACTACCCAACAAAAAGAAATTGCCACCCTCCAAACGAGTTTAGCCAAAACGGACGAAACGCTATCCTCTACCCGCGAGGAGAAAGATAGTATGTCTTTGCTGGGTATGCCAATGAGTAAAATAGGATATAATTTATTGATGTGGTCCATCATTGCCGGACTGTTAGGGTTTCTTTTGTTTTTTATTTTTATGTTCAAGAATAGTAACGCGGCCGCCAAAGCTGCGAAGAGTGCCCGCGCGCATTTAGAAAATGAGTTTAAAGAGCATAAACGTATTGCTTTGGAGCGAGAGCAAAAGGTCAAGCGACAATTGCAGGATGAGCTGAATAAGAATAGAGGGTAGTAGTGTTACAAATGGGGGTGGTGCTACGCACCTTTATCTGTTTATACTCTTTTTAAATGGGGGCGGTGCTAGGCACCTTTATCTGTTTATACTCTTTTTACTTAGTGCTTTTGCACTGGGGTGCAGACGGAGCTGCCCTGCTGGGGCTTCAAAATATTTAGCGCTTGGTTTTTCTTGGGTTCTATGGGACTCTTGTTATTTTGTTTCTGTTGTTCCATCCTTGGCTGCGGTCGGCGGCATCACAGGCTCCGTCGAAGTTGGAGTCCTGAAGGAGGTAGCCGGTTTGGTTTCTAGTATTCCAGACGGTGCTGCGGTCGGCGGCGTCGATGGCTCCTGATTGGTCGAAGTCGCCTTCCCATAGGGCAAATTGTCCGCCGCCAATTGGTTTTTGAATGTCTCCGAAGGACAATAAGCCATAAGCAGAACCTGTGGTAAAGTCATGCAGAAAGGCACTGGATTGGTTCATAGGCAAAGAGCCCGGAGTCATTACTGATAGGTGATTTCTGTGTCGAGCTACTACGTAAAAATTCCCGTCAAGGACCTCATAAAATCGTACGTTGGAAATCCCATCGGTATCGACAATGTCGCCGTCTGCTTGGAGTAAGGCAGATCTCGTGGCTACGGTGATCGTAAAGTCTGCGGCATCTCTTAGTTCAAGAAACACCCAGTCTACGATTGCATTTGGTCCTTGCTCACTCAGAACGGCTGGGGTGACGCTTTCTCCTCCGCCTCCAACTTGGGTAAATCCAAGGGCAGTATAGGGTTCTATGGTGGGAATCAATCCATCTGTTCGTAAATGATCAGACATCAGTCCCGTTGTTGCGTTGTAGGGGCCTTCCAATAACAAGCGTATTTGGCCGATTACTCCGCGCAGGGTATCTATTTCCTGCATTTCATAAGCGCCTAAGGAAGGGGTACTGCCTCTTAATACAAAATTTAGATCTCGCTCGATAGGTGCGTATGCAGGAGGGGGCACTTCAAAAAGAAGATTGTCGGTACCGGCATTAATGGCAGGACTTCCCGGTTGTAGTTGGAAATCAAAATTGAGGGCATCCACAAACAAGGGGTCCTGGTTATTGATATTGTCTTGATCGATCCCGCAGTTGGTACAAGGCGTATAATTACCCAAACCAAAATATAAATTATTAGATAGAGAGACCACTGGTTCTACGTCAATTCTAGAATAGTGATTGCCTGTAGGGCCAGGGACCGCTGTCGTCATGTATACAATGTTGTTTTTGATTTGGGTGTCGGTTACATTTTGCTGGACTCTAAAGCCCACATACCCCGAATTATAAAGGGAGTTATTGTAGAACCGTGCTTTTCCTGCTGCGTTATGCACCATTGATTGTGCATAGCCAACATGGGGATCTGTTGGATTGTAGGTGCCGCTATTGATTATTACATTATTATAAACATAGGTTGGTTCTGGTTCTACTTCTCCGGTATCGTAACTCAAATCATAGACATTGATCGCTCTGGCGCGTTGTTCCGTGCAGTCAATAATATTGTTGAATACAAAGTGGGCATCGAGTACTTGAGTTGCTAAACACCGAGTCCCTTGATGATTGACAATAATAATTGGGCCTCTACCAAAAGCATTATCATAAATATGATTCCAGCCTATTTCAGCTCCTCCATTGTCGGCACATCCCGATAAATAGATCGAGTGGTCATACCGATTTCTGCTATTCCCTCCGTGTATGGCATTGCCGAGTATCACGGCTCCGTCTCCTGTGTGCAGCGAGCTATTGCCGGTTGTAATAATACCGGTTCCTGATCCGTAATAGGCTTTCAAGCCAATGACATCATTACCTACCAATCGATTGAAATCTCCACCAAGGTTAGCGGCTCGCCATTCAGAATCGATGATAAATCCTGCACAGACCATATGGTTGTTGTGAAATTGTAATCCATTGTGGTGATTTACATCTATCGTTGGGACAGAAATTACTGGTTTCTCTCCTGGGAAGCCTAGCAGGGCGATGGGTAGTGCGGCCGTGCCGCTTGGTTCACTGTTTCGCATCCAGATGACGGAATTTCCGCCATTGTATTCGCCATCATAAACATCGGTATCTCTAAAATAATAGAGGTCACCGGGGGTCATATTGTCTACCCAATTGTAGTTGCCATTTGGGGCTTCGTATGGATTGGTGAGGGTTCCGGTTCCTCCGGGGTTGGATTCGGTCATGAAGTAGATTGTTCCAGCTCGGACGGTAAATGGTAAGGGGTTTGATTCTACGCCGTCTACGGTAACCGTGATTTCGCCTAGGCCGTCAAGGACCGTATCGTTTAGCCAAAAGGTGATTTTCTGAAAATATTGTGTTGGCCAGTTTTCTCCCCAGATGGCATAGTCTGTTGCTGTGTTGAGGATGGTTCCGTTGACTTTGATGAAGGAAGTGCCTCTGGTCGTACCGAAGTCTTTTCCCCAGACGCTGACGGCTGCTCCTTTGTTTGGTTCATTGGTGCTCCAGCCATTTTTGGGGCCGGATTGGATGTCGGAGAATAGTAGGACGGGGGCTGCTGTCAGTAAGCTGATTGTTGTAAAGAGCAGCGTTGTTAAAGTAAGCAGTTTGATCATTGCATTAGATTTAT
This sequence comes from uncultured Saprospiraceae bacterium, assembly GCA_938016265.1. Taxonomy (GTDB): domain Bacteria; phylum Bacteroidota; class Bacteroidia; order Chitinophagales; family Saprospiraceae; genus JAHDHB01. The sequence continues at coordinate 59,836 of CALLWB010000016.1, forward strand.
TCCTATGAAGATTGGTTGGGAGATTCTCTATCCTTTTATTATGAAAATGTTCCTTGTAAATTGATTGAACTAGTTTATAGTTATTTTTCAAAAAAAAAAGCACATAATTTCCTTTAAACAAGATATTAAAATTACACTAATAAGGGTTATACTTTTTTCCTCAATTTATGATAATGCAGCACCATTTCTCTTGAAGAACAGACTACAATAAATTTAGCCTAAACCAATGTATACAAAGTATTGAAGTGTTCTGTTTAAACTTTAATTTTAGCGATAACGCAAGGTGAAATTTATTTTTAGGCTTTTATTTTTCTCTGGTAAAAGTTTTCAATTCTATTTTGTCAATGCCATTTCCTCTCGATGGTTTAGCCCATTTATACTACCTCCGCTTGAATTGCTGGTGTTAGCATACAACTTGAAATTCATCAATTATAATCAAAATTGGCTCTTGCAGAATTCGAGTTAAAGTATTTCGAAGGTTTTTTCCTGTGTCAATAGCATCAACTCATGACCTCTTCCATACTTTCTTTGGAAGCTTCTGTTGCTGTAATGAAAACTGAAGTGCCTTTAATAAGATTGAGCGACTTTCTGACTTAGATAGGTTTTACCGCCCCTGGAAAGCCTTCAAGAATACAAACCTTATTTCCATATGGAATCCAGGTTTGTTCAAGCCAATTAAATATTTTCTTATGATTTTCTCCAAACATTCAAAGGTCATTTTTGCTTTTTCTTTATTTGCTTGTACTTAACTTTGCAAGCCACCCTGACCAAGGGGGAAGGCTAGGCGTTGGTTGCTTTTGTTGGCAGATTTTATTTCTTTTCTACGTTTATAAACTTTACGTATTCTACTAATTCTTTATTGTCGGTAATTTTTTCCAAACTCGAAATATACTCATGCCATTCACCTATTTTATCAGGAGCAAACAGATGAAGTGTTCGAATTATTTCCATTGGATGTTCCCTCTTTTTCTCTAGCTCAACTTTTCCATTCTCGTAATCAAATTTAATCAACAAATCCAAAATGTAACTTTTAACTGGTTCATCTTCTGAATAGTACTTAATCCATAGAGCTGCAATAGAGTCTTTAGAAATTTCATCGAAGTACCTAATATAGGCTAACTTAACAAGTTTCCAATATTCATCGGACTTAGATAAAAAACTTTCAACACACGCATCCTCGCCTTCTGTGGTCCACCCGTTTCGCAAAATCTCTTTTCCAGAAATTATTCTATTGAGCCAGTTTTCATACCAATCTAAAAAATTATTTTCCTCAGCAAAATGAGGGCAATACTCAAACTCATCATAGGTATAAACAACCTTTCCTTTATCTACGCCATTGAGCATTATACCATAATAACCTGAACAACCACAGTATCCAATATTGATAATTCCAGAATACATTTTCCCAATTTCTATATCGCATTGTTCATCACTTAGGTCATCTTCAATTGAATCGAACCGATCTGTCCAGATTTCATCTGTAATTAAAGAATTAAAGTAGGGAGCCTTTCGATGATATTCTGTCACTGGATCACAAATGAAATGCCCAATATGTCCTAAGGAAAAAACTCCATAGCATGGTCCAGCACCAGAATCTCCTACAACTGAATTAGTGTAGTTTATTCCTCCATTTCCAATTTGGGTTAAGAAGGTGCGATAACATTCCGGTAGTACGAAATTGTATTGCTTTTCGAAATCGTTAACTTCAGATTCACTCAAAGGAGAATTGAGCACGTATTCATGAGATTTTGAACCAAATACTTCAAGATATCGATCTGTATTTTTTGCTATTCCCAGCTTTAACTTAATTCTTTCTACTTGTTTCAATTTCTTGTTATATTTCTGCCAACGGTTCGTGCTCACGACGGTTGCGACCGAATGGGAACAATGGCCGTAGTTGCGGTGTTCTCATCCGTTTCTTTTATCCTTTTTTTCTGCGTCTATAAACGTCATATCTGTTTCTTTCTTTAGAGATTTGATTAGATCCGCTGAATTCAAAGACTTCAATTGTTTTTGTGACAATCTGCCTAGTTCCTCTAATCTTTTCAATTTCCCAATTCCCTTTTCTATTAACAATGCATTTATGTTTTCCATATTGGAAAGAACAACAAGTTCATTTATACTTGCAAAGTCCCTTATGTTTAATCCTTTCTTTACGTGTTTAGGATTTGCCTCTCGCCAATCCTTTGCAGAACATTTAAATACAACTACATTTAAGATGTCAGCTTCCTCTGCATACAATAACCATTCATTGTTTTTAGAATAATTTGATTTAGGGATAATATGATCCTTAATCGCATCTGTATGAATTGTATAGTTTGTTTTCGTTAATAATCGTTTAACGTTCCACTCAAGATTGTATTGATTTGATTCTAGTTCCTTTAATCGCTGAAACTCCTTTAGAAGGAGCAATTTAAACATAGGACTGATCCATGATCCAAATTCAAACGCTAAATCTTTATGAGCATATGTTCCGCCATACCTGCCAGATTTTGAATAAATTCCTATCGCATTTGTTGCTTTAATCCACTTTTTAGGTGTCAGATTAAAACTATTTAAACCTGCCTCTTTTCTAAACCTGTCGAATTCGACACCTTTAAAATCGCTGTTGTGAAGGCTTTCCCATAAACCAATAAATTCTACAGTATTTCGATTCCGCATCCAATTTCGAATATGATCTGAACCTTCTTCACCTCTAACCATATCTGTTAAGCAGATGTATTCATTTTTATCCCTAAATTCAATATTGATTATTTTATCATCAACTTTTATCTTGTTTGCCATTTTTTCTAAGTATTCATTTATAGTCCAAGATATGAATTTATTAGATCTTCTATATGTTTCTATGAATGGACGAGAACGTTTTTTAAGCCACGACGTTGTAGCACGAGCAAAGATAAAGACTAAAGTTTTTAGCAGAGACTAAGCTCATTAAAATTGCTAAATTTTAACTGAGCGTCTTTAATGAGCGAAAACAAAAGCTTCCCAAGTAAAATTCACTTCCTAAACTAAGCTTGCTACAATGGCCGTTGGTTAATTTTGTTGTAGACAGTCTATATTTTATTTTTCTGATTAGTAAAGATCTTCTTCTTCAAAAAAATCAGGTTCTTGATTGTCTATTTCCCAGGCAGGTATTATCAAATAATATTTGCCATCCGATTTTTCTATTCCTTGTATTTTTTCCAATAAATGTTGAGGAGAGTCTTCACTAAATGTAACAACATAATCATACAACAATCCGTCTGAACTTTCATGTCCACTTGATATTTCATAATCAATTAAATCTATATATTCAGGAGGAATATCAAGTTGTTGATGTATAAATCTTATTCGTGATTCTTCCACATCCATTTCAATCATAACATCTGACGCACTTCCATAATTACCTTGATAGACATATTCTCTGATTCTTTTTATTTTTTTTGATAAAATGCCTGATGAGGAATATTTATGAATATTATTAACTAATTTTTCAATTTCTTTCCGCTCATCCTCAATTGATTTTTCTATCTTTTTTATTTCGTCTATATACTTTATTTGAGAGTTATCCCTTTCTACTAACCTCGTAAGTTGTTTTCTCCTTTCAATAAGCTTTTCTATCTCATTAAAATGAGATGTATTCCCGTTTTCAAATTGTAAAGCAAAGGCTTTTCTTATTTCACGAATACTCAATTTTTCTTTGTTTAAAGAATCGCTAAATAAGCTTGTTTTTTTTCTCAGACTAGAACCTCTAAACATTTCTATTAATATTCTCAGTAAAGAAATCAAATCACTTTGTATCCTAGTTTCTTTGTTTGTTTCAGTCAGTTTTGAGAAAGATCTATTAGGATACATGTCAATAATCTTAAGAACTTCTTCACTAGAAATTAAGATGTTTTCATCATGCAAGTCACCATGTGCCAAACCATTTGCATGTATTGCTTCAATCGCATCTATTAGTTGATTCCCTAGTTTAAATAAAGTAGTTACTGTTATATTATTATCTAGAAGTCTCAATAGCGTATTCCCTTCAATATAATTCATTACAATACATTCAGTAGCCTCGTTCGTTTCTGGATGCTCTAAAACAGTAACAGCAAATATCTTTACAATATTAATATGCCTGACTCTAACTAATGCTTTCGCACTTTCTATCAAGAAACTACTTTCTTTGTCGGAATCAAATTTTACAATTACTTTTCGATTGATTTGAACATCTTTAGCTAACCAAACATTAGGATAATTATTTAAAGGCCGCATGAATTCTATATCCATATTCAATAATAATTTATATGCTATTCAAGTGTTATGATTGTCTACAATTATAAATACCCACAATCTTGCAGGTAATCCCCACCTAAGTACATAATTAAGCAACTTTTACATAAAAAAAAACTAAATACTAAAAAACATTCAACCAAGTTTCACAAAAAGACAAACGCACCTCCCTTAACAGAACACACTAGAACAAACCCCGTTTACCAGTTCGGCTGGTGAGCAGCGAGGTGGCTTCCGTCCCGCCCCTACTCCACCATGATCAAACCCACCCCCCGAAAATCCCCCACGTCCACCGTATCCTTCCGAATACACAAATAATCAATCCGCATAGCAAAAATAAAATAGTGCTCCATCAAAAAAGTATGCGCCTCTTTTCGCTCCCGCTCTTCTAAATTGAGGTGCTCGAAAAGGATGATTGCTGGTTGGTATTTTTCTAAATTGAGTTGGGAAAGGATTTTCCAATCGTAGCCTTCTGCATCTATGTGTAAGAGGTCAATCGTTTCTATTTTGTGGGTGGTGAGTAAGTTTTCTAAAGTCCTGCAGTTGACGTCCAATGCTTGTATGAATTTTTGGAGGGCTCGGGTGGATAATTTTTCAACTTGCGCTCTTGAAAAGGAGCCGATTTGTTTGTAGTCTTCAGATAAGTCCGGTACTTCCTGGAAAGCGGCGTCTGCGATTTGATAGAATTTTTGTTGGTGGCCGTCTTCGTTTATTCCGGCATTCTCAAACTTAAATCTTTTGTTGGCGCCATATTGCCGCTTCAGTTGTTCAAATAAATCAGGAATGGGTTCTACGAACAGGACTTGCCATTGGGGATTTTCTTTGATCAGTTGGTTTAGTGGATCTCCGCTGATTCCGTCGTTGGAGCCGATTTGCAGGACTTGTATTGGCCGGTTGGCGCATATTTTTTGGAGCCAGTAGTTGGTCGTGTTTTTATTAGGGTTTATTTTTTGGTAAACATGGCGCAAGGCTTTGTTTAGGATTGGGATTTTTTTGAGGGTATTTTTCAGTTTTTTCATTGGGTGTTTTTTATGCTATTTTTTTATAATGCCGAGCCAAGAGGGGATGTCTACCGAATTCACAGAAATCAGTTGCCTGTAGGATTGTATTTCTTTACCATACAAGATGAAAAAAGGAAAATAATGCATCCGGGTAAATTTATTATTAAATAAGGAATAAAAATTAGAATCCCTGACTAATAAATTGGTTTTACGATGACGAATTGTAATCCGATGCTTTTCTATAGCCCGGTGCTTTTGCACTGGGCTATAGGTCTTTTGGGGTACTTCCCAATCCTTTTGGGCTTGGCAAACGCAGGTTTGAAAACCTCTTAATGGACAGAAAAATAACTGCGAACTCTTAAAAAAACGTTAAAAATATTTCTATATATTCTCAGTTGACGCCTAATTAATACATTCAAAAAACAGCCTATTCCCATAAGGAAAACATACTTTAATTTACCCTTAGAAACCTTATTAATAGAATCCTTTCTACTTGTCGTCCCAGCCCATTCGCCCTAGATTTGAAGTATCAAATAACCGCAGGATAGTTCAAATGTATCTTGCACAAAACCAAAAAGAATGAAAAATATATTGCTAGTATTAACAATAGCTGTAACAATGATCAGCTGCGACAAAGAAGTATTATTTCCTATCCACGTTGACCAAGGTGTTTCTGAAAGAACCCTCGAGGGCCGATGGGTACTGGAAGGCTTTGACCAATCTATTCGTTACGAATTCACAAAAGACAAACGTTTTACCCTCTACGCTAGCAATGGCGAATTTCCTTCCCTAGCGCATTTTATGGAACTCAACCCAAGCATCCACGGAAACGATTGGAAATATAATGGCAATACCGTGGTCGTCGATCTTAACTTTGGCAACTACTCCCGACTTGTACCAAATTTCAAATGCAACAACAAGGTCATTAATTGGACAGCAGAGGACGGCACGCCACACTCTACCTTCTACAGAGAAGGACACGATATTGCTGCTTGCAATTAGAATATTGAAGTACGTACTTATAAATTGTCAAGCAACCAGCGTCCGCTATCAGGCAAAACCTAAGTGATCAATTTTCGATTCTGCGTTTGACTCGAAAGGCATTATTTTTAACGATCGAATTATAAAAGGTGAATAAACCTCCTAGCGCTTCCCAATCCTTTTTAGGTGGTGGAAGCGCTAGGAGGTTTTTGATTTAAAATTAGAATTGGGCTTCCCCCATTCCTTTAGGCTTGGAAAGCGCTGAGTTGGAGATCTTCTAGTGGTCAATTTCCTCTATTTATTCTTGTTATAGGTTACATGTCGCTTCTTGTAGCCGGGTGTCTGTTTATGTCTAGACTATCTGTTATTATTCTCCTAGTTTCGGAAGAAAGTTCAATAAAACCCTGATCTTTGTTGTACACTCATTGAGTTTCTTCAAACAGGGCCAAAGCCGTTTCCACAAGGCGAGTTTTCGGAATGAATGTAAAAACGTAGAGACTGAATTCCGAATCGCCACTATTTCTTGCCACCTCTTGAGAGCAGTCCGTCTACTCTACTGGGGTGACCTCCGAAAACGACTGAAAAAGTTAAAAATGATGCTCTTTTTCGATTTTCGACGGGGAGACCCTCCTTGAACTATATCTACATAAATATCATTATTTTTGTTATTTTTAACTATTAATAAGTGGGTTGGTGTTAAGGCTAGCTATGGAGGGCTCTTGAGGAGATTGGGTTATTGCGTACACTCACCTTGTTTTAACCTTTTCTATAACAATACTTCTCATTAGCTTGCATAACATACAAAACATCCAATTCCAGTAAAAAAAGGGAAACACTCAACAGTTTACAAACAGAAAAATTAAATGACAGGAGAACAGCTAAAAGCATTAGAAAGCAGATTATGGAAGGCAGCAGACGACCTAAGAGCCAATAGTAAACTAACCGCAACAGAATATTCATTTCCCGTTCTAGGTATCATCTTTTTAAGACATGCCCACAATAGGTATGTGGTAGCTAAAATAGAAATCGAAAAATCATTACCTGTACATCCTACTCGTGGAGTAAGACACATGACTAAGAATGATTTCTTAGATGCAAAAGCCATCTTTTTACCTGAAAATTCAAGATGGGATACCATTGTAGATTTGCCAGACAGTAGCGATTTAGGAGAATACCTCAATGAAGCCATGCGAAATATTGAGGCAGAGTATGAAGACCTGCTTGGTGTATTACCAAAAAGCTATAACCTATTTGAAAAGGAATTACTACAGCGTTTAATCAGAATCTTTAATGATGAGGCGCTAGACAATATGCCAGGTGATGCTTTTGGGCAGATATACGAATACTTCCTAAACAAGTTTGCCATGAGTGGCGCACAAGAAGGTGGAGAGTTTTTTACACCGCCCTCTTTGGTGAAGACCATTGTAAATATTATTGAACCAAACCACGGTATTGTGTTTGACCCAGCGGTGGGTAGTGCAGGTATGTTTGTGCAAACCGCTCATTTTATAGAAGAAGAAGGATTTCAGGCTTCTAATAAAGTTACCTTTTACGGACAAGAGAAAACAAATACCAACACCAAACTAGCCAAAATGAATATGGCTGTACATGGTTTGGATGGGAATATTATACAAGGGAATACTTTTTATGAGGACAAGCACGAGCTGGTAGGAAAATGCGACTATGTGATGGCAAATCCTCCCTTCAATGTAGATGGCGTAGATAAAAGCAAAGACAGCGTAAAAAATGATGCTCGATTGCCTTTTGGATTACCCAGAAACGATAATGCCAATTATTTATGGATACAATACTTCTATAGCTATTTGAATGAAACAGGACGCGCAGGTTTTGTGATGGCGTCTTCTGGATCTGATGCAGGACATAGCGAAAAACTCATCCGTAAAGAGATCGTAGATACTGGAGCGGTAGATGTAATGGTGTCGATAGGTAATAAGTTTTTCTATAGTGTGACCCTACCTTGTGCGTTATGGTTTTTTGATAGAACCAAAGAAAAAGATGAAGTACGGAAAGATCAAGTATTAATGCTTGACTTGCGTAATGTATATAGAAAAGTATCTTCTAAAATTCATGATTTTACCCAAGCCCATTTGGATAACATACACGCTATTGTTGGCTTGTATAGAGGCGATAATACACTTTTTAATAAGTTAGTTGAAGAATATACAGCTACTGATAATACAACCGAATTAGAATGGCTGACAAGCCGTTTTCCTGATGGAGCATACACTGATATTTTAGGACTTTGCAAAGTAGTGAATAGAGCAGAAATAGCAGATAACGATTATAGCTTAACACCAGGGCGTTATGTCGGCGTAGAAGACCAGACAGACCACGATTTTGATTATGAAACTGAAATGGGAATAATTAAGGAAGAGCTAAAAGAATTAAATGCGGAATCAAATGTGTTGGCAGCACAAATACAAACCAATTTAAATGAGTTAGGCC
>CALLWB010000017.1 GCA_938016265.1 uncultured Saprospiraceae bacterium
TCAATAAAACAAGTTGGGCGCTGTCAAATTGTTTCTCCTTAATCAAATCTATTCCATGAACAAGACTTTCTAAAGTGTCGATAGCTATTGTACAATTTGCAAAAATTGAAGAACCAATAAACAAATAAATAGAGATAGATAATATATACTTCATGGTAGACGTTTATATATCCCAAAATACATACATTTATTAATATTTTTTTAATTAATACCCTATAAATGACATCAGCAATGTATCAATTGAACTTTAATACAACGATTTAAAACTAGTATTTAGGAACAGAAGAGAAAACCCCATTATTCTCCGACCATAGAATTTTGTCAGCCCCGCTAGCATCTCCATCCAGGTTAAAATCTACCGAATTATAGGACTGAAAAGCCCCATTCCCCCATACCCAAATGAGTTTGTCATGCCCGTTAATATCATAACTATAAGGATCGACCTGACTCCCCTCCCCCGCATACAAAGCCCACATACCAGGAGCCATTTGCTTTTGCCCTTTACTAATATTAGACCCCACATACGAATCCGTCAACCTGAAATCATAACTCAACTGATTACCCACTTTCTGGACAGGAGCTGGAGTCATTGCCCCCATATGATTTCGATGTTCCAATAGAATATAATACTCCATCGCCTGTATATCTTTCTTAGGTGGCAGTTTCAAAAACTCAATACTGCCATCTGTGTGGAGTAAGCCGGCTGACTGCCATACTAGGTTCCCTTCCAAGTCACTTAGGATAGACACCAAAACCCAATCAACCACTGTAGGTGCGTATTCAAAATAAGGCAGACCTTCTGTACCTTCATAACCCCAATACCCAAAACTATTTTGCGAGGAATAAGGCTGTCCTGCTTTTGTTTTTGGTGGTTGATAGGTACCAAATGAAGACCGTTGTCCAGGCAAAATTCTTACACTATTTAAATAGGTATTCATATAAGGCCAACCACTGCCGAAATTTAATGGACCTTCCAGCCAACCTGCAATATTCAGGTCAAGTCGAGGGCTAAAATTAAAATCCTCACTGTACAAAACCAAGTTCAAAAGACTGTTTGTTACCTTACAATAATAAATTCCGGAAGATGGGGGAGCAAACATCTTATCTCCTACTTTTGAGGTCAATAGCTGGTCGTTTTGATTAAACCATTCATAGGTAACATTACTTTGCGTGCCTCCAACTTCCACATACAAATTATGACCGTATTCAAGTATTGGTACTTTCGCTTGTGGTGAATAAGAAAAATTAGGAATCGATAGATTTTGTGCCAACCCATCATAAGTAAACTCATTGTTGTGAACGTGAAGGATGTTTAAATTGGTGTTGGAATAATCTGGTAATCTTCCCGAAAGATGATTGTTTTGAATATAAATATTGACCAAATTTGTCGATGAAAAGTCAGGCAATTCTCCTGTAAGATTATTGTTATTCAAGTATAACAAATACAAATTGGGAAGGTTAAAATTTGGAACACTCCCTGCCAATTCATTGTTATTTAAATACAACCTTATAAGTTGGGACATATTGCTAAAATCTGGAACCTGACCAGACAGCTGATTGGTATACAAAAATAACTCCTCACATTTGGGAAGAACCATCCCTCGCAAATCTCCAAACATAAAATTTTGACTTAGATCCAATTTTGTCAACTCAGGAAGACGAAGTGACGGCATCGTATAAAGAAAAAATTGTCCATTTACGGCCAATTCTTTTATGTTACATCCATCACTAGTTAAAGTGACTCCTGTCCATTGATCCAAAGGTATGTTTGCTGACCAATTAATAGAGGATGGTATTGGCCCTGAAGAATTTAAGAGTGCAACCAATTGCATAGAATCTTGAGTCCTGCAATTTGTGGAATTTAGTACATCAATCGATTTGCAAATTGTACTATCTGAACAAATTCCATCAAATACCGAAAGACAAACCGTATAGTTCCCATCAATTTGATAAGTATGAGATGGGTTTTCTAGTGTCGAATTCTCCCCATCACCAAAATCCCAATAATAGTTGCTATACAATTTCCCACTAATGTGGAAGAACTGAGTTTCTAATTGGTTAACTCCATAGTTAAAATTAACTTCTTCTATCTCATCAAGCGGGAATACAGAGATAGCTGTTGTCCTTCTGCCTTCTAGACCACTAGCAGTAAGCGCACGAACAGAAACCCACGTCTCCGAATCTATAGTTCCTGCGTTAAACGAAAAACTAGTGTCGACAGTGATTCCAACACTATTCATGAACGTATCTTGAGAGGTTAGTTTTAGTACTTCATATCCCGCAGCATTGCTCACTGGATCCCAATTTACAGAAATATCAAAATTACAACCTACCTCCGCCTCCAGGGACTCAGGAGTAGAAATAATCGCAAATGGCAAATCGCTTATTGATACCTGTCCGTTTTTCTCTACTTTTACTCGTACTTGATCTGCTACAATATTTGGAACCAACCACGTATAATTTCTTGCATCACCAGGAATACTATCCGAAATCAAATTCCAACTTGCACCATTGTTTGTTGAATAATAAAGATGAAATGGATCCGTCTTCATTTCAGCATTCCAATGAATAATTTGTTCTTCTCCTGGCACAAAAGCCTTTCCATCTGTCGGGTGGATGAGTTCAACTTCGTCACGAATAAGCTCATAGGCAATATAATATTCTTGATTTCCCATAGGTACAAAACTTCCAAGCACTTCTACCATTAAAATACCAGGAATAGGATTTTCCAGGGTGACTTGTTCGATATTGTTGATATTATCAATGCCCCTAGTTGCTGGCAAATTGACGTTGGCTGGAGATGGATCCAATATCCATGGCAAGGTTGTAATATTGTTAGCGTCCGTTACTTGTAGATTTAGGTTGTTCACTAAACCAGGTAAAGCGGCATTTACATCAGAAGGAACATCATTCCAATACAACATGACCTTTACACGTTTCACTCCTGGGTCGATTACTATTGAATGGCTTTTTGTTTCATTATGGACCAATGTGTTCACAAAATAGGTCTCGTTTTCAATGGTCTCAATTGCTTTCTTTGCATTTACTTTTCCAAAGCCAAACGAAAAATCCGGTCCTGGGTTTCCAAGATCTTCCGCAGTATTACAAACAATAGCTTTCATTAGTCCACCCCTTGGGTTTTCACCTCCAAACTGCTTTTTATATTGCTCATACATTAGCGCCATAATACCTGTCACCACTGGAGCCGCAGAACTAGTGCCTCCTACTAGCCCATATCCATTATTTGTCGCTGTGGAAATTGCAGTATTGCCTCGGGCTGCGATTTCTGGCTTGAGCCTGCCATCGACCAATGGCCCTTTGCTGGAAGAACTAGTAAGCAAGGTACTAGAACTCAGATTGGCAACATCCAAACCATTTTTTGAGGATTGATGAGCATCCAATATAGTATGAAATCCCTTTGGATAACTTCCACATATAAAATCACCACTATTCCCACATGATATCACGTGCATCAATTCTTGATTGTCAACCAACTGTTGATCTGTTTGTCTTGATTTGGAAGTATAAAAACCAAAATTTGGACATGTACTTCCCGTATTTCCATAGGAATGATTTGCCAAAACAACATCATAATTATCTATCAACCAATTAATCGTATCTAAGAATAAATAACTTGGAAAAGTAACAATCTGTGCTTCTGGAGCATGCCCCGTATAAATTTCATCCAGGTTTCCACCTCCTGCAATCAATCCTGCTACTACTTCACCGTGGTTTGACATGTAAGCATTATGGTTAGAAACCCGATTTATCCCATCTAAATGATCCCAACGGGAGTCATCGCCAACTCCAACTATTATCCCTTTTCCGCGCAGACCTTTTATTTCATGTACTTTCCTTGAACCATACTCGGTTGTGTTTTCATAATTTAGCGGTTCTGTGGGAGGTGTGACAGGATAAACACTAGAAACAAAAGGAAGTTTTGCTAGGTTATAAAGTTGATCGTGAGCAATAAATAGTTCAATTTCATGATTAGAAGCGTGTACTTTGTGCAAAATAAATCCTTTCTGTCTTAGGCTGGTTTGAACGGCATCTAATGATGCTTTTGGGGGATAACTTATGGTTGTATAGATATTTTCCTCAGCTGATTTTGAATAGGCTGGGACAGAGTTATAGTCGGTAAGAATTGGATTGATTTTACTAGAGATTGGCAATGGCAATGCCTGCCTTACTCCTAAAGTTTTAAGTGTTGAAAGACTAACCTTTTTGGGGATAGAAACATAATAAGTATAATTAGGAATATAACTCATTATGTTAATTCCTAATCTATATAAACCTGAAAAAGTTTCTTCTGAAGGAATGTCCTCGAACTGTAACAGAACATAGTACTTACCTCCGAAAAGGCAGGAACCTAGATCTTTTTGGGCGGTAAAAGACCCATCATTTTTAATAACCTCTCCCCTTAAGTGAATAGTATACTTATCACTAGAAGTATTCCTATCCATGTTCTGAGCGAAACCTGCAAAACAGCCAATTACCAAAATAAAACATAGGACGAAAACAAAACGTAAAGTTTTTTTCATCTGGGCATTTTTTGTTATTAAAACATAATTCAAAAAGTACTTAGTGCAGAGTTCAAGCTAAACGCTACAATTAAGTTCATTTGCAAAGGTATATGGGGAAATATTTGGCGTTATTTCGTGCTAAAGATAAATAAAAAGACGATCTGTGACAAGTGCCTTACAAAAATAAGTCTTTCACTAATACTTAATCCACTGAAAACAAAGAGTTATCAACGAAATTAAAATATCAATCTCTTTCTAAAGGGCATGTCATACAGTGAGTTCCTCCCCTAGCTCTGGACAATTCGCTTGAAGGGATTGTAATTATTGTTTTTTTGATCCTTGATGGGCTGATCAGTTTTTTCTTGAAAGATTCTAACAAATCCTCTGCCTTGATTACTTTATATCCAAGCTTTTTGAAGGCTTTTGAGGTATGGGCATTTCTGTCATAAGTTAAGGCGACTCCTGGCCGGATAGCAACCAAATTGCAACCATCTGTCCACTGTTCCCGCTCAGCATAAGGAGAAACGCCATTACCACACAAAATAAACTTCATATCAGGATAGATACTTTGAAGAAAGGAGCGAATGGAAGGAAACAACTTCACTGTTCCATCTTTTTTATATTGTTGAACACCAGCTACTACATCCTGGATAACCAATGGCTCGAAAGCTGCGCAGTGGTTGTGATTTATCCGTGTAAAAATAGTATCAATGTGCATACAATATCGTTCTTTTGGCACATTGATTTGAACGATATTTTTTACAATTTTTTTCTTAAATAAAACATCTTTCAACATATTAATACCATGCTGTGTGGTACGTTCGCTGCACCCAATTAATAGATGGTCTTTGTCGAAAATCATGACGTCACCACCTTCTACAGAAACCCGCTCACCCAAGGAGGAAGGGGGGAATTTATCTACATCATTTAGATCAATAATACGATCTTGGTCACGTAGTTTTTTAAATATCGGGTGGTACCAAAATATAAAACGAGTGAGAATACTCTCTCTACTTCTGGCATGTTTGGAGGCCTTAGTTATAATAACATGATCATTTACGGTAACCGCAATATCTCTTGTAAACAAAAAGTTAGGGATAGGATCAAATAACTTAATTCTTTTTTTACTATAATATCCTGTTATCAATACTCGAGTCAATTCTCTATCAGTAAGTTTTTTCAAAAACTTCACATTTGAGGTGGCCAAATCTTCAAAATTACCAACTGATTTGATAATTTTATTTCTGGCTTTTTTTGAATGCTTGATAATATCATACAACAAATCTGTAGTATCCAGTACATTTTCACGTCCCAAAAACATCTTAAGAATGTCTGTAAATATCTTGTGTTCCTCCAACATTTTTGGAAGGAAAATAATATCATCGTACAACAATTCTTCTGCTCGCTCCGGAGTAACTCTTCCAATCCCAGTGTTTGGACGGTGAACAATCACGCGCTTCAATTCTCCTATTTCTGAGGACACCTTTAATTTATTACTTCTTTTCATCATGCAAAAATAATGGATTAATTGATTTTTAATAAACAATTTTTTTTTACTTCCTTAGGATAAGGATCATTTCTCCACTGTGCAAGGTTTCTAGGGTCAAAGAAAGAATTTATATTTTCTATTTTTTAAATTTGACCTACTCCAAATGGGTTAAATCCAACAAAATACTTGCAGTTCTAGAAAATGTTATTTATGTTTGTTTCGATGATTATAAAGACACACAATACAAATTTCACAAACGACTGTTGTTGCAATACTAATTATTAGTATCGGAAATCTTGTTATTGTAAAACTATAGTAAACCTTTTCGATTCAATTTCGAAAAGGTTTTTTTTATAAAAGGAATGCATCTTATTATGAATAACTTATTAAATACCAATTGTTGTTGTTGTTGTTGCTATTGTTGCAAACGAGCAAACGAAGGGAGGTTTTAATCTAATTGTTAATAATTATAGTAGATATATCCCTTCCCAATCCCGGAAGGGTTTTTTGTTTTAATAAAGCAGTAAAGAGTCGGTAGGCAGCTCTTCCGACTCCCATTTTTTATAAGTTTTTGAATTATTTCTTAGTAATAATATTTGGTTAGGTTAATTGGAGAGACGGATTTGTCGCTCCCATTTTAAAAACAACAAACATGACAGTTTCACCCGCAATAGACAGTGCCCTTTTCGAAAAAGTCGAACAGCTAAAGCCTTTTATTGGGAATACCCCCCTTTTTCCAATTAAAAACATGACTAACAATCCAAATGTAGTTATCTATGCCAAGCTGGAGTGGATGCAACTTGGAGGAAGTGTAAAAGCTCGTCCAGCACACAATATTATCAGAGAAGCGGTCCTCAGTGGCGAGCTGCACCAGGGCCGCACGCTATTAGATGCAACAAGCGGTAATACAGGCATTGCTTACGCAACCATTGCCGCTTCCATCGGTATCCCGATCACAATTGTTCTACCAGAAAACGCTTCTAATGAACGAATCACAATACTCAAATCACTAGGAGCAGAGCTCGTCCTGACTTCCAAATTTGACGCAACTGATGGGGCTCAGAAAAAAGCAAGAGCTCTAAAAAACGAAGATCCTGATAAATATTTCTACGCGGATCAATACGCCAATGAAGCCAATTGGAAAGCACATTACAATAATACCTCTCAGGAAATTCTCTATCAAACAAAGTCAAGTATTACGCATTTTGTAGCAGGTCTCGGTACGACTGGTACATTCATCGGAACGTCTAGAGGACTGCGCGAATTAAACCCGACGATTCATTTTATTTCATTGCAGCCGGAAACTGCCTTGCACGGACTCGAGGGTTGGAAACATTTGGAAACTGCAAAAGTTCCTGAGATTTACGACAACGACATCGCAGACATCAATCTAAAAATTTCAACTGGAGAAGCCTATGAGACTATAAAACAGGCAAGCAAAAAAGAAGGGTTAATTCTCAGTCCCTCTTCCGCTGCCAACCTCGTAGGAGCAATCAAAGTAGCCAATAGTTTAAAGTCAGGAGTCGTAGTCACCATCTTCCCTGACAATGGCGACAAATACAGTGAGGTACTAACACAGATATTCAAATAATGGCGAACTTTATCATAGAATTTAATCGGGACTTATTCAACACCATCTCTCAACACCTGGAAGACAATTTCCCTAATGAAGGATGCGGTTTTTTTCTTGGAAAAGAAGGAACTCCAAGAGTAGTCACTGAAGTATTACCTGTAGTAAATAGCAAAGAAGGAGACCAAAGAAGGCGCTTCGAAATCGCAGCAATTGACTACATCAAAGCAGAACAATATGCACTAACCAATGGATTGAATTTACTGGGAATCTATCATTCTCATCCTAATCATCCGGCAATTCCTTCTGAGCACGACAGAAAACAGGCCCTACCCTATTTTTCTTATTTAATACTGTCCATTCAAAATGGAAAATTTGCAAAGGCGACAAGCTGGAGACTTCAAGAAACTACTCAACAATTTGAAGAAGAAATCATTCATATTAATAAACTTAAGTTAACTTAAATACTACTCATTATGTCTAAAATAATTATCCCTACTCCCTTGCGCAAATTCACCAATCAAACAGCAACAATACAAACAAATGGAACCACCGTTCAAGCAGCAATTGAAGAACTAGCCACTAAATTTCCCGATTTAAAACAGCATTTGTTTGACCAAAGTGGAACAATCAGGTCCTTCATTAGAATATTTGTTGGAGATGACGATATTCAATCTCTGGAAAAGGAAGCAACTAAAGTCTCTCAGCATACAATAATCAGTATCGTACCAGCAATTGCCGGCGGCTAAACCTAAATTGAGTCGTCAAAAAATCGAAGTACAATTAGTTTTTAAAAATTTCAATTAGGAATAAATATCATGAGCAATACAACATTTTCAAAAGAAGAGCTAGAACGGTATAGCCGCCACCTTATCATCCCCGAGTTCAACATCGCGGGCCAAAGAAAATTGAAGGAGGCACGTGTGCTTGTTGTGGGTTCAGGCGGACTAGGTAGTCCTCTACTTTTATACCTGACTGCTGCAGGTGTCGGTCATATTGGAATCGTAGATTTTGATGTAGTGGACGATTCCAACTTACAAAGGCAAGTACTTTTTGGGGTAGAAAACGTAGGGAAACCTAAAGTGGAGGCCGCAAAACAACGACTAAACGGCCTAAATCCTCATGTAGATATAAAGGTGTTCAACACCATGCTAACTTCAGAAAATGCCCTGGAGATAATGAAAGACTACGACTTGGTAGCAGATGGAACAGACAACTTCCCTACCAGATATTTAGTCAATGACGCATGCGTACTCCTTGGCATCCCCAATGTCTATGGATCAATTTTTCGGTTTGACGGACAAGTAAGCGTGTTCAACTACACCGATGCAGATGGCCACTTAGGACCAAATTATCGTGATTTATTTCCAGAACCACCACCTCCGGGTTTAGTGCCTAGCTGCGCAGAAGGTGGAGTCATTGGAGTTTTACCGGGTATCATTGGTAGTCTGCAGGCAAACGAAGTGATCAAAGTACTCACTGGAATCGGAAAAACATTGTCCGGCAGACTGTTTGTTTTCGATGCACTGACGTTTGAAACCAGAACGCTGAATATCTCAAAAAATCCAGACCTCCAACCGATCACCGAGCTCATCGACTACCAGCAATTCTGCGGTATTTCTACAACTTCAAACAAACCAGAAGCCACCTCCGTAAAAGAAATTTCAGTTCAGGAACTCCATCAACTGAAAAAAACAAATACCGACTTTCAACTAATTGATGTTCGTGAACCTTACGAATATGAAATCGTGCAGATAAATGGCGAACTTATTCCACTAAATACCGTAATACAAGAGGCGGGAAGAATTTCCAAAGACAAAAAAGTGGTGATTCATTGCAGAAGTGGAAAACGAAGTGCTGATGCCATAATAGCACTAGAGAAAAATTTCGGATTTGAAAATTTATACAACTTAAAAGGAGGCGTATTGGCTTACGCCAATGAAATTGACGCTTCATTAGCAACGTATTAAGACGATTTACAAATACCCGTTTTTTTCAAAAAGAGGCTCCGTCACTTTGACTCCATTTATTGTAACAAATTCACCAAATAAGTTGATTAAGCAATAGGTGAATCACTCCAAAAATTGTGTCTACAATAATAGACAACAAGGAAATCACTGCCAATTACTCAACAAAAATTCGATCTATGAAGTTAAAGTTTATCTACACTCTGTTTTATTCAAGTTTGTTGTTCTTTATAGTACTAATGTTGATTGGCTTTAGTGCTGGTCCTGCTACACAGCAAGGCGGGAACTTTACAGGTAGCCCTACAAGTACCAACATTTGTGGCAGTTGCCATGGAAATCCTGGTTCTTTTGGGGGAGTTACAACTCTAGTTGTTATTACTGATGACTTTGGGATTCCTGTTACCGAATATGCTGCTGGTATGACTTACAACGTCAGTGTTACGGTTCTTAACGGCTCGGGAACCCCTGCAGCTCATGGCTTTCAATGTATTGCGGTGGATGATACCAATGCGCAGGCAGGTAGTTTTTCAGCCCCACAGACAAACGTAAAATTCGCCACTTCAGGGCAAATTCAGGTAGCAGAACACAAGAACCCCTCCCCTTCTCCGGTTTTTGAATTCAAATGGACAGCTCCAGCTGCTTTTGCAGGAGGTGCCGCAGGAGATGTCACTTTTTATTCTGCGGGAAATGCAGTAAATCTTAATTTCCAGAGAACTGGGGATTCAGGTAGTTCGGCAACTGGTTCTACAACACTAACTGAAGCCACACTTCCAATTGAATTGGTGTCTTTTGAAGGAATCGCGCAAGACTACAGTGTATTTTTGACTTGGTCTACTGCTTCAGAATCCAACTCTTATCAATTTATAGTGGAACATTCGCTTGATGGTATTAATTTTCAGCCAGTGGAGACTATCCAAAGTGCTGGGAACTCCACTATTCTTACTAATTACGAATTCACACACCGCTTTCCATCTATTGGAAAGACAAACTACTATCGGCTTTTGCAGGTGGATTTGGATGGGATGAAAAGCTATTCCAGGGTGGTTCCTGTTATTCTCGATAAAAAACTAGAAGAAATCAGCGTTTTTCCTGTTCCTGCGGAAGATCTGGTAAACGTTGTTTTGCAAGTGGATCAGAAGGACGAATACCAGCTTACGATTAGTGATATGTCTGGCAAATTGCAAACTTCAAGCCTTCATCACTTAGTCCCTGGGACAAATTCGATCGAACTGCAAACGGCAGATTGGCCAAATGGAGTTTATATATTCCAATTGACAAATTCACAACATCATTTTGTAACTCAAATAGTAAAGTTTTAAACATTGTAAATAGACTGTTTATTTTATTAGTTTACCACCAACATTCACAAATTCCTTTTCATTTTAATAATCATCGTTATGAGGCACATTTACAGACTATTTTTTTGCGCCATTACCTATTTTCTTCTAATTAGTTTTGCTGGAGGACCGGCTTCTACAAATTTTGGAGACTATACCGGAAGCCCTGATTCCGATGGAACGTGTGCAAATTGCCATGGTGCAATCCCAGTATTTGGTGTAGTCACGGCTTCGATAGAATTTATAGACAAAGCAACAGGATTGGAGGTGACAGAATGGCTTTCTGGAGGAATGTATCAAATCCGAATTACCGTAAATAATACGGTAGGGACACCATTAGGATATGGATTTCAGTCCTCTGTTTATTTTGAAAACGAAGCAGCTTCAATTACTGCTCCCTCGACAAACGTGCAGATCGCGGAATATAACTTCGGCATTCAAAAATACATTGCGGAGCACACTAGCCTATCCCCAAATCCTGTTTTCTCCTATGAATGGCACGCTCCAATTATTGCCTTGCAACCCAATAACCCCGTTTCAAAGCAAGCCACCACAGTTACCATTTATGCGACTGGTAATGCCTTGAATGGGAACGGAAACAATTCAGGGGATACTGGCAGCACAGCACCTACGGTGCTCAATATACCATATGGTGGTCTGCTGAATGTCGAACTCAACTCCTTCACAGGAGAAGCCGTAGAATACAAGTCTCAACTAAACTGGAGTACCACCACAGAAACCAACAATGATCACTTCGCTATTGAGCATTCATTGGATGGAAATGATTTTAATCCTATTGGAATGATTCAAGGAGTCGGCACAACTACAGAAGAACAGCACTATGAGTTTTTGCATGCACGTCCTGCAAATGGACAAATCAACTACTACCGCCTAAAAATTGTAGACACTGATGGCGCTTATACGTATTCAGCAACCATTTCAATTGACATCAAACAAAAAAGTCCGCATCCGATAACTATATTCCCAATTCCAGCCAACGACATCGTAACCATTGATATTCGCGCGGATGAACCAACGGCCTACCAAATACAAATTTCTGATTCATCTGGTAAGGTAATTTCAAGTAATAAATCTTTGATAAAAACTGGCTTCAATCAAATTGAGATTCAAACAGCATCGTGGCCAAACGGTATTTACATTGTGCATCTTACTAGTACCAGTGAAAAATTTGTACGTCAAATAATTAAGCTTTAACAATGCGCCTTTTTGTGTTTGAATAAGAAGTCGGAAAGATTCAATGAATAAGAAACAAACCATTTTAACTAATAGACACTCAGGCAAATAAATCACAAATTTAAGTCGGGTTTTAGGAATAACAATCTGAATTATTTCCTAGATAAAATAGTAAATTAGGGGTAGCCTAATTACAATATCTATGAAAAATTTCATCTCGTTTTTCCTATTAATATTCTCTTGTTCATTCTGTGTTGCACAAGAACATGTGCCAGATGGAAATACTTCCTTATTACTACATTTCAATAATAATACATGGGGGACCTCCGGAGAATCTCCTACTTCACAAACAAGTATTGGGTATACCGGTGGTGTATTCAACAATGCAATAAACTACAGCGCTGCCAGTATCTTGACTTATTCAGCATCCAATAACCTACAAGCATCTGCAGGCACATTTGAAGCATGGGTCAAACCAAACTGGAACGGCAATGATGGACAAGACCACTACCTGGCATCCTGGGGAGGAGCTGGCGGAATGCTTATCGGGAAAGACGGTGGCAACTACCTAAAAATAATTGTAAATCGATACGGTGCATCTGGGGGCAATCCTGAGAAAGGTGCAGGCTATAACATATCCAGTTGGGCAGCAGGGCAATGGTACCACATCGCCTGCACATGGTCAGCTTCCGAACTAAAATTGTATGTAAACGGTTCGTTGGTGAGTCAGTCAACTGTCGGATTTTCACTGCCAGCAGTCACCAGCTCCACCTTCCATATCGGATCAGACAACGGTAACTCCAAATTCAACGCAGCAATTGAAGAGTTGAGGATAAGCAATAGCGTACGGTCAGCCACTGAAATATCCCAAAGTTTTCAAAATGGAAGTCAGATAACCGGAATAGTTGTTAATGATAATAATGTGGAATTGTACCCTACCTGGAGATATAAACCAGACTTGTCTATTGTAAATGCAAATGGCACATTCCCAGTAAGTCCCTCAGAATTTACATGGACTACTTCCAATACCAACATCGCTTACGTCGCCACAAACGGTGATGTAATTGCCGTAGCCCCCGGTACAGTAATCTTAACCGCTACAAAGGCCGGTTTTACCGTCTCGCTAACCATAATCGTCAAATCACCGGCAGCAACAGTTCAAAATGTCAATCAGATGGATCCATTCCTTAAAAAACCAGCCGATTGCTACAAGGAATTGATGAGAGTCGTCATCCTAAATTATCTCCCAACAATCAATGCAGTAAATCTTGACCTTAGTGAAACAGGACCAATCCCTGGACCGAATCCAATGCCTCTTTCTACTATCGAAAACACTATAACGACCAACAATATACAGCTCAAGCATATGCTGGAAGAACGTAGTAAATTTCATGGATACAAAGATCCAACTGCAGCCCCTTATCTTGGCTATCAAGTCATTGACTATATCAACATTTATGAGCCAATGCCCCGGTATAAAGATATCAATCAGCTAGACGGTACAAAATCAAAATTGATCGACTATCAGAATATGAGTGATCGGTTCAATTGGCAACACTATATCGAGACCCTGGATGTCGATGAATTTTGGATTTGGGGATACCACACCAATGAAGTCGTAGGATGGGAATCTAATATGTCCAGCCCAACCACTGGCGATATTTCCAACAGTGACCGGGATAATACCGACCTTCCAATCTTCAACAAAACGTACATGGCCTATTGGTTTAACTATTCCAGGACACCTAATCTTCATAATCAAGGACACCAGCTGGAATCAATTTTCAGCCATATCAATAACAATATGTTTTGGGGCAATTTTGTAGGCTCGGTAAATGGGGCACCACCACTAGGCAGAGCTGGAGACACCCATCGCCCACCAAATACTACGGTAGGTTACGACTATTTCAACACCACGCTCGTCGCAAGCGACATTGAAAACTGGCACCCTAATGGCGGCCCAACCAAATTAATAAACACCAACACCTGGGGCAACTTGGACTACAATTGGCCCTACGGCATTGCACCAATTGGCGAGCAGGAAGCCAACTACTATATATACTGGATGCAAAATATGCCCGGTTATGAAAACAACATTCTCTACAACGGTTTTGAAATGAATAACTGGTGGGAATACATAGCCGATTGGGATAATGCACACTTGGAAGATTTATTTGTTCCGGTAGACAATTCTACTCCAATAAATTACGACTTATACCTTGATATTGTTTTTGATAATTTTGCAGAGGACATCTCCTGGGATGTAAGGAATGACAACAATGACATCATAGCCAGTGGTTTTCGCTACCAGAATGGTCTGGTTTCTACCACCGAATATATCTGTTTTGAACCCGGATGTTTTACCCTCAATATATATGATAGTTATGGAGATGGTCTTTGTTGTACGAATGGGAATGGTTCCTACATTTTATATGATGTGAATGGAGTGGTTTATACCAATGGAGCGACCTTTGGCTTTCAGGATACCAAGCAGTTTTGTGTCCCGGAATATTTGGAAGTCCGTGCTAAAGTCAATCTGGAAGGCCCATTCAACTCTGCCACTGGGACAATGTTTGATCAGCTCCGCGCCTCCAACAATTTACCGGTATCAGAACCCTATTCTGCATTAGGCTTCACCTACGTCAATCAGCCAAACGGAGAGACAACAGACAATGCCTCTGTTTTTAATGTAGCTGGAAACAATGCGATTGTCGACTGGATCTTTCTGGAGATTAGACCTACTCTTACTCCTACCTTTATCGTAAGTAGTCGGTCTGCCCTACTCCAACGAGATGGAGATATTGTGGAGGTAGATGGCGTTTCTCCTGTCCGATTTGATGGATTGGCAGGTGGAACTTACCACTTGGCAGTCAGACATCGGAATCATCTGGGAGCGATGGCAACTAATGTTGTTTTGGATCGACAAGGTTCCAATCTTATAGATTTCACAAGCCCGACAACTACTGTCTACGGCAACAACGCCCAAGTCAATCGAAACGGAGAACTGTGTCTCTGGGCAGGAAATACAACTTATGATGCTCAAATTGATGCCTCTGACAGAAGCACTACCTGGAATCTTAGAAATCAATCCGGCTATCTCCAAGTGGATTGTAGTTTGGATGGAGTTTCTGATGCTGGAGACCGCAGTATTACCTGGAATAATCGGAATATTGCTGAGCAACTTCCTTAGTCAATTCCAACCTTTACCAACAAACATATATGGCTGCGAAGCACACATAAACCCCTAACAAACAACACATTTTGCTGCGAATAAACTTCGAAAATCCAAATATTATGTTATCTTAGTAAAGCAAATTCCTAATTTACAAAATGAGTCTATGAAAAATGCTTCTACGAAATATATAATGATGGTTTTAATGAGCTCTTTTTGTCTATTTGGTTCCGCACAAAACCTTGTTCCAAATCCTGGATATGAGACAGGCGGATGTCCAAACACATTTAATGGAGGCCTAGGCTACAACGGTGCATTTCCTACATCATGGTCCGTTTTCCCTTCAATAACTACTTTGAATGGCCCAGCAACAACAGACTATCTCAAGACAGGATGTTATACTGGTTTATGTGCCAGCAGTTCTCCTCACACCGGAAACGCCTGGATAGGAGGCTATGGCAATCATTTCAACGGTGCTTGCTTTGGTACTTGTAATCCGAAATTCTATGGAGAAGGAATAAAAGCTGGCCTTACTTCTAATTTAACCCCTGGAAGTACTTACACTGTTTCGATTTGGGTCCGACATGCTGCTGGTTCTAGTTGTGATAATGGTCAGATCTCCTCAACATCTGGATTGGGAATTTGGTTTTTTAATTCAAGTGCACCACCAGCAGAATATGGATGTAATGAAGGAGGTTTTTATATACAGTGCGGGTATAGTCTTGTAACAACGCCGCCTCAGCTGACAATTCCAACAAATACAATTTCTGGCACTTACCAACAATATACTTTCAGTTATGTGTCTACAGGTACATTTAATAGGATCGGTATTAGTCCTTATTTTGGTGGAACAACCGTAGTAAACAGATATTACAATTGGGACGATGTTTCTGTAGAATTGGATGCTCCGTGTGGCTCCTGCGCTTTAAGCGGACTTGGCAGTACATGGAGGTGGACGGGCTGCGTTAGTACAGATTGGTTTGAAGCTTGTAATTGGGATCGGCAAAGCGTACCAACTACCGCCTCCAATGTTGTCATCCCGAATGTTACTAATGATCCATCCATTAATGGTGGAACTGCAAATTGCTATGACTTGACCATTCAACCAGGTGGTTTGGTAAATTTACACAGCGCAACTGGTGGGATTTTGAATGTTGTGAAACCATAAATTTAATTTTTAAGAAAGAGGGTTTGAAAAACTAGCTTAAATTCCATTTCCTTCAGCAATAAATAGCGGTAAATTTGAAGTAGGAATGATCGCTTGTTTCCAGGCAATATCGAATAATGTTTGAACGGCTTCTCGTCCTTTCTCGCCAAGATCTACGGTATAATCATTGACGTAAAGTTTGATGTGTTTGAACATTACCTCTTCCTCCATTTCCTGGGCGTGTTGCCGCACAAAGTCCTTGGTCGCTGTTGGGTTGTTTAGGGCATACTCGACACTTCTTCTCATCACTCGATTTACTTTTTGCTGTATTTCTAAGGGTTGATTTCTGTCTACAACAATGCCACCAAGTGGTATGGGGAGTTTTGTTTTTTGCTCCCAGAATTCGCCCAGGTCTATTATTTTGCGAAGGCCTTTTTCTTGGTAGGTAAACCGATTTTCATGGATGATGAGGCCTGCTTGTGCACTTTCGTGAATGACCATCGGTTCTATTTCTGAGAAGAGCACTGCTTTTTTGTTGGT
The DNA here is from genome assembly GCA_938016265.1 of uncultured Saprospiraceae bacterium. Classification (GTDB taxonomy): domain Bacteria; phylum Bacteroidota; class Bacteroidia; order Chitinophagales; family Saprospiraceae; genus JAHDHB01. The sequence continues at coordinate 16,940 of CALLWB010000017.1, forward strand.
TGCTGCCGGGAAGGCCAAGCTTAATAAAAAATTGGCAGTGGTGTATTTTCCTGGTATTACAATGGATAATTGGTCTACTTCTTTTTGTGAATACGTATTTTTTGAAATCAGCAATGGTCCACAATTATTCCCTAGCGCGCTCCCAGCATTCAACAACACGTACTTGTCAATGAGATAAGCGTAGGCATGATAACTCAGTTTCGTAATATCCAATTTCCCTTGAAACGCCATTTTGTTTAATGCCTCCACATCTTCCATCACCACCTCAAACTCCAAACCTTCTGTATCAATTTTATTGTGGATCATTCCATCAAAAATAAAAGTGTCATTCGGACAAGGAGAAAAACCTAATGTTAATTTCATCTTTTGTTTAATTACTAAGTTATTACTTGATTGAGCTATTAAGTTGATTAAGTTTTCAAGATATCGTCCAATTATCAATAACCACGGTCTTTAGGCCGGGGATTATCCAACTAGAGCTAGTATGAACTCTGCCATTTCCAATTTCTATGCTGCTTTCAGGCCTAAAGACCAGAGTTATTACTATTGCTATCGTTAACACATCAATTACTAAATTGCTGAATACTACAAAATACTTAACATCCTAGTAACTTAATAACCCAGTAACTCCATAACATAATAACTAATTTCCGTACATTTGAAAAAAATCAAGAAATTTTAATGGACTTACGCCAATTGAAAATAATTTACGAGGACAATCATCTCATTGCAGTAAACAAACCTGTAGGCTGGTTGGTTCAAGGAGACCAAACTGGAGATACACCACTATTGGATTATGTCAAGCAATACATAAAAGTCAAGTACAAAAAAGAAGGGGATGTTTTCCTGGGTTTAGTCCACAGAATTGATCGCCCGGTATCTGGAGTTGTTGTTTTTGCCAGAACTAGTAAGGCATTAACTAGAATGACCAAGATGTTTAAGGAAAGATCCGTCAAAAAATTGTATTGGGCAGTAACTTTAGATAGGCCAAATGAACTGGAGGGAAAATTAGTGCATTGGTTGACAAAAAATTTCGAAAAGAACGTTGCCAGGGCTTATCCTAATGAACGGACGGCCCCAAACAGTGCAAAAAAATCAGAGTTGTCCTATGAGCTACTAGCCACCTTTTCAAGCAACTGTTTGCTAGAAGTAAAACCAACAACTGGCAGACCCCACCAAATCAGAGTGCAATTAGCAAAAATGGGAAGCCCCATAAGAGGCGACAGAAAATACGGATATAAGGGGAAACCGCACCCTGATAACGCCATTTATTTGCATGCCCGCGCCTTGTCCTTTATTCATCCTGTCAAAAAAGAACCCATTAAGATTTGGGCGAAAGTCCCCAAAGATCAAATCTGGAATGAATTCAAGGATATTCATTCCTATTTTTAAAATCATTATTATGAATATTGAAGAGTTTCGACAATATTGTTTAGCCAAACCTGGAGTAACAGAAAGTTTTCCTTTTGATGAATCTACCCTTGTTTTCAAAGTAATGAACAAAATGTTCGCTCTTACCGGACTGAATCGCGAAGACTTCACTGTAAACCTAAAGTGCGATCCCGATCGCGCCATAGAATTAAGAGAAGAATATCCTGAAATTGTAGAGGGTTACCACATGAGCAAAAAACACTGGAATACCATCAGTTTTGATGAAGGATTATCTAAAAATCTACTTGTAGAACTAATTGATCATTCCTACGATCTTGTAGTAAAAGGGCTCAAAAAAGCAGACCGGGAACTATTAAAATCGATGACATAGTGGAGTACGATTACCTCATTGTCGGTCAAGGACTTTCCGGAACCCTTCTAGCGCATTTCCTAACGGAACGTAAACAAACGGTCCTAGTCATAGATGAGAAAAACCCACACAGTGCTTCGCGAGTAGCTGCTGGCATTATCAATCCCATCACTGGCCGACGAATTGTAAAAAGCTGGAGAATTGATGAATTCCTGCCTTTCGCAAAACAAACTTATGAGCAATTAGAAGAACTATTGGACCTTCGTTTTTTCTACAATCGGAACATCATTCGCGCACTTCACAACAATAAACAGGAAAACGACTGGGTCTTGAGAAGTGAATTTCCAGGCGTCCAACAATACGTGTTAGACCAGGCTGATGCCTCAGAATACGGTCCCATTGTCCAACCAGTTTTCGCATGGGGAGAACTTCAAAAAAGCGCCCAGGTAAACATCGGACAACTGATCAGCCACTACCGTCAACATCTGCAGGAAAACAACCAACTCCTAGAAGAAAAATTTGATTATTCCGCATTAAAATTGGAGGATAATAGGGTGCAATACCAGTCCCTAAGTGCCCGAAAAGTTGTTTTTTGTGAAGGCTATCAAAGCGAATTCAATCCTTACCTGTCTCACCTCGATCATCTCCCAGCAAAAGGGGAGGTATTAATTATAAAAATACCAAACTTCAATCCATCAAAAATAGCAAAACTTAAGACGTTTTTAGTTCCTTTGGGCGATGATCTGTTCTGGACAGGCTCTTCTTATATCTGGGAATTTGAGGATGGCAAACCTACTCCAAAAGGGAAAGCAGATTTAATAGAAAAACTAGAACAAACATTAAAAGTCCCCTACGAAATCATTGAACATAAATCAGGTATTCGTCCTGTGTTTAAAGACCGTCGGCCAAAGGTAGGCACACATCCAAATCACCCTCAAATTGCCATGCTCAATGGCCTAGGAACAAAGGGCGCTTCACTAGGCCCTTACTGGGCAAATCACCTTGTAGACCATCTGGTAGATGGAACTGTTATTGATAAAGAAGTTAGCTATTAGCAGCTTGCCAGGTTTCATATTTTTCCTGAGCAGCTTCCCATTCTCCCATATAAATATCAACGTTGGCTTTTGCTTGATTGTAAGCGGAAAGGGTTTGGGTGGCTTCTGCCCCATTAAAAAATTCGGGTTCGGCCATTAGTTTTTCAAAGTCGGCTATCTTTTTTTCTTCTTGACTAATTTTCTTTTCAAAACTTAAAACCGCTCGTTGAAGCAGTTTTTTCTCCTTCTCTTTTGCTTTTCGTTCTTCTTTGGATAGCTCTTTATTGACCGGATTGGCTGTTTTTTGAGTGGGTTTGACTTTTAAGTCGGCGGCTTTTCCTCCTAGACTGACTTCTCTAAAGTTGTCCAACTCTCTTCGGTTAAGGAAGAAATTGATGTCTCCTAGGTATTCGTGGAGTTTTTGATCCCGAAATTCGATGGTACGGTGGGTCAGGTCGACTAGAAAATCACGATCATGAGAAACGACAATCATCGACCCATCGTACTTAAGCAATGCTTTTTTGAGTACCTCTTTGGATATGATATCCAGGTGATTCGTCGGCTCATCGAGAATCAGTAGGTTGATTGGATGCAGCAACATTCTTGCGATGGCCAAACGGGCACGTTCTCCTCCTGACAACACACTGACTTTTTTCTCCGCATCTTCCCCACTAAACATAAAGGCTCCTAGAATTCCCCGAAGTTTGGTACGCAGTTCATCCGGGCATTTTTGCTCCATTGTTTCAAGGGCAGTTAGTTTTCCATCCAATTCGTCCGCCTGGTTTTGAGCATAGTAACCAATTTTCACATTATGCCCTAGCTTCATAATCCCGTTTGTTGCAGGTTCTGCTTCTACTATTATTTTAGAAAGCGTTGACTTTCCTTCGCCGTTTTTCCCTACAAATGCAATCCGTTCGCCGCGGATCAGTTGGAAATTGACCTTATCCAAGACAGATAGATTTCCATAACTTTTTTCTATGTTTTTCACATCCACTACTACCTCTCCAGATCGTGGTGCAGGAGGAAAATAAAGTTTCATGGCTGAACCATCCACACTATCTACCTCCAGACGGTCCATTCGGTCAAGCTGCTTGATGAGTGATTGGGCCATTTTAGCTTTCGACGCTTTCGCTCTAAACTTGTCAATCAACTTTTCCGTTTGTTCTATTTGTTTTTGCTGATTTTTGAAGGCATTGAGTTGCTGCTCTCTGCGTTCAAGTCGCATTAACAGATATTTGGAATAATTGGCTTTGTAGTCGTATACTTTTCCAAATTCAATCTCTACGGTACGGTTTGTCACGTGATTTAAGAAGGTCTTGTCGTGAGAAATAACCACAACACTTCCTTCATACGTTTTTAGAAATCCTTCTAACCAAATAATAGATTCGATATCAAGGTGGTTGGTCGGCTCATCGAGCAGCACAAAATCTGGTTTTTTTAGTAAAATTTTAGCCAGAGCGATCCGCATTTGCCAGCCGCCGCTAAACTCATCTGTTAGGCGATCCATATCTTTCGACTTGAACCCTAATCCAGTAAGGACGCGTTCGCTATCTGCTTGCATGGTATGTCCTCCAAGATGGTTGAAACGTTCGTTTGCTTCAGACAATTCTTCGATCAGATCAGAGTAGGCTTGGCTTTCGTAGTCCGTACGTTCCCCTAATTCGACGTTTATGTCTTCTATTCTTTTTTCGAGTGCCAGGACTTTTTCAAAAGCGGTGAGGGTTTCCTGGATGACTGTTTTTCCTTTTGGGAGACTCATTTCCTGATGCAGGAATCCAAGTGTACTTTTTGACGGGCGGGCAATTGTCCCACTATCAGGAGAAATTTCTTCCGCTATTATTTTTAGTAGCGTTGATTTTCCTGCTCCGTTTTTCCCTACGAGTCCGATTCGATCGCGTTGATCTATGACAACGTTTATACTGTCAAGTAAAACTCGATCTCCATATTTAACCCAAATATTGCTAACTGTGATCATCCATAATTTTTTAAGACTGCAAAGTTAGCTAAATCTTTATGGAAAACGTTGAATAAAGCCAACATCATTTAATCGGCCATATACAAAACAAATCTAACTACCTTTTATTCTTTTCCGTCTTAAAAGACTTCCTGGAAAAGCAAAACTGTTAATAATTATTTAAATAATAAGCGATCTTGATAAAGGGTTAAACTTGGTAATGTATTTGAGGAATGCTATTTTAGCACGGAGTTTAACAATTAAGAAGGGACAACTATTGAAGAAGCTAGATAAGTTACTGATTGTGAGTTTTATACCTCCGTTTATTCTCACCTTTTTTATAGCGCTCTTTGTGCTGATCATGCAATTTTTGTGGAAGTACATTGATGATATTATTGGAAAAGGGCTGGATTTGTCTGTCATTTTTGAACTATTGTTTTACAGATCGACTGCTTTGATTCCTATGGCGCTGCCAATTGCGGTGCTGATATCTTCGGTGATGGTAATGGGAAATCTGGCCGAACGCTACGAACTGGCAAGTATGAAATCGGCAGGTATCGCCTTGTTAAGAGTCATGCTACCGCTTATTTTTCTAGTATTTGGGGTCAGTATTTTGTCCTTTATCTCTTCAGATCGGCTTATCCCCTACTCCAACCTCAAATTTAAGTCCCGTCTATACGACATCAGGAAACAAAAACCAGCGCTCAACCTCGAGGCCGGCACCTTCAACGACGACTTCGGAGAAACCATCATCCGTATTGCCGAAAAATCAGAGGACGGCAAATACCTGAAAGATGTTTTAATTTACGACCACACCTCCAATAGAGGAAATGATAATCAGATCATCGCAAAAAAAGGCGAAATGTACACCACCCCCAATAAACGCTTCCTAGTTATGCGTTTATTCGACGGTAATCAATACCAGGAGTTACTGCCCTCCACCCGGGAAGAAGGCGATCGATACCAACATTTGCGGACTTCCTTCAAAGAATGGGAAAAGATTTATGACATGAGCGAATTTGACCTCAATAAAACGAATGAAGATTTGTTTAAGAATCATCAAAGTATGCTTAGTACTGGGCAGTTGCTGCACAATATCGATTCGATCTCAAAGCGCAAAGAAACCAGAAGACTGCAATTGAACAAACATGTAAAGCCCTTTTTCTATCATAGACGACGGCCTGATAGTATTCTTACTGCAATGGTAGACTTGGTTTCCAAAGATTCAATTACCCACATCTCCACCACCTTCTTGAATACGATACCAAAGGACAAAAGAATAACTGCCATCAATAAAGGAATTTCGCTTGCAAGGAATGTAAAAAACTATACCCGATCAATCACCGACGATATTCCAAAAATCCAAAAACAAATAACGAACTATGCGATCGAACTGCATCGCAAATTGTCCCTGGCATTTGCCTGTCTGATCTTTTTGTTTATTGGAGCACCGATGGGTGCGATCGTTAGAAAGGGTGGATTTGGCTGGCCAATATTGATCGCTATCGTATTTTTTGTGTTTTTTATCATTTTAAATATCATAGGAGAAAAATTGGCAAAGGAACTCGTTGTTTCTGCAGCCTTTGGGATGTGGATGCCTTGCTTTGTATTGGCGCCTATAGGAATGTTCCTTACCTACAAGGCAATGAGAGACTCCAAATTGCTCAATCTGGATATGTATATTGCCATTTTGCAGCGAATTGGCAAAAGAATATTAAGAATAGAAAAAGAAGAGGCGTAATGAAGTCGATAATAAAAGAAAACAGTTGGTTTTACATAGGTTTTGCGGTCTTACTGACGATTGGTTTGGTGATTTTGGCCAATCAAAACAAGGGCGACTTGATCTTGTATTTTGCTTATATGCGCCACCCTATGATAGACAGTTTCTTTTCTGTATGTACTAAAATTGGCGAAGAGTACATCTATGTGGCGGCAGTTCTATTGCTCATTTTTGCCAAATATCGGTATAGTCTTATCATCCCAATTATCGGCGTATTGGTACTTGGTGTTAGTTTGTCTTTGAAGAGTTTTTTTGGGACTCCGAGACCAAGGACTTTTTTTTACAAATTGTTTGATGCGAAAGAGATTGTTACAGTACCTGGAGTGGATTTGCATGTCGGGTACAACAGTTTTCCGTCTGGGCATTCGATGTCGGCGTTTGCTATTTTTACGTTTATTGCATTGTGTGTGAATAGGAAGTCCTGGAGTTTGTTTTTCCTGGGGATGGCTGCGCTTGTGGCGTTCTCGAGGATTGTGATCACGCAACATTTTTTGGAAGATGTGCTCGCTGGTTCAACGATTGGACTATTGTTGGGAACACTGGTGTATTGGGGACAGACAAAAGTATTTCAAGGGCCTGACTACTGGTTTAATGATAAATTCAGAAGGGAAGAGAAGGAGCCGATTGCCTGATTTTTCAGTGCGACTCCCAATCTAATCACAAATTTGAGTTAAACGCCGGCTTAGGGGTAGAAGCGGTATGCGCGGAGTGCAACGAGCACATAATAGCGGATGACCCGACCCGAAGGGGAAGCCCCAAATCTTAGTTAGCTCAACTCCAAACAAGCTTTTTTGATTCTTGTCATTGCATCAATCAGTTGCTCTTCGCTGGCTGCATAAGAAATGCGGAAACAGTTGTCCGCGCCGAATGCGCTCCCCGTCACAACAGCAACATGCACTTTATGCAACAGGTATTCGCAGAAATCATCTGCATTATTGATGGTGGTCGTGCCATCTGACTTTCCAAAAAAAGCGCTAATGTCTGGAAACACATAGAATGCACCTTGTGGCCTATTAAGTTTCATGCCAGGGACCTCTTTTAGGAGATCAAGCACCAGGTCTCTTCTCTTTTGAAAAGCCTCCCGCATCGCATAAGTTGGCGACATATCCGACTCGAGCGCAACTGCTGCCGCCTTCTGACCAAAAGCCGAGGCACCAGATGTGAATTGTCCTTGAATTTTGCTGCAAGCAGCAGCGATCCATTGTGGAGCGCCCATGTAGCCCAATCTCCAACCTGTCATAGCAAATCCCTTGGAAAACCCATTGACCGTAATGGTTCTGTCTTTCACTGGTTCGAAGGAGCCGATACTGATGTGTTTGCCGGCAAATGTAATATGCTCATAGATTTCGTCAGCAATAATGTGGATATCTGAATGCTTTCCGATGACGTTCGCAATTGCTCCTAGTTCCTCCTTGGAGTATACGGATCCTGTTGGATTGCAAGGAGAAGAAAACAACAGCAATTTAGTTCGGTCTGTTATCGCTGCTTCAATAGCTTCTGGCGGTACTTTGTAATCTGTTTCAATACCCGATTTCAAAATGACGGGGACTCCCCCACTCAACTTGACAATCGCGCTATAAGAAACCCAAAATGGAGCAAGAATAATCACTTCATCGCCTTCATTCAACAGCGCTAGTGATAGATTGGCAATCGACTGTTTTGCTCCATTAGAAACGACAATTTGATTGACTGCATAGTCTAGGTTGTTTTCTCTTTTAAACTTTTTGGAGATGGCTTCCCTCAATTCTACCAATCCCGGGACGGGAGTATATTTGGTAAATCCGTCGTCCAATGCTTTTTTTGCGGCTTCTTTTATATGGGTGGGTGTATCAAAGTCTGGTTCTCCTAAGCTTAGGCTGATGACATCGTGGCCTTTACTTTTGAGGTTTCTGGCGAGTTGTGCCATTTTAATGGTTGCCGATTCTTCCATCGTCAAAAGTCGTTGAGAGAGTAGTGTTTTGATTGCCGTTTCCATTTATAGTTGTTTAAGAAATACTTGTTTACGTGAATCGTTTATGAATGTTTGACAAAAATAATCTTTTTCAGGATGGAATGGTACATTCTTGATAGAAATGTGATCGTGCTCAATCCCATTTCATCCGGTCGATGTTACGGCGGTCTTTTTTGGTGGGTCTGCCCTCTCCTTTGGCTCGTTGTTCGGCTTTTCCTTTTCCTACGTACCAATCGTTGAACTTCGTCAATTCTTCTTCTGGAGTTAGGTTTTCGTAGCAAGGTTCTGCTAAGGTGGCGGAAACTCTTTTTTGTATTAAGTCGATTACCTTGTAGGTGAAATTGTAGGAGTTTTTCCTTACAAAAATGATTTCGTCTCTAGTTACCAAATAGGAGGCTTTTAAAACCTTTTCTCCAATTTTCACTTTTCCCGATTTGCAGGCGTCGGTGGCCTGAGTGCGCGTTTTGAATATTCGCACACTCCAAAGCCATTTATCTATTCTGACTTTTTTTAACATATTTCGTAGTTATTGAGTTATTGGGTTATTAAGTTATTGAGTACTGGTTATTAGAATAATCCACTTAATAACTCAATTCGCCTAGTAACTTATTTCTTCTTCAGTAAAGGAAACTCAAGTGGCAGTGCTTCTAATGCTTCTACAACTTTTTCTGCGACAAGAAAGTTCCGATACCATTGTTCATCGGCGGGAATAATATTCCAGGGTATACTGTTGCATCGGTTGAACACCTCGTCGTAGCATCGCATGTACTCGTCCCAATGTTTGCGTTCTTCCCAGTCTCCGTCGTTGTGTTTCCAGTTTTTTTCTGGTGTATCGATACGGTCCTGTAGTTTTGTTTCTTGGTGATCGAAGGATAAATGTAGGAAAAATTTGAGGACGATGGTATTGTTGTCTGCTTCTAGTAGTTCTTCGAAGGCGTTGATGGCCTTAATTCTGGCGTCTACTCTTTTTTCGTCGATCCATTTGTGGACGCGTTGTATTAGAATGTCCTCGTAATGGCTTCGATTGAATACCTGAATCATTCCTTTGGCTGGAGTTACTTTGTGTACTCTCCATAAAAAATCGTGGGCAAATTCTTCATCTGTTGGTTTGCCAAATCCTTTTACCCCAATACCGTAAGGGGGAACTTCTGCGAATACCTTTCTAGTAGTTCCGTCCTTCCCACTCGAATCCATTCCCTGAAAAATGACTAATAAACTATATTTTTCTTGCGCTCGAAGTTTGTATTGTAATTCTCCAATTCGTTCTGTTAGTTTTTCGAATTTCTTTTTGTAGTCTCCTTTTTTTGCGCCCTTTGGCGGTTTACTTGAGATGTCAGCAATTTTTATCATTCCTGGGATAAATTTATGTTGAAAATATTAAGTAATTGTTAAGTTCTCATTTTGCTCCGTTTCACCAGGTACGGTAAAAGTACTTGGCGGAAGCCTTGATTGATGTCTGCCTCTACAAAGTCGATTCTGTACTGCAAACATTTTAGTTCTAGCTCATTTTTGAATTTGACCATTTGTTCTTTGTAATAGTCTTTTACCTGGTTGGACTGCAGACGGACTTGATCTCCGGTTTCCATATCGATAAAAACGTACGGTCGGTTTTCGAATTCAAAATCAATCTCCTTGCTTTTGTCTACCACGTGAAAAAGGATCACCTCATGTTTGTTGTGTCGCAAATGTTGCAGGGCAGAAAACAATCGTTCCGTGTCCTCACTTTGCTCCATCATATCACTGAAGACAATGACCAAAGAACGACGGTGAATGCTATCTGCTACCTCATGTAGGGCATCTGCAGCTGCAGTCTTTTTGTTTCTCTCTGGGTTTGCTAGAAGTTTATCGAGGTGCGTCAGTAAGAGTTTATAGTGTTTTGTGCTCGATTTGCAATGGGTATGATGATCTACTTTGTCAGAAAAAAGGGAAAGTCCGAAGGCATCCCGTTGTTTTCGCAACAAATTCATGAGTGATGCCCCTGCTAGAGCGGAAAATCGCAATTTATTGACCTGGCCGGTGTCCTTGTCTCCTGCATCCGGGAAGTACATGGAAGAGGAACTGTCTATGACAATTTGGCAGCGAAGGTTGGTTTCTTCTTCATATCTCTTGGAAAACAGTTTGTCTGTACGTGCGTAGACTTTCCAATCAATATTTCTGGTGGAATCCCCAGGATTGTATAATCGGTGCTCGGCAAATTCTACAGAAAATCCGTGGAACGGACTTTTGTGGAGGCCAATAATAAACCCCTCTACCACTTGCTTAGCCAGCAATTCCAGATTTCCTACCTGGCGGACATCATAATCATCAAAAAGGCTCATATTATTATTGAAATAAAATTAATCACAATTTAAAAATAAGAAATGACAAACCCTTACTCAGAGAAATCTGAATAAGGGTTTAATCAATATTTTTTCGCTAAAACTCTATAGATGTGCTTCGATTTTTTTCTGTAGAACGTCTTTAGAAGTAACGCCAATGTGCTTGTCTACTACTTCTCCGTTTTTCAGGAAAAGGATAGTTGGCAAGCTACGGATACCGAATTTATTAGAGATTTGTGGGTTGTTGTCTACATCCACTTTCCCAATAACAGCTGTTTCTGCGAAATCTTCAGATAGTTGTTCTACAATTGGAGAGAGCATTCTGCACGGTCCACACCAAGCTGCCCAAAAATCAATCATGACTAATTTTTCTGTGTCAATAGCAGTTTCTTCGAAATTGGTATCTGTTAATTGTAATGCCATTTTGGTTAAAATTTTAAAATAAAAAGTTGTATTAATGTTGAAATTCCGACAATTCGGATAGTTTCTTAAAAAATAGATATTGTATAGTTACAAAAGTAACAAATAAATGTGTGTAACAATGTCGGCTATAAACAAAATCTATCATTTTTATATTCTCATTAGATACATTAAAAATCAGGCCAATCTTTTACATTTTATTGTTATCTACTCTGTAAACGTGAATTCATTGGAAAAGTTGTCCCTTCTTTAGATCATATTTACAAATTATAAGGTATTTTCATATTAGTAGCCACTCCAAAAAAATAAAGTATATTTACAATCGAGGTTACTTTAACTTGAACGTTATCTTAGTATTTATGAGTCTTTTCAGGCAAATTTATTTCACGTATGCAATTTGTTGCAAAAATATGATTTTTTCGCAGATATTGAAGAGGAATTCTACTCTATTTCCCCTCTTCCTTGCATTCCTTGTTTCGCTTCTTTCTCCTTTCCACCTTGCTGCGCAAATTGAAACAAACTACGTTCCTGTTGAATTGAGTGGTGAAATACCTCAGGATTTTCTAAACTCCTGTAATAAAAACACCTCGATCCTATTCAAAATAAGCGACAAAAAAGAAAAGCAACAACAGCGAAACTTTAATACCATAATGAGTTTTAGCCTGCGGGAATTGTTTGTGAGCGGAAATATTTATTTTAATGACGAATCCACCATATATGTCAGGGAAGTGGTGGATTATATTTTGAATTTTGCGAATCTGGATATTGAAGTCAATGCATTTGTTAGTCGCTTTGACCAGCCTAGTGCTACCGCCTGGCAGGATGGAACAATCATTGTGAATAGCGGACTTCTGGAACAGTTGGAAAATGAAGCCCAGCTTGCCTTTGTCCTTGCACACGAAATCGGACATCTTGTCAAGCAGCATCAATACAAACAATACATCCATCAACAAAGCCTAAAGTCCATCCAAAAACGAGCACTGGACAATGAGCGGTCCCAACTCCAATATTCCCAGCAAAACGAATTTGAAGCGGATGGTTATGCCTTCAATTTACTGAGCAACTCCAAATATGATTTGAAGGAAACCTTAAAGGTCTTTGAAATATTAGAAAATGTAATAAAAACAACCGACTCGAACATTGGTCTTGCGCTTTCTTCTGATAAGTTCCCTATTTCTGAGAAAACACTGTGTGGCAAAGGAGATTACGGCACCTTTATGTCACCTGCCCGATTTTTGGGCACTCCAGAAAATGAAGAACGAATCATCCAACGAAAAAAATTATTCCAACAACAATTATCCAATAACAATTATTCAGGCACACAGCAATTTGTAGTGTCCCAAGAGCGATTTGAACAGATAAAAATGATCAGCAGATTTGAGTTGGTAGAAAACAACTTCCATGAATCCCACTATTTGAAAAGCCTGAAAAGAGCATTGGTTTTGTTAAAGGAATATCCTGAAAACAGATTTCTTAATGTGAAAGCTGCTGAAAATTTGTTCTATATCGGCTACTACAACAAAAAACAACAGCTGGAACGCCTCTTTTTTGATAGTGGCCAACTTACTGATCCGGCTTTGGCGTCATTGTATTGTCTGTCGAATAAGTTTGCTGAAACTAATCTAGGATCGATGGTTTTAGGGTATGTAAGTCAGCAATACGCTAAATTTGAGGAAGACGAGCACATGATTATTACTATGGCAAAAACAACAGAGCTGTTTGATGGCAAATTGGCCTCTATTCAATATTATGAGAAATACAATTCCCTATTTCCAAATGGAAAACATGCTGTTTTTGCTAGTAAAAAGATTTCAAGAAAATCTGCATTTTGATTGAATTATGAAGGTATTGATTAGAATATTTTGGTTGTTTGGGTTGATGCTGACGGGCGCATGTTCTAGTACTATGCAAGTGGAAAAGACCGTCACAAAAAAATCAGAGAAGCCAATTATCTCCATGGTTTCCTTAAATCCTGACTTTGAAATCATCACCAGTTCTGCCAACAGTACTCCAAGGGAATACAAATCTATCAACAAACAAGAGATTTTTTTCAAGGACGCGTTGTTAGAAAATGCTACTAAAAATGGCCTGCGCCTAAAAATATTGAATGCTAATAATTTCGACAACCAAGACGCCAATTATTTCAAAGAATTGGCCCCGCTAAAACGAGAAATCATGCGGGCCAGCTACTTACAGGATTTCATAACCAATGATGGGGAAGTGACACCAAAAGACAAACAAGGGATTGGTGAATTTGAACGCGGGCCGATCATTGCTTCTCATTACAGTTATCTGGCAAAAAAGCACGAAACGCCTTATTTTGCAGTCCAAGGACTGACGTCACACAAGAAACCGAGGGAAGAGAAATACCTTTTGTTGTTTGCCTTTCCGCCTTTGGGTATTGCCAGCTTTTTTTATCCGGAAGTAGATACTTACTTTTACAATATTGTAGCGGATGTGGAGTCGTCAAAAATTGTTTATAAAGAGATTCGAAAAGTCAACCAACTTGCTAATAAATCAAACATGAATGCTATTATTTTTGATAGTTTTAGAATCATGAAAGGGAAGTAACGCCTTTCACAAAAAAACAACTAAATATAGTAGATGTTAATTTTATTTATGAATAGAGTTTTAAAACATAGCAGAGTTATTCTGTTCACTTTAGTAATGCTAAGTAGTTGGGCATCTTCTTATGGTCAGTCATCAGGCTATCAGGGAAAACGCGTTATCGCTAAGATTGATTTGTTGTCTCCGCTAGTAAACAGAGGAATAGATGCAGGAATTGAGGTCGCCGTTTTTAGAAGAATGAGTTTTTATCTGGGCACCAGCTATTCCAATAAAAAGTACAAGCAGTTTTTAGAAGATTACAAATTTAGGAACGGTTCCTACCCTATCGAACGATCAAGGATTCGGGATTTGCAAGGAGAATTGATCTTAAAAGTGTTTACTTCAAGGGCAATTCCAGCTCCTAAAGGCAGTTATTTTTTTCTTGGCGGCGGCGTAGGGACGGCTGATATCTCTGGCAACGATTTCTTACATAACAATGCAGATCCCGAAAACGAGCGGTATATCAGCTATCTGAATACCGGAATTTTGTCCAACAAATACAAGTTTGGTTTCGGATACCAGGATATTATCAAGGGGTTTATCGTACTGGATTTTGACATTGGAGTTACTCTAGGTTCTTTGAGTGTGCGTGGGCAACTGGAAGATGACTGCGACAATTGCAATTTTCTTTTTGCAGGATTTACCAACAAATACGGGCCAAATATATACAGCTTCAGCGAATGGGCTAAAAATAATCCTGGCGGCCTAGGGCTTTCCGCCCATATACGGATTGGTTTTTTGTTGTTTTAGAAAAAATATTAAGTGCATTAAGTTATTGTTTATTATCACGGAATAACCTAATACACTTAATCCATCCTATTATCAATTACTCTTAAAAAATCGTTTTACAGTTAGTAGCGCTCCTTGTTTTGAAGAAACACGGATCAAGTAAATTCCAGAAGGAAGATCGCCTACAAAAACAGATTGACTATTTGTTTCCAAATCAGGTAGTTGTCGCACTAATTTCCCAGTAACATCAGTGAACTCTACCTCCTGTATTGCGTGTTGTTGATTTGTAGTTTCAATGTGGAGATGCTGGGATGTTGGATTTGGATAAATCGATATGCCTACATGCGCCATTTTATCGTGCAGCCGAATGCTTTAGCATTACTCTTTGTAGGCAATTCTCCCTTCAACAGCGCATCAATCGCGTTGCATAAATAAGTGTCTGTGGGTTCTGCTTTATGCGTATCATCAATGGCTCCAATGTAGCGCACTACGTTTTTGTCTTTTTTCTTTTGCAGCAGATATACATGCGGTGTTTTTGTAGCGCCATATGCCTTTGCAATTTCCTGCGTAGTATCATGCAAATAGGCAAATGGGAATTTTTTTTCCACTGCACGTTTTACCATATTGTCATAGGAATCTTCAGGTACTCGCTCTGGATCATTCGGATTTATTGCGATTACTGGATAACCGCGTAGCGCATATGTATTATGGATATTGATAATCCGATCTTCGTAAGCGATGGAGTACGGGCAATGATTGCACGTAAAAATAACGATGTACCCTTTTACATTTTTGTAATCGGAAAGACTAACCGGTTCATTTAAGCCATTTATAGTATTACTTGCATTTTTGAGCTTAAAATCTATTGCTTCTGCGCCTACTTCATATCCCGTCTGACTATTTGCAGTCGATAAAAAACCCACTAGAAAGAACGATAGGATTAGATGTTTCATATGTTTTTTTATGTTTAATTAAGTAACAAAATTAATTGGCAGAAAAAAATTGTTTGCTAGGGTTGTAATTATTTCACAATAAAATACTAAAAATTCAATAATAAAAGAAAACATAACCACGCCAATTTGCTAGTTTGTCCACAAAAGACATATAACATTATAGTTCATTAGGTGTTGTTTTATTTCAATAGTTCAAAAAACTATATCTCAAACGGCAATAGTGGCGAAACTATTGCCTGAAGCTCGGGATAAGTAAATTCTTGTTGGTAAAATAGTTTTGTTTTGTTGTTGTTGTCTACAAACAAAGTAGCTGGTATAGTACCATTCCAGGACTTATCTATTTTTGTGATCAGATCATCAGGTTTATTATAATCAAGCAGTACAACTTTAGATTCAATCTTGTTTTTATCGACAAATCGCTGTACTTTTTTATGAGAGTTGTCAAAATTGTCAATGCTGACGAAGACCAATTGGACCTTTTTGTCCTTCAAGTTGGCGGCTAATTTCTCGAAGGCAGGCATCTCTTCGATACATGGTTTGCACCAGGTTGCCCAAAAATTATAGATATATAGGGTGTCCGTCTCTTTTTTCGCCCATTTTTGAAAATCAGGCAAGGAAATCAAATCAACTTTATTGGTAGAGGTCAATCCTTCAGGATGAATTCCTATACTATCGGATGTCGATGAGGGTCCGTCCTCTTGACCGGTCGTTGGTTTTTTGTCAGAAACGCAACTAACACAAAACAGTGTAACCAGTAAAAAAACGCTATTCAGTAAATTCTTTTTCATTTTTTATTGAGGTATTTGGTCTTTAAACATATCATTTCTACCCAAGGTACTTTTTTCCATATTGGGTTTATTCTTTCTATTCTTCGAACGTTTGGATTTTTGCTTGTTTACATCTTTCTTGAAAGATTCAAAAAATTCAGCAAACGTATCAAATTGTTTGCGGTAGGTCAGTCCTAATCCAGTACGGTTGCTTCTATCATCGATATCTGTCGTGCTAGGTTCTGAACGGTTGTAGGCCCGAATTTTATAGCGCCCGTCTGGTGTCAACAGATATTCGATTACAAAATCTCCTGCGATATAGGAACCACTTTGCGCTCCTACTGCAGGATCGACATAATTGGTGGTATTTACATCAATATTTCCTCCAATACTCACAGACAACCGATCATTCAAAAAATTGTTTTTTAGTCCCAGTTGAATTTGATTGCTAGTAGAAGAACTGAAGTCTACGCCATCGATCCCCTGTATTTGATACAGCCGATAATTCACATCAAAATCAATACTGCTTATAAAACCGATATCCCCAACGACATCCGACAATAAATCCGTCAGATAGATAGACAGCTGATTTGAGATCAACTCGCTCAAGGTATTGATCCCTGTAATATAGGTATCCGTCGCTGCTGAGAAATTGTCTTGCTGAGGGATAAAGTTCCCAAGGACAATAAGCGCAAACACCTGTCTGTTGAGCTCTGAGTTGTTCTCACGGATAGTTGTCAACTTACTATCTACATAACTTTTCAGTTGGGTATCTACATCTGGAAATTCGATATCAAAGTTGATGTCTGGCTTTAGCAGCGAACCTTCCAGCTTCATCAATAAGTTGACTGAAGTGTTTTGTCTGGCTAGTCGATAAATTTCGGAAGTCGTGCCCAGTCCACTCAGGTATTCCTGAATAAAATTGTAAGGAGGCACGCGGACTCCTTTGTAGTAGGCGTCAATATTTATTTGAGCATCATACGGATCTCCATTCCAATAAATGGTTCCACCTGGCTTTACTGCGAATGGTTTGTTGATAAAGTTTTGATAGGTAAACAGATAATCCCCTTTCTCAATTTCATAATTCCCATTGATGGTAAATTCTCCTGTTCTTGTGGACTTAATATTGATGTCGCCTGAGCCGTTCCCCCTTATAATATCTCCAGCTTGTTCATCAAAAACCAACAAAATATCTGCTTGGGGGGTAACAGAAAATTTTAGATCTACATTTACTCCACGAATACTGGTTTTTTCTGTCACTTGCTTGTCTTCTGTAGTATCGCGGACTACAAACTCAATAAAACTGACTTCCTTCGCACTGTTTTCATCCATTAGCGGAATCGTAATCTTTGTGTTTTCTCCTGAGGTAGCAATTGCATCAATATTTATTTGTGAAAAGGGTCCTGTAAAATGCACAGACCCGGAGCCAATTCCAACCCCGTAATAGTCAGGATTATCTTCTTTTTCTGTATTTAGAAATAAGAATTTTTCTGTTTCAATTTTTATATCTAACCCAAAATTTTTGAGTTTATTATGAACGATTGCACCAGTTGCGTAGGCATAATTTCCAAAATAATCCCGCACTCGATTTCCAGTGACATCAAAACCATAGTTGGTGACCTTGGCTACTACATCATCCAAAAAGTACCGGGTCTGCAAGTAGTTGATGGTCACTGAAGTTTCATAAATTCGAATTTCCCCACCAATGTTTGGATTTTTAGGCGTACCATGAAACCGAACATCCGCATCAAATTTACCAATGGTATTTGAAATTTCTTTTTTCAGGAAATACTCCGCTACTTTTATATTGTAATGTTCAGCAACCACATCAAAATCGAAGAAATTGATTTTGGATTCGTCCTTGGTAGCATAGGGAGGAGTGTACTGTCCTGTGGCTATAATATTGTTGCCGCCGTCCACCAATTTAACCTCGGCATCAATTGGTTCATTGAAGCTATTGCTAGAGGCCAGCACGTGCACGCTTCCCCAGTCATCTTCATTTATTTTAAGTCCAGCAATTTTAGTTTTCAGCTCAATGTCCTGAAGCTTGTAGACGTCCTTCACCTCTATAGTAGAGTATAAAATGCCGTTCACATTAAGGTTTTTGACATTGATCAATTCATTTACTAATTTTAGATTGATATTATCTAAGGATAACAAAAGGCCTTTTTCTCCTGTACTATTGAGCGATATGCGTTCATTTTCATGGTTTAAGACTACGTTTTTGGTATTAATATAGTTTTGACCAAACTGAATATAGTTATCGCCTGAAATGTCCCATTTATTATTAAACACCAATAAATCGGAGGGTAACAAGCTCGCCTGAAAATAATCAACAGTAGGAAAAAGAATGCCGTTAACATTGACATTTTTTACAACGTCTGTAATGTTCTCTACGTCTAGTCCAAATTGCAGGGTATCATTGGCCAAATCGCCTTTCAAATTGATGGGTGGCAAGCGAAGACTGTCAGAAATAAGAGTTTGTCCTATCTGTAGTCGGATATCTGCTGTGCTCCCAAAATTGTTGGAGGTAAGCATCACATCTTTGAAAGTGAGATTTTTAACAATCACTTTCGGTACCTTTCCACCAAGCACCAGCGTATTATTCAAACTATTAAAACGGCCTTTGAAGGAGGCATTTTCGATTTCCTGAACGTCTTTGACAAGGAGTTCAGTCAGATTGTTGGTTTTGTGGATGTTTACTTTGAACTCGAAGGCTTGATTTTTGGGTGTTATTGGTTTCTGAACAATGTCATAAGTGCCTCCAGTCCAAATGGTGTCCTGAACAAACATAAAGCTTTGGATGCGTGCTTTGTCTGCCCAATCCGGGTAATTTACCTCTATAAATTTTGCAATGGCGTTGGGCATTTGCACAATGTCAAAATCTCCTTTTATTTCTGCGGTTACAATTTCAGAGCGGAGTTCTAGTTTTTTGTTTCCTTGTCCGAGGATTATTGATTCTAATGTTATCGAATCCACTTTGTAGGATTTTTCGTCCTTGATGACGTCCAGGCCGTAAATAGAAGCTACGCCGGCAAAATTATCCAAATTATTCCCACTAAAATTAAGCTTAGCATCTCCTTTTACGGCATACTGTTGCTTCATCAAATTTAAGGCATAGAGATCCAATTCCTTAATAGAGGCTTCCAGATCGAAAACAGGTAAACTGTCATTGAAATCAATGGTTCCATCGAAGGAAAGGTTAAGGTTTTCTTCTGCTACTTTTAGAATCCCTTCGAATTTCTTTCGCTCGAAAACGCCATCAAGAGCGACGTTTTGATAGTTGTATCCTTTGAACTCAAAGTCTTTGACCAATGCGTCGAGGTTGGCGGTAACGGTATTGGCGGTAATCCCTGTTCCCTTTACTTGCGTTTTGAAACTTGCCTTACCGAAAATTGGATTGTCAGCCCAAGTAGCTACATCAAAATCGAAGACCTCTAAATTTCCAGAATAGATGCTATTTTCTACGCCGTCTTTCAGTTGAATTTGAAGGTCAGACCGCACTCTTCCCAACTCAGATGTCAATTCGCCATCCGCTACAAAATCTTTCAGGAATCCAGTAAAATTGCCACTAAAGTCAAATTGGCCGAGCTTAGAAAAATTTCTGGGCACTTTTGCAGAAGGAATCAGTTTCTTTATTTCTGCAATACTGGAGGTAAATTTGCTCACCTTAATATCGAGAAAAGTTTCTTCTGGATTAGTAAGGTCTCTAGTCCTAAAACTCCCTTCTAGTTTAGTATTGTTCAGACTTATCGCAATGTCTTTCCCTTTCAGTTTATTAATTTGTCCCTTGAAGGATCCGTCTAGTAAAAGGACCTGACTTGCATTCTCCCTAAAAAATTTAGTATTGGCTAGTTTCGGGGCAAAAGCAAGGATATCTGTTACTCCAACAGTAGCATTATTCAATTCTGATTCTAATTTCACATTATCTACAAACTCCCAAAAATCGGCGTATCCTCTATATTTCAGGACAATCGTATCACCAATAGTACTATTAGGAGTCGTCAATTTTACATTATTGACCTGTATTTTTCTGTTGTTAACGAATGCCTCTCCTACTAGGTTCTTAATCTGAAAACCGCTTTTTTCTTTTGCGGTTAGTTTGGTAACATCTCCTGAAAAATCGCCGTCTAAGAATTGAAATCCGTTGATATTTATTCCTATATCGTCTACAACTAAATGTGGAAAATCAATACCGTCTAACTCACTGCGTGCTCTTCTGTTATCATCGTAAGTAAAGAAGGAGTTCGTCAATTTGAAATCAGCTACTTTAAACTGGAGGACCTTTTTTATGGAATCGGAACTGCTACTTGTTCCTTCTTGGATGGTAATCTCTTGGTAGGGAACGCCACGTTCGTTTTTTGTAAACTTAAACACCAATTGGTCTAATTTTGCAGATTTGGCGGCTACGAGAACGGAGTCCTGCACAATTTTGTCAAACACCAGATTCCCAGATTTTAGATTAATATCGAAAATTTCTCCTTTGTGTTCATCCTCGATATTCAACTTTAGTTTATCCAGATTAAGTTCGTTCAATCCGAGCAACCAGTTTTTTGATTTTTTTGTACTTTCTTGTTCTTCGCCATCTCCAGCAAAATAATCAAGGATAAAATTAAAATTAAAGTTCTCTTCTGATTTAAGCCGCTTCACATTAACCTGAACATTTTCTAACTCAATGTCCTCAATAAATAGTTTATTATTCAAAAAGGAGAATAGGGCAATATCTGCTTTTACAAGATCGGCATATAGCAGCGTGTCATTTTTAAGATCTTCAATAAAAATGTTTTTGAGCAAAATCTGATCAAAAAAATCGATGTCTATCTCTCCTATCTCAACTTTTGTATTGAGCTCTTTAGACAACCAACTGGTTGTTTTGTCAAGCACCTTATTTTGGATGGAGGGAATTTGAATGAGGTAACTTCCTACAAATGCAACGATTATCAGAAAAAAAGCAAATAGAATAAGGAAGTTGCGGAACTTCACCCACAGAGTTTTTTTTCTTCTGGGCTGATTTTCCGAATCCGAAACAGGGATGTTATTTTTCTCTTCTACGCTAATGATATATGCTGTTCATCAATTCTTGAAAAATAGTTTTTCCATTTACCAATTATCCTTCTACTTACTACTTGGTCATCCAAAACTAAATTTGTGTAACCATGCGAAAATAATGCTTATAGACAATTGATTATCAACAATAAAACCAATTATTATTTTTTTAACATTTAGTTCTTTCCGAAACTTCGCTTTTTTTTACTTAAAATCGGCTTAAATTTACGGAAATTAACGGTATTATTGATCAGTATGGAGGTAATAATTCTGGCTATTGAGTCTTCTTGCGACGACACTTCAGCTGCTATATTAAGAAATGGCAAAATGCTTGCCAATTGTGTTGCTACACAGGATGTTCATCGGGCATATGGTGGAGTGGTTCCGGAGGTCGCCTCCAGAGCACATCAGGTAAACATTATTCCGGTAGTCGATCTTGCCCTAAAAAAGGCGGGAGTTGTGAAGGAAGATTTGTCTGCTATTGCTTTTACTAGAGGGCCAGGTTTGCTTGGTTCTTTGCTGGTAGGTGTTTCTTTTGCTAAGGGACTTGCGCTAAGTTTAGGCATTCCGATGATTGAAGTCAATCACATGCAGGGGCACGTCTTGGCGCATTTCATTGAAGATCCGAAGCCGAATTTCCCATTCCTCTGCCTGACTGTTTCTGGTGGCCATACTCAAATAGTCGTCATCAAATCGCCCCTCGAAATGGAAGTGATCGGAACAACCATCGACGATGCTGCTGGTGAAGCGTTTGATAAAACTGGCAAATTGCTGGGACTGGAATATCCCGCGGGCCCCATCATCGACCGACTGGCCAAACTGGGGACTCCAAGATTTGAATTTCCCGAACCCAATATCCCAGAACTGAATTTCAGTTTTAGTGGTTTGAAGACTTCCATTTTATATTTTTTGAAACGGGAGCTAAAAAAGAACCCTGAATTCATCAATGAGCACTTGAATGATATTTGTGCTTCAGTTCAGACTCGAATCGTTTCAGTGCTGATGAATAAACTAAAAAAGGCCAGCATCCAGTCTGGAATAAAGGAAATCGCTGTGGCTGGTGGCGTTTCTGCCAATTCTGAACTCCGCGAACAGCTAATTGCAACTGGAGAGGAATTGGGCTGGTCGACTTATGTTCCTAAATTGGAATATTGTACGGATAATGCGGCGATGATTGCGATAACTGCTTACTATAAGTATCAAAAGGGGGAATTTGTAGGTCAGGACATTGTACCAATGTCTCGGTACGCTCTTTAATTTTATTCTATTGTAACTGGTCGTTTTGTTAACTGACTTCTATTAGGTTGGTGTTTTGGTAGCTTCCAAAAACGCCTTTTGCTCCATTCGTTCAGTTACTTCATTTTTTAACTTCAAAAAGTCGGACCACATTCAAAACTCTTTGAGATCGTGATGGATTCTACTAGATAAATTTTTATAAAAAAAACCAAACAGCCTACCACTTGGATGTTATGCGATTATTTCTTATATTAGTTTCCCTTTATTACCCAAACAAAATTGCAATCCTCATGAAGAGTCTACCCGTCCTCCTCAGCATCCTACTGATAGCCAGTAGCTTATATTCCAAAACCCCTACACGCATTACCGGAACATTGCACAATACCAAGGCAAAGACGGTAGAAATCAAGTATTTTGAAAACTATATTTCCTTTGAGGAAGTTGTTTTTCCAATCCATTTGAAGGCAGATGGGAGTTTTTCATTTGTTTTAGAATTATCCGCTCCTATTGTAGCAGAGTTTTGGTTAAGTTCTGAAATTCATCCAATGTATATTTCTCCAGGGGATGAGTTACACATGGAAATGAATGCCCAGTACAATAATGCCGAAGTCCAATACACAGGAAGAGGCGGTGACCATAACAATTATCTGGCTGCCTGTCGAAAAGCATTTAGACAAAATACACCAGCAGCGATTCGAAACAAACTCACTTCGCTCTCTCCAAATGAGTTCAAAGCATACCTTAATGATTTAAAAGAGAAAAAAGAAAAGCTGTATGTCGAATATGACAGCAAATCCTCCTTTAGCGCTTCTTTTAAAGCTTTTGCAAATGCAGATATTGAATATTGGTGGGCCTACAACTTATTGCAATATAGATGGGAGCACCCATCAGAAACGGAAGAGGCTCCCTTAAATTTGCACGTCGAATATTACGATTTCTTGACCGATATGGAACTGAATTCCAACGAAGCATTGTCCAATGTCAATTATGTATACTTCATCAATGATTTTCTAGATCTGAAATTGGAGCAGGAAGCGCTTGCCAACCCTAATAAAATGCAATTCTATGTAAATAGAAATGCAAACAGCTATTTTTCGGGCAAAACACTGGCTTTTCTCAAAACTTCAGATTTGTATCTTAAGATGAAGCGTAAAAAGTATGAACGATACCAGGAAGACATCCAACACTTTATCAGCAACTCCCCTCACAGAGATTATGCAAAGATTTTAAGCCTTGCCCACCAAAAATCAGAATTGTTAGCCCCAGGCAAAGCCGCTCCTGATTTTGAACTAACAAACCTAAATGGCAAACAGGTTCGACTCAGTGACTTCAAAGGCAAGGTGGTGTATCTCGGATTTTGGGCTACTTGGTGTAGTCCATGTATCCATGAAATGCACGCAAGTAAACGAATACAAAAAGAACTGTACGACAAGGACGTTGTTTTCCTGTATGTCTCCTTCGATAATAGTGATCGATCATGGAAAAACTACGTCCAGGCAAATTCGATTCGTGGTGTTCATCTTTACGCAAAAGGAGGTTATTCCTCAGAAGCTAGTACAAAGTATGGCGTTCAAGGAATTCCATATTACTACTTGATAGATCGAGAGGGAAAAATCTCAAAAAGCCCCGCAAGAAAACCAACTCAAGGAGGAGCAAAAGAAGACATCCTTGAATTGCTAAGGTTAAACACCGTAGGAATTAGTAAGATTTCCAATCAATTTGAATAATACCCAATTCATGCAATAAGAAGTTTGTTTTAGGTTGAAAACTCAATAAAAATCTGCGCTCTACGGTGATTTTGACTCGCAGACGTAGTAAGATTACGGTGAGAATCAAAATTGACGGACGTCGCAGTTTTGCAGAGGTTTCAGCATAAAATGAATTTCCTATTGCAGGAATTGGGTAATAACTGATTGCAGGAAAATTTATGGCCTATAGCAATTCCCTTCCTTTAAGAGGGTGAAGTTTAATACTTTTTTGTGCGCCTCGCTTTGATTTAGGTGAATCCAACAAGACTCAAAGTCTCCTGAATCTAAATAACATACCGTTAACATCTTTGTGAAAAGATTAACAAGATTGAATTCCCTTATGTGCACATATAATAATAAATTGTGGCACTACAAGGAAAAAACAATCCTATGAGCAACAACTTGAAAGCATTAAAATGGCTTTATGGTGAACTACCGAACCTAGTCACCAAAGGCATTATCGACGAAGAGGGAGCGGCAAAAATCAAAACGCATTACGGAGCGTTACCAAAAACATCGACGCTGCCAATGGCCCTTATAATTACTGGAATATTGGGGGCAGTTTTGATTGGCGCAGGTATCATCTTAATATTCGGATACAACTGGGAAAACTTCACCCTCAATCAGCGGACGGTATTAAGTTTCCTACCATTGATCGTGGCGCAAATGGTGTATGGATATACTTTTTTCAGAAAAAGGAATGATACTGGTTGGGTAGAAAGTTCCTCCATTTTTTTGATGTTAATGCTGGCATCCTCGCTGGCGTTGATCAGTCAGACTTATCATGTTGATGGAGAATTGGAGGATTTTCTTTTTACTTGGATACTGTTAAGCATTCCGTTGTTATACCTAATGAATGCTAGTTTGCCAGCCATGCTGCTTATGATACTTAGTACTTGGTGGGCAGGATTGGTGGTAGACTTTCAAAGTTATAAACCGATTTACTATTGGTTGTTTTTTTTGGCGTTCCTGCCTCATTTGATCTACCATCTAAAAGATCGGAAGACAGAAATTCGAGAAGTGTTGCTGGGTTGGGTGTTTGTTGTTTCGTTTGGAATTGCAATGATCTTTGTATTTGCTAGTAGAAACATTGCCGATCATTACCTAATTGGGATTGCTGCCATAACTCCGTTGGTTTATCTTCTTGGAAAATATGTCCATGGTCATGGAGCTACCATTTGGCAGCGGCCACTGCAAACTGCTTCGATCGCAATGACCATTGGGGTCTCTTTGTTTTTTGCTTATGGAATAGATTGGAAGGAGTTTCGATTGGAAAAAATAATGACCGCCTATTTGGAAGCCGGTTCTTTAGGTATATTAAATCTAGTTTTCGTAATTGCTTGCTTTGTAGGAACGATTTCGTTGGCAAGTATACGATTTTCCAAAAAGCAGCAGACGAATCCATTCCTGTTGATTTTCCCGGTTTTAGTATTAATTATGCTTGGTGCTGGTATGACCTTTAGTAAAATTGCATTTAATGTGTTCCTTCTCGGATTCTCCATTTTTTATATAAAAGAAGGACTTAATACTCAAAAATTGAGTCTTATTAATGTAGGAATGCTAATCCTCTCTTTACTTATTGGAATGCGATTTTTTGATGTTAGCATACCATTTATGATAAAGGGGATTGTTTTTATAATAATTGGTATCTGTTTTTTGACTGCGAATGTCTATTTATCCAAAAAATACAAGTCGAATGAACACTAATATAATACGTACCCTATTGTTTTTTGTAGTCATGATTGGCTACCTGTTGTTTCCCTTTTATTCGATTAGCTCCTATCAGAATGTACTGACAGATGGGGAGGTGTTCCGTTTTCGACCGGCGCCTGTTGATCCCTATGACGCTTTTAGAGGCAAATATGTTCGGCTGGATTTCCCCCAAAACAGATTAGTCTTGGAGAAAGGTCAAGCAACTTTCAAAAGGGATCAAGACATTTTCCTTACCTTAAAAGAAGATAGTCTTGGATATACTCAAATTGACAAGGCTTTTCACCGTGCGCCTGAAAACACCCCTAATTACATTAAAACTCGCACACTTTATAATATCGGAAGTTCGGTTTACTTCCAATTGCCATTCGACAAATATTTCCTAAATGAAGAACTCGCTCCTTTGGCTGAAAAAAAGGCCAGAGAACTTACCTGGAACAGGGATGGGAACAATCAGGCAAGTATTTATATGGATGTGAGAGTCAAAAATGGGAAGGCGCTGATCGAAGAATTGTACTTTGAAGGAATCCCTATAAAAGAATACCTTCATACAAATGAAAAATAAGAATATATTTTGTATTTTTAGTTTTGTTATTCACACCTTTATCTTTTCTGACTAATTTTTTGGGTTAGTAACAATAAAGTTACCAACATACAAATAAACCCGTTCACCCCATGAACACTGGCATTCGTTTACCATGTCACAGAAGCTAAAATAAAAAATACACAAAATCACAGAAAGGTGACATAATTAATTTGCCAAAAAACTTGTATTAGTTTTAAATTTAAATTAAATTTGTTGCATACGAATAAACTAACTTTCTGAAAAAAACCTTCAAATCGTTAGTTGTTTTGAAACCCCCAAAAAAAATAAATTGTTAAAAACGAGGATTTTACTTATAAAAATCTGATTTAAAAAATAGATTTCACTTTGTAAAAAAAGGAAAATTTATTCATATCAATTTATTCATTAAAAGCAATATACAGATTTAATAATATTTTAATGTAAATTTTGTTTCTTTTTATTTGTGACAACTTCATATACTTATAGTCTAAATAATAAATTGAAACATCTAAACTCATAAGTACCCAACTCTTAAGGAACCAAAAAACAGTATGAATACAAAAGGGCTAAACGGTATTCAAACTTTTATTAAAAAATCAATCTTATGGTGAGACTTATTTACAAAATTGCAGTAACTTTTTCTATTATCTTGTTAGGGATACTTTCTGCAAACGCGCAGTGTGCATGTACCAACTGCCCCCAAGATTTACCTGACAACACAAATGCAGATTTCTTTATTAATGTAACGGATGATGGATCGGCAGCATGCGATTTATCTGCCAATCCGCTTGTCGGAGTTTCATTAAACTTTACACATGAATATCTTGGAGATTTAACCATCTTTTTGACTTCTCCCTCTGGTCAAACTATTGAACTAGTCGGCCCTGAAGGATATTTTGGCACTACACATTTTATGTGTGGTTTTTTAAATCAATTTGAATGCCCGGATGTCTGGGACATGAATTTTAGTGATGGTGCACCTACTTGGGATAGCAACATCCTTTCTCAAAATGCTACCGCCAACAATTCAGGAACCTATTCTGCTTCAGACGGCAATCTACTTTCCTCCTTTACAGGAGACGCTTGTGGTACTTGGTTGATAACGGTAAATGATGGTCAGGCATTCGACACCGGAGAGTTTATCGATTTCGGACTTACTTTCGGTGATAATGCTGGAATGGAATGTACCTCTGAGGTGCCTTTGCCAATTGAAATCGTAGACCTGTATGGTAAAATAGAGGGCAGAACAAATGTGATCAAATGGACAACTCTTTCTGAAACGAATAACGATTATTTCAACATTCAACATTCAGTTGATGGCATGGAATTCTCTAATGTTGGCGTACTGAAAGGAGCTGGTACCACTTTCCAACTTACAGACTACAATTTTGTAGATAGTCAGCCTGCACCAGGAACTTCTTACTACAGATTAGAACAAATTGACTTCGATGGCACTTCCTCCTATAGTCCTATCGTATCTATAACCCGTGACAAAGATGAGTATAGTATTGACGCAATCTCTCTAAGTCCAAGTCCAGTTATATCTCAGACCACATTGGTGATTTCTAGTACAATCAAGGAAAAAACAATTGTCGAGGTAAGAGACATAAATGGAAGAATTCAGGAAACATTTACCGTCGATGTTGAAATAGGCGGAAATTTCATTCAAATGGATGGCTCTAACTGGAGTAACGGAATCTACTTTCTCCGCACCAGAAGCGCAAGCCAAAAACATACAATGAAATTTATTAAAATGTAAATTCCGGCTACCCGGTAAAAACATTTGACAAGGAGTTGGTTTCTCAGTTTTACTGAGAAACCTCTTTTTTTTTGTGGGGACTTATAATATTAATCACCTCCTTGTACTCGGAATAGTTGCGCGACTAGACTATAGGTTTGTCAAAAACGCCATCGTATCAACCCCATCTGCATAATCAGTTAAGCTGGGTTCCTGAGATTTGCCTAAGGGAGTAATTGGTAGATCGCCAATTGTTTTTTTGCTTACTATGCACTGAATTTCCTCCGCCTTCTCCTTGAAATGTGTTTTCAGATCCTCGACATCATGATAAACCTCATAATGCATACCAGCAATTCTCGAATGAAGAGACTCCCCCTCTCTTAACAATAAACACCCACACGAATAGTGTTTGATTTTGTTTAAAATCAACAACGTAAAATTATAGTCAAAGTTATTTTTATACTTATGATGAAGCACGATATCTTTAAATTCGTGCAGCGTTTCCATTAGAAATTCAAAATCGTAGTTTTCAGGAACATAAATTTTAGAAACACTTCGACATCCAAGTCCAAAGTACTTAAAAATATCCTTGCCCAATTCTAGCAGTTCTTCCTTGGTCTCGTTTCCTTCTAAAACAGCTACCGAAGTACGATTTTTCCTGATGATGTGTGGATACTTCCCAAAATAGGATTCAAAATACCGAGCAGAATTATTGCTTCCTGTAGCAATGACCACATCAAAATCCTTCAGGAAACCAGTAGTTTGAACATAATTCTCCACAGAAGGCTCCAAATCAGATAAAAAATCAAAAATATATGGCAGCAAAAACTTATCCTTATCCGATAGTTTGACGATTGCTTTATGACCGCTAAGAAAAACACAAAGCCAATCATGGAAGCCGACTAGAGGAATATTCCCTGCCATGACAAGCGCTACATTTTTTGGCTGCTGGATGTCTGCAATCCGATATTGAGCGGCCCATTTTTCCAGTTTTGCCTTGTCTAAGAATTGTGTGCTTATAGCACGAATTGATTCCTTGATATTTTCTACAGTAAACCATCCATTATGAATAAAGGTTTTTGTGATCACAGCTTGCAACTCCTCACTCTCTTTCTCCAAGTGTTTTCCTAGTAAAGCCAGTAAGTCAATTCGGTTTGATAGATTCATTTCTATTGTTAATTTGCTGCAAAAATAAGAAAGCTATTCAGCTTTATAGAATACGATACGCAATTTAAGGCGCATTTTTTCATTCTTCCTTTCATTTGTTGTACTTTTGTGATCGATTTAGGAAAAGATGAAACTATTCCCAGTATAAAATGTTTCATTAAGTATAAAACTACTGTCAAATGGCAATTATTATAACAGATGAATGTATAAATTGTGGTGCTTGCGAGCCGGAATGCCCCAACACTGCAATATATGAAGGAGGAATTGAATGGTCTTACGGTGAAGGAAACAACGTAACCGGAGATATCGAACTTCTAAGTGGAGATAAAGTAGATGTTGAAAAAAAACATACTCCAGTAGACGATGATTTGTATTTTATTGTTCCTGATAAATGCACCGAATGTGTTGGTTTTCACGAAGAGCCACAATGTGCAGCGGTTTGCCCTGTAGATTGCTGTGTGCCCGATCCTGACCGGGAAGAAACGGAAGACCAACTTCTTTACAAGAAAGGCTCCATGCATTTATAATATACCAGCAACCTTCTTCTTCTTTCCTCGATTCTATGAACAAAAGAAATTCATTCTTTAAAAAGTTCAGGCTTATGCTTATATCTGGAAGTGAATTATTATTTTTGCGCAGATGAAAATAGGAATCTTATTTGGGGGTCCGTCAAGAGAACGTGAAATCTCCTTCGCCGGCGGTAGAACAGTTTATGACAACCTGGACAAAAGTCTGTTCGAAGCAGTCCCTTTGTTTGTGGATAGTCACAAAAATATTATTTTATTAGACTGGCAATATGTCTACAAAGGCACTATCCGTGACTTTTATCCACCTATTGATTTCTTACCACCTTCCCCCAACAACTTTCAAGTTTACCTCGAAAGTCTGGGCAATTTACCAGAAGCAGAACTAGAGCAACTGATCAAAACTATTGGAAAACGAGTGCAACTGCACGAACTTCCAGACTTAATTGATTTTGCGTTTTTGGCCCTCCATGGAGAGTTTGGAGAAGATGGACAAATTCAAGGCTTGATGGAAAGTCTGCAAATTCCGTATTCAGGGAGCGGTATTAAAGCTTGTAGTATTGGAATGGATAAAGCCTTCCAAAAAAAGCTGATGTCAGTAAGCGATTTTCCTTGTCCAAAAGTTCATGTTATTGATCGAGCGGAATGGCTCAATCCTACTATTGACAAACAGGACCTTTTCCAAATTCTAACGGCAGAAATTGGCTATCCATTGGTTATCCGGCCTGCCAATCAAGGATCGTCCATTGGGGTCGCAATAAAGAATGAAGCCGACGGTTTTCAAGGCTTTCAAAAAGCAGTCGAATATGCCTTTTTTCTGGAGAATATCACCGCAGAAGGCTGGAAATCAAAATCAGAAGAAGACAAAATCCAATTTCTTAAATCGGTTTGCGATATCAGAGAAGGAATAGGTTTTCCACTAGATATTGATGGGAATACGTATTATCATCCAGAAAAACTCCTTGAAGTACTCAATACTCATTTCAATAGTAGCTCAACAACACTAAAGCTAGAAGGACACCTTTCCGAGCAACAAGTGATCATTGAAGAATTTATTGATGGACAAGAGTTTTCTTGTATTGTTTTGAAGAAGGAAGACAATACTGTCGTCGCCTTGCCGCCTACAGAAATCCTAAAAGGCAAAGAGGTGTTTGACTACCGTTCGAAATACTTGGCAGGATTATCAAGAAAAGAAACCCCTATTCGGCTACCCATCGAAAAAATTAACGCAATCCGTTCCGAATGTGAACGGCTTTTCAACTATCTCGAGTTTAATACTTATGCTAGAATAGATGGTTTTATTAAGGAAAATGGGGTTATTTATCTGAATGATCCGAATACAACTTCAGGGATGTTGCCATCTTCGTTTTTCTTTCATCAGGCAGCAGAAATTGGATTAAATCCTTCACAATTTTTGACTTATATAATTCGTGCCTCCCTGCAGGAAAGAAGGAGTACCGCACTTTCTAAGAATCACTACCCTGCCTTGCTGGAAAAATTGGATCAGAAAATTGCTTCCTTAAAAACAAAATCCACCAACAAAAGACGGATAGCAGTGATTTTGGGCGGCTATTCTACTGAACGCCATATTTCTGTAGAGAGTGGCCGAAACATCTTTGAGAAGTTAGCCAGTTCGGACAAATATGAGCCGATTCCCGTTTTTTTGACAGGGACATCTACCAATTATGAGTTTTATCAAATACCGATTAACTTATTACTCAAGGACAATGCAGACGATATCAGGGATAAAATTCTCCATTATAAAACACATCAGGTCATTGAAGACATAAAAGTACAATGCACCGATCTAACTGAAAAATACGCTTCTAAAGATGTGATTTTTGCTCCGAAAAAACTGGACTATACGGATTTGATGGAAATGGCCGATGGTGTCTTTCTCGCTCTTCATGGTAGACCAGGAGAAGATGGCACGTTACAAAAAGAACTGGACAAACTAGGTATTCCGTACAACGGTTCACCTCCAGATTCGAGTCATATTACCATCAACAAATATGATACGCTCCAACTATTAAAACAACATGGGTTTACCGTAACTAATCAGGAGCTCATTCATAAGGAAGATTTTGCAAATGCGGCAGGTTCAAAACTCAATGAAATAGAGGAGAAGTTTGGTTACCCTTTAATTGCTAAACCAGTGGATGATGGTTGTAGTTCTGCGGTAAAACTGATCAAATCGCGAGCGCAGATGCAAGCTTTTTTAAGCGCTATTTTCCGAAAGGAGGAGTTTGTAAGTCCACAAGAAACTGCGATTCTAGCGCTTCTTCCCAAGGAAGAGTTTCCTATGAAAAACGTCGTGCTCATTGAAGAATTAATCCAGGCTAAAGGAGCAAAAAAATTCCTTGAAATCACCGGAGGGCTGCTTACTCACCATAGCGATTCAGCGATAAGTTATGAGATTTTTGAGCCGTCGGAAGCACTGGCCAGCTCAGAGATATTATCATTGGAAGAAAAATTTCTGGCTGGTGAAGGACAAAATATTACCCCGGCAAGGTTTGCTGATAATAAAAAGGATTATACTTATATTGCAGCTCAGGTAAAAAAAGACCTGGAAAAAGCAGCAAAAATACTTAACGTCAGAGGCTATGCACGGATAGATGCATTCGTGAGAATCTTTGAGGACAATAAGGCGGAGACCATTATTATTGAAGTAAATTCACTTCCAGGAATGACGCCAGCTACTTGTATTTTTCATCAATCTGCCATCAACCATTACAAACCCTATGGGTTTATAGACAAAATTTTAGAATTCGGTTTTCATGAAAAAAGCCTTCAGTAATATTCTACCCAAATTAAAAGTTGCCTTACGGGAATTGTTTTACTTTTTGACAAGTAAAGTATTCCTTATCAACTTTGCGATTGCTGCTGCAATTGTGAGTTTGTTGCTCTTTTTTGCATTTAGCACGCTTTCCTCCTATACAAAACATGGAGAGTCGATCACCCTTCCAGATTTTCGAGGGCAAACGCTTGATCTTGTCCAGGATCAATTGGAGGAACACAATTTCAGGTATCATGTCATCGATTCTATGTATGATCCGGATAAAAAACCGGCGACCATCTTAGATCAGGATCCAAAAGCCAATTCAAAGGTAAAACAAAACCGAAAAATTTATTTTACTGTTAACGCGTCTACCCCACCACTAGTCAATTTGCCAGATATCTGGGGCAAAGACGTCGATTTTGTCAAAAAAATGCTAAAATCCAGAGGGATCAAATTATCAAGCAAAATCGAATACGTCCCGGATCGCGCCATCAATACCGTATTGAAAGTACGCTACAAAGGAAAAACAGTAAAACGCCCTAACAAAGAAGAGAAAGAACCACCTTTCAAGCTACCAAAAGGGTCAAAAATCAGTATCGTAGTAGCAGAAGGCCAGGGATTTGAAGTGAGTATTCCTGATGTCGTCTGCCAAACTTTAGACGAAGCAAATTTTACAATTCGAAATTATAATTTACTAGTAGGATCTATAATTGCCGAGGGCCCTATTACTGATACCGCTTCAGCTTATATATTCAGACAACAACCTAGATATTATAGCGGTGCATCCGTCCGTACGGGCCAATCTATAAACTTATGGATCACCAATAAGAAACCTAGTCAGTGCAACTAAAACTACTACAATGGCAGATATAACAATTGATGAACTAAAATCAAAAATCGACAATAAGGAAGATTTCTATTTCCTGGATGTCCGCGAAACTTATGAATACGCAGAATACAATATGAAGGCGGTGAACATCCCCCTTGGTGTATTGCCAGTTCGATTGCATGAATTGGAAGAATTCAAAGATAAAGAAATCGTCGTACATTGCCGATCTGGTGCACGGTCTGCAAATGCACAGCAAATCATGCAAAAAGCCGGTTTCAAAAATGTCCGAAATCTTTTAGGCGGTGCGCTTGCCTGGCAGGAAAAAAACGGATAAATGATTGTCGTCACTGGTGCTGCAGGCTTCATTGGGAGCTGCTTAGTCAGCCACTTATCCAGCTTAGGCATGGGAAATTTGGTATTGGTAGATGACTTTAGTCATCCCGAGAAACAAAAGAACCTAGCCTCCAAATCCATCCTGCAAAAAATACCCCGCGATCAATTCATAAACAGTTGGTTTGCTGAAAATGCTGGAGAAATCAGTCAGGTATTTCATCTTGGAGCACGTACAGATACCACAGAGCAAGACACTGCCCTTTTTGATCGGCTCAATCTAAATTACTCCAAATCCATTTGGAAGGTATGTACTAATTATCAAATTCCTTTGGTGTACGCCTCTAGCGCAGCTACTTATGGAGGAGGTGAGTTTGGATACCTTGACAGCCATGATCTACCTTCGCAGCTTGTTCCTTTGAATCCGTACGGTAGGTCTAAGAATGATTTTGATATTTGGGCATTGGGACAAAAAAAGATGCCTCCATTTTGGGCCGGTTTGAAGTTCTTTAATGTCTATGGCCCTAATGAATACCATAAGGGGCGAATGGCGTCTGTCATCTTGCACACTTTCCGCCAAATTCAAAAAACCGGAAGCATGAAACTGTTTCGTTCACATCGGGCAGAGGTGGCGGATGGTCAACAAAAAAGAGACTTTGTGTATGTAAAAGATGTGGTCTCTGTAATTGCTTATTTGATGAAAACTGCGCCTGAGAATGGTCTTTATAATCTGGGAACCGGAACCGCACGAAGTTTTTATGATCTGGCAGCTTCTACATTTATTGCTATGGGGTTGACTCCTAAGATTGCTTACATTGATACACCCGTTGATATTCGGGATACTTATCAATATTTTACGGAGGCGAAAATGGATAAACTATTGGCTGCCGGGTATACTAAGGAATTTTATTCTTTGGAGGACGGGGTTATGGAATATGTTTCGGAGTATCTGAAGGAGCAAAAGTATTATTCTTAATAAAAGGAATCGCTCTAAATTGCTGCTGTTCGCAATTATTTTTTCAACCTATTCATTCCTACATAGTACACCAAAAACCATTGTTGTTTGCGTAATTCAAACCTCCGTTCTAGCCCAAACCCTGAGCCCATATCAACAAATTCAGTGACCTCTGCTTCCTTTCTGACAATCTCCACATTAATATCTGGAAATTCTTTGTAGTTAATTTCTCGATGCAAATCCCAGGATTCTTTCTGCCATTCAAAACTCCCTTCTTCAAAAAACTGTTCTTCCGCAAAAGCGGGTAATCCTTCTAGTGGGAAATCAATTCTTGATAGCTGGAATAAACTATCCGAATGAAATTTTTTATAGAATTTATCAAAGTCTTCAATAGCAGATTGGTGCTTCATATTGTGACAAGCACTGAGCAAAACTGAGAAACCGAAAAGACAAATTAGCCTTCCCATAACTATTTGGTAGGATTTAGATCGGCATAATAAATAAGTGCCCAT
Source organism: uncultured Saprospiraceae bacterium (assembly GCA_938016265.1). Lineage (GTDB taxonomy): Bacteria > Bacteroidota > Bacteroidia > Chitinophagales > Saprospiraceae > JAHDHB01. The sequence continues at coordinate 52,333 of CALLWB010000017.1, forward strand.
TCATTGTTGGAGTAGTAAAATCTGCGGACCAATCTGAATTTTTGAGCATTGGTAATTCGTTCTTCTACCATAATCGGCGACATATCGAATTCTCTGGTAAACTCCCCAGTCGACAGGTCTATTGGGCGATGCATTGACCAGTTGTCTTTTTGCCAATAGAAAGTGGAAGTACCATCATAGGTGGTATTGGCAACGGAAGGTACTCCTTCTAAGGGAAACCGAATATGTTCCATTTGAAAAATACTATCGGAGTGAAATTTTTCATAAAATGCAGCAAATCCGTTGACGTCCTCAATTGGTTCAGTGGTGGCTGTACTCGATCCACTGTCGCCCCCACAAGCAATAAGGAGACATAACAGGGAAATAAAAAATAGGTTATTAATAATCTTCATCAATTTTCTTGAATTAATATTAAAGTAATTATTGTCCAATTATACAGACGCATTCGTACACTCTAACGCATAAACTAACATATAGTCACCCAGTTTTTCATAAAAAACATCAAAACTTGCTTTAAATTTGCCTTTTTCTACCAGCCCCTTAGTAGAGCCCTTGCCATCATAGAAAAACGGAGTGATCATAATATGCTTCTTAAAATCGAGTTCTTTCCGTCCGTAAGCCTTGTAAAGTGCCTCCTTTGCGCCCCAATAGACATGAAGCTGTTCGATCATCGTGTCTTCTACCAGGCTGTCAGACTCTTCTTCTCGCATAAACTTGTGAGCGATTCGTTTTATTTTGGAGACCAGCAACTGTATATCTACCCCGAGATTTTTCTCATCAATGACAACAGTAACCAATTTTTGGGAGTGGCTGATTGATATTTCTAAATTGGAATTTTCCAGATGCGGCTTTCCAAATTCATCAGCAACACAAGGAATTCGTTCCGCAGAATTTGACAGATAGTGCAATAACCAGCGTGCAGCAATCCATTCCAATCTTCTGCGTCCCTTTATTTTTTGAAACCGCTGTTCTTCCTGAATGGTAAGTTCTAAATTTTGTAGAAAAAACGACTCTGGCTCTTCTATTTGCCAGATGGCCATTTCCCCAGTACTTCCAACCTTTCTTTTTAAAAATAAAGCCACTTAGCTATGTTCTGTATTTTTTGGACTGCATTATCCAATTCAAATGTAAGAGTTTCTATACAGATTCACGATATTATCATCTAAATTAACGATTCCTTATCAAATCAAATTCCTAGTATAACCTATTCTAACCTCATTAAAATTTGTACTTTTGCAATCGAAATACAACCATGAATTCCACTATTCAAATAAAAAAACTTAACCAATTTACCGGCCATACCGGAGCGGTTTATTCCTTGAAAAAAGGGAAAAATCCACACACCTTCTTATCTACAGGTGGGGATGGGCGAGTTATTGAATGGTCGGTCCTACAACCAGATCAGGGTAAACTCATTGCAAAAAGCGAACAGACTATTTTTTCTATGGAATATCTCGCTAAAAACAACCAACTACTGGTCGGCAATATGGAAGGCGGTCTGCATTGGATAAATCTCAGCCATCCATCAAAAAATAAAAACATTGCCCATCATCAAAAGGGAATTTTCGATATTCAGTACTACAATCAGCAAATCTATACGATTGGTGGAGATGGGAAATTGACCATCTGGGACGAACAACAGCAAAGAACTCTCGAGACGATAAAAATCAGTCATCATAACCTCCGAAAGATGGCCATCAATCCAACAACCAAGGAACTCGCCATTGGTAGCAGCGATCATTCGATAGCTATTTTGGATTTGGAGACCTTAGACATAAAACAACAAATTCACGGAGCACACAAAAACTCTGTGTTCACCCTTTGTTATTCCCCAGACGGCAGATTTCTGTGGAGCGGAGGTCGAGACGCCAAAATAAACATCCGGGACGCAAAGAATACCTATCCGCTAATAGCAGAAATTGACGCGCATCTATTTACGGTCAATACCCTTGCTTTTCAGGAGTCTGGCGGCCTGCTGGCTAGTGGGAGTAGAGACAAAACGATAAAAATCTGGGATCCTGAGACATTTGAGCTCTTAAAAGTCATCGATATCCTAAAATACAAGGCGCATGTCAACTCGGTAAACGCTCTTCTCTGGATCTCCAATACCGAACTTTTGACTGCAGGAGATGACCGAAAAATCTTTCATTGGGAAATAATCAGGAATAATTAGGCCTTCATTTGAGATTACTGAAAAAATGATGTTTTTTTGTACTCTTTAAAGGAATGGGGTGAAAATAGCCAGAATTCACCTTTTGAACACGCTAATAAACTCGCAACATGATATTATCTGATAAAAAAATATTGGAAGCCATCAAAACCGGTCAAATCGTAATTGAACCGTACAATCGGGATTGTTTAGGAACAAACTCCTATGATGTGCATCTTTCCAAGTATCTAGCCGTATATAAAGGCCGAGTACTCGACGCAAAAAAACACAACGAAATTGAAGAAATTATCATTCCTGACGAAGGATACATTATTGCGCCTGGCACGTTGTATCTAGGAGCCACCGCGGAATATACCGAAACCCATAACTCTGTTCCATTCCTAGAAGGAAAGTCAAGTGTAGGGAGGCTTGGAATAGACATTCATGCCACCGCAGGAAAGGGAGATGTCGGTTTTTGCAACAATTGGACGCTCGAAATCTCATGTGTACAACCCGTAAAAATCTATGCAGGCATGCCGATCGGCCAATTGATCTATTTTGCAGTCGAAGGCGATATTGAAAATTACTATAATAAAAAGAAAGGGGCGAAGTACAACAAACGTAGCGACAGACCAATGGAATCCATGATGTGGATGAATAAATTTTAAGCACTCAACAAATGAAAACACTTATAATTGGTGGTGGGAACATGGGCATCACCTATGCACACAGTTTTATAAAAGCCCACTTAGCCGAAGAAAAAGATCTGATGATCTTAGAGAAGTCGGACGAAAGGGCAAAACTGCTGAGCACACAAAAGGTAGGATCAGTATACAGCAACCCAGGCGACTGTATCGAAAAAGCGGACCTAATTATCCTAGCAGTAAAACCTCAGGATACGTCCGTATTGTTTGATGCCATTCGTGAATTTATAGATCCACAGCAAGTCATTTTGTCCATCATGGCTGGCGTTAAAATGACCAGTATCGCAGAGGAACTCGGGGTGAATAAAATCATTAGAGCAATGCCTAATCTGCCTGCGCAAATTGGAATGGGGATGACCGTTTTTACGAGTACCGATGATATAACCAGAATTGAGCTCGTCACCGTCCAAAACCTACTAAATACCACAGGAAAAGCAATCTATGTGGCTTCTGAAGAGCTGATTGATGCTGCAACTGCAATTTCTGGCAGCGGACCGGCTTATGTCTATTATTTTATGAATGCGATGATGGAATCTGCTCAATCGATGGGCTTCAGTGAGTCAGAGGCAGAACTATTGGTCGGTCAAACTTTTATGGGGTCTGTCCATCTCCAGAAAAGACATAATTATTCCTGTAAAGAATGGATCCAAAAAGTATCCTCCAGAGGAGGGACAACAGAAGCAGCCATGCAGGTTTTCAACAATAAATCACTCAACGAGCAGGTGAAAGCAGGAACTAATGCTGCGCATCAAAGAGCAATCGAGCTAGGAAAAAACTAACCCTAAAAATTCACTAAAAAGAACCAAGAGATTACAAATATTCAGATAAATAATTTATTAACAATTTGTTAACGGACAATGCTTGTAAATTCTGTATTTTTGGTGCAATGCTTGCTTATGTTATTCCAAATATTTTTTTCATAAACAATTGTAAATCATTACTTTTTCTGAAAATTAATTCGGATTCTAAATATTGATCTTGAATATCAAAAAAACAATAAAAAGACTTGTCGTTTTTGGCTTTGTAGCAGGAATTAGCTTGATATTGCTAATCGTAGTGGGTAATCTTTGGATTGTATTCAAAAACAAAAGCTCAGTCTATGATAAGATAGAGTCGATTCCTGAAAACAATGTAGGGTTGGTCCTTGGAACAAGCAAAAATCTCGTGAATGGCAATACCAATCTATTTTTTAAATATCGGGTAAATGCAGCAGCAGATTTGTTTAATGCTGGAAAAGTAAAACATCTTATTGTAAGTGGAGACAACAGTAATCTGAACTACAATGAACCTAGAACAATGTACCAGGCACTCGTAAAACTAGGAATTCCAGAAGATTGCATTACGCTGGATTACGCGGGATTTAGAACATTAGATTCGGTTATTCGATGTAAAGAGGTCTTTCAACAAAATAAATTTACGATCGTTTCTCAGGAGTTTCATAATTATCGTGCGGTCTACATTGGCAAGTACTACGGGTTGGATGTGGTCGCCTTCAATGCTAAAGAGGTTACCATCCAAAGCAACCGAACTTTTCATAGAGAGTATTTGGCTAGATTAAAAGCGATGCTAGATTTGCATTTTTTAAAAACTAAGCCTAAATTCCTTGGCGAAAAAATTGATATCAATTTATAAGAATAATACCTATGAACAGAACAAACATTATTGCTGGAAATTGGAAGATGAATATGACCTTGGACGAAGGCAAAGCCCTGGCAACAGAAATCGTAAAACAAGCAACGGACAACGGTGTAAAGGCGATCATCGCCCCACCCTACTACCTGCTGGAATCTGTGCGGCAGATCATCGGAAACTCCAAGCATGTTTTTCTGGCCGCCCAAAACTGTCATCAGGAAGCTGCAGGAGCTTACACTGGAGAAATTTCTGTCAATATGTTGAAGTCTGTAGGAGTGGATTATATTATTATTGGGCATTCCGAACGGCGTAATTATTTTGACGAAACCAACAAAATGCTTACTAAGAAAGTAAACTTAGCCCTGCAAGCCGGACTAGATGTTATTTTTTGCTGCGGCGAATCACTCACCATCCGAGAAGACAATGCACACGTACAACATGTCAAACGTCAGCTACGCGAAAGTTTGTTCCATTTGTATGAAAATGAGTTTAGCAGAATTGTCATTGCTTACGAACCCATTTGGGCAATAGGCACTGGAGAAGTTGCTACCCCATTGCAAGCACAGGAAATGCATGCCGAAATTCGAAAAATTGTCAGCAACAACTATGATGATCGAATCGCACAGGCAACTACTATTTTGTACGGTGGTAGCTGCAAACCCAGCAATGCAGAAGCGTTGTTTGCTAAACCAGATGTGGATGGTGGATTGATAGGTGGCGCTTCCTTAAAAGCGGAAGACTTCTTAAAATTACTAGAAATGCGCGCTGCGAAATAACAACACATGTCAAATATTCTGGAATCTAATAATGTAAACTACCATCAATATTCAGTACGCGCTGAAGAACCGATTGCTGAAATACTGATGGCTTTGTTGTCTGCAGAGCCATTCGAAGGTTTTGAACAAACGGAGAACGGTTTTCTAGCCTATATCGCCGATACCCACAACAAAGAAAAAATCGAAGTTCAATTGAATTTATTGAAGGCACAATTTGACTTTGAATATGAATATATTTTTGTGGAAAAAGTAAACTGGAACGCCATTTGGGAGAAGAGCTTTGAGCCTATTCTTATAGAAGACTTTTGTATGGTTCGAGCGCCGTTTCACGATTCTCCCACTGGAATTCCGCATGAAATAGTTATTGAACCAAAAATGGCGTTCGGGACAGGTCATCACGCTACCACTTTCATGGTCATGGAAACTATGAAAGATTTGGATTTTTCATGCAAATTGGTGCTTGATTTTGGTTGTGGGACAGGCATTTTGGCCATTCTTGCTTCCAAACTTGGTGCTGACAAGATAATTGCGATTGATAATGATCCACTTTGTTCTTCCAATACTGAAGAAAACGCGGAGCTTAATCAAGTAGAAAATATAACGCCCTTACTAGGGGCAAAGGATGATATTCCTGTCAATAATTATGATATTATAGTAGCAAACATCAACAGAAATGTGATTCTTGATGCTTTGCCGGATCTATATAAAATGTTGAATAAAAATGGCCAATTGTTAATCTCCGGCTTTGTAGTTAAAGATCGGGAATTGCTGCGGCAGCATGTAAGTAAACATGGGTTTACCATACGACAAGAACGTGTTAAGGATAAGTGGATTTGCATGCAACTAACAAAGTAAAATACTAACAAAATGATAAGGAATTTCTTTCTTCATATCTGTTGTTTCTTGATTGGGCTGATGTCCCTACAGGCACAAACTCCAGAATCTTTTTCTACAAACAAAGCCGAGTTTGTCAAACAAGTAAACAGTTTTCTGAAAAGTACAGATAGAGACGAGTGTAAAGAAACTGCAGAAATATTAGAGGATTATCTCCTGTCAGGCAACTTCTCTAGTGATCAGTTTACAAAAATGAGAGATCAGGCGGAGGCTATGCTAAAACTGAAAATGAGGGCTTATCCTCATTTCGAAAGTTATTTCAGATCCTTAAACAATATGGCCGCCACGGATCAATTGTCAAAATTTGATAACTACCTTACTTCTTTGTTGCCGATATTCGAGAATTTAAAAACTGGCCAGTTTGGGCCCTACAAAAACTATCTCAAATTTGCAGTAAACCTCTTTGGCAAAAATGCGCTCTACATGACGACTGGTGGAGGCTGGTTGGTTGACACAAAAAAATACACATTCCATTATACAAATGACATTCCTTCCGTAAAATTTGAAGAAGGAAATCTGATTGGATTTAGAAAGAAAGATTCCATAAGAATCCAAAAAACCTATGGCGAATTTTTCCCACTTGATAATCGGTGGGATGGAGAAATTGGCGAAGTATTCTGGGACAGAGAAGGTTTTGGTGGAGATGCACAAATCAATTTTGACAGCTATACCGTCAATGTTAAAATGACTTCCTACGAAGTAAAGGAATCCATGTTGAAATATCCAACCTACTTTGACAAACCAATTAGAGGAATTTTCGTGGATAAAATCGTAGTCGGATCTTCTAGCAAAAACTCCTATCCTAGATTTGAATCTGCCTTAAAAACCATGGAAATCAACAATTTTGGAGAAGGAATTCGCTACACAGGTGGATTCAGACTGGCAGGTTCAGACGTAATTGGGGTCGGAGAAAAAGACCAACAAGCTAAAATAGATTTCTTCAATAATAAACAACAACTCGTTGTTTCTGCCAAATCTGAAAAATTTATCATTCGTAGAGGGGAAGTTATTGTTTCTCAGGAAGCAGAATCAAGCATGTTCTTCGAAGATGATTCAATTTATCATCCAAAAATTGATTTTAAATTCGATATTGTCAAGAGAGTCCTTGTGCTCACTAGAGGAAACACAGGAAGTGATAAAACGCCATTCTTCGATTCGCACCACAATTTCGATATCAAAGCAAGTAATATCAGATGGGAAATTGATAAAAGTGAAATCGAAATCGGAAAACCAGGCATTACTAACACCAGTAATGACGCGATACTTGAGTCACTAAATTTTTTCGATGATCGAAAGTATGACAAATATCAAAGTATCGCCACCACTAATCCAATTTCCCAAATTCGAAATTACTCTGAAAAACTAAATACCAGAGAAATACACGGCGAGGATCTGGCCACCTCACTCAATTCTAACTATGACCTAACCACGATCAATAGTCTGCTGAATACCTTGGTGGAAGATGGTTTTGTTTATTTTGACCCTGAAACTAAAATGGTCACCGTCAAAGATAAAGTGTTCAATTGGGCGGATGCCAGTGTAGAGAAAATCGACTATGATATTATCCGAATTCGATCAAAAGGAGAAAAAGAAGCCAACGGATTAATCAATCTCGAGGACAACTCCTTGATGATAAATGGGGTCAAAAATGTGATCATTAGCGACTCCCAATTAGTAGTTCTCAAACCAAAAGAAGGCAAACTAAAGCTCACCGAAGACAGAAACATGGAGTTCGACGGGCAAGTTTATGCAGGATTTGGAATATTCAATGGCAAAAACTTAAAGTTTGACTACAATCGGTTCGGTTTTGACATGGATACCATTAAGTCTTTTCTAATTCGGATCAAAGTGGACGAAGATATGGATGGTACGCCAATTATCCAGCCGCTGACTACGCGTCTTGAAAATCTATATGGTTCTTTACAGATTGACGCCCCAAGCAATAAATCCAGTCGGGAAAACATACCGGAATTCCCTTCCTTTGAAAGCACCCAAAAATCGAGGGCCTATTATCAGGACAGGAAAATTCAAAACAAAGCCTACAAAAAAGACGAATTTTACTTCGAGTTAGACCCTTTCAATTTTGATAGTCTTGATTCTTTTGACCCCGATTATCTCACGTTTGATGGCAATATGCATACAGCAAACATATTCCCCCAATTCAAAGAGAAACTACGTGTTCAAAAAGAAGATTTATCCCTTGGTTTTGAAACCCAGGCGCCTCCGGGAGGATTTGACATCTACAATGAAGGGGGCGACCAAAAAGGAAAATTCCACAATACAATTTCGCTGAATAATAAAGGCCTTATTGGCAAGGGAGACATCAACTATATGGGATCAGAAATGAGTTCCGACGAAATTTTATTCCTACCGGATAAAATGAAAGCTAAAGCAAACTCCTTTGGAGTAAAAGAACAAACCTCCGGCACAGAGTTTCCAGAGGTAAGTGCTGTTGATGTCGATGTGGATTGGCACCCTTACAAGGACAGTATGTACATAAAATCAGACGACAAACCTTTCGATTTTTTTGATGGACAAAAAGAACTCGAAGGTGGATTGGTATTAACTCCAGGTGGCCTTTATGGAGAAGGAGTGCTGGATTGGGAGGAAGCTACGCTTACTTCTGACCAACTGTTGTTCAAAGCACGAGGTGTAAATGCCGACACTTCCAACCTGGTGATTAAAGCACTGGACGCAGGCGCTAAATTGGCCCTGAACACTAAAAATGTGTCGACCAAACTTGATTTTGACAAAGGGACAGGTTCCTTCCAGTCCAACAATGATAAACGGGCCAATACAGAGATGCCCTACAACCAATACAAAACTTCCCTCGATAAGTTTGATTGGGATATGAAAAAACAATCCATCAAGTTTAAATCGTCTAAGGGTGCTGGTGGTTCATTTGTCTCTACAAAAAGAGAACAAGACTCCCTCCACTTTTCTGCAGCAAGCGCAAACTACGACTTGAAGTCTAATATCCTAAACATAGAAGGCGTACCATTGATAAAAGTAGCAGACGCAGTCATTACTCCTTCTGATGGGAAAGTGGTGATTCAGGCAGATGCCATCATGAATACCCTAAAAAATGCAACGATTGTAGCGAACACCAAAAACAAATACCACACAATCAATAACTCAGAAGTAAATATTACGGGGAGAAATCGCTATACCGCAAGTGGAAATTATGAATACAATGTTTCTGGAAAAGAACAAGAAATTTTGTTCAATAATATTCAGGTAAAACGAACCAAGAGTAAAAAATATGTAACCACAGGAGCAGGAAGCATACCAGGAGATGCCAACTTCCATGTAGATGATAAAATCATTTACAAAGGTAGCGTCAACCTTAGTGCAAATAGTAAGAACCTTCTTTTCAAAGGATATGCTAAAATCAAAACACCGAAGCTTTTAAGGACAGATTGGTTTTCAATAAATACAAAAGTAGATCGTAAGAATGTTATGCTGGAGTTTGAAAACCCTAAAAACTCGGATGGGATCAAGCTCCATGCGGGCATTTTGCTCAACCTGGATTCTGCTTATGTCTACCCTAGCGTTTTGGCAAATCCATGGAAACGTAAGGATATGAAGCTTTTTACGGCCAATGGATTACTGAAGCACGACAAAGCTAAATCCCTTTTTATGATGGGAGATTCTGCAAAAGTAGCTACAGGAGTAAGACGCGGAAATATGCTAACTTTCGACGAAACTGATGGTGAAATCATTGCTGAGGGAAAATTTAAGTTTGATAAAGGCTTTTTTGGAAATTTGTCAATTGATGCAGCCGGAATAACAAAAACCAATTTAGAAAACAGCCAAAATATCAAATTCGATCTGATGATGGGAATCAACCTGCCATTGCCAGAAAAAATGCTCAACATTATTGCGGACGACTTATATGGGTACGGTGCTGATTTGCCAGATGTAAATCTAACCGCCAAACACGTACCTAATGCTCTCGCAGAATACATAAAGGATGATAAAATTTTGGAACGCGCAATTACTTCCGTAAATAATGGATTTAGTCTTGTGATGCCTAAAGAATCTAAATATTCTTTGTTCTTCAACAAAATTCAAATGGGCTGGGATCGCGATATTCTGTCATTTGTCAATTCTAAAAAGGTAGGTATTCATTCCATAAATGGAAAGTCTATAGAAAAAATGATAACTGCCTACGTTGATATTCAAAAAATATTCGGACAACAAGATAAACTCAGCATTCTCATTGAATCACCAAGTGATGAATGGTACTTCATTCAATATCAAAACAGACAGCTAAAAACTATTTCTTCTAATGAAGAATACAATGACGTCATTTTATCCGCAAAAAAGAAGGACCTCAAAACAAAAATGGACGATGGTGGTTACCTCGAAATTGACCTTTCCAGCGTGCAGGCAATGAACTTCTTTAGAGCAAGGATGCGGTAGTGTTCTTTTTCTGTATAGAATGAAAGATATAGAAATGCCCTTCGTTTTCAGGACGAAGGGCATTTTTTCCTTACGGAGAATTCTTCCGAAAAATATCTCAGAAAAGCTCCCAATAGGTTCAGCGACTTCAGTCGCTGACGTAAGTATGAATTTAGTCTGTAGATTTTGACATTAAGTCGCCTAAGTTATAGGCCTGTCAGTCAAAGGCGATGTCTGCGCCAGTAACATTTTAACGTTTGGCCTACTCTTCCCTAAGAAACCTCCCAGGATAGACCTTAAGCGCTGCCTCCAGGCAATCAAGCGCCTTTGTCAGGTCTTCCTTATTCAGAACATAAGCCATTCGAACCTCTTGCTTACCTAAGCCCTCAGAAGAATAAAAACCAGTACCAGGAGCCAACATTACAGAAGCACCATTTTGCTCAAAGTCCTGAAGCAACCATTTGCAAAACCGATCTGCATCATCAATCGGCAAACGCGCGAATGCATAAAAAGCACCAGTTGGCCGAGGGCAAGTCACCCCTTCCATTTGTTGAAGTCGGGAAGTAAGCAGTTTGCGTCGCTCATCATATTCAGCGATAGCCTCACTCAAATAACTATCTGGGACATCAAGTGTCGCTTCTGCTAAGATTTGTGCCAATGTCGGTGGACTCAATCTGGCCTGTGCAAATTTCATTGCTGTCGCCATGACCTCTTTGTTTTTGCTGACAATTGATCCAATTCGTGCGCCACAAGCGCTAAATCGTTTAGATATGGAGTCGAAAACAACTGCATGCTCCTCCAATCCATTGATAGTCAAAATGGAAGTAAATGTATTGTCATCATAACAAAACTCCCGGTATACCTCATCAGCAAACAAAAACAAATCATGTTTTAAGACAATTTCTTTCAATGCTAATAATTCCTCCTTAGAATAGAGGTATCCGGTTGGATTGGAAGGATTACAAATTAAAATGGCCTTGGTATTTGGAGTTATCTGTTTCTCAAAATCGGAGATGGGTGGCAAGGCATAGTCATTTTCAATAAAAGCAGTAATCGGCTTCACTTTGATGCCTCCTGATATAGAAAACCCATTGTAGTTGGCATAAAAAGGTTCAGGGACAATGACCTCATCTCCTGGATCAAGACAGGACATCATACCAAAGGAAATGGCCTCTGAAGCCCCCGTAGTGACTATAATGTCTGTATGCTCAATGTCTATATCAAATTTTTCATAATACCCAACCAACTTTTTCCGATAAGATTCAAACCCAGCAGAATGGCTATAGGCCAATACCTGCATGTCTGTATTCTTAACGGCTTGAATAGCTGATTTAGGTGTCAAGATGTCGGGTTGTCCAATGTTTAAATGAAAAATTTCCTTTCCATTTCTTTTGGCTTCTTCTGCAAAAGGCACCAATTTTCTAATTGGAGATGCAGGGATACTGTTTCCGCGATTTGATATTTTTGGCATATCGCAAAAATAGAAAAAGCACTGTTAAAAAACAGTGCTTTTTCGAAGATATATTTCTTTTTTGTTTAATTTCCTTGAGGAGTAATTAAACTTTTTTCTTTTACAGGGATTCCTTCTGGCTCTGCTTCCACTTTTCCTTTGATTGTTAAAACAACAGGAGTGGTGCTTCCATTGTGTGTCATTCTTACTGTTTTAGTGAATGGACCAACACGCTTAGTATCATATCTCACTTCAATTTCAGCTTTTTCACCTGGAAGGATTGGTTCTTTCGGGTAACGTGGAACAGTACATCCACAACTTCCTTTTGCTGTTGCAATCACTAGCGGCTCAGACCCATCATTTATGAAAGGAAAAGTTCTTACCCCATTTGATCCTTGCGTAATCGTACCATAATCCATAAGGAGGTAGTCGAAGGTCATTTTTGAATCTGCTGCTGGAGCGACATCTTCCGCTGCAGCTTTAGGAGCAACTTCAGCTCCGCCAATTATAGCTTTACCTTTCACTTCTAATGGAGCTTTCTCTACGGAGGTGGCCTTTTTAACTTTGTCTTGCGCAAATAACGCAGAACCAACAAATACTGAAAGAACAATTAGAGATAATATTTTTTTCATGATTGAGTAAGTTTTATTATTGTGTGAATTACAAATTTAATCAATTTTCTTTAAAGGAACAACCACTTTTTTTGTAGTTTTTGGCTGTTGTCTCGAATAATTCAATTATCATACCAATCGATAAAATCTGCTGTCTTTTTAGCTATTTTTTTTATCTTTGTAGTAAGAAATAATTGATAATTGCTAGCTTTTTTCTAGAAACCTATTCAATATCAAAGAACTTATTTTCCCATTAAATAATAATTATGCCCGACATCCAAGAAGTCATTTCTCTCTCCGCTCAAGAAAAGTTTATTAATGATGTGATCAACGACTATCGGATCTGCTGCATTAGTAGAGAGGTAAGTGTGCTCAATAGGAAACTCGTGCTTAGTGGAAAAGGGAAGTTTGGAATTTCTGGAGATGGAAAAGAAGTGCCGCAGGTAGCCATGGCCAGAGCATTCAAAAAAGGAGATTTTAGGTCAGGATATTATAGAGATCAAACCTTCATGTTTGCACTTGGTCTTTCTACACTTGAAGAATACTACGCGCAGCTTTTCGCCGACCCTGATAATGACCCATTTTCCTTTGGAAGACAAATGAGTTCCCATTTTGCTACTCCATTAGTAAATCAGGAAGATGGCAGTTGGAGAAATCATAAAAATGAATTAAATGTCAGTTCTGACATCTCCCCTACCGGCGGTCAAATGGCGAGAGCCCTAGGACTTGCCCTCGCTTCAAAAGTCTACAGAAATTCCGAATCGCTTCAAGGTGAAAATCAATTCTCCGATAATGGAAACGAGGTTTCTTTCTGTACGATTGGTGATGCGAGTACCTCAGAAGGGGTATTTTGGGAAACGATCAATGCGGCTGGCGTTCAAAAAGTTCCCTTGGCAGTCTCCGTTTGGGATGATGGCTTTGGAATCTCCGTGCCCATCGAATTTCAAACCACCAAGGGAAGCATTTCTGAATTATTAGATGGGTTTAATACAAACGAAAAGGGAGAAGGCGTTGATATTCATACCGAATATGCTTGGAACTATGTCGGCTTGATCCAAATGTACGAAAAAGGGATAGCCAAGGTTAGAGAGACGCACACCCCCGCAGTATTCCATATCAAACAATGTACGCAGCCAAACGGGCACTCTACTTCTGGTTCTCATGAAAGATACAAGACAAAAGAACGCCTAGAATGGGAGATCGAATACGACTGTATAGATCTAATGAAAAAATGGATGATCGAAGTGGGTATCGCAACGGAAGAACAGCTTGACGAAATCAGAAATGAGGCAAAAATACAAGCAAAAACGAGCGCCGACGCAGCATGGGAAAAGGCTATCGCCAAACCCAAAAAGAAATATGAATACCTCACAGAACTATACAAACGATTAGCCACTTCCTCCAGCAAGGGCCAGGAAATTCAAAATGCAGCATCAGACCTCCGCATGTTGGTCAATAAGTCCAAGCAGGTGTATCCCATGCAAAACGAGCTGATCGCCAATGCAAGAAATGTGTTACGAGTCCTCGGCACCGAACAATCGGAAGGCAAAAATGAGCTCATCGAATGGCTCCACGCTGAAGTAAAACAAAATAGAGAATATTACAATACCGAATTGTACTGCGAAGGAGAAAACTCTGCGTTGAATGTCCCCATTATCCCTCCAAGTTATGACGACGATCCTACAAAAATGGAAGGGCATAAAATTTTAAAAACCTTTCATGATAAATCCTTCGAAAAACACGCAAATCTATTTGCTTTTGGCGAGGACGTTGGCCACATTGGAGGCGTAAATCAAGGCTTTGCCGGCCTACAGGAAATCCATGGGAAAGACCGAATTTTCGATACAGGGATCCGAGAATGGACCATCATCGGACAGGGTATTGGTATGGCGATGCGGGGTTTGCGCCCGATAGCAGAAATTCAGTACCTCGACTATCTTCTTTATGGCTTGGTGCCGTTATCTGATGATTTGGCCACGTTGCGCTATAGAACAAAAGGAATGCAAAAAGCCCCTGCGATCATTAGCACCAGAGGCCACCGACTAGAAGGAATCTGGCATACAGGTTCGCCTATGGGAATGATGTTACATTCTCTTCGAGGCATTTATATTTGTGTACCGAGAAACATGGTTCAGGCTGCTGGAATGTACAATACGCTATTGCAAGCAGACGATCCAGCTATCGTTGTTGAGTGTTTGAATGGCTATCGTTTACGAGAAGATCTTCCTTCTAATATTGGCGAATATACAATTCCTCTTGGGGTACCTGATGTACTGGAAGATGGGAATGACCTGACCTTGGTGACTTACGGATCTTGCGTCCGAGTTGCTCAAAAGGCGACCAAACGACTGAAAGAGAGTGGTATTTCTGTAGAACTTATTGATGTCCAAACGTTGCTGCCGTTCGATATTAATCATGTCATCCAACAGTCCCTGCAAAAAACGAATCGCCTGGTTATCTTAGATGAAGATGTCCCGGGTGGTGCTTCTGCCTTCATATTACAGCAAATTATGGAAGAACAGAATGGCTATCATTTGTTAGATTCTTCTCCGAAGACCATTACTGCCGCTCCACATCGAGTGCCTAGTGGATCTGACGGCGATTATTTTTCAAAACCAAACGCTGAGGATGTTTTTGAGGCAGTATATGGGATTATGCATGAAGCAAACCCAAGTCAGTTTCCAGCACTTTGGTTTTCGTAGTACCAGAGTAAATCCTTAAATCCTAACTAGTTTGTCAACAAGTTACTTGATTACAATAACATTCATATTGAATCAAGGTATTCCAGAAAAAGGCTGCTATCACACCCAAGGAGAAAATAGATCGGTCTTAAAAGTCATGCTTGACTTTTAGATAGCTAAAAACTGTCTTTAATACCGGTAATTTTTGTTCTTAAATAGGAATGGTCTAAGCTAATTGACCTTCCTGAACTGAAAGTCTTCAAACTTCAGGATATTGATGTAACTGTTTTCGTAGGTACTCACCGCTCCGCCAGTTTCTGAAGCCCCAGATGAGGAAAACTTTGGAGTGATTGCAAATGTAGTATGCATATATCTGGCCGACTCATTGGCCAAATGATTTTGAGGATAAACGCCATACTTTGTCATCATACGACTGAAGAAAAGCATGGTATCGTAGCCTTTCAGTACTGTTTCAGAAGGATTTGCGCCATAGTTATCAAAGTACTGTCTTTTAAAACTTCGGTATTGCGAATCGTTTTTGTTGACATAATATTCGCTGGAAATATGCACCTTTAGATTTTCGTAATAGCCATAATCTACTTTTTCAAAATGCTCCCAGTAGTGCATACCAAGGACAACCATTGGATAGTCATGCCGCAATGGGCTCAATTCGCGCATCATAAAATTGACAAAAGACTCTGAGCTGGAAGGGATGATCACGATGTTTTGTGCCCCTTTTGTAAGGTAAGTTTCAAGGTCAAGCTCGACGTTTCCTGCGGATTTGGGATCGAAGGTCATTGACTTCAACGGAGGCACGGAGGCACTCTGGTTGGCAATAAAATTTGCTTGCTGCCAATATCGCATTCTTTGTTGGCCTGTTCTTCCTGCAGGCGCAATGATTAGCGCATTGCTAGTGCTACCATAACTTTTGTAGATATAAGAAAGCAATTCCACAAAATGGGTATTCAAGGTAGGGTTTACCTGAACATAAAATGGATTTTGCTTGGCAATGTCTCCTCTTCTGTTCAAAGGAGAAACCATTGTTTTTCTATTGTTCCGTGCGAACTCAGCAACTAGTCGACTGTTGTCTTTCGTGACTGGACCGATGATCAGATCTGCGTCTAGCACTTCCGAAGTTTGCAGTAAATACTGGACAGTTCCTACATCACCCTTTGTATCGAGCACGGTTACATCAAGCGCGACACCTTCTCCTCGAAGTCGGTCAAACGCCATTTTCGCACCTTCGTAAAACTCAAGCGCCATTTTTGAGTCTTTGTTGATACTGCCGTAGGTAGAAAACTTATTTGTAAAAAAGGGCAGCATGACGACTACTTTGTATCCGTCTTTTGTTATAGGAATTTCCTCAAGTTCGGTAACAATTTCTTCTTCGATCTCCTCCACATTTACTTCTGCAGGGGTTATTATTTCTACAATTTTGGAGGTGTCGATAGTTGGTTTATTAATAACAATAGTGGTGTCTGACCACTCGATGGTGTTTGTATTTGTTTCGGAGGTGGTTGTAGGTGCTTTATCGTCGGTAGAGGCAGTTGGTTTGTTTCCGTGAATGGGGTCGCGCTCAGTAGTCCCATAGTCTAATGTATCATTAGAAGGAACTGTCTTAACAACACCACAGTTTGTTAATAAACAGAAAATTAAGAATGCTGCCATACCCTTTATTTTACTCCCATTCAATAGTAGCGGGAGGTTTTGTACTAATGTCATAAACGACTCTGTTTATACCCTTTACATTGTTTATAATCTCACTGGAAACGACGGCTAAAAACTCGTGAGGCAATCGACTCCATTCAGCAGTCATACCATCCACAGAATCAACACAGCGAAGGGCTGCTGTCAATTCATACGTACGTTCATCTCCCATTACACCAACAGACTGTACGGGCAACAAGATTGTTCCTGCTTGCCATACTTTGTCGTAAAGGTCGTGTTTTTTTAGGTTATTAATATAAATATAATCAGCTTCTTGCAGTAAACTGACTTTTTCTCTTGTTATTTCTCCTAAAATCCGAATTGCGAGTCCCGGACCTGGAAATGGATGTCTGCCAACTATTTCCTTTGGAATGTCCAAAGAATACCCCACTCTGCGTACCTCATCTTTGAAAAGAGAGCGCAACGGTTCTACGATTTTCAAATTTAGTTTGTCAGGAAGCCCACCAACATTATGGTGCGACTTAATAGTAACAGAAGGCCCATGAACAGAAACCGATTCAATGACATCAGGATAAATAGTGCCTTGGGCTAACCATCGGATGCCTTCCAGTTTTTTAGACTCTGCTTCAAATACTTCAATAAAAATCCTGCCAATTATCTTTCTTTTCTTTTCAGGATCGGAAACTCCGCTTAGCCCATTAAGGAATAGATCGGAGGCGTCAATCCCTTTAATATTAAGGCCCATTCCTTTATAAGAATCTAAAACATCCTCAAATTCATTTTTTCGAAGCAGCCCATTGTCAATAAAAAAGCAGTATAGGTTTTTACCAATTGCTCGGTGCATCAACATAGCTGCCACCGTAGAATCTACTCCACCAGAAAGTCCGAGTAGTACTTTATCTGTGCCGATTTTCTCTTGCAACTCTTTTACTGTGGACTCTACAAATGAATCGGGTGTCCAACTCCCCTTGCAGCCACAAATATCTATGATAAAATTATGAAGCAAGGTTTTCCCGTCAAGGGAATGGGTCACTTCAGGATGAAACTGGATACAGTAAACTGGTTGACTATATGCTCCTGATTTTGACCTAAAAGCAGCAACATCAATACTTTCTGTACCTGCCAATAGTTCAAAGTTTTCTGGTATCTCCGCGATGGTATCTCCATGCGACATCCAAACTTGAGATCCTTCTGCAATGTTTTTGGTAAACTCGTCTTTCTTAATTTTTGAGAGATTGGCCTTGCCGTATTCTCGTTTATTAGAGCGCATCACCTTTCCCCCAAGATGTTCTGCTATGTATTGTGCACCATAACAAACTCCTAAAATCGGTTTTTTATTGACCAGAGCTTCTAAGTTTACTTGTAAAGCGTTTTCATCCTTAACAGAAAAGGGGCTTCCGCTTAACACAATACCTTTTATGTGATCCGTTAATTGAGGAATTTTATTGTAGGGTAAAATTTCGCAATATACATTTAGCTCTCGTATTCTTCTTGCTATTAGTTGTGTATATTGTGACCCAAAGTCTAATATTAGAATCGTTTCTTGCATGGTGCTGCAAATATAGTAATTGCACCCGGCATTTTTTAATTTTAACAGCTAGTCCTCCGCACAAATAATCGTTGATATAGTTGAGCAAAAAACAGCAAAAAGAATCCAAACTGATCGAAGGCCTGCTCTGGTCTAAAGAGAAAAAAAGTCAGGTAGTCTTGGCGACCATTGGAGCGTTCATAGGCTTATCCTTATTTCTGTTTTCCTTCCAGACCTATTTGGATTTGCATCAATTTTTGAATACCCAACAAACTGGATCTGAAGATTTCGTAACCATAAACAAGCCTGTCAACCTACTGAATACGCTAGGAATAAAATCTGGATTTTCCGAAAAGGAAATAAAAGAACTAGAAGCCCAACCACTCATCAATCACGTCGGAAAATTCACGGCAAACCAATTTAAAGTAAGTGCCTCCAGTAGTGATTTTGGTTTTTATACAGAATTGTTTTTAGAAGCAGTCCCCGACTTGTATGTAGACGTAAAAAGTACCCCTTGGGATTGGGAAGTCGATCAAGAAGAAGTCCCGATTTTGTTGTCCAGAGATTACCTTGCCTTATACAATTTCGGATTTGCTCCAAGTCAAGGTTTGCCGCAGTTTACGCCTGGTACCATAAAGCTTGTCACCTTCGATTTAACCGTTTCTGGCAATCAAAAGTCAAGTAAATTTAAAGGTCGGATTGTTGGCTTTAGTGACCGGATCAACTCTATTTTGGTACCGCAATCTTTTATGGAATGGGCCAATAGTCAATTTGGTACCACAAGTACAAAGCGATCTTCCAGGCTAGTCATCTCCACCAATCAATCCGAAGACAAACAGTTTAGTAAATTCCTGGAAGACAAGGGCTATGAGCTAAGCGGGAACAAACTTTTGGGAAGTAAACTCGGGACGATCTTAAATGGAATGCTTAGCGGCATTGGGCTAACAGGCTTACTGATCTTTCTCTTGTCTTTGCTGGTCTTTGTACTTAGCTTCAAGCTCATCATTGCTCGATCTAAAGAGGACCTCCATCGCTTAATTCAAATTGGCTATCAGCCTGATTTTCTTGTTGGTTTGTTCTCCAAAAAGCTGTTTTCTATTTCTATCTTTTTAGGGCTTTCAACTACCCTCTTTTTGATTATTGCAAAGTATAGCATTAGCTATTGGTTGGAGACATATAGTGTTACAATTCCTCGCTTTGTAAGGTGGCAAGCCTTGATTGCCATCCTTATTTTTTGTTTTATTTTTTACTTTGTGAATATTAATTCAATAAGGAAACTGAGCACAGAATGAGGCACACCTCGACTTAGAACAAAAAAACATATATAAATATAAGTTGGCGAAATTTCGCTTATTCTTTGGTTGAATTAAGTTAGATTCGTAAATTTATACACACAAAGTACATTCCTTTAATCAACTATTCACTCATACTAACCTAATCACCATGAAAAAACTACTCCTTTCTGTTTTTCTGTTAGCATTCTATTGCAATACAAATATTCATGCTCAAAGTAACTACCCGGAAGTTCAATTGCCTTCTCCTTATTGGATGAGTCCTCTATTTATTGGTTCTATCAATGAATCAAAAGTTTATTATGGTAAAGAACCAAACAATAGCCAAAACAAGCCTGTAATTGTGTTTGTACATGGTTTTATTGACCTCGCCAATTTATGGTTTTTGTTTGGCAACGAGATGTATAAAGAGGCCTATCACGATGGATACAGAACGGCCTATGTTGCGCTGACCAGAGGAGAAGGAATGTGGAAAAATGGAGAGATTTTAGCGGATATGCTTGAAGACATTACTTCGCACTATAATGTAAACGATGTGGTGATTGTTGCCCATTCTAACGGCGGAAAAGCTGCCGAGGTAGCCATGTTCACGGAAGGTAAAAAGGATTTAGTCAATCGGGTTATCTCCTTGGGCACGCCCTTCAAAGGAACAGGTGTTGCCGATTTAGCAGAAACACCAGCCTTCAATTGGTTGGTTGATTTTATCGGCTTAGGTGGCGGTACATCTACTTCCACTACTTACTATATGGAAAACGTTGCAAGACCAATTCTTGATAATCATCCTGACAATCAACCTAGCAAATTCATCAATTTTGGTGGCTGGGGATACAACAGTGGGACTACTATTTCTGCGCCGGCTATGTTTGTTGGTGGAAACCTTCTAAAGGTAATGGGAGGTGGCAATTCCAATGGCGGCAATGATGGCGTTACTCCGTATTATTCTTCTACACGTCCTGGTGGCAATCCAATTTGGGGAGGCTATTGCTGGGGATGGTTTTGTGACAAAACCCCTAAGGTGGATCATATTGATATTGCGTTGTCTGACGTTGTTTGGAATGAAATAACTCCTTGGATTCAATCTCCAATTAATTTGCGATTGGCCAATCAAACACAGGAGATAGCCAATAAGGATTTTGTAGAAAGTCAATTCGAAATAATCTCCACTATGGATGGAGTCCAGGAGTCCTTCTTCATTCATCCGGGCTCGGGCAGGGTGCAAATCGAATTCATGCATGCTGACATTGAAAACGAATTTGTATTAACTAAGGAGCATGCGCATGCACAAGTAGTACTCGACCTCCATTCAACTATCGGCGTGAAAGGAATAAATAGCACTATTGTTCTGGATCAAATGGAACCAGGAAAATACACGCTCGAAACGAATGCATCTGATTTTGCAGCAGTAATCGCTTACGAAAATGGCCCAAGTCTTAAATACAATAAACCGACTTCGCTAGAAGAAGGAAAAGCAATTGAACTACATGCCTCGCTTTCCAATTTAACAGGAACTGCCAAAATAACAGGCGTCTTAACCAAAACCAATGAATTGGATGGAAATGGTGTAAAGAATGAATTCTCCAAGGTGGTAAAATTTAGCCCTACCTCAACCGCTCAATTTAACTTGGTGATCGAAGAAGGGCTTCCTGCTGGGGTATATAATTTGATCTTGAATGCTGAAGGAACTGACTTTAGAAGGTCGTTGGTGTCTGGTTTTGCTGTACAAGAAAGAAAAGGAACACTTCCTGAAATAGAAGCAAATCTTATGTCATTGGACTATTCGCCAAATCCGGTTAGCCATCAATTGACCCTTACCTTTGAGAAATTTGAAACTCAAAAAACGGCTACCATCGAGGTTTTTGACGCGTATGGAAGAGTCCTTTTATCAAATGATTATTCATCCTTACCTTCAGGTGAGCAACAAGTTTTTCTTGACTTCTCGGCCTTTGAAACGGGTGTTTATTTTCTTAGATTGTCCCAAGGAGGAAAACAGATCACCAAAACTATTGTAAAAAGTGGAGAGTAGTAGAGGGACTTATTTTGCTGGCGTAAAACTGTTGGTAGAAGGATATAGACTGAAGAAGAGGACTAACTAATCATGTATTTTTTGCTAATGGCAAAAAATCTAAAGGTGAATTTTGCCACTTACCCTTTACCATTTTCCGCCATCAAAAAAGTCTATACTATGCAACAAAAATAACTATGAAATTTGGCAAATTACCAGACATCAGTGGCGTAGATTTTAGCTTGCCGACGGATCATCCATTTACTAGCCGATTTTTAGAGAAGCAGTCTGCTGTTGCATCTCCCAAAATCTACATTGGCTGCACCGGATGGAGTATGAAGGAATGGGTGGGCACCGTCTATCCGAAAGGGACAAAGGCGAAAGATTACTTAAAACAGTATGCTAAATCGTTTCATACCATTGAGTTTAATACCACACATTATCGAACCCCTTCTCCTTCTTCTGTCCAAAAATGGAAGTCAGAATCGACCGAAGAGTTTCGATTTTGTCCTAAAGTCCTGCAGCAAATTAGCCATCGCAAAGAACTGGGGATGGACAATGATTTATTGACGGTTTGGCTGGAGACTATTCATGGATTGGGGAATAAGATTGGGAGTTGTTTCATGCAGTTACCTCCTTATTTTGGAGCAGATCGCCTTCCCTTGCTCGTTCGTTTTTTGCAGACTTTCCCTAGAGAGATTCCATTGGCGATTGAGTTGCGGCATCCTTCCTGGTTTGTTGATCAGCAGGTATTGTCCCCTTTATTGGAGGTGTTGGAAGAATTGAACATGGGATTGGTGATTACTGATGTTGCTGGAAGGCGGGATGTGTTGCACATGGCGATTACTTGTCCTAGAGTACTTGTACGATTTGTGGGCAATGACCTTGTGCCGTCAGACTACAATCGGATAGATGACTGGGTACAGCGGATTGACCAATGGACCAGTAAGGGAGTGCAGGAAATTTATTTCTTCCCTCATGAGCCAGACAATATTAAGGCGCCTGAAATGGCCCTTTATCTAGCCGAACAGCTGGCCGAAAAAACGAAGCTAGAAGTGCTGATCCCTAATTTGAGTGGTGTGGAAACGGATGGGGGAATTCAGGGGTCTTTGTTTTAGTTAATTGTTGGAATTGTTAATGGTGTAATGGTTTATTAGGGCAAAATTTTGAGGATCAATATCATTTCAACCCTCAATTTACCTTGCGTATTTGTAGTATTGCGTAGAACGTGACAGGCGAATGAGTGCGCAGCTGCGTAGTTCCTAGATTACTACCAATCCAACCATTATTCCAATAACCAATCCCTACTTACTTCCTCCCTCTGTCGCTGTCTTATAATCTCCTAGCCAGGCAGTTCTAAGCTGCAGTTGCTCTTCCGTAGGCGCTTCTACAAGCGAGAAAGCATGTTTGCGCTCGACCTCTGCCATTTGGAAAGTGCTTTTTAGCTCTTTTTCTTTGCCGTCTCTATTTACAACGATGTTGATTGGATCATCCACTTCTACCTTCATCATAAAGTCAGTAAGTACCTGATTGATGTTTTGCAGATTTAGATCTACGCCATTCCATGATTTGATGACATCTTTTCCTATGAAACCCATGCTTTTTCCAAATCCATCTAACATTTCTGGTTTTTCTATGTAGAAAGAACCCGTTCCAAAATCAACCCCTAGTGCATTTTCAAGGCCGCCGACTGTTTTCTCTTTTACCATTTTCACTGGTGCGTATTCAATTCCAACTTTTTCAAGAAGGGATTTTATTGGTAATGGTGTTGATCCCGCTACGTGTGTATTTAGGAAACTTCGAATCTCAGGATAAGTTAGTTTTTCAATTTTATCGAAAAGTTCGTCGTCTTTGAATGCTTGGTTTTTGCCGTACTCCTTTGAAAGGTCAGCCATAAGGTTCTGAATGCCGTACTTTCCGCTAGACAGGCTTCTTAGTTCAAGGTCCATGCACATTCCGATAAGGGCACCTTTTTGATAAACATTCAGGTATTCATCTTTGTGCGTGTGCAAACAGCCACTGCTCATTTCAGTAAATGGCAATTTGTCATTGTGTCGTTCTGCTCCGCGTACTTTTTCTGCGATGACGTCTAGGTATTGCTCTATTGGCATCAGACCGTGTTTTACTTGTACGTGGCCAGCAGAATACTCAGTAACGCCTTCATACATCCACAGGTGCTTAGACATTTTAGGATTGATAAAATCAAAATCGTGGATCTCTTCACTATGCACATTAAGTGGAGTTACAATATGAAAAAACTCGTGTGCTGCTACATCGCGGATGGTTTGCGCAATATTAGCAGGATCCATTTCCGGCAGGTAATAAAAAGACGAATAAGAGTGCTCCAGCGCTCCATATGCACCAGAAGCCGAAACACCGTCTGTCAGATAGATAATAAAGGCGTATTTGTCGATGGGCAATTTGCCACCCAGGTACTCCCGTTGCGCTTGCAAAATTGGCTCAATCTCCCCAGCAATAAACTTTGACGTTACTTTGCCTGTTGGTGAATATACCGCTACTAATACTTTAGCTGCTCCTACATTGATGTAGGTGAAATCAGGTTCTGAAAACATCACAGGGGCATCTACTAAATCCATGTAGTTGCTAATCTCAAAAATATCAGTATCCTCATCGCCACCAACACGGTCCATAGAGGTCGCAGGTCTGAAAGATGCCGGACGATCTACTTCAATATTGAATGGGACTCTCTTCATACCATCCAGGTATCCGAAGATTGCATGGTTGTTGAATACGTAATTGCTTTTCTCAAAATTGGATCCACATGGTTCGAATGCTTTGTTATCCAAATTGGTATCCCAAGTATCATCTACTGTATAGGTAATTTTTTTCATTTTATGCGCCTTCGCAATTGTCCATGTGTTTGGTGTTGGATGCGTCACTTTGAGCGGCTTACCGTTTTTCTTAAGGGCTTTAAAATCAGAAACGAATCGTCCAAAGTCATAGATACTATAAGTACCTGGTACTATTTTAGGAAGATTATAGCTTAATACTTTGTTGGATTTTGGAATGGCTGGAACGGCCAGTTCAACACGAAGTTTATCATTACTAACTTCATTCAAATCTACCTTAAACTGGTATTTGGTTTGGCCAAAACTGATTGATGCTGCAACAAGTGAAATAAAAACCAATAAGAAAAACTGTTTCATAATATATTTTTAATTAAGAAGTAGGCACAAAACTAGAATCTTTCTCTGAAAACCTACTAATTTTTCGATAAAACCTTCATTTTTATAGAGCAGAAAGCGGTTGGTTGGTTAATAAGTTATTAGTTAGTGAGTTATTGCGTTATTATGCTGGTTTCGCAAAAGTGCATTTGTCCATATAGCCTCTACCCTATTTGCTCCAACATAAAAGTCCCTCAACTACTACTGCTGCTTAAAAGTTTATCGAATTTCTGCTTGGATTCGTCTGAAAAAGATATTATCACTATTAAAAAAGTACGATACTATCTATACCAACGTAATGGAACATTTTTGCAAATTTTCCTTCGTTACGTTTTTTTTATGAACAGATTAAATTAAATTTATGGATACTGAATATTCAACATATTCTTACAGAAGAATGAATCGATCAAGACGTAGCATACATCCCATTTGGACAATAGTACTGCTGATTGTTATATTCAAGGTGCTTACGTCTGCCATTTTTTGGAAATTTATATTAGGAATTGGTGCTTTTTTCTTTGCTTTAAAGATGATAAATTCCTACAATAAAGTTTCAAACGAAGCATCAGGGCCAACAAATCGATCTTCCCGATTTCAAAGGGAAAAAGCGGATTACGTGGCCTACGAAAAGACAGACACAAGAAGTTATCAAGACGAAGAAGAAGAGGACTTTTATTTTGACCTCAATGATCAACCAGAAACGAACGATGACTTATCTGAAATAATTTCAGAAAAACATAA
Organism: uncultured Saprospiraceae bacterium; assembly: GCA_938016265.1. Classification (GTDB taxonomy): domain Bacteria; phylum Bacteroidota; class Bacteroidia; order Chitinophagales; family Saprospiraceae; genus JAHDHB01. Next base: position 78,050 of record CALLWB010000017.1, read on the forward strand.
AATGTTCAAATAACAGCCACTATGGAAATTAACAGTAGAGACTACCGTGAAGCGAAGAAAAAGGTAAAACGAAAAAAAGGGTTTCGCAGCCATTTTTCTGTATATCTATCCGTCTCTGTGTTTTTGATATTATTGAATGTTTTTACTGGTGGTGGCGAATTTTGGGCTATTTTTCCAATCCTCAGTTGGGGTTTGGGCGTATTTATCCACTATACCAATGTTCACGGTTTCCCGGGACTCAAGAAGCTGGATAAAGAATGGGAACGGGATGAAATAAAAAGAGAACTGCGCAATAGCTACAGAGAACGCCAACTGCAACCCCGCAAACTTCTTGCTGGAAACGAATCACCAGATTTCGAAGCAAAAGAGGACACCACCACCAAACCAGACCACCAACCTCAGGAACTGGAACTAGAAGACCTTGATGAATTACTTGATTTGATTGAGGAGAAGGAGAAATTGGGTGGAAGAAAGTAGATCGATTTTTTGCCCAGCTTCCGGTAGATAGACTCGTTTTGCTGACGCAAAACTATAGGTAGAGGGGTAGAAGTACAAATTCGGACTCGACTACTGTTCATCATTAACCCAATAAAGCAGGGACTTTTTATCCAATAACATTCTAACCAGAAACAACAGATGGCGAAAGATGATTTGCCCACACCATTTGCGTTGAATACCTTCTACTAACTACTATTTAGGTTTTTGAAGCGTCACCTCTACCCTTCTGCTTTGACGGCGTTGGTACTCTGTCAACTCGCCTTCTGATTTTGTTACTTCGCCACCTATTTTGAACTCGATTTCGAGCACATCTACTCCTAGAGTTTGGAGATAGTCAACGACCTCTTTCGCACGCTTTTCTGATAGTGCATTGTTAGAACTGGAACTCCCAACATCATCCGCATACCCAACCACTTTCAATTGATAACCCCGATCTCTTGTGTAGTGAGAAATTAGATTATTGAGCTCTGCTTTTCCATCGGTTTCTAACTTCGATTTTCCAGTATCAAAATAAACAATAGATTGAAAATAGGTTTCACCTTCCTGTTCAGCAATTTTAGTAGCGACCTTTTTTATTTCTGGTTTGGGACTATTCAAGTTAGCTTCTAGATTTTGGACTTTTGCGATGTCTGGCTTGATTCGGATATCTATGTTGATGATCGGTTGTTCGGTTTTATCGCCTATGAAAACGGCTTCTATATATTGTTCATAGTTGGGATGGTTTACGATAAAAGCGTAGGAAGCTGCTTGTGGCAAACACATAAAAAAGGAGCCATCTATCCGCGTTTCCATTGCATACCGTTTACCATCGTGGACGGCCATAATTTTTGCTGCCAGTCGTTCTTCCGTCACATCGTCAATGACAGCGCCGGAGACTAGTACAGTGGACGCTGGCTTAAAGTCAGTAGGCATCTCAAATTCGTAAATGTCCAATCCGCCCTCGCCTCCAAACCGATTAGAAGAAAGATATGCCCGTTTGCCATCTGGCGTAACAGAAAACCCAATTTCCTTAAACTGCGTATTAATAGGATACCCTAAATTGATCGGTTCTGACCAACCTGTTTCTTGGAGTTTCGACATGTAAATATCTCCATCTCCTAGTCCAACTCTACCATTTGAAGCAAAAAACAGGGTTTTCCCATCTGCCGAAATATAGGGAGATTCCTCATCGTGTTTTGTATTGATGGTTGATCCCAGGTTTTCTGCTGGACTCCATTGATCATTTCGCCAATAGCTGACCCAGATATCTGCTCCCCCAGCGCCTCCTTTTCTATTGCTACTGAAGAAAATTGCTTTATTGTCGCAAGTAATACTCGGTTGAGAATCCCAATTAGAAGAATTTACTGCTCCTGTTAGATTAAAGGACTCTTCCACTTTGTCTTCGACCAGGCTGGTGGTGTATAAATCACAGCTGCCTTTTGTGTCTGACCAATTGCACCCTGCAAAAAACACCTTTTGACCATCAAAAGAAAACTTAGCCATCCCTTCATTCTCATTGGTATTCAAATTTCCTTTTATTTTTTTGGGGTCGGCCCATTTCTTTTTCTCTAAGGTGGTAATGAATATGTTTTCATCGTCCGAACCCAATCCACCTGTGGATAGATTTTTTTTCCTAGTAAACATCATCACCTTTCCATCGCTGTGTAGGCTTGGAATATATTCATCCCGAATGGTGTTAATATTTTTGCCTATTGGAATGGCTGGCGAAGTGTTTGGACTGGCAATTGCCTTCTGCGCCTCCTGGCAACTGCGCAATCTACGAAACAGCAGATCACCAAACAGTTTTTCAATGGCATCTTCATTTCCAAGGTTGACATAAGCCGTCCCGTACAATCCATCAAATAGATTAAAATAATCGTATGCTTCATCAAACTTGCCCAGCTTGAAATACACTTCGGCGCATTCAAAATAGGCTGCTCTAGACAATTTCGGATTCTGTTTGAAGGAGGTTTCGTAGGAAGAAATGGCTTCTTCCCAATTTTGCAACTCGGTATGTACGATGCCTAATAGTCGATAGGCAACGGCTGTTTTTTTCTTTTTGCGAATGGCGGCGTCCAATTCTGCCTTCGCCATCAAAAATTTACGTTGGTGTATATATTCCTGAGCTACTTTGATCGACCCAATTACATTTTTCGCTTTTGACAAACCAAACTCCTTTAGCTCTTCTTTGGAGATGTCTTGCTCCGAATTTTCGCTATTTGAGTTTTGTTCTGGCGTAGCTGGTTGACCGATGGCCAAGTGGCAAAGCAGAACGAGCGCCCATAAAATTACTCCTATTGTAGTTTTTCTTTTCAAATTTCTGAAAGTATTCTATATCTTGTTTCAAGTAGTATCCGCAACAATCCATTCGCTGCAGCTAACTGCAACAGATTGTGTCTTTTATAGTCATGGTTTTTGTTTGGGTGGGTTATGCAAAGTTATTACAATATCTGCGCCAAATCAAGCCAACGGATAAATAAAGTTAGCCGTAATATGAATAAAATGAACTTTTTGCTTAAGGTTTCCAGGCCTGGTCTTTGGTTCCCCACTATCTGGTTGTATCTCTTACCATTAGGTAAATTGGATGTTTGGAATTCGCCGATATTTTGGTTGGGGATGTTGTTTGTCTGTTTTCCATTGAATTTTTTGATTTATGGTTGGAACGATATTGTTGATTACGAAACGGACGTACTCAATCCCAGGAAAGGTAGTTTTCTTTTTGGAGCTAAAGGGACCAAGGAGGAGTTGAGCAGTTTGCCTATTTACATCTTTATTGTTCAATTGATTAGCTGGCCTTACTTTATTTATATTGCTGGTTGGCCAATGCTTGTCTTATTGCTTGTCCTTTTGACCATTTTGGTAGGATACAATTTCCCCGGCAAGGGGCTTAGAAATACGCCACCGCTAGATCTACTTGCTCAAGTAGGTTATTTATTGGTGGTACCATTTAGCATGATGATCAATGATATTGCGGTGATTCCCACCTTGACCTATTTGTATTTACTACTTTTCGCCTTTCAGTCACAACTTATTGGCGAAGTCATGGATATTGAGCCAGATCGTGCAGCCAACAGGGCGACCACCGCAACTGTGTTAGGCATCAGAAACACCAAATTGCTCATCATTGGGATTGTAGCTATAGAAACGAGCTTACTGATCTTTGTCTATCAGGATTATATGTTTGGAGGGATGCTCGGCCTTGGTTTAGTCTGGCTGCTTACTGATCTATTTTTGATCTTTAAAACGAAAGCCTATACATTGACTCAAATGCGGTTGTTTGGTGTAGGGAGTAACCTCATTGCATTAGTTAGTATGAGTTATGTATGGTGGTCGGGGTGTTTGTTGGTTATTCCTTAATGGGAATATTGACTTTGATTTTATTGATTGGGGGATTACTTTCACTTTTAGGGTAGTTTGAAAGCTCAGAATCTAAACAATTGATTCACCTAATCCGATAGCCCGTTTTTGTATTAACCTCAGTACTTCTTCTGGTATAATTGTTCTATTCCATCCATTAAAATTGCAACAAAAAGACTTAACTCTTTGGAAATCACTGACTCATTAAGTATTTTTATAATAACCAAGTTGTTCACTCCACCACTTAAATTGTACTGCCATGCGTTCAAAACAATTTATTTTTATTATTGGAATGCTTTGTTTTTATTCTACCTCCCTGTTGAGTCATAACGGATTAGATATTCGTTTTTTTGACTCTGGTACAGGTCTAGCAATCCAAACTGACAAGATTACCGTTCGCCATTTAGCAACAAATACAGACGTCAAAGTCGTTGAGGGGGAAGAATTGGCCATTGGTCAACCTTTCCAACTTGAGGAAAACAAGCTATTGCCTGGAGGCTACCAGATCATCGTGGATAAAAAAGGATTTGTTCCCATCTCTACCTACTTGGAATCTGACAATATGGAGGTGGACGAAATCAACTTTTACCTCCAGCCAATTATCAATGTTTCGAAGGTTCGGGATAATCGGGTGCGCTCCTTGGAACGGGAGCAGCACACGGTGGTAGTTGGCTATGTGACAGACATCAATGGCTTGCCGCTTGCTAATGTACAAATCAGTGCGCTGGACAAACGATTTTCAACACAAACGGATGGCAGCGGATATTTTGAAGCGTATATACCAGTCAATGAGGAGAACGAATTGATAGATTTGGTGTTTGCCAAGAGTGGTTTTGAGTCACACATTAGAGAATATGTGATGATCTGGTCAAATGGTTCATGGATCTATCAAGTTAAACTAAATGGAGGTGCTGGTGAACGATATGTGGCCGACAGACAAATCGAAGAAATTGACAATAGCAGAGAAACATTCAAATCTGCTGGCTTCAAATATCCCGCTCATCATCAGACGTACCTAAACAGTATCCTTGCTGGCTGTATTCCGGCTTCGGTGCGCGCCGGATACAATTGTAGTTGCAATTCTTGTGGTTCTGTAAATGTGCATTCCCTTCAGGATTATATAAAAAGAGTATTGCCGCATGTTTGGATTGCCAGTTGGGGAAATTTAGCTGGAGGGATAGGAATTCATAGCCTTCGTGCGGGGTCTGTCAGTGTTCGTTCTTATGGTATCTGGCATGTCAATAATCCATTGACGGGCAGCTACGATATTTGTGGGACGGCTTGTTGCCAGATTTATGTCAACTCTACGAATGCGATAACCAACCAAGCCATTGACTACACCAATGGTGTCGTCGTAAAGGAGAAAAACACCAGCATTGTAGCCCGCTCCGAAAATGCCTCAGAAAACAATAACCTTGGAGGCGGAACTTGCGGAAATGGCTACGTAATGCGCGATGACAACACACCAGGTTGTATCTCTGACCCTGTTTGTACTGGTAGAGCATTCAATGGCCATGGACAGAATATGTGTCAATGGGGTACTGCTCGCTGGGCATCTGGACAAAACACCCCTTCAACCGCTGCCCATGCTTATGGCACTAAGGATTGGTTAGAAATAGTAGAACATTATTATCCTGATTATGAAATTTCTAATTGTGGATGTGTTAGTAATCTGGTGATCTCAGAAACTTTTTCCACTTATCATTATTGGAATGCTGGCAACTCTATAAATTCTACCAGTATTGTGTTACCCGGAGCAGATGTCACTTTTACTGCGGGTAATTATGTACAACTCAATCCAGGGTTTGACGCAAGAACAGGCACTTTGTTTGAAGCCTTCATCATGGGATGCCCCACTTCTGCTCAAAAGTACATGAACTTTCTAGATGAACAGCAATCCCTTATTGATTCCGAGGAGCGATAACTAACAATAAAGACGCTATAGATTACTAAAACACAAGAATACTCATCAGTTTTATCTCCACTTCAGATTCTTCCATGGATTTGAATCCATTAAATCGTTCGCAGGCTAGTTAACAGCTTAATATACTCAATAAACTAAATACAAAAGAGGCTATCTCTCTTTAGAGACCGCCTCTTTTCTTTTAACAAAGTCAGTGTCAAAAAAATAACCCGCAACGGTTATTTAGCTCTTTTAAGGGAATTACTCCCCTTATGAATTATTAGTTCTTTAGTATTTTTTTGGTAATAATTTCTCTTCCTGACTGAACAGAAACCAAGTAAATGCCCGCTGTTAGGTGATCGACCTCAAAACGCATCGACTGCGTACCTTTGTTTAGTGTTAACTGCTCTCTGTGGATCGTTTGTCCAAGCAGGTTAGTTATGGAAATGGTAGCATTCGCGGAAGCCACCATATCCAATGTCATAATCAGGTGATCATCAGCCGGATTTGGGAAAACCGTGAATGCATTGACAAACTGTACCAACTCAATACTAGTCGATACTTCGCCGTCATTGTCCACTTCAAACTCCAGATCTGGTATGGTTTGAACAATCGGCGTGAGTTTGACCGGCTCTCCAGCATGGTTGATGCCAGGCATATCGATCTTCACAATATAGTCTCCAAACAGCAGTCCTCCGAAGTCATACAATCCATCAACATCGGTAACATCAGTAGCCAGCAATTGGCCATCCGGGCTAAGAAGACGTACCGTGACGTTTGGCATTGGATCACCAGATCCACTTCTGCCTACATAAACATCCTGGCCAGGTCTTGGAGAAGCTGCAAATACACCACCGGAAATGTTTCCATTTGGATTGGTATCCAGTACGATTGTTTCACAGACAGTCGTTTCACATGCAATTGAATCTGTAACTGTCAGGCAAACGGTGTATGCGTTGATACTGTCTACCCCAATTGAATCAGAAAATGTATGTGTTGCATTTATACCGCCGGCATAGGTACCGTCTCCAAACTCCCAGTAGTAGTCTAGCGCTCCTGGGATATCAGAGGTACCACTTCCAAAGAAGTAAATATCAAATCCGAATGGTCCTTGTTGGCCATAATATTGGAATCCAGCTGTTGTTGTACAAGTAGAATCAGCAGGGGTTCCGCCTCCTCCATTGTTGCCTCCAGAACAAGGGCCAGGAGTCCAAGTAGTAACTCCGAAGCAATTGTAAGCGATACATTCATTATCATAAGTAACTCCATCACAACCACATACTGGTACATAACCAGGACAAGTGGCAGAAAAATCGATGATCGACCAGTCCAAACAAGAAGGAGTTACACTAATCGTAATAAGTTCACACGAAGTACAAGTTTGCCCACTTGCAGTAGTAATTGTAAGACAGACATTGTAGGTACCAGTCGTAAAATTTACAATGGGGTTGAGACTTGTACTTGTTTGACCGTTTCCAAAGTCCCAGGAAGAAGTAGCAGTATTAAGACTATCATAACTGGTATAAAAATAGGTTAATCCCTGCCAGTTGTAATACCCAAAAGTGGAATCGCAACCTGTATTAACTGGTGTGTTGATGGTATAGGTGTAGGTACATTGATTGCTGTTGAGATCCGTCACAATAAGCGTCACAAGATACGTTCCTCCATTTTGAAAGTTGTGATCCAGGTAGGGCAAAGTAGAAATGGTACCATCCCCAAGGTCCCAATAGTAGCTAAGTGCTCCATTTACAATAGCGGTTAGCGTGTAGTTTGAATACCCAGGATAGATTGCGTTTAAGGTAGCATCAATGCCACCAGTACAGCTAGAAACACAACTGCCTTGTGTCCATGAGGTAACTCCATACCAATTTTCAGCTTCACAAGAATTATAGTAGGTCACGCCATCACAGCCGCATACCGGATCGATAACAGTTGAACAAACAAAGGTAGAGTCCATAGAATTAGGGTCGATGCAATTTTGCACATAAATGGTATCTGAATACGCACATTGATAACCATTTGCATCTACAGACCCAAATGCAACAACGTAAGTCCCTGGTGTAGCGTAGGTGTGACTTGCATTACTACCAGTAGCATTTGTTCCATCACCAAAATACCAGATGGTATTAATCATAGGAAGGACACTCCCCGTTAAATTGGCCACAAAATTATACTCAAAAGGTGTAGCGCCAGGTGTCGCGGAAATACCACCAGAACAGGAACTTGTCTGGCTACCATTCGTAACCGTAATGTAATCACAAGAACTGCAAGTTTGTCCATTTATTGTGGTCAAAGTCATGCAAATGTAGTACGTACCATTTGGGTAATTTACTACAGGATTAAGACTTGTACTTGTCTGACCATTTCCTAAATCCCAGTTGATAGTTGCGATATCAAGACTATCCTGATAGGTATATAAATGGGTTAATCCCTGCCAGTTGTAAGCTCCGAATGTAGAATCACAGCTTGTGTTTGATGCAGTAACAAAAAGCGTATCCGTATAAGTGCATTGATAGCCATTGGCATCAACAGAATTGAGCGTAACAACAAAGGTTCCTGGGTTTTGATAATAGTGAACCGGGTTGTATGCGGTGGAAGATGATCCATCCCCAAGGTCCCAATTATAAGTAAATGGTGAAGTGCCTGAAATACTGGGAAAAAACGAATATTCTGGACTAGTTGAGTTTTGGTAACTAATAATACTACCACTGCAACTGCCAGAGCCACAATATCCAGGAGTCCAGGAAGGAACCCCATACCAATTTTCTGCTTGACAAGCGTTTATATAGGTTACTCCATCGCAACCACAAACGTAATCGGTAACCGTCGCACAGGCAATTGTAGCGTCTATAGTACTTAGATCAATGCAATCTTGAGCATGAAGGGTATCTGTATAATAACATAGCTGGCCATTTGCATCTTCTGTTTCAAAAGAAACAACATATATTCCTGGTGCAGAATACGTATGATTTACATTTAGTCCACTCGAATAAATGCCATCTCCAAAATCCCATGAGGCATTATTTAAAGGTAGGGCACTGCCGGTTGCATCGCCGACAAAATTGTAATCAAACGGAGTAGCACCTTGAGAGGTAGCAATACCGCCAGCACATGCTTGACCGCCGCATACCAATAAAACATTTATCGTTGTGTTATTGGAATCGTAATAACCGACTCCTGAAACCCCTCCGGTGCCGCCAGGACAGCTAGCATAGACATAGACTTCACCATAAGTGCAACCAACAAAATTTGTGCTATAACCATTTGGTGTAGTGTAAGCTATTTGGCCTTGTCCGGAAGAGTCGCAAAAAGAGGGATAAATCTGCAAATAAACACCATCCAAGGAAACACCGTTTTGATCAACAACCGTGACATTAACATCCACTTGGAGTTGTGCAAAACTTATCGAAAAGCAGGTAAGAAGTGCAAGGTAAAGAAGGGTAATTTTTTTCATAATCTTTTTATTTTGTTTGGAACATTAATCTGTTTCCAATGTAGGTAGTATCGCTTTCCTAATCAACTACAATATTTCCAATTTATCAATAATTTTAATTACATTTTTGATATTTTCACATACACGATCACATAAATCTCCTTTATTTGAAGGGATCTACACAAATACAACAATTACCACTTATCGTAATATTCACAACTAATATTTTATAATTTGTTTTCCATTGTTGAATATAAATTCAATTTTCCGATTGATTAAACCGAGCAGCATACCCAGACTTATTTTTTATCACAAGGTGGAATTATTCGCTTGTACAATTCTTGGAAGTTGACAAAACAAAAGAGACCATCTCTCTCGAGATAGCCTCTTTTTATTTAACAAAGTCTGAGTCAAAAAACAACCCGCAACGGTTATTTAGTTCTTTTAGGGATTTTACCCCTATTGGTACTTTTTAGTTCTTTAGTATTTTCTTGGTGATAATTTCACTTCCTGATTGAACAGAAACCAAGTAGATGCCTGCCGTAAGGTGAGCGACCTCAAAACGCATTGACTGCGTACCTTCATTTAGTTTCAACTCATTTCTGTGGATGGTTTGTCCAAGTAGGTTCGTTATTGAAATGGTAGCATTCGCGGAAGTGACCATATCCAACGTCATTACAATGTGATCAGAGGCCGGATTTGGAACAACATCAAATGTATTCACAAACTGCACCAACTCGATACTAGTAGATACTTCACCATCATTGTCCACTTCAAACTCTAAGTCTGGTATGGTTTGAACAATTGGTGTGAGTTTGACAGGTTCTCCAGCATGGTTGATGCCAGGCATATCGATTTTCACAATATAGTCTCCAAACAGCAGTCCTCCGAAGTCATACAATCCATCAACATCGGTAACATCAGTAGCCAGCAATTGGCCATCCGGGCTGAGTAGTCTTACCGTGACGTTTGGCATTGGATCGCCTGATCCACTTCTGCCTACATAAACATCCTGGCCTGGTCTTGGAGAAGCTGCAAATACACCACCAGAAACGTTTCCATTAGGATTGGTATCTAGCACAATTGTTTCACAAACCGTAGTAGAACAAGAATCAGTATCAGAAACTGTCAGACAAATCGTATAAGCTAGAATACTGTCTATTCCAATAGAATCAGAGAACGTGTGTGTTGCATTTATGCCTCCTGCGTATGTTCCATCACCAAACTCCCAGTAGTAATCTAAAGCTCCGACTCCACTTCCACTTCCAAAGAAGTAGATGTCAAATCCGAATGGGCCTTGTTGTCCATAGTATTGGAATCCGGCAGTTGTTGTACAAGTAGAATCTACAGGAGTTCCTCCGCCTCCATTATTGCCTCCAGCACAAGGACCAGGTGTCCAGCTAGTAACTGCGAAGCAATTGTAAGCGATACATTCATTATCATAAGTCACTCCATCGCAACCACATACTGGCACATAGCCAGGACAAACTGCAGAAAAATCGATAATCGACCAGTCCAGACAGGTAGGAGTTATTGGGCCATTATTAATAGTAATAACATCACAAGCATTACAAGATTGTCCATTCGCTGTTGTAATTGTTAAGCATACATTGTATGTGCCATCCGCTAAACTTATTATTGGATTAAGGCTTGTACTTGTTTGACCGTTTCCAAAGTCCCAGTAGGCAGTAGCGATATTCAAACTATCGTAATTGGTATAAAAGTAGGTTAATCCTTGCCAGTTGTAGTACCCAAAGGTTGAATCACAGCCAGTATTTCCTTGCACCGTAATTGTATCAGTATAGTAACATTGATATCCTGTAGCATCAATAACCTCTAACGTTACGACATAAGTACCACCATTTTGATAATTGTGAGTAGGGTTTTCTAAATTGGATCCAAAGCCATCACCAAAGATCCAGTAATAGGTAAAAGGAGCAGTACCAGAAACATTTGAAGTAAAGATGTATCCCGGAGCATTTGGATTTTGGGAGACACCAATACTTCCTTGGCAATTGCTTGTACTACAAGCTCCTTGTGTCCAAGAGGAGACGCCATACCAATTTTCCGCTTCACATGGATTATTGTAGGTTATCCCATCACAACCACATACCGGATCTACCACTTGATAGCAGTTAATTGTAGAATCTATAACCGCTGGGTCGATACAGTTTATATAAATGGTATCATAGTAAGTACATTGGTAGCCATTTGCATCTACCGTTCCAAAAGAAACAAGATATGCTCCAGGTGCAGAATACGTATGACTTGCTGTAAGACCACTAACAGTTGTACCATCACCAAAATACCAGAAAGAATTGGCCAAAGGGGTTACGCTACCAGTAATGTCACCTACAAAATCATATTCAAATGGCGTGGACCCCTGAGTAGAGGAAATACCTCCAGAACAGGAACTCCCCTGCCCTCCACAGGTCAAATTTATAACAATCGAAGTGGTATTAGGTGAGTAATAAGCCTGCCCTAAAACTATTGAACCGCCAGGACAAGTAGCCGTGACATCAATAACGCCTTGAGTGCATCCGGCAAAGGTGGTATAAAAACCGAGGGGAGTTGTAAAACCTGAGTCATTAAACCCTAGTGTATCACAAGTAGAGGCCCAAAGGTCAACGTAAACACTATCCAAAATTGATCCATTTTGATCAACGACCAAAACGCTTACAGATACTTGGAGTTGAGCAAAACCAAACGAGCAGCAAGCAAGCAGGGTAAGGAATAGTAAAGTAATTTTTTTCATAATTTTTCTTTTTTTAGCAAATGGAATTTTTACCTACTTCAAATTTAGAGGATAACCTTCTTCTAATCAAATACAATATTTTCGATTTCTCAATAATTTAAACTTTTTTTTATTACCAATTCAACAAAAAGACAAAACAAGCACCTATATATCAACAACTTAAAATAAGACACTATTCACTACTTATCAATATTTTTCTAACTAAAATCCCTTTATTTGTGTAAATCTTCAGGATAAAAATACCATTTTCTGTTTGGTTGAATTGGCAGGTGTGTTCCGTTTTGTTTTTTATTATTTCGTGGTGGACTTGCTGACCGATCAAGTTAAATAGTTCGACCTTATTCATTATTAGGTTTCCGGTATTAATGTGGAGTCGGTCTTTTGTTGGGTTGGGAAACAGATCAATTTTATGATCAATGATGGGCTGTTTATTGTTTGCAGCAATAACGGTAAAGGTAGAATTGACAGGCACTACTCCAACGGACTGCAGATTGTGATCAAGCATAACAACGTTAGATAAGGTTAAATTCAGATCTACAGGGGAATTGCCTACTTTCCCGGATATATTGTCTTCCATTACTATAGAGAATGTTCCAATTTGTCCAAAACCTGTGACGGGTGTACCTAGAGTCCTGGTAATGCAAACATCGAACTTTCCTTCGCCTACTATTGGCCCATTCTCGATATAAACTTCGCCTAAAGAAAGTACAAGGTTGGTGTTTGAACTGTCAACCCATCCAGAAGAAACAAATACGTCACTAATATTATTTTCATTTACTAAGCTGGTATCAAACGATATGGTAAAAGAAATTCCAAAAAAATTATTGACAGGCTGATTTGGTCCTCCAAGAGAAATTTCAAGGTCCAAGGTGCTCCCAGGAAAAATACTATCGTTGGCTGGATAATTTATTACTAACGCCGGATCGACACCTGTAATTCCAATGATTGAAGAATCCGGGAAGATCGGCAGGTGTGTTTCTCTATAGTTACTCTCGATGATATTTTTGTCCAAAGAATCCACAACTCCGTCTCCATTGGTGTCCGCAAAAGCAAGGTCAAGTTGTTGGCTCGGGAAAAAGAATTGCCACGGGGCTATGATTTGAGATGTCCATAAAGAATCAGCGTTTGGCCTTTGTGGCCCTTGTACTCCATAGGCATACCCCATATAGATCAGATCTACCCCGTTTGCAATACCGTTATTATTTACATCACCTGGCCAAGTCATATTTTGAGCAAACACCCCACTAAATAATAACAATAAACCACCAAGCAGCAGGACTTTATTTTTGAATATATTCATACTTTGAAATTGTTGTAAAGTTTATTTCTATCTAAAAGTAAGTAAGTCTTTCATCAGCAGCAAGTACACATTAATAGATTTATCAGCTTTATTACATATAATTTTCAATAAATCAAAAACACACACCAACCAAACACGAAACACTAGCCACTAATAATCAACAGATTAATGCCAAATGTAAAACAATTTCATATTAAGTCATATTTTTTTACACTAAAATTTATCAATAATAACTTCATTTTTTTATGTTTACAAAAACGTATTTTTATGTATTCAAGTAAGTTGGTCGATTTAATTAGCACTTTTTCCACCTCAGAGCTGAGAGAGTTCAGAGATTTTGTTGCTTCTCCCTATTACAATAAAAATGAAGAACTAATTTTATTCTACAATTATCTCAAGAAAATTGCACCTCATTTTCCGGCCAAAAAGATTGCCAGAGCATACGTTTACAAGCAGTTATTTCCAGCTAAAGAGTACAACGAAAAGCATTTGAATTACCTGATGAGTTTTTTGTTAAAACTTGCGGAGAGATTTGTCGGTCTGAAACAATATGAGGCAATTGAGCAACTAAAAGAATACCACACGATGTCCTCCTTCATAGATCGTGGACTAGAAAAACATTATGAATACACTTATAAGAATGCTAGCAAAAAGTTAGACAAATTGGCCTTTCGGAATTCTGATTATTACTATCAAAAATACCTTTTGGCAGATACTGCCTCTCAGTTATTTTTCAAGAAAAAACAACGAAAATTTGATCAGTCGCTTCAACAAGCAGCGGACTATTTTGATTTGTATTATTTGGCCAACAAGTTAATTTACAGTTGTGAGATGATAAATCGTGGCAACATTATTTCTGGTTCTTATGACCTGAAATTGTTGGAAGAAATCAAGTCTTATCTTTCAAAAAATGACCATCGGGATATTCCTGCGGTACATGTTTATCATCAAATTTTGTTAATGCAGGTGGCAGAAAATGGAGATGCACATTTTAAGGAATTGAAGTCACTATTGAAGAAATACATCGACGTTTTTCCACTTGAAGAACGACTACAGATTTTCAGCCATGCCCTAAATTATAGCATTCTCCAAATCAATCGAGGCAATTACAAGTATATAGAGGAGTCCTTTAATCTATATCGCGAAGGAATTGACACCAAGCTATTGTTTGAGAATGGATTTCTATCTCCATGGGCTTACAAAAATGTGATTAAGGCAGGATTAATGCTTACAAAATTTGACTGGGTAGAAACGTTCATCAAAGAACACAACGAACTCCAACCACCAAACTTCAGACAAAACGGGCTGCATTACAACCTGGCAGATTTATATTATTCAAAAAAAGAATTCGATAAAGCCCAGTTTCATCTTGCACAGGTAGAATACACCGACATCTATATCAACCTAGATAGCAAAAATCTGTTGATGAAAATCTACTTTGAATCCAACGAAATTGAAGTTCTTTTATCTGCAATTGCAGCATTAAAAATTTTCCTAAAACGGAATAAAGTAATTTCAGAAAAAGTGAGAAACCGATATGACAATTTCATCCGAGTCTTGAGTTTAATTGTAAAAAACGACCCCAAATCCAAACAAGACGCAAAAAAACTACTTGAAGAACAGGTATTTATTGCTGAAAAAAAATGGCTGACTGAAATGATCAACACCCATTAACCACCATAACCACTTATTGAAACTCTGCCTATTTCTCCAAGCACTTCTACCTAGCAACTCCATAACTTACGTCATCAATCCTTTTACTTTTTCCATGAGCCAGTTGATGTCTGCTACTTGTTTGGTGGCTTGGATTTCCTGGAGTAATGCAGTTGCCTTTTTAGTATCGCCAGGTATCAATTTGGATGCTTTTCGGGTAAACCGAATCAGGTTTGTAAAATTTTGCCGGTGTTTGTCAGATATCCCACGTTTTCGTCTTAGAAAGATTCGAAAGCTATTCATCAAAGAATAAAGTGCATCCAATTCATCCAACTCATAATACGTTTTTAGCAGGGTCGATTTGGAGTCTAAATCATAGAAAATATCGTCGTACTCCACTTTTTGCAGTAATTCTAATACTACATCATAGTTTTTGGTGTGAAAATTATATTTTGCAAAATTGTATGTAAACGCATTTTCTCTGTACACTTCAGACAGTTTTGACTTGTATTTGTTTATAAACCGATCCACCCAATCCGTCTCTCCAAGTCTTAGGCCGGCAGATACAATATTCTTGTACGTCCAAGGAGATAGATAATCATTCCTAATCAAAATGCCTTTTTCGATCATACTCCGGTACACTTCAAACGATTTTGCCAAGTAACTAAGGTTTCCTTGATTGATTTGTCGAATACAATAATTGAGCAAATAGAGGTTTTGGTCGTGCGCTTCCGAAACAGTAAACTTCTGCCAATGCTCATCCAGCAAAGCAGACAAATTCGAAAAATGGACTTCACTATCTTCAGTTATCGTTTTCAGAATTTCGTAGTAGATGGCCACCACAGGCACTTCCAAAATTTCACTTTGATCTACGTAGTTCAGGATTTCGTCATACAAAGCGATATTGGCCACCGATTCGATGATATTCTGATAGTTAAGGATGGCACAGCAATACTTCAATTTGCTGGCAATGTAGAATACATCCATGCTGTCAATTGCTTGCTGCAAACTGTCGGTAGTAGTCCGTCTACGTTGAAGTAGGTAATTTTGATACAAGCCGATCTCCGCTTGATTAACTTGATAATAATGCAAAGCATCCCTATTTGTCTGCGATTTTAGCATTTTTTTTGTGGCAGTAACGGTCGTGTTAAAATGCTTATTCAGTTTCCTGGAATTGTAAATATCCAGCAGTTTTAACTTAAAGGAAACTTTGTTATTTTTCACTTCCTGAACCACCAAAAACTCTTCCAAGGCAAGCAGCAAATCGCTCATCAAATGGCGGAGTTTAGCATCATTGAAAGGCTGTTTTCCAAACACCTGAGTATAAGCCGTTTTTTTTGAGGTAGCCTGTTCGTAGATTAGGCATTTTTTCATATACCCGAATAACTTTACGACCTTTTCATTTTCAACGAAATACGGTGAACTGATAAATTTTTCAGCGGCAAGCCATTCCCAGGAAGTAAAACTGGCGCATAAAATATACAACTTACTTTTATTCAGTCCCGGATCCAGTGGTAATGCTTTTGAAGAATGCATAATTAAATATTAATAAAGAAAAACACCTCCAAAGGAGATTGCAACAAGTATTTAGTTTATTTTACATTAAGCTGCAATTAAATATCCGACAAATATTCAAAATATGCTACAAATTCATCAATAAAATTCAAACAAACCATAGTAAAACTATAAACCAAACCACCCTTATACAAAAACAGACCGTCGACAAATTGTAAATTTTGTACTTTTTTTATTTGATTTAGTTTTGCATTTTTATACAATGATTGAGTTTTCTCCGCCGATTAAAGGAAATTGTATGACACTTTTTTACAAAAATACGCTTGCCCAAACTTTTGTAAGTACACTTTTTGTGTACCTCCTAGTACTTATTTTTGCTAATGGTGCTAGGGCGCAATGCCCGGTAATAATGGGTGTGCCTATTAGCGAGGTTTCTTGTAATGGATTCTCCGATGGCATTCTAAATGTTCAGTTTACTGGAGGGCAAATGCCGTTTGGCTTTTTTTGGAGTACAGGGCAAAATACTTCTACGATCACAGGACTCAGTCCTGGAACCTATACGGTTACAGTAACTGACGTCAACGCTTGCTCGGTAACAGCGGTATATACCGTTACTGAACCTACTGCAATTGGTTTAACACCAGCTGTTCTTTCCAATGTCAATTGCAATGGCAACTCCGACGGAATTGCTTCCGTATCAGCAACGGGCGGCATTCCCCCTTACACTTACCAATGGAGTAATGGAGGAATAAGTTCAACTGTATCCAATTTGTCTGCCGGGACTCATACAGTTACTGTCACTGATGATAACTCGTGTTCTGATTCCGCATCTGTAACAATTACTGAGCCCCCATCTTTAATTACGGGCTTACCAACTAACGCCTGTGGTTCAAGCAACAATACAATTACTACAAATTTCATTGGTGGCACTCCTCCTTATTCTTATTTATGGAGCAATGGAGCATCCACTCAAAATGTATCTAACTTGCCAGCTGGAACCTACACGGTCACTGTTACTGATGCGAACGGATGTCAATATGTTGAAGGCCCGCACATTTTTACCACAATAATTGGTCTTTCTGCTTCAATAACTGAAGATTATTGTAATGAAGGAGATGGTGTAATTTCCATTTCTGCCTCTGGAGGATCAGCTCCCTATTTTTACACTTGGGATAATGGAGCAAATACAAGTAACATCTCAAGCTTATCAGAAGGCACTTATTGTATTACAGTAACTGACATTAATAGCTGCATTGCCACTTCCTGTGAAGTCATTGCCATTCAAAATCCGCCGATCATGGCAGATGCCGGCCCTAACATCTATATATGTGAAGGTGCCACAACCATCATCGGTGCTTCTCAAGTTGGAAATTTTGGTACTCCGCCGTATACTTACTTTTGGACTCCGACCATAGGAATAAATGATCCTACCTTGGAAAACCCAACAGCTACCTATCCTTTTGCTGATATAACCTATGTAGTAGAGGTCACGGACATAAATGGATGTGTAGCAACAAGCAGTATGATCTTGCATTCAGATGAACTCCTTGTGTCTTCTGTAGACATTATGCCAGATTGTGGGGCTACGGGTCTTGGATCAATTTCCCTTACTGCAACCAGCAATGTCTCAGCGGTCTCTTATTTTTGGAGCAACGGTGCGACCACGTCCACAAATACTGGATTATTTCCTGGTACTTACGGTTATACTGTAACAGATGACAACTGCCTTATTGTTTCCTCCGCTGTTGTTTCTTCTGGTCCTTGTGTATGGCCAGGCGACACCAACTATGATGGTTACGCCAATAATCAGGATATTCTTTTTATAGGATTAAAGTATGGTGAAACTGGTCCTGTTCGGCCAAATCCATCACTCAATTGGGTCGGCCAGGAATGTATGGATTGGCTAGGCACGATAAGTGGAGGAAACAATCTAAAACATATCGATTGTGATGGGAATGGCACCATAAACGACGACGATACAACTGCCATTTCTGTCAACTACAACTCCCCTGTACACCCCTTAAAAACTACTCCAACTTCAATAGTTGACCCTCCTCTTTACTTCGGATTTAGTGCGACCAATGTCACTTCAAATGATATGTTGCAAGTGGATGTCTTCTATGGAGATTCAACGCTTCAAGCTATTGACCTTTATGGTATCGCCTGGACGATTGGGTTTGATCCTGCCTATGTTAAACCAGGAAGTGTTTCCTTCGACTTTTCTAATTCTTTGGTAGGAATACCCTCAGAAACCATCGATTTTCAAAAGTACTTGCCCGGTGAATTGCAGTTGGCTATCGTGAGAAATGACATGACAAATGTATCTGGTCATGGAAAGCTAGGAACTATGCATCTTGTCATTGAAGACAACATCGATGGCCTTATAGACACAGATATGATCTTCGATTTTAGAAATGTAACGGTATTGTCTAATGATGAATCCCTCTTGTCCTACTCTAGTCAGACTGGGTCAGTTCATGTAGACGAATTGTCAGGAATTGTAGATAAGGAGTTTGATGGCTATTTGAATATTTTCCCGAATCCTGCAGATACTTATCTGACTATTGATACGGATCATAAAATCGAAAGAGTGGAAGTATACAATACACTTGGACAAACTGTCTTGGAAAAGAGGACGGAACCAACCCACACCTATCATCTGGACACAAAAGAAATAACACCTGGCACTTATTTTTTCTACATAGAAACCGATCAAGCAACCTTACTCAAAAAGGCCACTATTTTGCGGTAAGCAATATTAAAAAACGCCATAAGGTTTGAAACGCACAAAGCGCATTACAACTGCACAGCCCTGCCTGGCGATCAGTTTACAATGCAGTGCGAAAGCGCAACATATCTAGAAAAACACGAAAAAGACACCTGCCACCGTCCACATAACTACTCCTTTTGCCAATTGGTATTGAATTTGATTACCTACTACTTGATAAGAACTTCTATTAGGGAATGATCTTATGCAACTAACTGCAGATTGAATTTTCGATTTTGCATTATACCCTGATTCTATACAAGAATCTGGGTTAAATAGTTATTTTTGCAATCAAATCAACAATGCTCAAGAGATGAATAAAAGGATTTTTGTTTTACCGGTTTTACTTTGTTTTTTGTTTTTTGGATCTACTCTTTTTGCTCAAAAAAGTGGCCATCAAATAGAACTAAAAATTGCCAATTTTGAGGGCGATCAGGCTTATTTTTCTGTGCACTACGACGGAAAACAGTATATAAAAGATACGATGAACCTCAATGACAAAGGGACTTTTGTAATGGAGGGAGAGAAGTCAATGCCCGGCGGTGTTTATTTAGTAATTCTCCCACCAAAAAACAATTATTTTGAGTTGTTGCTAAGTGAAGGAGACCAGCACTTCACCGTAGAAACAGATGCTAAAAATGCTGTCTCCGCAATGAAGGTCAAAGGATCTAAAGAAAATCAACTGTTGTACGATTATCTAAATTTCCTGAGCGCCCAACGCAGCAAAGCAGATCCGTTAACCGCGGAAGAAGAAAAAGCCACCGGCGCTAAAAAAGAAAAACTAGGAAAACAACTGGACGCAATTGATCAGGAAGTAAAACAATATCAAGAAAAATTGATCGCTGAAAATCCAGGGACTTTATGTGCTGCACAAATAAAATCAACTTTAGATCCTCCTATTCCAGAACCAAAAGAAAAATTGGATAAAGACGCGCTCGGCAAGTACCAATATCAATATATTAAAGACCATTTTTTCGACAACATCGACTTGAATGATGAACGACTTGTCCGATCACAAATTCTAAAACCAAGAATCGAACATTATCTGGACAAAATGACTTATCAAATTCCTGATTCATTGATGAAGGAAGTCGATTTTTTGCTGGAAGAAAGTCAGGAAACCGAAGAGATGTTTAAGTACCTATTAGTTCATTGTGTGAATAAATATGCTCGTTCCAAGGTAGTTGGCATGGATGCAGTATATGTGCATATTGTAGACAAGTATTATGCTACAGGAAAAGCACCATGGACAGAAGAGGAACAGCTCAAAAAAATGATCAAAAATGCCAAGGACTTAAAACCCTTGCTTATTGGCAAAAAGTCTCCAAACATCAAAATAAAAACGATAGACGGCAAACCAATAGAACTGCACGACATAGAATCAGAATACACCGTATTGTACTTTTGGGATCCTGAATGCGGTCATTGTACAAAAGCCGTTCCTGACATGAAGGAGTTTTACAAGGAATACAAAAACAAGGGCGTTACCATGTTTAGCGTGTGCACAAAAGACAAGAACAAGGAGGAATGTGTGAAGTCTATCGAAGAAAAAGAGATTGGCGGTTGGCTAAACACCATGGCAACAGAAAACCATGAATTGTATTACCGTTTGCACTACGCTATCAAATCCACTCCAGTGACCTACATTCTGGACAAAGACAAAGTGATACTTTCTAAAAACATTGGCGCTTCTCAAATGAAAGATGTCATGGAGATGTTGATCAAGTTGGATAAAAAAGACAAGAAATAGAAACCACCAATAGCTCCTTGCAGAAAAATAAATGGAAGAAGGAGTAATGGCTAGCAGGTAGTCCAGCGATAATCTATTTATTCAACCAAGTAGTGTTCCCAATGGGCATAAAGCATTCTTCCTGCACGCTCTATACCATTTTCTAGAACTCCTTATCTTATATAAAAGACTACCATAGTAACCATAAAAAAAGGACTAAAACTTTCGTTGTAGTCCTCAGGTAGGGAGGAATTAGAGTAAAACTATTTTATCTTAATCATCCTATACCATGGATTCTTGACTTGAAAAATAGAGGGCTAAAGCTTTCACCTTAGCCCCCCTTTTGTAAGGGTAGAGAGATAAAGTCTGTTATTTACTTATCATTAATTTTTGCACCTCTACGGTACCTTCTGTATTTGAAACTTTTATTAGGTAAATGCCGTTTGCTAATTCATTGACATTAAAATCTACAGAACCGTTGTTTCCGTTTGCGGAAGTTTGATTTACTGTTTTACCCAGCATGTCGATAATTGATATCTCTACACGTTCGTTAACATTAGCTGAAAACTCAACGGTAACGATTCGATTGGCTGGATTTGGATAAACACTTAGTCCAAGACCATCCGTTAATCTACTAGAAGTTCCTGCTGTAAAGGTAGATGCAGACCAGCCACTTGTGCTACTAGCGCAAACTGATTGAACCTCCCACTCATAAGCAGCGTTTTTAGTAACTGACGCTTTAACAGAAGTATTAGAAGTTGTTACATTTGACCAGGATGAAGATCCCGCAAGTCGTAAACGAACGTTGTAAGAAGTTGCTGCGCTTACAGAATTCCAAGAAAGCAAAGCTTCTCGTCCTCCTTTTCTGGATTGGCTATATAAGTTTGATGGGTCATCACATGGTCCGGTAGTAGGACAAGCTGGGCAAGTTGCTCCACCACAATCTACACCTGTTTCATCACCGTTCATTGTTCCATCTGAACAGGTTGGTCCAGTAGGACAAGCCGGGCAAGTTGCTCCACCGCAATCTACACCTGTTTCATCACCGTTCATCGTTCCATCTGAACAAGTAGGACCAGTTGGGCCTCCACCCCCGCAAGCAGTGGAAGAAAGGAGGCTTGATCGAGGGCCAGCTAAACACGCTTGCATTCTGGCTTTTTGTCCTGCTGTAAATAGATTCATACAACCATCATCCGAATAGTCCATATAGTTTTCAACCATATCCAGTGAATTACAAGAAACATGTCCAGAAGCACATCCATAATTTGCACCATCAGATGCAGGTGTATCTGAAACAAAATCATCTACACTACAACCACCATCGCCCCAAATATGTCTTAAATTTAACCAGTGACCTACTTCGTGAGTCGTAGTTCGCCCTAAGTTGTATGTGGAGTTTAAGGTTCCAACTCTACCGAAAGCGTTATATAATACGACTACTCCATCTGTAGAAGGTGAACCGCCAGGGAATTGAGCATAGCCTAGCAACCCTTGACCAAGGTTACACACCCAAATATTCAGGTATTGGGTAGCATCCCATGGATCAACACCACCACGAGCGGTTTTTTTCATTGAATCGTCGGTACCAAATGATCGTTTTTTGGTTCTTACGCGATTGATACCATTCGTAGCATTTCCGTTAGGGTCGACTGTTGCCATGCAGAATTCTATTTCTGTATCTGCTCCTTGAGACCAGTCATTTGTTCTATCCGAATTTGTTCTTCTGAAATCTTCATTTAGCACAGCAATTTGAGAAAGTACTTGAGCGTCACTGATATTCTCGGTAGTAGTTTTCCAAAGAACATGCACAACAACAGGTATTGTAACGACTGCTCGTTGGTTTTGCTGTTGGTTGTTTGCCACAAAGTCATTAGTAAACCGTTCGATGTCTTGCATTTTAGCTTCCAAAAATAGATCTTCTTGCAATTGCCTGTCCAGGACATCCATTGCAGAACAATTTCTAACTAGGGGCCCCTCAACTTCTAGTTGGTTTGAGTTTTCTTGATTTCCTTGTGCATACAATGCAAAAGGTAAACTTATAAAAAGAATTAAAGCGAATTTGAATAGGTAATTCATGTGAAATTTGTTTGACGTATTATTTAATGCTCAAAAATAAGGCTCAATCCTGAATTGCAAACTATAATCTTACACGAACCATACGAACCCAAAGAAAATTCGCTTAAACTTATTAGTAATAATAATTGATATATATGAAAAACAAAACTCACCTATACGGCAACAAATAAAATGTTGTTAAGGTATTGATATTAACGAAAGCCTATTAAAAATCAACTACACTAAATCATGTAACCAAACAAAATTCAATGTTAAACAACATACAATTTACTGTTTGACGAATTGTTTGGATACAAGTCGTTTAGCATTTGATGAATCGTAGGCTACAAGCGAAAAACTTCCTGGTGGTAATTGTTTTATTCTCAATGTGAGATCATTGGATGTCCCAATAAATTCTGAGATCATCATCACTTTGCCTTGTATATTGTAAATAATAACTGAAATATTCCTTCCCCAATTTTTGCCACGTGTTAGAGAAATAACATCAGTAGCTGGATTTGGAAATAGCTTTATCTCCTTATTGCTATTAAAATTACTATTGAAGATATTTGAGGGATTTTCAATAACGTATATACTATCAATTACTATATTGTTAGTAGAATCAGAATCTGAGCCAGCACTTGATCTTGGCCAAATGGTCACGATATTATTATAGTTTGAAAGAAAATAGTCATTGTCTGCTTCAATATCCTTACTATAAAAAATAGTGTCTCCAGGTGGCAATAAGGGCGAATTTGAGTTAAATGCATAGGTTGGAATACCATTTTGTGGAACGCTTGCAGGCACATTTCCAGAAATTAGAAAATTCATTAGGATTCCGGGAGGGACACTCAAATTACCTACATTCGTAATTTTCCCTTCTATTAAAAAATCTTCATGAAGTAAAACGGTATCCTGCATTTCAAAATCAATAAACTTGAGATCGAAGGGTTGTGCAGATAAGTTGACACTCAAAAACAAGCAAAATATTGCCTTGAACAGAAAATTGGTCATTTTGTTATAATCTTTCATAAAATATTATACACAAAAATACTAGTATTTTTTGTCAATTGAGATATCTTTAGGCTTTAAAACTTACAAACTCAAAAGACATCTATGCGGTATTATCTTACAAACTTAATCTCAAGCTTAAGCAAAGAAGAAGTACGTTATTTCAAGATATACAATACCCGGTTTAAGTATTTGGGAGAGGCCAAAAAAGTGATTCAGCTTTTTGATTTGATAAGAATAAAAAAAGTTGATGAATATGATGCTTCTATTATAGACCAGTTTTATGATTCGGGTTCTAAGAATGCATTCTATCGACTTAAGAATAGGCTAGTATCTGATATTGAGGCCAGCATTGTCCAAATGAATCAGAAAAACGATGAAGAATCTACTATCTATTATAACTTGCATTTGGCGAAAATATTTTTTCATAAATCCGATTATGAAAAGTCGCTGAACTATTTGGAAAAAGCAAGAAAAATTGCCGAAAAGACAAACCGGTATGACCTTTTAAATACCATCTATTCAAAGTATATCAAACTTACCAGATACAATTCCAAACTGGATATTGATAAATATATCGACTTAAGTAAAAACAACCTTGAGTTGTTAGAGATTACCACACATAACGATCTTCTGATAAGTAAGGTCAATTTTAAACTTAGAAAAAGTAATTTTTCAGGAAAGAATGAATTGCTTTCGCAGATGCTGGACGACATCGTGAATGAGCTGAAAATGAAAAGCGAATTCCTCAAAACGCCTCTTCTTAGATTTCAAATGAATCACTGTGTGCGGGGCATTTTGCTGGAAAAAAAAGACTTTTCCACCTTAATCGAGTACCTGACCTCCAGCTACAAGGAATTTAAGAACGAAAAGCTCTTCAACCAAGAGTTTCATGAGGAAAAACTGATCCTGCTCTCTTGGATCGTGAATACACTTCCTCGAAGCGGTAATTTTAATCAAATCAACATTTACATTAATGAACTTCAAGAAGCACTCACCGAATTTGGTGGACTGCATTCTGCAAATTATCGCTGGTTGTATTACCAAACTAAAGTTATCTATTATTCTTTTTCCAGAAAAATAAATGAGGCCATTGAGCTAATAAAAGGAATTCAAGAAGACAATACATTAACAGTAATCCCTCACTATCACATTTTCACCCATTTCAATCTTTCTGTTCTTTATTTTTATTTGAAGGATTACGGAGCATCACTTTCTGCCATTTCAAACATTATACTCTCGTCAGACTTTAACAAAAACGCTGTAAACTGGCAAATGGCTATTTCGTTGGTGGAAATCATTTTAAGGATAGAAAACAAAGACCTGATTTTTGCTAATAATCGATGCGCCGAATTTTCCAGACGCTTCAAAAAACAGTTAAAAGACGAAAAATATTCACGCGAAAGGGATTTCCTCCGAATTCTAAAGGGATTCACCTCCTTGTCTAATCCAATTTCTAACCCAAAACAGCTCCATAAAATATCAGATTTTATTGAGAAATCCCCCCAATTTGAACCTGGTGCTAATGAAGCAATAAACTATAAATTATGGCTGATCTCTAAACTGGAAAAGCGAGACTACTATGAAGTCATGTTAGAAACCTTCGATGGCCTCTAACCTGAAATCACAATTATAAACTATTTGAAAAATTAAAAAATTCGCCTCTACTTCTGTCATTTGTACAATAAATTAACATTGTCAGAACAAATTTGTGATACTTTGAGTTTAACTTGTAAAGAAATTCATTGGTGTAACAAATAACCGTCAAATCATGTACAAAATACTAATCCTAACCTTTCTCTCTAGTTTACTATTCCATGTCGGATGTTCTCAGTCCAATCAGGTGGCAACTACGAAAGTGGAGGAAACCAGCCAAAAACCTGGTCCAGCAGTAGAAAAAATCGAAAAAACAGAGGAAGAATGGCGCGCACAACTCTCCGAAACTGAATTCTACATACTTCGAGAAAAAGGCACAGAACGCTCCTTCACTGGAAAGTATTGGGATAACAAAAAGGACGGCATCTACTTCTGCTCAGGATGTAACTTGTCTCTTTTTGATGCTGAAACCAAGTTTAAATCAGGGACAGGCTGGCCAAGTTTCTACCAGCCAATTGCCAAAGGACACGTCATCGAATACACCGACAGTAGCCACGGAATGGCAAGAACGGAAGTCGTTTGCGGACGTTGCGACGGGCATCTCGGCCACGTTTTTAATGACGGCCCAAATCCAACAGGACTTCGATACTGCATAAACGGCAATATCCTTCAGTTTAAGGAAAAATAACCGCCCAAAACACTTCTGGCAGTGCTATGAATAAATGTGGTTAACGTTAGCCAAATCATGTACAATACCTGCTACTTTCTGCCCACTACCAACTACTAAATTTGTACCTTTATGGTAAATGAACATTTATGAGTCGAGATAACTTTGAACTATATCTTTCTCCTTCTTTTTTTATTGATTCAGATCACGCGGATGTGATTAGCTATGCACATTCAATAAGCAAAAATGCTGCAAACACTACTGAGGCAATCAAAAAACTATACTTGAAGGTTCGAGATGACTTCAGGTATGATCCGTACCAAATCGATCTAAACCACAAGGCATTAAAGGCTAGCTCCCTGCTCAACCGTTCAGAAAAGAGCGGCTATTGCATAGAGAAAGCTTGTCTTTTAGCAGCATTAGCCAGAGTTATCGGCATCCCTAGCCGCCTAGGATTTGCTAATGTGAGAAACCACATCGGTACTGAAAAATTAGTCAACCATTTACGTACCGACTTAATGGTTTTTCATGGCTATACTGAATTGTACCTCAATGAAAATTGGGTAAAAGCAACACCTGCTTTTAATCTTGGTCTTTGTGAAATGCTAAACGTAGCCCCGCTAGAGTTTGACGGTACCCAAGATTCCATTCTCCAGGAATTTGATAAAGCAGGCAATGACTATATGCAATTTGAACACGACTATGGCCATTTCCACGATGTACCACATGATTTGTTCGTTAGAGAAATGATCAAACATTACCCGCACTTATTTACTGAAAAGTCCATGTCAAAATTTGGGATGGTTCATCATATCAAACACTACCAGGAGTTTTTAGAACTGAAATAAATCAAATTGGCAGAATTACTCTTTCCCACAAATCGTACAGAATCTACAGAGACCCGCAATTGGAGATGGAAATCTTACTTCGCGCTCCCCCTTTGGGCCACCGGCAGCAAAATAAAATTTATAAGTGGCGACTGGAGAGAAATTCACCTGCGCCTTTCCTTGAATAGACGGACACGAAACATTGTAGGAACTATTTTTGGGGGGAGTATTTATAGCTCTGTCGATCCTATTTATATGCTTATGTGGATGAAGATCCTTGGAAAAGACTACATTGTCTGGGATAAAGCCGCCAGCATCCGATTTCTCATACCAGGAAAAGGCAATCTCAATGCCCAGTTCCTTATTGATGAGGAAGAAATCCAACTGGTAAAAAAAATGTTTACTGAACAGGGAGAATTTGATAGAGAATATGTGGTACAATTCAAAAATGAAGACAAAAAGGTAGTAGCAGAAATCCGAAAAACTATTTACTTTGCAAATAAGGAGTTTTACAAAAAGAAAAGATCAAAAAACTAACAATCAAATATCAATCCGATGAATAAATTTTTGTTTTTACTATCCACTTGCCTAATAGTTCTGGTTTTAGCTGGATGCAATCCAAATAACAACGACATTTGCGATGCTTGCGCACCAGTCAATTCTCTGGAAGCGTTTGTTGAGAACAACAGTGAATTCACAATTAGCGACCAGCTAATCGCATGCGCCGCCGGAGGACAGATGACTTTTTTGCAGGATAGCGCCTACAAAATATCCGTATTTTTTCTTCCAATTGAAGGGGCGACTGATTTTCGTTTTTTTGAAACGGGGTCGGAGTCAGATGATGCTTCAGATTATGGCCTTTATCAGGAAAAGGGACTAGAGGCGATTCCAATATTTAATAGTTTTTTGTATTACTTCAAACATTTAGCGATTGCGGAGGATCTGTGGTGCAGAGTTACTTACAAGGTTGGACAAACGCTACATATATCCAATCCTATTCGACTAAAATATACCACTAAGCCAACTCAATATGCACCTGAGCTAATAACCGTTGACCAATCTCAAAATTTGAATCCGGTTTTCACTTGGCAAGATGGAATTGTTCCTGAAAATGAGATTTACTTTCAAGTAGTTTCTGACCAGCAAAACAACTTACTATCCGGCACTTATACTACCGACCAGCAGTTTCAGTTTTACAATTTATCCAATGTTGTTTTAAATATCAATGACGTGACGCCTCCGCCAGCCCTTCTGCCTAGTAGTTTGTACCGTTTTACGCTTATGGGGGTTAGCGAAGACAATTGGGTCAATTTGATTGGAGACAAGATATTTTTTACTAATTAATATTTGAATCTATTATCTTTGACAGACAATCAACTTTCCAACGTCCAGACTCAATTATTTTTTACAATTATGAAATACGTTTTTATTGCTTTTTTAAGTATGTCTTTGCTCAGCTGTGGCGACATTACAGTTCCATCCACAACTAGTTCGACAAGCACCTCAACAACAAGCCCATCTACCAACTCTTCCGGTAGCAGCGAATTTAATTCGGAGTTTTCCAATAAGCTAGTGCTAATGCAACAACAAAGAAAGAAAATGGCTGAACAACTGAAGGCAAGTTACGCAACAGAAGATGAGGAAAAACAATTTCTAGTCTATGAACAAAAATTGAAACAAGATTCCACGCAAGGACATGAACTACACCGCCTCTTAGAAAATCACGGTTGGCCAGACCAATCAACCTACGGCATTTCAGCAACCAAACAAGTAACCGCTGTTTTACTTCATTCCCCACCAAAAATTCAGGAAAAGTGCCTTCCAATATTACTAGAAGCAGCAAAAAACAACGAAGCCTCCAAATCAGATGTTGCTCAAATACATGATAAAGTATTGATCTACCAAGGCAATAAACAACGCTACGGGACACAAATATCATTCAACAAACAAAAAGGCATGAATGACGTCCACCCCATCTCCGACGAAGCCAATGTAAATACCCGACGAGCAGCCATGGGCTTAAACTCAATTGAAGAATACCTAAAATCAAAAGGCATAAAGTACTAGTGGAAAAGTATTGGGAAACACCAGTAAAAAACGGAGGATTGTTTTATGTTGTCTTGTTGGACAATTGTGTCAGGATTGGCCAACAAAGCGGCTCTGGACATACTGACAATGGCAAGACGGTTACTTACAAAAAATTCCTTGATGGAGTCGATCAAGAAATAGTCAGAGAAAAATTTTCTGAGTCTGAATTTCAAGAGATTATGCTCGCCATCAAAGTCCAACAATCATCGTTATAAGAACACCAATCTACCAACTTAATCGTTCAGTTTCAAGACTTCCATAAATGCGGATTGAGGGACTTCTACAGAACCAATTTGACGCATTTTCTTCTTACCTTTTTTCTGCTTTTCTAGTAGTTTACGCTTTCGCGTAATATCACCACCATAACATTTAGCAGTTACATCTTTTCTGAGTGCAGAGATTGTTTCTCTGGCGATTACTTTTTGGCCAATTGCTGCTTGTATTGCAATTTGGAACTGCTGTCTTGGTAACAGAGTCTTCAGTTTCGCGCACATTCGACGCCCAAAATAGTAGGCTTTGTCTCGGTGAATTAAAGAAGAAAAAGCATCTACATTCTCTCCGTTCAATTTGATATCCAATTTCACCAAGTCTGACGCTCTGTAGTCTGTCAATTCATAATCGAAAGAGGCATATCCTCTAGAAATAGACTTGAGGATGTCATAAAAATCAAACACGATTTCTGCTAGAGGAAGGTCAAACGACAATTCAATCCTAGATTCTGTGAGGTAGACCTGATTGATGATCTCCCCTCTTCTATCCATACAAAGGCTAATGATCGCCCCAACATATTCCGGTTTTGAAATGATTTGCGCCCGGATGTATGGTTCTTTAACATTCAGTAAAATGGTTGGTTCTGGAAGGTCTGTCGGATTGTTTACGATCAGTTCTTCCTCTCCCTTTTTGAGGTAGGCCTTGTACATTACGTTTGGAACCGTGGTAATAATACTTTGTCCAAACTCTCTCCACAGTCTTTCCTGAATAATTTCCAAGTGCAACATTCCAAGAAAACCACACCGAAATCCAAAACCTAGGGCCAATGAGCTTTCCGGTTCATATACCAAGGAAGCATCATTCAACTGTAACTTCTCTATACTATCTCTAAGGTCCTCATAATCATCATTATCTATTGGAAATATTCCTGCAAAAACCATTGGTTTTACATCCTCAAATCCTTGAATAGCTGCTTCACAAGGATTACTACTTTGTGTAATCGTATCCCCAACTTTAATTTCTTTCGATTGCTTGATTCCTGTAATTATATAGCCTACATTTCCGGCTTTCACCACTGGCTGCGGTAACAAATCCATTTTGAGAATCCCGACTTCATCCGCCAGATATTCCTTTCCTGTATTGACAAATTTCACCTTGTCTCCTTTTTTCATACTTCCATTTAGAATTCTGAAATAGGCAATAACTCCACGATAAGCATTAAAGTTTGAATCGAAGATCAACGCTTGCAAAGGCTCATCTACATTTCCTTTTGGAGCGGGTACCATATTGATTATAGCATTCATGATATCCTCTACCCCTTCACCAGTTTTTCCACTAGCAAGGACGATATCCTGAATTTGACCACCGATCAAGTCCATGATTTGATCACTCACCTCTTCCACCATTGCGCTTGGCATGTCTATCTTATTGATGACTGGAATGATTTCGAGGTCATGCTCAATAGCAAGATATAGGTTGGAAATCGTCTGTGCTTGAATACCTTGTGTTGCATCTACAATAAGTAGAGCGCCTTCACAGGCCGCAATAGATCTGGACACCTCGTAGGAGAAATCAACGTGGCCTGGTGTATCGATTAGATTGAGCACATATTCCTTACCATCCGTGTGTTTATGATTCATTTGGATGGCATGACTCTTTATGGTAATGCCGCGCTCTCGCTCGATATCCATGTCATCCAAAGCCTGCGCTTTCATATTCCGCTTGTCTATCGTACTTGTAAATTCAAGTAATCGATCAGCCAACGTACTTTTCCCGTGATCAATGTGTGCTATGATGCAAAAATTCCTAATATTTTCCATAAGTCTGCAAAGATACCTAAGACTACACTAAAATTTGTTTTTAATGATAAAAAAGATTGAAGTTTTGGATTATCCCTTCAAAAACGCAAAAATAACCCCAATTACAATGCCTCCAATAATAACAAGTACCTTTTTCGTGTTGTTTGAACCATCCTCTGTTATCCTCGACAGGATTCCAGGGATAGAATGTTGATGATCTTTAGTTTGTTCTTCTATTTGCCCCAATACGTCAAGAAGTTGATTTTTGGTATCCCCATCTATTCTTAAGGATACACCCTTTTTCAGAATTTCCTGCGCAAGTAAATACCGAAAATGTTCATTATAAAGGTTTAGTGCCAATTGATTTAGAGCTTTAGCGTAAGAAACCAAAAATCCATCATAGTAAGCAGGAAGGTTATTCAACAAAGCAATCGTATTTTTATTGAAATATAGAGCGATCTCCTTACTTGCCAAATTGATTGTTTTACAACTTTCTGCCAAGAGTTTTAACTCCTGCAATTTTTGGCTTAGCAATCGATAAGTCCTTTGATGGCAGTCACTTTCAAACTCTACCGGTACTGGAAGTTCGTCCTTTACAAGCAATTGAATTAAATCTAGATCCCTTTTCTTTACAGCATTCGAAAAACAAACATTAAACTGATAAGCGAAAAAGGGAGCTATAAATTTTTGAAAATCAGTAGATTTACTACTTAAATCTTCTGGCTGTCCGAAAAAATCTAATTCCTGATTTTCTAAGAATCCCAGAAGCTTGGGGAAGTTAACTAACTCTGCGTGGTAACTTAATATTTGTTCATTTTCCAAGTCTTCAAACAAAGAGATAACGGATTGTTTATCCAAAACCAAATTACCTGATTTGATGGTAGTGGTGCCTTGCAACTCAAATTCGGCCAGCCATCGTTTTCTTGCCAGTTTCACTGTCTTAGCGTCCACTGTACCGTCGGTATTTGTTGAAATGTTTAGCCTTAAAATTGGATTAATGTATAACACGTAACTCTATTTAAAATGCAGGATTTGAAGATTTCCATTTATTCTCCAAAAAACATGCCTTATCTATATTTTTCTTTAGAAATTGGAGGCGGCTAGTGGAATAATTTTTTCAGCATTTCCTTTCCTTATTGTTTTCTTGATATAATATTCAAAAATCGATAAATGTGGCTGATTTTTGACCGCCAATAAAATCTCCTCAAAATGAGAAATATTCTGATAATCAAAAAAACCAAACCCTTTAAATTCTCCTTCTTGTACCAACAACACCGATTTTTCCTCCTTAGTTCTCCCTTTCCCTATTAATGCAAATTCTTCCTCAAATGGGACTCGGATAGTCTCAATTGCAAGACTTACTTTTTTATTGTACTCTTCTGAATCTAACGTACTACAGGAAGTATTGTTGCAAGAAGGATGTTGGCAAACTCTGGCAAACAGCTCCTTGGTGTTCATATGGAGGTATTGATTGCACAGACCATGTTCTTTTGCAAATTTCTTAAGCACTTCATCTGCTTCAATTTGCAACTCAAATCCAGCAATAACGTTTAAATATTTGGAATATTGACCGACGGCAAGACATTGAAAGCCCCCTTCATTTTGGTATTCATGGATGCAGAAAGCAAAATTGCTTTTTCGCTTGGCAATATTATATTTTGGGCGGTGTTTGTCAATTTCCAATCCTTCTTGAATCAACATTATCAAATCATTACCTGACAGCTCAAAGGTGATGTCAGTCATTTCTTTTTTTAGTTGAATCATACGCTTAGAACTGCGCGCTAACTGACTCATTACTTTCCTCTGAATGTTTCTCCCTTTCCCTACATACAATACTCGGCCATCAGCGTCATGAAAATAGAACACGCCGATTCTTTCTGGCAATTCATGTAAGGAATCCATCGAAATATTAGGCGGTAAATCACTGACTAATAGCCCGTTGTTCAATTGCAGTTGAACTTGATTAGTGGTGTCGTTTTGTAATATTTTTTCGAATACTATGACTGTTGCTAGCGTGTCGGCCATTGCTCGGTGCCGATCATTCACAGAAATTCCAAACCGGGTGATTAACTTACCAAGTCCATAAGAATGAAACCCTGGAAAAACCTTTCTACACAATCGTACAGTACAAAGTTTTTTGCGGATGAACCGTCTACCGATAGCAGCAAATTCTTTTTGCAGAAAACCATAGTCAAAACCAACGTTATGGGCAATAAAAATAGCATTTTCTGTCATTTCCCAAATGATATCGCTCACCTCTTCAAATGGAGGGGCGTCTGCTACCATATTGTTGGTAATTCCAGTTAGGTTGGTAATGAAAGCAGGAATATATTTCCCTGGATTTAGTAGCGTTTCGTACTTGTCAATTATTTTACTGCCGTCATGCAACACAATTGCAATTTCAGTGATTTTGTCGTCTCCTCCACCACTTCCGGTTGTTTCGATATCGACTATTGCATAAAGTTGTTTTTGACTACTCATTGATTTCCTTCACTTTCTCTGTACGTTAAAACAAATTTAATCAAAAAAATGAAAATTTGACAAAACAAAACCAAATTAGTTATTTTTTAACATTCACAGCTAGCAGTTATTTTAAAATATTTTTCCATCAAAATTCAGTTTATATCAACTGTTTTCTGATATTGCAGCAAATATTTAGCATTCAATGAAAATTTATATTCCACTTTGGCTTTCCCTTCTATTTATGGTGACTTGTTGTCAGTCGGCTCAAAACAAAACTGAACCAAAGACGTCTGATCCATCGACAAAAATGGAACAAATTACCGCTAAACCTATAAAGGTC
Source organism: uncultured Saprospiraceae bacterium (assembly GCA_938016265.1). Classification (GTDB taxonomy): domain Bacteria; phylum Bacteroidota; class Bacteroidia; order Chitinophagales; family Saprospiraceae; genus JAHDHB01. The sequence continues at coordinate 111,995 of CALLWB010000017.1, forward strand.
GGAGCAGAGCAATTGGACAAATACCTGCCGAAACTAGAAGGTAAAACAATCGCTATCGTTGTCAATCAAACCTCTAAAATTGGTGACCACCACCTAATTGATCAATTATTAGAAAAAAAGGTCAAGGTGACAAAAATATTTGCTCCTGAACATGGCTTTCGAGGTGCTGCTGATGCTGGAGAAAAAGTGAAAGATGGCAAAGATGCCAAAACCGGATTACCAATCATTTCTTTATACGGGAAAAACAAAAAACCATCTAAAGAGATGCTAAAAGGTATTGACTTTATGGTATTTGATATTCAGGATGTTGGCGCTCGTTTTTACACATATATCTCAACAATGAGCCTTGTGATGGAGGCATGTGCTGAAAATGGTATTCCTTTGTTAATTCTAGACCGTCCCAATCCAAACGGACATATTGTGGATGGCCCTGTCCTAGAGGAAGGTTTTGAGTCCTTTGTAGGAATGCATCGAGTACCCATTTTGCACGGAATGACCATGGCGGAATATGCCCATATGCTAAACGGTGAAAAATGGTTGAAAGGAGGCATTCAATGTAAATTACATTATGTTTTGTGTGAAAACTATACACATAACACGCCTTACCAAATTCCTGTAAAACCATCTCCAAACCTCCCAAATTGGAGGTCTATCCTACTCTACCCTCATCTGTGTTTGCTTGAAGGAACTCCGATAAGTGTAGGCAGAGGTACGGACAAACAGTTTCAAGTGATCGGGCATCCTGACATCAAGTCTACAAATGGCTTTACGTTTACACCAACCCCGAAACCTGGGGCAAAATATCCAAAACATCAAGACAAACTTTGTAATGGAATAGATTTAAGTAAATTGTCTTTGGATCAACTACAGAAGATTGATCAATTTGACTTAACTTATATTTTGGAGGTTTATACTGATTTTAAGGACAAAAAAAGTTTCTTTAATAAGAATAATTTCTTTGATCGATTGGCAGGCACCGACCAGCTGAGAAAGCAAATACAAGCAGGAAAAACAGAAAAGGAAATCCGATCTTCCTGGCAAAGAGACCTTGCAGAATTCAAACAACGGAGATTCAAGTATTTGTTGTACAAATAACATAGATTAAACCTAACTTGAGAACTGGGAAAACTAAAAATAGCAATTTAAATGAAGATAATTTTTATGGGGACGCCTGATTTTGCTGTTCCTTCACTCGACATATTGGTAGAAAATGGGTATGATGTTGTCGCTGTTATTACTGCAACCGACAAGTATGGTGGACGAGGCAATAAAAAGCTCTTGCAGTCTGCTGTAAAAAAGTATGCTGTGGAAAAGGGAATTCACGTGTTGCAGCCTAAAAATCTGAAAAAGAAAGAGTTTTTAGATGAGTTGTGGGCACTGCAAGCAGATTTACAAGTCGTTGTTGCTTTTAGAATGCTACCGGAGAAAGTTTGGGCGATGCCTCCAATGGGCACCATCAATCTTCATGGATCGCTCCTACCTAAATATCGGGGTGCTGCGCCTATCAACTGGGCAGTAATCAATGGAGAAAAAGAAACAGGTGCCACTACCTTCTTCATCCAGCAACAGATTGATACAGGAAATTTACTTTATCAAACCAAACTGGAAATTGGCCCTGACGACACTGCAGGAGACGTTCATGATCGAATGATGGTAGATGGAGCCAAACTATTGTTAAAGACTGTAAAAGCGATCGAAGCGAGGAAATATGACACTTCTGTCCAAGATGAATCCTTAGTTTCTCATGCTCCTAAAATTTTTCATAAAACATGTGAGATCAACTTTGATGCACCAACACAAAAAGTCCATGATTTTATCCGCGGACTGAGTCCCTTCCCTACTGCTTGGACTACCCTCAATGATTTAAATTTGAAGATCTATAAATCTTCCAGAGAAATTATTTCCCATCAGCACCTTCCAGGTAGCTTTCACACCGAAGAAAAAAGAGTTTTAAAAATTGCTACAAAAGATGGATTTATTCTTGTAAAGGAGCTGCAATTGCAAGGAAAACGTCGCATGGATGTCAAATCTTTCTTAAATGGTTATCAAGTCTAACTAAATTCTTAATTCTTAACATTTTTTTACTGAAAATTTATTATTTTTAGGCAATAGTCGTTACTAAATTGTTGATAGATGTTACTTTTTCAGTAATATCCGTTATTAAAATGGCTTACTCTCTTTCACCTGCTGCTCCAATTTCAAAGTTGTTTTTTAACCTAAATATTCATCATGAAAAAGCAATTGCTTTTCTTATCTACAATCCTTTTTATAGCCGGTTTGTGGTACCTAAGAACCAACACAAATGCTGCCGTAAAAGACAGTACCCCAGAGCAATACATTAGAGATGCCGTTAAAGAGGATCATGAAAAAACAAAGGATCCCGCACTTGGCTATCCGCCAACTGAACGTCTAATGGAAGTGCATAAGGTAATTCGGCGTAAGCTAACTGCTCAAAAACAGAATCGAAATACCGGAATCGAAACCTTAAAATGGAAAGAGCGTGGTCCATACTCAGTCGGTGGCAGAACGCGTGCAATCATGGTCGATATGAATGACCCGACAATGGAAACCGTTTGGGCTGCTGGTGTGACGGGAGGACTTTGGAAAACTACTTCTATCACAAACAATCCTCCAGGATGGGTACCAGTAAATGATAATTTTGATAATATTGCAATTAGCGCACTTGCCCAAGACCCGAGCAATCCAAAGAATATGTATTTCGGAACTGGAGAACCCCATGTCGGTGATGTGAGTGGTATTGGAATTTGGAGGACAACTGATGGTGGAGACAACTGGGAATTCCTTCCAAGTACCTTTAATACGCAATTTAGAACCACTGTAAGGCTTTTAGTATACAACAATGGCGATGTTTATGCCGCCACAATGAATGGATTGAAAAGAAGCAAGGATAAAGGCGATACCTGGGAGGATGTCTTAAAGTTTAATATCTCAGGAGGTAAAAACGATATAACAGATATAGAAATTGGAGCAGATGGTACATTGTACGCATCTGCTGGTCATAATTCAGGAAACGCGAAAATCTGGAGGTCTTCTCCAGGATCAAACGTAGGAAATGTAGGTAATTGGGACGAAATAGCAGATGGAATTGCTACCAATCACAGAAGAATAGAACTAGCAGCTGCACCTTCTAATGAAAATGTCCTTTATGCAGTGGCAACCGTTGGAGGTACCGCAACCACTTTTTATGTTACTAACAACAAAGGAGACAACTGGTCTGCTAAACCAATGCCAGATGCAGGATTTGCTAATGGCCAAGGTTGGTATGATTTATCAATCGTAGTTGACCCCAATAATCATAATAGAATTGTCTCAGGAAATTTCAATCATTTTATTTCAGCAGACGGAGCAAACACATGGACATTAATTTCATCCAACGTCCATGTTGATCAGCACCATTCCTATTTTGAACCTGGAAATAGCGATGTAATTTATCTTGGAAACGACGGAGGTATATATAGATCAGATAATGGAGGAGGCAATCCGGCTGCAATTTCTTTTTACAATAGAAACGAACGGTATAATGTAACTCAGTTTTATGCCTGTGATCTTCACCCCGGTCTGTATTCCAATTTTTTCCTTGCAGGATCCCAGGACAATGGATCTATACGCTTTAATCAGGTAGGGATCGCAAGAACGACAAGGGCACTTGGAGGAGATGGAGCCTATTGCCACATTGACCAAAATGAACCTCAATTTCAGATTGTGTCTTCACAATTTGGAAATTATGCACTGTCGAATAATGAAGGGCGTTCTTTCTCAGCAGGTGGCGTATCCATCGGTGTAGGATTTATCAACGAATCTGACTATGACGATGATGCTAATATTTTATATGCTTATGGAGGAGGAGGAAGACTTTATAGATGGGACATTACTGAACAAGATGGAGAATTCGTAAATATTTCTGGGACCGGACAAGGCTATCGAGCACTAAGGGTATCTCCTAACGTAGCTAATAGATTATACGTTGGAAGTTCACAGGGCTCTTTATTGATGATTGACAATGCACACACTGGTACGAATGTAACAGGTGTGAGCTTGGGCAGTGGATTCCCATTTGCCAACATTTCTAGCATTGTTATTGAAAAGGGGAATGAAGATCACCTCCTACTTACTTTCGAAAATTATGGTACAAACAGTGTTTGGGAAACGACAGATGGAGGAGCAACCTGGACAAGTCAAGAAGGAGATTTACCAGACATGCCTGTGAGAGATGCTATTTTCAATCCAGAAAACACAGATCAGGCTTTCCTTGCCACTGAAGCAGGAGTTTGGGTAACCAATGACCTTGATGGTGCTAATACCGTCTGGGAGCCTAGCCCAAGTGCTCCATTCGTAAGAACAGACATGTTGCAAAGCAGAGAAAGTGATAAACTAATATTAGCAGGTACATATGGTCGTGGATTATTTTCGTGTGATGGATTTTCTCCGCCGAAGGCAACCATTTCGCCTCTTGAGGTTAGTTATTTGAATGCTAATCAATATTTTGAAGATTTCTCTGTAAATCCAAGTAGCTGGTCATGGGACTTTGGTGATGGGACTACATCGAATGATCAAAATACTTTTCACTCCTACTCCAATATCGGTACTTACGATGTCAAATTGACTATTGATGGAGGCTTGAGTGATTCTAAATCAATAAAAATATTGCCGGATCGCGCTACTCCATACGATACAGAATCGGCAAACTATGGAGGCAACTTTGAAGGAAATCCTGAAGACTTTGGCGTTCACAACATATCAGGATCAAAATTTGAGAAGGGCAATTCTACTCGTCCAGGGAAAAGTGGTACAAATAGTGGAAACAATGCTTGGGTTATTGGATTGAACGATGATTTCTATGAGCACAACACCCATGCTGCATTATATACTCCAAACTACGATCTTTCTGCGCCCGGTATTTATCAGTTTAGCTTTTATGCTAAGTATGATATCCAGCAAGGATTTGATGGTTTTAGAGTGGAATATTCCCTCGATCGAGGTGACTCCTGGAGTCAATTAGGAGAAAAAGGAGACAATTGGTATAACTATTCGAATGTTACTGCTGGGGCAGCTACTGTATTTCCTTCTGGAAGCGACTATTTTACTGGTTCTACCTTAGGAAGTCAGTTCAAACAATACAAAACTACGATTCAAAATCTTTCTGGGAACGATGATGTAGCCTTTCGATTTGTCTTTAAATCTGATAACCTTACCCGGTATTCTGGATTGGCTATTGATGATGTAGAAGTGAAAGCATACAAGGATGATTTGGAGACAAAATTGATTTCTTTGACTGGTAGCTACCTCGACTTTGAGGATGTGGAGTTAAACTGGGTTACTCAACCCGAGTATCGTTGTAAAGGGTTTGAGATAGAGACCTCTACAAACGGTCGTGATTTTGAGAAGGTAGATCAACCTTCTTTTATAGACGGTGCCGGATTTTCTATTGATGAAGTTGGCTATCTGATTGAACCTGATCAAGCTTTCAAGCTTGACCAGCATTTTTTCAGAATTAAAGTTTATGATTTTGATGATAATTTTTTCTATTCGGATATCCTTCCGCTAAGACGGAAAGCAGATGATCCAAAAGGCGTATACCTGACTTATCCAAACCCATTCAATGATCAAATTAATATTACTTTCAATGATAATGTAAATGGAGAAGAGGTAACTGTAGATTTGTTTGATGCACTAGGAAGACAAATTCTACATCAAGAATATGCAGAGCTGAATGACATAAAACTTGATCTTGCGGTTCCAGGACTGGCACCTGGTGTCTACTTCCTCAAAGTTCTTATAGGGAATCAACGATATGTACAAAAGCTTCAACGGGCGAATTAAATAATCAACTAACAACCAGAACGATACAAAAGGCTTCCTACACGGAAGCTTTTTTTTTGTTATATTTTTTCATTATCTTAGAATGTAATTGGTTGCTTAAAAAAACATATTTATCAGGCACCTTATTATTATACTAACTATCTACCTACTATGAAAAATTCAATCAAACAGGCCATTCTAATCGCTCTTTCCTTCTTTTTATCCTTCAATTTAATTGCTCAATTTGTAGGAATAGGCACGACCGCGCCTACCTCCGAATTACATGTTGAAGGGGTTGGACTATTTAATGCACCAGGATCTTCTACTGGCCTTATTGCTATTTCTTCTCCTGGAGGAAATCCTGGAATAATCTTTAGAAGTAATGACCCGAATCTATTTCGGGCGGATATTGCCAGAACATCTGCAGGACTTTCATTTGGAATGCACGCCTCATCAGGTGCGCCCCCTGCCAGAATGACCATCGACAATGGTGGACGGGTCGGAATTGGGATAGTAGCACCTACCAATCTACTTCATGTCATGGATCGGATTAGGATAGGAGGAACGGGGCCAGGAGTCTGGTATGAAAGCGGAACAGTAGACTGGTTTATGGGTAAGCATTCCAACGGGAATACTTATTTCACCTTGTACTATGGAGCAGACAGAATGGTGATGACCACTGCAGGGAATATGGGGATAGGCACTAACAATCCGCTCGGGAAGCTTGACGTGGCTGCTAGCTTTTTTACTGGAGCGGGTTCGATTGCCGTCCGACCACAAAACTCCGTTTCTGAAGGAGGAGAGATTTCCTTGCAGGGAGCAGGTTCAAATCAAGCCTGGCAAATGGATAACTATGATGGAAATTGGAGATTGCATTCTAATGGTGCTGAAAGGGTTCGATTTCACAAAACAGGTAAGGTCAGTATAGGAACAAACACGGTAACCGGAAATCATAAACTGTACGTAAATGGTGGAATTCTTGCTACCCGTGTCAAGGTTGCTGTGCTGGGCTCTGCTCAATGGGCAGACTATGTTTTTGATGAATCTTATGACTTGAAGTCCCTGGAAGAAGTTGACAACTACATTAAAGAAAATAAACACCTGCCAAACATCCCTTCGACTTCAGAAATGATGGATCAAGGCAATGACCTAGGCCAGACCGATGCACTCCTACTCTCTAAAATAGAAGAGTTGTATTTGCACGTCATTGAGTTAAATAATCGGGTAAAAGAATTGGAAACGGAAAACGAGCAACTGAAAATGGATACGAACGACTAAGCCTTGGATAGGTTCTAACTCCTACCATTGTTCTTATTTGGGTACAAATAAAAAGGGAATGCTCCGGTTTGGAGCATTCCCTTTTTATATTTTGCTATTTGGAATCTGCCAGCTTACATGGAGACATTGTTTGCTTGTACGGTACGTTCTCCAAGGCTTAGCACATTGCTTATTGTGGTCATTCCAACGTGCTGTTCGATTACATTTCCTTTGCTATCCAGCCAGACTAAGGTTGGAAATCCGTAAACGGCGAACCTCTCTGCAAGTTTGGGGCCCTCCCCTTTTTCAGCATCAATTTTGACATTGATGAAATTGCCGTTGTAATAGTCTACGACGCCTTTATAACTTAATACATCTTGGTCCAACCATTTGCAAGGAGCGCACCAAGTAGTATAAAAATCTATAAAAATTGGTTTGTTTTCAGATTTGGCTTTTGCAAGTATGGAAGAGAAGGAACCTGCTCTATACTTAATCCCACTAGGAGTAGTATCCTTAGTAGAGCCTTTATTGGCTTTTTTATTACATGCTCCCAAAAAAAATGTGGATACGAACATTAACAACATCAACTTTTTCATATGCTCCTACTTTTTGTTTTTCTATTTATTTAGGAATTGGTTTTTAACATATTTTAAAACCAGTATCCACGATTATTCTAATTTCCAATTCTATGCCATTTTTGCATTTAAACACATCAACGTATTTATAACCAATATATTGTAATGCCTGGCATACGCTGCAAAAATAGAAATTTATTTGAAAATTACAGACTATTAGAAGTTTACGTTTACATATAAAAAATGTTACATTGTTTGTTTGTTTTCAGAAGAATATAGTCGAAATTAAAAAAAGCCCTGAAGAATTGATTCCACAGAGCTTTCAAAATAACTTTCCAGATAAACTAGATATCCGTGTTTGGAAGAATAACCCCCTCCTTATTTTTTTTAAAAAATGATTGAAATCGGTAACCCGCTGTCAACGATAAATAGACATTCCGAATTAGATCTTCCGTTCCTGAATAATCGGCCTGATAAACAGATTTCAAGCCTGTAGTCGCTCTAAAATCAACATGTACCCCAAAATTGGTATTGTACCGAAGACCAAGTGCTCCACCAAAGTCAAACTTACTGATAAACTCGCTTTCGTCAAATTCTTGATTTTCAACAGGCAAATTTCCAAAACCGACATTGCCAGTAGCGGATCCAATATTGCCAGGACTCAGCAAGAACGAGAAATAAGGGCCCGCCAATACACTCATTTGCTCACTGAAGTGATATTGAAATAGAACGGGAATTTCCAGGTATTTATTATCAAATTCTCCCTTTACATTACCCGTAAAAATCGTCTCAATGTAGACCGTTGTATCAGGCTGGCTTATCGGATTGTACGGGTAGCTGTATTCTTTTTCAGTAACAGGCGTAGCAAATTTTGCTTTCTTTTGTACATAGCTTATATCACTTAGGATTCCAACCTTTTCGCTGAGTTGGAGTTCGCCAAATGCTCCAAGAACAGGACCAATACCAGGACTACCTGAAGCGCCTTCTTCAGCTGGACCTATAGGCGTGCCATAAGTAACACCGGCTTTTAATCCGTAGTAAAATTTAGTCTGGGCAAATCCTTTTGTGGAGAAAAGAATTGAAAAGGAGAGTAGCAAGAAGAAATATCGCATTTGTGCAAGTTTAGTTAAAATAAATAAGTGGCTTGTCAGCCCTCTTATTAAAAACTTTCTAAATATAGCCTTTTATTGACCAACCACAAAAGAACCACTATTCATAGCACCTCCATTATTGTCTAAAAGCATATAGTGGTAAGTGCCTTGTACAAAATCATTCAATTTGATAGTGAAGGATTCAGCATTGACCGCTTCGGTCATTATCTTTCTCCCATCGTTTGAGAAGATCTCAAAACTACCATTCAACAATGGTTTGTCCAATTCAATGTTTAGATATTCTTGTGCTGGATTTGGAAAGGTGTTTACCTTAATTTCAGGCATTAAAACCTGCTTGATGCCTGTAGGCATATTTATGGTCAAACCGTCAACATACAAGGCTGCGCCTTCTTGTCCCTCAAAATTCCCTCCTCCAGCGCTAGAAGCAAAAATGATTTGGATCGTATCTACTTGTGCAGCAGAAACATAGTCAAGTATTAGTTCAAAAGGAGAATAACTGGGAACTTCCTGATTGCTTCTTATTTGCGCATGGGCTACGGTATCCCCCCTCCAAGTAGTTGTATTCAGGTTACTATTGAATAGCGTGATGTACATATCACAAGAGTCTCCCATCAAGGCATTGTATTTATAAAAACCGGAAAGGGAGTAGGGTCTGTCAGAATAAGGGACGCCAAACTTTGCACTTGCCGACGGGTTTAAAATGTCAAGATCGAATTCACCAGTAAAAATAGTCGCAGAAGCAAGATTAAACAACAAAGTAATCGTTTCTAGTTTTACCGCATAAGTACCATCTACAGCATCTGTTGTTTTCGATGTAGGGATAACTGGAGGAGCAGCTATAGGTATATCAACTGGCGAGTTACCCGTTGCCCAGATACCATCAGAAGGTTCTTCATACCTGCCCGATGTACTGGTTTCCCAATCTTCAAAGCTAAGGTTTGGGATAGTTTGTGCGGATAGTAACAGGCTAAAGCACATGCAAGTCAATAAAAGTAAATTTCTTTTCTGCATAATATTAGGTTTTTATGTTTTGTACAAGTTGTTGTTTCTTAAAACGGGCACAAAATAGTCGAATTTTATTAAACCTTCCTTTTTGTGGTTCAATTTTATCAAAAACCTTACATTAATATGAGAATTGTATTTAGCCTAAAAAATAAGTAATAAAAAAGCCCTCCTGATGAAAAAACATCTAGGAGGGCGTAAGGCTAAAATAATAATATATTAGTTATTAGTTGTCATCTGCATCACGAACGGCCCCGAAAGCTAAAGCAGCAGCAGCTCCTCCAGCAAGACAAGCTACAACAGGAATCCAGATATCAGAAAAGTGACTCATGTTTCCAACAGCAACTCCAAGAGCAACAGCTGGGTTGAAAGCACCTCCTGAAATCCCACCTAAGCCATAAGCACAAGCTAAAACAGTAAAACCAATGGCTAAACCGTAGAATGAATTTCCTTCAGTTCCTTTAGAAGTAGCGGTATGAAGTACCACCCAACAAAGGGCAAATGTTCCTAAAAATTCTGCTAAAAGAGAAGGTACAACATCTAAATGTGCAGCAGGTAAAGCATGTGCTTTTGCACCAAGTAAAAATGTTCCAGTCAACGCAGCAAGAGCTCCCCCTGCCAGTTGTGCCACGATATATCCGGGAACATCTGAAGCGTCACACTTGCCTCGCATAAAAACGGCTAATGTAACTGCTGGGTTGTAATGCGCGCCAGAAACATGGCCTCCTGCATAGATCATCACCATTAAGATACTACCAATAGCAAGAGGAGCCATAGCTCCAGCTAGTTTGACAGCCAACACAACGGTAAGAATAAGAAAGAATGTACCAATAAATTCGACGATGTACTTTTTCATAGGTTTAATTTTAAGTTAAGTAGAATATTGAAAAAAAATTAAGAAAATAAATCAAATTATTTACATTTATAATTTAACACACTTTTGACGGTAGAAATACAATAAGTCACACAAACTATTCGCTGAACGAAATTTATTTTAACATAATATGAATATTGCAATATTAGGGTATGGCAAAATGGGTAAAACCATAGAGAGTTTTGCCAAACTAAACAAACATAGCATTTTATTACGCATTTCCTCCGATAATGCAAATGAATTTTCAAAAAACGCCCTAAAAGACATAGATGTCGCTATTGAGTTTTCGAGACCTGAATCGGCCTTTCAAAATATTAAAACTTGCTTAACTAATGGTGTTCCTGTTGTATCAGGCACAACTGGATGGCTTAATAATATAGATGCTGCCAAGAAATTGGCGGAACAGCATAAATGCGGATTTGTTTATGCATCCAACTTCAGTGTTGGAGTCAATATATTTTTTGAGATTAATAAAAAACTCGCCCAATTTATGAATAATCACCCTTCTTATGCAGTGGATGTTCATGAAATCCACCATACTCAGAAACTTGACGCGCCCAGCGGAACTGGGATTACACTGGGGGAAGACATCATTGACAACATCGACCGACTGGAAACCTGGGTGCCCGACATAACAGCGCAAAAAAAAGAACTTGGAATTACCTCTGAACGTCTAGGTAAAACTCCTGGAACCCATCTGATCAATTATACCTCAGAAATAGACAGTATACAGATCAAACACGTCGCCAACAACCGGGACGGATTTGCAAAAGGCGCCCTACTGGCAGCAGAATGGATTGTCGGAAAACAAGGCTTTTTTGAAATGAAAGATGTTTTGGGAATATAATTATTGGGTTCCTAAGTTTTTGTGGGTTAAAGATCGTTCTCGTAGGTTTGACTATAGCCTGACTTTCGAAACGCAGCAGAAGACAGTGTATACTTCATAACTAACTACTAAGAACAGGTGCTGGATTAAAGAAATCGGTCCATTTTACATTTTTCTCCAAGTGATATCCAAGCAGTCGATTGTGGTAATAGAATAACAACTTCATGTCTCCGCTGGTAAAATCGCCATTGACATCTACCAATACGGGAGCATCGGCGTGATAGATTCCAATATTCTTGATCCCTACCTCTATTATTTTTTTGATGTTGGAGTCCTTCATTTCGGCATCCAGCTTCAATTTGCCTTCTTCCTCCAAAATTTTCAGAATTTTCATAGAGGCTGCGATCGCCTGATTGAAAGATTCTTTTTTGATCACTCTTTCTTCGGCAGCTAACCGCATTAATCCATACAAATCCAGATTCTGATTTTTTGCTTTAAGGATATTGAAGGCGGTAAAAGCGACCAAATGGCTGCACAGGACGATATTTTCCTTGTGAAATCTGTCAATTATTTTTTCGGATAGGATCCTTGTGTATTCCATGTCTCGTTGGAGATTAACGGTTATTTTTCCATCTGAAACAAAATAATCACGTAGTTCTACTTCCTTATTTCTATCATCGTAGGAAATCCCCTCTTCATCAACAAAATTTCCAAGGACATCCATTGGTTTACCAAACGAGATTTGAATCTCAGAACTAGCAGAGAAAAACTTCCATAAGAAATGTGTCGTCTTCCATACACTGAAACTTGATTTTGCACCTACGTACATTTCCTTACCCGTTCTCCTGAGGTAATCGTTGATCAGGCTTTCTGCTTCCAATACAAAATTGTAGCCGGTTACGACGGGTACGATAAAGATCTTGTTGTCCTTGCCGGATTCGTATAAGGAGCGTTGAGCTTCGGTGACCGTTCCCAGCAAACCCATTTTCAGTTTTTTCTCTAGTGCTCCAGATCGCTCTCTTGTCCCTCCAGGAAAAAACAAGGTATGTGTCCCCCGTTGAATTGATAAATTAGAAAATGCTTTAAGGGTTTCCAGATAGACGGGATTTTTCTTCCTTCGATCCAGTTTGTAGGCGCCTAATCTGTTGAAAAAATACGACATGATCGCATTGTTAAACAAATTCAACCCTGCTCCATACGACATCGCTGGCAGTCCAATGCTATCCACTCCCCACCCTAACATGATGGAATCCAAATTACTAAAGTGAGTGGGTACAAGTACAATGGTACCTTTGGTGCCCAAAGAACGCAACAAACCAATTTCACCATGTATCTTAAGTCGTTCTCTCAACTTATAACGAGCACTGTAAAACCGTCTGAGGTTTCTGTTGGAGGCAGTATTTAGTAGCCGGTTGAACGCAGCAGTAAGGAATCGGCGAGCAAATTTGTAGGTACTGATTTTAAAATGTCCAGCTATCTCGTTAGAGTATCTATTTACAACTGCTGTCAATATTTCTTCGTTGTTGGCTGCTACTTGAGAGCCTGCCTGATCAAAAGATTTTTTGATAAGTTGTCTTCGCAATCGGTTCCAAAACTCGATTTCATGGGGTGGGTCTACCTTCCATGGTTCCTCTTTGACTCGAATTCGTTCCTGATACAATACTTTTGCCAGTTCTTCACTCAGCTTGTCCTTTTGGGTTTGCGTAAATCGATTTACAGTAAATTCAGTAACCTCTTCAATAAATTCTTGTCGGTCTCTACTCAGGGTAAAGATCGGCCAATCCTTTATTTCAGGAATGATATATGAATATTCTCTATTATTTGCCATAAAAGGAGCTAGTAAAGTCTCTTTAAATTTGATGCAATATTAATAATCTATTGGTGAATTTAACTGTAATAGTCGAAAAATTGTTTATTCATTCCTTGAATAAAGTCAACTAGCTCTTCTTTTCCTCTTGTTTTTTCGGAGGAAGTGACGAAATATTGAGGGAAGGCTTCCCAGGTTTTTAATAACTCTTCCTTGAATGTTTCAACGTTTTCTTCGTTCTGTTTGTCTGAGTTTTTATCACTTTTTGTAAAGACAATTACAAAGGGTATTTGATTTGCGCCTAGCCAATTAATAAACTCAATATCAATAGCTTGGGGTGATATTCGAATATCGATTAATAAAAATGTGCATTGAAGTGTTTGCCTTCTTTGAAGGTATTGGTTGATCATTACTTCAAAATCTTTGCGCATTTTTTTTGAAGTCTTCGCATAGCCATACCCTGGTAAATCAACTAGGTACCATTTCTTATCAATTAAATAAAAGTTAAGATGCTGCGTTTTGCCTGGCTGTTTGGAAACTCTTGCCAAATCCTTCCTTCCCATCAACATATTTATCAGGGACGATTTTCCTACATTGGATCTTCCGATGAAAGCAAATTCCGGGCTATTGTTCATTGGACAATCTCTATAACCAGGAAAACTTCCAATAAATTTTATGTCATGCATCTCAAAATATTGATTTAATAATTCGCCACAAAGGTAACTTTCTACCTGCTAAAAGTAATAGACTGGTAATAAATTTCGTTAAATGCATAGAAAAAAAGATTCTTTTCAAGGACATGCACTAAAAATTGAACCCGATTTCCTTTTTATTGTTATTAAAAGATAACATTACCGCTTGCTGGGTTATTTATTAGCAAACACAAAGCCCAAACGGTAAAAACTTAGTATCTTTAACGCATTAAAATAAATGATTTGACCTACGCACATAACGAGGTAAAACCTTACGATAAAAAGGAGGATAGTAAAAAGGAACAGGTTTCGAACATGTTTGATAATATTGCACCGCATTATGATCTGCTAAATCGAGTCTTGACCCTTGGTATCGACCAAAAATGGAGAAGGAAAGGCATCAGCCAGCTGCTGGAAAAGGATCCAAAAATGATATTGGACGTTGCCACTGGAACCGCTGATATTGCTATAGAAACAGCTAAGATCCTTTCCCCAGAGAAGATACACGGCATCGACATTTCTAAAGAAATGCTGGAGATCGGCAAGCAAAAAGTCAGCAAAAAGGGACTAGACGATTTGATCGAATTGCAAGTCGCCGATTCAGAAAATCTGCCATTTGAAGACAATACTTTTGATGCAATAACCGTTGCTTTTGGAGTAAGAAATTTCGAAAATCTGGAAAAAGGATTACTCGAAATGCGAAGAGTTTTAAAGCCTGAGGGACAACTTATGATTTTAGAATTTTCTAAACCTACAGTTTTCCCTCTGAAACAATTGTTTAATTTTTATTTTAAATATATCTTGCCACTCATTGGAAAGTTAACATCTAAGGACCCCAAAGCGTATAAGTATCTATACGAATCTGTCCAGGCGTTTCCAAATGGTAAGGATTTTGTAAGTGTATTGAATAAATCTGGATATAAATCAAATAAATGCATTCCACTAACAATAGGAATATGTTCAATTTACCTGGGAGAAAAATAGTAGTGTCGTTGTTTGTATTGCTCTTCGCCTTTAGTGCGCAGGCGCAAATAAAGGGTACCTACAACTATCTTGACTTTGCGAATAAACCATACTACTTCGGGATAACCTTGGCCTACAATACTTCACAATATAAGGTTGTACAGGGCAAACAGTTTATCCTGAGTGATAGCATTAAGTCTGTAGAATCTCCTCGTGGTCCTGGCTTCAATCTTGGAATAATAGGTAATCTAAAAGTCGGCAGGCATTTTGATTTTAGGCTCAGCCCTACCCTTTCCTTTTCAGATAGGAAATTGGAATACATCATGACCGAAAATTCAGGACAAACCGTCACGAAGCGAATTGATGCAGTATTTGTAGAAGCGCCTTTTCACATTCGATACAAATCAGAACCATTTAATGACATCCGACTATTTGTCATTGCTGGTGTCAAATATTCCTTTGATGTAGCAAGTAATTCCCGAACGCGGCAAGCTGCCACACTCGTAAAGGTTGCGCCTTCAGATTTCGCTATCGAATATGGTTTTGGAGTGCAGGTATTTTTCCCCTACTTCATTTTCTCTCCAGAATTTAAAGTTTCGCAAGGAATATCCAACATTTTGATTTCAGATCAGGATTTGATCTTTTCAAACGTTCTTGACAAACTGATGAGCAGAACGTTCACCATTTCCTTTCACTTCGAAGGATAATCTCACGATAGAATAATTGTATCGTTGGAAAGGGTTAAATTGGAATTTCGTTTTCCAACTCCACTAGTTTCAATTTTGAGGTAGCAATTAGTGTTGGGAAAAAGGTATTAAAATCTTTATACAAAACTTCTTTATTTTCTTCCAGTATTTTGGCGGCTATATGAAAGTTAAAATCGTACTTAGCCCGTTTTGCTAATCGATCAAAAGTAAACTGAATCCCTTCCAAAGTCCCATAGCGCATCAACCAATTGTGTTCAATCATTGCAGGCAGGTTTTTCTTCAACTTAGTAGGCAAGTGCTCTTCTGCGTCCTTTAAAGTTTGGTAGGAGAAGTTTGCAAATTCCTGTAACGGTAAGTTGCTATATGCCTCCCAATTTTTGACCAGGCAATAGTCATAATAGACATCTACGACTACAGAAGCATATTTACCAAAGTCATCGTAAAACCGTTTCTTACTTACGCCCACGACCTCATGGTTATCCGTAAAAGTATCAATATGCCGATGTAGATAGATTCCTTGTTGTATGCCGATAGGCAGTGCCTGAATGGACGATTTACTTTTCACAAAATCCCCTAGCAGATTCCCGACCATAACTGGTGGTTTCTCAAACGAAAGGAATAGGTGTGCGAGGTGATTCATGTGTTAAGTTATTGATTTACTGAATTGTTAAGTTACTTTGGAATGGAATGTACTGAATAACCAAATACACTTAATAACTCAATAACCAAAAAATACAAACAAAAAAAGCCATTCTGCAAAGAATGGCTTTTTTGTTTGTATTTTTTCCTTCCTATTGACCTAAGTATGATCGGAGGGCATTTTTGTTGAAAGATTTTCTCAATCTTCTGATCGCTCTTTCTTTTATTTGGCGCACTCGCTCTCTGGTAAGATTGTACAAATCGCCAATCTCTTCTAGGGTAAGAGAACTATGCCCATTCAATCCGTAATAACACGATAGTACTTCGTTTTCTCTTGGTGTGAGTATAGATAGTCCTTGATTGACCTCATCTTTCAGGGACGTTTTCATTAAGTCGCCATCAGGACTGGTTTCGTCATTGTACATAACATCCAGAAGAGTGGAGTCTCCTTCCTCGCCTTTTATCGGAGCGTCAAAAGAGGCATGACGGCCATTTCCTTTTAACATATTAGTAACTTCTTTTGGACTGATATCCAGAAGTTCGGCAATTTCTTCAGGGCTTGGTTCTCTTTCAAATTCTTGTTGAAAATTCAGGTACGCTTCGTTTATCTTGTTGTAAGAACCAACTTTATTTAGTGGCAGGCGTACAATTCTAGAGTATTCTACAATTGCTTGCAAAATGGATTGGCGAATCCACCAAACTGCGTACGAAATAAATTTAAATCCTTTAGTTTCGTCAAAACGTTTAGCGGCTTTCATAAGCCCGACATTTCCTTCATTAATTAGATCACTTAGAGAAAGTCCTTGATTTTGATATTGTTTCGCAACAGAAACTACGAATCGTAGATTGGATTTAGTCATTCTTTCCAACGCTTCTTCGTCTCCTTCGCGGATTCTTCTTGCTAATTCCGCCTCTTCATCTACGGTCAAAAGATTAATTTTCCCAATATCATTTAGGTATTTATCTAATGCGAGACTCTCTCTAGCGGTTATTTTATTTGTTATTTTTAGTTGTCTCATTGATGGAGAATTTTATTGTTGTTATAAAGCCTTTACTATTAATACGCTAAAAAATGAAAAAAAGTTGCATACAGGTGAAAAAAAACTTGACTTTTTAAAAAAAACGCTTAAGTGGCTAAAATATTGATTCTTAATAAGACAAAAACCGTAATCACTGGGTTGTTTGGAAAAATCTGTGACACTAACTAATTGTAATTTTAGGAAAAAATATTCATTTCTTACTAATAGAACGTAAAAAGTGGCCAATTCATTCCTTTTTTTCTAAAAAAAAATTCTTCTCTATCAAAAAATGCTTCAAGATCTTTCCCAAAAAAAAACTCTCTTACCTAAAATTAGGTAAGAGAGATTCTTTTTTATGTAAAACAGAAGTGTTAGTCCCTTCTTCTGTCTCTGTTGTCTCTACGATCGTCACGTCCTCTTCTGTCTCCTCCACCTCTGTCATCTCTTCTTCTTTCGCGTGGTGCAGGCTCTACATAACCTTCCGGTTTTGGCATAAGGACCTTTCTAGAAAGTCTGAACTTTCCGGTTTTTGGATCTATCCCGGTTAGTTTTACTTTCATGTTGTCGCCTTCTTTCAATCCAGCAGATTCGATAGAATCGAGACGCGTCCAGGAAAGTTCAGAAATATGAACCAACCCTGAGCTACCAGCGAAATCTACAAACACACCGTAATTTTGAATAGAACGAACTACAGAATCAAACTCATCTCCAACTTCCGGCTCGAATGCAATCGCTTTTACTTTGCCAACTGCATTGTCAATAGACTCTTTGTTGGTACCAGCAATAGTTACAATACCATGGTGCTCGTCTTCCTCGATAGTGATGATTGTTCCGGTTTCTTTTTGCATTTCCTGAACAATCTTACCACCTGGTCCGATAACTGCACCAATAAAGTTCTTCGCAATTTTTACAGTAACCAATCGTGGAGCATGTGGTTTGAAGTCTCCTCTAGGAGCATCAATAACTTCCTCCATCTTATCTAAGATATGGATTCGACCAACTCGTGCCTGCTCCATAGCAGATTGTAGTAAATCGTATGGAAGACCATCGATTTTAATGTCCATTTGACAAGCACAAATCCCTTTGCGGGTTCCTGTAATTTTGAAGTCCATATCTCCAAGGTGATCTTCATCTCCAAGGATGTCTGATAAAACTGCAGATCTCCCTTCACCATCAGTGACCAATCCCATTGCAATACCAGAAACGTGTGATTTGATACCAATACCTGCATCCATCATTGCCAGTGAACCAGCGCAAACAGTTGCCATAGAAGAAGAACCATTAGATTCTAAGATATCAGAAACGATTCTTACTACATATGGGAATTCTTCTTCGGGTGGTAATACTTTTCTAAGAGAACGGTTGGCCAGATTGGCGTGTCCGATTTCCCGTCTTCCTGGTCCTCTGCTCATTCTTGCTTCACCAACTGAATAAGCTGGGAAATTGTAATGAAGGATAAATTTATTTTCCGTACGCTCTAAAGCGTTATCAATCAACTGACGGTCTAGTTTTGTACCAAGTGTCAAAGAGGCTAGTGCCTGTGTTTCTCCTCTGGTAAATACTGCAGAACCGTGGGTGCTAGGCAGATAGTCTACCTCCGACCAGATATGTCTGATCTCGTCGAAAGAACGACCATCCAGTCGTTTTTTCTCGGAAAGCATCATCTCCCGGATTACGTTTTTGTTGACTTTACTTAAGTATTTGCTGACGAAAGGTTTCTTTTCAGCGTATTCTTCTTCGCCATACTTTTCTAATAAGGCTTCTTTTACTTCATCGTTTACCGCAGAGAATTGATCTTTTCTGTCAAATTTCTCTAGCGCTGCTTGTGCAATCTTAAGATATTTATCAGCTGCTAAAGCTTCTACATCCGCCAATACATCTAAATCTTCTGGTTGCGGTATTACATCTCTCTTCACTGTTGCTTTTTCACCAACCTTTTGCGCTAGATCAAGCTGTGCCTGACATTGTACTTTGATTGCTTCATGACCAACTTTTATTGCGGCGATCAAATCCTCTTCAGAGCATTCGCTGCACTCTCCTTCTACCATCATTACATTTTCCATGGTTGCTCCCAGGATAATGTTAATGTCGGCCTCTTCCAAGGCAGATTTAGAAGGGTTTATTACAAATTCGCCATTGATGCGAGCAACTCTTGTTTCAGAGATTGGTCCTGCAAATGGGATATTAGAAACCGAAAGTGCGGCTGAAGCAGCAAGGGCAGCAAGTGCGTCTGGCATTACATCTTCATCAGCAGAGATAAGGTTAATAATAATTTGTGTTTCGTTTAAATAACCATCAGGGAATAATGGTCTAAGCACACGGTCTACCAATCGGCAAATCAGAATTTCGTATTCTGAAAGTCTGGCTTCTCTTTTGAAAAAGTTACCAGGGATTCTTCCCGCAGATGCAAATTTTTCTTGGTAATCGACGGAAAGAGGAAAGAAACTTTGTCCTTCACGCGCTTCCGTTGCAGAAACTACAGAAGCAAACAACATAGTGTTGCCCATTCTAACCACTACTGAACCATTAGCTTGTGCTGCAAGTTTACCTGTTTCAATTGTCACTTCTCTTCCATCAGGTAAGTTGAAAGAAATATCAATAGGAATCTGTTTTCCCATTATAATTTTGTTTTATCTAGGAATAAATAAATAGCGAAATCCAGCCAATTGCAGGATTTATCAAGATGCCTTATTCCTGTTCCACATCTTGAATTTTGATTATAATACTCGATCAGGATAGAAAATTCCTGATATGATTTACCATTTAGGGGATATAAAAAAAGTGTTCTCTGTTAGGAGAACACTTTTTATCTTTTAGATTACTTACGTAATCCTAGTTTTTCAATGAGTGAACGATAGGCGTTGATATCTTTTTTTGCAAGATAGTTTAGTAGTCGTTTTCTGCGACCTACCATTTTGATCAACGCTCGTTGACAAGAAAAATCTTTCCGATTTCTTTTTAGGTGTTCGGATAGTTCTTTGATTCGGAATGAGAACAATGCGACTTGAGATTGTACTGAGCCACTGTTCGTTTCAGACCCACCGTATTCGGTGTAAATTTCTTTTCTTTTTTCAGGACTTAAATAAACTGCCATTTTGATTTTTAATTTTTAAAAAGTTACCAATCGAGATTACCAGAATCATTTCTTAGCGGTGCAAAGGTAATCATATTATATGGTATAAAAAAGATTAAAGTAGTTATTAGTTGTGGACATAATAGTTGACGGTGGCACAACCTAGTATAATTTACTGAAAATCAATCAATTAATTTCGACCTAATAAAACATCATTTTATTAATCTAAAGATCAATTCTACGAGTCCATTCTATTTCAAGTATTAAATCCTGGCCATAAGCTTTCCCCGGTGTTTGAAAACCAGTTTTATAATCACCATCAATTACCTTTTTAGTGATTAGCAAGGCGGTCAACGCGGTAAGGGTGTATCCTTCTGGGCCGACAATATTAGCGGTTTTGGTGGCTCCTTTTTTGTTTTTTACTTCCCCCCAGATTAGACTTCTGGCCTTTTTTCGTTTAGCTTCTCCCGGGCCTGGTTTTCGTTGATCTACTTTTTTCCTGAGGAAGTTTTTCACCATGTTTGTTCCCAGCAACCAGCCAAAATAATTTTGCATTTTCATAGATCGAACCATCTTTTTATTGGCTGCCATATAAACCAGAATATTGGGAATACCAGTATTATGGTACGCAGTGGAGACATCTCCCCATGGGATCGTTACTCCCAGCAACGTTTTATCATCAAATGGAATTCTTCTGGTTTTGAAGGCTGCCCGGACTGGTATTATCTTTCCGTCTTCGCGAATAGCTCCTGGTTCTCCCAGATTTTCAACAACCGTTTTGGCAGTTCCCCTAGAAACTCCTCCCCCATCGGAAGCGATACCAAGTTCCAAATGAGTGGCGTCTGGTAGCTGATTTTTAAGGTAGCTTGCCAAACAGTCTGTTGGGACAACGTCAAACCCTGTTCCAGGCATAATCATTATTCCTTGTTCTTTTGCACGGCTATCCAATTGATTGCCCAACTCAAAAATCTCCATCTCCCCTGTAATATCCAAATAGTGCGTCCCTGTATTAAGGCAAGCCTCCATCATTGGTTTGGCGGTATACTTGAAAGGACCAGCGCAATGCAGCACGACATTTACTCCATCCAGCCCCTTCTCTACCTCTGCAGCATTATCTAACGAAAACACTCTGGATTCCAGTCCATGTGTTTTAGCAATTGGTTCAATCTTGGACGCTGTTCGACCAGCCACAATTGGGATCAGTCCAAAATCTTGTGCAAATTGAATGATCAATCCAGCGGTGTATCCGTTTGCTCCGTATAGGAGAAATTTTTTCATAGTAATTATTTATTCCAAACTTAATACCCAACTGAGAAAATCAATTTTTACATTCCTATTAAAGTGGAAGATTGCCGTGCTTTTTCTTAGGCAACTTGGCGACTTTATTTTCCAGCATTTTGAAGGCTTTGATCAGTTTTGTTCTGGTATGTTGTGGCTCAATGATTTCATCGATGAAGCCCCTGCCTGCTGCACGGTAAGGATGGGCGAATTTATCAGCATATTCTGCTTCTTTTTCTTTCAGTTTTTCTGCTGGGTCGTCGGCTTTTTTTATTTCATTTCTGAAGATGATTTCAGCGGCTCCTTTTGCGCCCATCACGGCGATCTCTGCAGTTGGCCATGCATAGTTTAAGTCGGCTCCTATATGCTTGGAATTCATCACATCATAGGCACCACCGTATGCTTTTCGCGTAATCACTGTAACCCGAGGCACCGTCGCCTCACTAAATGCGTACAACAATTTTGCCCCATTCACAATAATACCATTCCACTCCTGATCAGTGCCTGGTAAAAATCCAGGGACATCGACCAACACGAGCAGCGGAATATTAAAACAATCACAAAAACGAACAAACCGAGCTCCCTTCCTTGAACTATTGACATCAAGTACGCCAGCGAGGTAATACGGTTGGTTAGCAACTATCCCTACGCTCCTGCCTCCAATTCTCGAAAAACCAACCACAATATTCTCCGCAAAATCTTTATGAATTTCCATGAATGAATTTTCATCAATTAAACCATTGATGACTTCTCTCATATCGTACGGCTGATTTGCATTATCAGGAATAATAGACGCTAAAACATCTCTTGTTTCATCTGTTACTTCGTATTCCAGTTGAGGGGGTTCTTCTTCACAGTTTTGCGGCATGTAGCTTAGCAGCTGTTTTAATTTCTGGATGCAATCCATATCGTGTGCAGCAGTAAGATGCGTCACTCCAGATTTGACAGAATGAGCAGAAGCTCCGCCCAACTCTTCTGCGGTAACTTCTTCATTCGTAACTGTTTTTACTACGTTTGGTCCAGTTACAAACATGTAGGAAGTGTTTTCTACCATAACGGTAAAATCGGTAATGGCAGGTGAGTACACCGCTCCACCAGCACAAGGCCCCATCACTGCAGAAATCTGAGGAATAACGCCTGAAGCGATCGTGTTCCTATAAAAGATATCAGCATATCCGCCGAGCGATTGGACGCCTTCTTGTATTCTTGCTCCTCCAGAATCGTTTAGTCCAATAAGCGGTGCTCCATTTTGCAACGCGAGGTCCATGATCTTACAGATTTTTTCGGCGTGTGTTTCAGAAAGAGACCCACCAAAAACAGTAAAGTCCTGAGCAAATACGTAGACCATTCTACCGTCTACGGTTCCATACCCAGTGATCACCCCATCGCCATAAAATTTTTGGTTTTCCATACCGAAGTCGGTGCATCGGTGAGTGACCAACATTCCAATTTCTTCGAAAGACCCTTCATCCATTAAAAAATGAACTCTTTCCCTAGCAGTTAACTTTCCTTTTTTATGCTGTTTTGCGATTCTATCTTCTCCTCCCCCGAGTTTTGCTTCGGCGATTTTATTGTTTAGAATATTCAGTTTGTCTTTCACTTGTTGTTAATTGTTATTGGTGTTAATGCTGGAATTGATATGATCTTAGGTGCAAATTTACAATTCGAAGTGGAGTATACAAAATGAAAGTGACATGATGGAAATATCCATGATATTAGGACTTCATTTTATATGGAAGTGTTTTAAAATTTCGTGGGAAAGATGGCAATTAATTACTCTGGAGTTTTTCCTTTTTCTTCCATTTGTAAAACACACCAAAATTGATGGCTGGAGCACCGGCAACATTATTCCCAGAAAAAGCGCCTGCAAAAGAGGTGGTAATTCCTACATTATCTGTTAGTTCGGAAAACACTTTTAGACCGAAGGCAAAATATTCCTGATTATTTAGATACAATCCAGTTTGAATATTGCTTGCAGTACCATCACTTGGTTTATTTTTGAACGAATTTAGCATTTCCAGAAAACCAATCAGATATACGTTTCCTAGTATTTTGTAGCCGCCTTCAATACCTGATTTTACAGAATGGCTAATATTATTTGTTTGAATATTGACTCCAGAAAAAGCATAGGCGTATCCTTTCCCAAAACCACCTCCAATACTTAGAGATGGCTTGATTGCCAGTTCTCTGTACCCGCTACGCAAACCTGATAGGCTCTGGTTATCATAGGCACCGGTAGGAATATCGAGCAGCAATTGCCCAGCAGCTACAAATGATTTATCATAAATTTTTTGACGAATACCTAGTTGAATATCACCTGGTGTGACGCTATTCCCTTCAGGGATGACTGGTGTTGGGCCGTTGTCTACGATCCCTTTTGCTCCTAGCACTTTGAGCGGAAGGACCGCAATCGCAGTAGTCCCGTTAGTCAATCCATATTCCCCATAAAATTGAACCGTATGGTCTGTAATTTTGCGGGCCGTTTCTCTAAATTCACCACCACCTTCAAATAAGCTAGAATACGCGGGCAGAAAAGTGTAAGACAATTGGGTATATCCTTCTCCTTTTTCTTTAGTCCAGGGACTTTGTGCCTGAGTTTTCATAGTGAATAAGCCACCAACAAACAAAAGACAAAACAATAGATTCTTCATGAGGTTAAATTATATTTTCGCTAATTTATTAAAATAAAAAATCTCAAACTATCGTTTTGCTTACAAATTAGTTTTTGATGGGGAATGTTTCCATCTTTTGTGCGACCAAAGCCAATTTTCTGGATGTTCAACAATCTGTTCTTCTAGCGTTTTTGTGTGAATTTTATTGATTTCGATTGCTTCCATGTTGCCAGATTGCTCGACAAGTTTTTTCATTCTAAGAATATAATGGCCTCTTGATTGACGTTCTAAGGAGACAAAAATCACGGGATGATTGAATTTTGAAGCGAGTTTTCCTGCTCCAGGCAACACTGCAGTTTCTTGATTCAAAAACGTCATCCAGTCTGCACTTTTGGGATTAGAAGGGGACTGATCGCTCACGAAACAATTGACAAACACTTCCTTTTTATTATCGAAATAGAATCGAGCGACATCTTTCATGGGCACCATTTTGACACCAAACCGTGATCTTGTTTTGTTGATCAGTTTATCAAAATAGGGGTTACTGAGAGGCTTATAAACGACGACCATTTGCTGCTTGACAGACAAGGCCGAACTCAGTGCTGCCCATTCCCAATTGCCATAGTGCCCTAGGACAGCGACGACACTTTGCCGTTGCGCATGGTATTCATCCAGGATCTCTAAGTTAGTGATCAAGCATCGCTTGCTGATTCCAGCCTTACTGATGGTAAAGGACTTTATGGTTTCCAGAATAATATCACATAAATTTCTATAACAACCAGTGGCAATCTGATCCAGTTCCTTCTTAGTTTTATTTGGGAAAGCATTCCTAAGATTAGTATCAATAACCGTCCTTCGGTAGCGGAATAGCCGCATCAGTATCCATCGCAACAAATCAGAAACCATATATAGTAGTCGAAAAGGAAGTATCGAGATCGGATACAAAAAAATCAATGCTAATATGTAGGTTACAAATTTTATAATACAATGAATTTAATGAGCATTAAAAGGATAAAAATGCTTCCAAAAGCTGAACCACCGAGAGTCGGACCACGAGAGTCGGACCACGAGAGTCGGACCACGAGAGTCGGACCCAATTATACAATTTTCCCTTCGGATACACAGGTAACCCCAAACAGTTTATTGGCTTTTCGGAAATTCATTTCGAAGTAATTGATGTGCTTCAGAATTCCATTGACAAAACCGGGGAGCGGCTTCATATCTGAATGTTCTGGCGGCTTATCCAAATCAGCTTTGTTGAATTTTCGCACGAGCCAAACAATAGGAAAAATCCAACCGTAAATATAGTAGTCGCTGCTTGCTTTACAATTTTGGCTATTCAATAATTTCCGTAGTGTTTTTAGCGTGTATCTTCGGTAATGCTCCATATACAAATCGTGGCCAGACCATAGACTCATAAAGGCTGGTACGGTAATAAAGTAATTGACATTGGATTCACATTTACTGACGATTTCGTCCAGGATGTCATAATCACTTTCAATGTGTTCAAGGACATCCATCATAATGATCACTGCATCTTTGACTCCTTCGGGAAGGAAGTGCATTTTTTTTACTTTAGGATGGCCGGTATTGGCCATTTCTTCTTCTGTATATCCGATATCAACTTGCCAGACTTCGCTAATTTGATTTGGGAAGGTATTCAATAACTCAAACGCAAAAAAACCAGAGCCAGATCCAAAGTCAATGACCTTAATCGGTTTATCCTGCTGGGCAACCAGGGATTTGAAATAAACCTCGAGCGGTTTTTTCTTTGATTGATAATACCAGTGCACTGAAGGATCAATGCCATTCTCCAATTCCTTTAAATCCATTGTTACATTGAGTTTGCTGCTTGCTGATATTGTTGGGCTTTTACCTTATCCCCTTTCAAGTTATAAATTTCTGCTCCTAGTATATACATTGGTTTAAACCGTCCCGCAGTCAGTCGTCCTTGTTCGATATGTTTGGCTGCCAGGTCTAACTTGTTTGTTTGTTTATAGATGTTTGCCAGGTAAAAATCACCCAGGTAGTATTTGTAGTTGAGTTTTAGTGCTTTTTTGAACCTTGCTTCTGCATTTCCGATATCTCCGATGTTGAGGTAATAGACGCCGTCCAGCCCAACTGCCGATACATAACTTCCGCCTAGCGCAAGAACTTTATCCAGG
This sequence comes from uncultured Saprospiraceae bacterium, assembly GCA_938016265.1. Classification (GTDB taxonomy): domain Bacteria; phylum Bacteroidota; class Bacteroidia; order Chitinophagales; family Saprospiraceae; genus JAHDHB01. The sequence goes on from CALLWB010000017.1 coordinate 138,416, forward strand.
CTCTTTTTCATTTCTGGGAAGTTTTTCAAATTGAGGTTGGCTTGGGCAAGGCCTATCAGTGCGGACTCGTTTTTGGGATGAATTTCCAGTTCTTTGTTAAACTGAGCGATGGCTTCCTGGTAGTTTCGTTGTTTCATTGCGGCTTCTCCAAGCATTCCGAACTTTTGTTTTCTTTGTGAAATTGCTCCGATGGTTGCTCCGCCTGCTTTTTCTTCATAAACCACATCTGCTGGAGGCCAAGCACCATTCTCCATAAAATCTTTGTTTACGAAACGAGAAAAGAAAAGGCCATAATCCCAGTCATCTTTTTCTCTGGATGGATATTTCGAGTAGACAAAACCGAGTTCAGGGTTCAATGTTCGAAGATAGTGTTTTACTGGTTCTATTGCATTGGTTCCGATTCGAATGCCTTTCCCTGATTTTACTTTAGGGTCGTTTTCTACTAGCCAATCGCAGAGCCCCTTCATTGAATTCATCCAATAGTCCGTTTCGTATTTGGCGTACGCTTTTTTAGTGCCACCGTACAATTCATTAAAATAAACATATTGATAAGGATGATTTTTAACCATCCAAAATGCTGGGATGGCCATCAAAACAGTTAGCAAGCCACCAATTCCCCAACCTACCATTTTATTTGAAAACAGTTCTGTTGATTTTCCCCATGCAAACGCTGCAATAATTGCCAAGGTCGGATACACAAACAAGAAGTGGCGCATTCCATCATACAATGGAGACGACTTGTAAATCGCGTACGCTACCGGAAACACCGTAGCAAATACCAATAGCAGCAAAAATAAATGATTGACAGATTTGCGTTTGGCAAACCAGACTAGTCCAAACAATAACGCGCCAACCAGAATAAATATTGGGGAAGTGATCGCCATCCAATTAGGAATATAATTCCAGGGCACCTTATCAGACCAAACATGTTCTCCAGAAAACAATACCCGAATAGCTGTTTCGAAAGAAGCCATTTTACCAAATGTTTCGAGCATATTATTTACAGGATCCATAGCAGCAAATGGCCAAAACCAAGTACCAGAAGCTATCGCACCAGCAATAATCATCAACAAATAGTTATAAACCTTAATAGCAGGCACTGCCGATTTAACGTTTTTATTGCTTCCTTTATAGTTGGACATAAAATTATTAATACCAAGAAACGTGGCCACCAGAAGTATTGCAGACAATGTCACGGGCAATACATCGGACTTCATAATATAGTAGAATACAGCGGCCACAACCGTCATCATGACGACTCCTCCAAGCGCAATTGGCAAGACAGAAGCGGTAAAAACTTTTGTTCTTAAATCCTTTCTAAACAGAAATGCCAATAAAGTAAAAAACAGTAAATAGGCAATCATCAAGACACCACCCACTCTTATATTGATACAAGCACCAATTCCCAACGCTAAAAACAAGGTAGTCCCCCACCCTGGCTTTGGCAATTCTTTGATAAACCGAACAATAAACAAAATCGAGAAAACCACCGCTGCAGCGAAAGGAATGTCTTTTGGGTTATTCATAGAATGCCCAAAAATCCGAGGAGACAATGCCAGAAAAAGCAAGGTCAAAAAGGCCACCTTCCAACTATCGCTGATATGAAATGCCAGCAAACCAGCAAAAAAGATCATCAAAAACCCGAATAAGGAGTTGACAAAATGTCGAAACTCATAGATATCAAATCGGTAGGTCCCATCCCCTTTCGCATTGATGCTGGTCACCAAATAGTCGAATAATCCGCCGTAGTATTTCAGGTTTTTATACTCTAGTGCGGCCTTATCTTCGCCGCCAGATTCATAGTATTTTACCAACCGTTCTCCATATTGATGTTGGGTGTATTCATCTCCTGAAATTCCGAAATCTGGGCTTAAAAGCGGCATTAACACCAACAACCCAACAGCCGTAACAGCAAACAGCAATCTAAAAATGGACGATTCTCCGGTACTGCTGACTTTATTTTTGAGATCGGCGATCGGTTTGCCAAAAAACCAGTCGAATTTAACCAAAAGTGAGATTAGAAATACCTGAATAGCCATTTGGAAGCTGTCCTTGACCACTTTTATCTTTGTTCCTTCGATATGCTTCCATTTTACAGGCATCGCTATGATTGGAATACCCTTCAGTTTTGCTCTATAGAGGATTTCTACATCGTGGGCCCAGCCAGTTATCTTTAATTCTTTGAATAGTTTTTTGCCAATTTCTTTTGGATACAACTTAAACCCACATTGAGTGTCCCTAGCGGTGAGCGGAGTAAACAATTGGATGATAAAATTAAAAACCAGCCCCATGACCTTCCTCAATCCCGGGCCTTCGATGACGGCGTCTTCATGCTCTCTGGAACCAATTAATATATGTTCTTTGGAAAAGGTATTCCCTGGCAACATGGATAACCATTTGTTAAGATCGGTTGGGGAAGCTGCCATGTCTGCATCCAGCGTAAGGATAAAATCTCCATCTGCATAGGTGACTCCTTCCTGGAGTGCGCTGCCTTTTCCTTGATTTTCTTTGAGGTCTACGATTTCAACCCTGGAGGCTTTTGTCAGTTGATCAGTGATGTCATTGCTGAGTTTTTGGAGGGTATCGTCAGTACTTCCGTCATTTACAAAGATGACTTCATATTTGCTTTTCCACTTCGATTCAAATTTTTTGAGGGAATCAATTAATGCTGGAATTCGCTCACTTTCATTGTAACAAGGGATAACCAGAGACAATTTGCCTTCAAATTTACTACTAGAACTACGTACTGGTTCTTTTTTTCTCTGTTTTTTAACTTTTGCCATAGGTGGTGCTTTCCCAAGTGTTTCAAAGTATTCAATGGTACCTTAATAGGTAAAATCGGAAGCGAAATTAAATATTTTTAGTTACACAACATATTTATTGTTGAGTTAATAATAGAGTTATTCAGATACTAGGTTATTGAGTTATTAGGTATTCCATCGTAATTGTCCCCTCAAGGCACCTAACAACTTAATACACTTAGTAACTTAATACACTCAATATCTTAATAACTCAATAACTTAATGTACTTTTGCACCAACATGAATTTGGTAAACGAAATTATCGAATTATTGAAGAAAGAGTTGCTCTTGGAATGGCGACAGAGGAGCGCTATTAGCGGTATATTTCTATATGTTTTCTCCACCATTTTTGTGATCTTCTCCACCTTTATCACGGTCCAAGGAAAAACCTGGAATGCATTATTTTGGATTGTAATTCTTTTTGCTTCTGTCAATGCGGTAGCGAAAAGCTTTTTGCAGGAAAACAATGCACGTCAGCTATATTATTATACCTTGGCAAATCCCATCGCGATTATCTTGTCAAAGATGATCTACAACACCATTTTATTATTTATAATTGGATTAATGGCCTTTGGGACATTTGGGTTACTGGTTGGCAATCCCGTCAAAGATGTTGGGTTATTTCTTACTACCTTATTACTGAGTAGTGCCGGACTTTCTATTACATTTACATTTATTTCAGCGATTTCTATAAAAGCAAACAATAGTGCTACCTTGATGGTAATACTTAGTTTCCCTGTAGTTTTACCAATTATCATGACGCTGCTCAAATTGTCAGCCAACTCGTTGCGATTGATACAGGACACCGGCTATCGGGATGATTTAATTATTTTAATAGCGATTGATGCCATATTGATATCTGTTGCCGTTATTTTGTTTCCCTTTTTATGGAAGGACTGATTTATAAAACTTTAAATATTCCTAAGAACTTAATAAGTTTGCATGAATAAAAACCGACAACTATGAGAAGTCTTTGGTGGAAGATATTATGTATGATTTTAATGGTGTATGCAATTGTTGCCGGCATGCTGTTCCCACTTTCCCCTGCTACACATTATATAGACGTGAGTAGTGGCGAAACGGGAAAGGCATTGACGTTTAATGTATTTGGATACAACACCAATTATTCGCAATCAAAAAAACCAATTCGTGCTTGGCTTAAAAAAGGTAAGGACTTTTATCTATGTGCATCTGATGTCAAAGTTGTTAGCGACCGCCAATTGACCACTACCTTTCAGATCCCTGAAAAAATTGCAGACAATCCACAGTCCGTCAACCTAATGCTTATTGTAGATTCTGAAGCAGATGGCCATTCTGTATTGCCAGGTGCCGTAACAATCAAACAAACAGCGTCCAATGCATCAATGGCCAGTAGCTGCCAAGTCGATTATTTGGAGGAAGAAAACCAAGGGATCACTTTTCCTTTTCGGAATATTTTGGAAGAAACCATTCGAAGCCTTTACTATCATGTACCCCTCTGGTTTGCAATGATGATTTTCCTGCTCACCTCTATGATTTACAGTATTATGTATTTAGTGAAGATGAACATTCGCTACAGCATAATAGCTTCCGAATTTGCACGGGTGGGGGTATTATTTGGAATCCTAGGTTTGGTAACTGGTATGATGTGGGCGAAACATACCTGGGGAGCTTACTGGAATTGGGATATCCGACAAAATACAGCTGCTATTCAAGTATTAATCTATCTGGCCTACTTTATATTAAGAGATTCTTTTGACGATATGGAAAAGAAGGCTCGAATCGGTGCCGTCTACAATATATTTGCCTTTGCTACCGTCATCCCGCTCATGTTTGTCATTCCTAGATTGTCCAGCAGTTTGCATCCAGGAACTGGCGGAAATCCAGCACTAGGATCAAACGATCTTGACAATACTATGCGAATGGTGTTTTATCCAGCGATAATCGGTTTTACACTTCTTGGTGTTTGGATCACCTCCTTATTCACCAGATTACAATTGGTAAAAATGAAATATTTAGATACCGACGAATTTGAAGATTGATCCCAAATGCCAATAAAAGAAAGAATTATGGCAGGAGATAACGATTTCCACCAATTATTTTGATGAAAATTAAAAAATATTAGTTTAATTTGCCCTTGTCTTGGTGACGCCTTTAATTTGACGTCGTCTTATGGCTATAATAAATCTTGAATATGTATACAAAAAAAATACTGTCACTTTTGTTTTTCGTGTTAATTGTTTGCCAAAACAATCTATTCGCACAAGCAGAAAATCCTGACTTTTTTAGAAGTATTGGAAAGATTTATGTCGTCGTTGCAGTCCTTTTAATTGTAATGATCGGAATATTTTTATTTCTGTTTTACTTGGAACGGCGTATTAAAAAAATGGAAGAAAGACTGGGAGATTCCCATTCATAATATAACCCTTATTAACTAACTACGGAGGAGAAAAACATCTTTCGTTAATCGACAATTTTAATTGAAATGAGTAGAAAAGATTATAGCTTTTTTCAAAGTGTTGAAGACTATTTTGATAAAGCAGCTTCCTCCACCAACTTACCTTCTGGTTTGTTGAAACAAATCAAAGCATGTAATGCAGTGTATCAGATGAGATTTCCTGTAAAAATGGGAAATGATTATCATGTTATTGAAGCATATCGTGTACAACATAGCCATCACCGACTACCAACAAAAGGAGGTATTCGATATGCTATGTCTGTAAACCAGGATGAAGTAATGGCACTTGCAGCGCTGATGAGTTACAAATGTGCTATCGTAGACGTCCCTTTTGGAGGGGCTAAAGGAGGAGTAAAAATTAATCCTAAAGAATATACTCCACGACAGCTTCAAAAAATTACTCGACGGTATACCACAGAGCTAATTCGTAAGAATTTCATTGGCCCTGGTATTGATGTGCCTGCACCTGATTACGGAACAGGCTCTAGAGAAATGGCCTGGATTCTTGACACCTATCAAACCTTCAAAAATGGAGAGATTGATGCCGCTGGATGTGTCACAGGAAAACCGGTCAATCAAAGTGGTATTCAGGGTAGAACGGAGGCCACGGGAAGAGGCGTTTTCTACGGCCTGAAACAATGCCTCAGCTATGCTGATGATATGAAAAAACTAGGTCTGACTACAGGCACGGAAGGAAAAACCATGGCTATACAGGGGCTTGGAAATGTAGGATACCATACTGCGTCTATTTCACAAAAAGAAGGCGGAGTTAATCTGATAAGTGTTTCTGAATACGAAGGTGCTATCTACAATAAAGATGGTATCGACATTGATGCGCTAATGAAGCACAGAAAAGAAACCGGATCTATTATGGATTTCCCGGGTTCTAAGAACTTAAAGCACAGAGATCTTGTTCTTGAAGTTGATTGCGACATTTTGGTACCTGCTGCTTTGGAGCAAGTTATTCATGGTGGTAATGCGAAGAACGTAAAAGCAAAAATCATTGCCGAAGCTGCCAACGGACCAATTACTCCAGATGCAGAAGCGATCTTATTGGATAAAGGCATTTTGATTTTACCGGATATGTATATCAATGCTGGAGGAGTTACTGTTTCTTACTTTGAATGGTTGAAAAACCTTTCGCACATGCGATTTGGAAGAATGGAAAAACGATTTGACAGCAACGCTTATTCAAATCTTGTGGATTTGGTAGAACGCACCACAGGAAAACAAGTACTCAAAAAGGAAAGACTATTACTTACAAAAGGAGCAGATGAAGTAGATTTAGTGCGTTCAGGTCTAGAAGAAACGATGATTACCTCCTACGGCCAGATCAGAGATATCTGGAAAAGAAATAAAAAGGTAAATGATGTGCGGTCAGCCGCATTCGTTAGTGCGATTAAGAAAATTGGGAATGACTATGTCTCTCTAGGTATTTTCCCTTAACAGACCATATAAAATTGTGTTTGGGGTGCCAAAAACACCCCATCACAAAATCTTCTTTCTCTAATACCACGTATTTCTTGTATTATTGTTGAATTTTAAATAACTTGCAGTAGAAACTATCAAATTACGAAATAAATCATCTACAGAATATGGGTCCGAACAAATTGGATAAAATTGATTTAAAAATAATTGAAATCCTTCAAGGGAACAGCAAGATCACTAATCTAGATCTTTCAAAAAAGATTGGTCTATCTCCTGCTCCAACTCTTGAACGGGTAAAAAAATTAGAAAATACAGGCGTGATTATCAGTTATCATGCACAGGTTGATCCACAAGCGATTGGCTTAAGTGTAAAAACGTTTGTTCTTGTTTCTTTGGCTTGGCAGAAAGAAGGAGCACTCAACCATTTCCTCGAAAAAGTAAAAAACATCAAAGAAATCGTAGAATGTTACATCATAACTGGTGAAGCAGATTTCTTGATGAAAATTATCTGTAAAGACATTCCAACGTACGAGCAATTATTGTTTAAAACGTTGTCTCAGATCGAAGAAATAGAACGATTGAAAACGTTGATGACCCTTTCTACTGTAAAAGATTCGAAGGTACTTCCTTACAAATATGAGTAAGAATACAACAATCAAATGAAATATTAGGTGCTGCTTATTTGATGATAAGTGGCACTTTTTTTTTGAACGATAAGTTGGAATATATTCCAATTCTCCATGAGAATAAAAAAATAGAGCCAAGTATAATCTGAGTTAAAAAAATAGGCCGTGAAGATTAATCGAACAAAAATTATTAAACTATTCAAAAAATTGATGCTTGTTCATTTGGTGCTGCTCCTTTTCATTTTGCTGATTAGTTTTTACAAAGTAATTTATCAGCCAATCCAATTATTTGACGCTGCAAAGATCAACGCTCCTTACGATGTCGTCATTGTGCCTGGTCTTCCTTACGATGCTGGCAAGTGGAATCCATTGTTGAAATCAAGAATAGTATGGGGGTGTCATTTGTATCAGCAAGGACATGCTAAGAATATTATTTTCTCGGGTTCTGCTGTCTATACGCCTTATCAGGAGGGAGCGGTGATGAAGATGTACGCCCAGAAACTAGGGCTCCCAGATTCTGTTTTGTATGCAGAAGTCCAAGCAGAACACAGCACAGAAAACCTCTGGAATTGCACTAAGATGGCCAAAAAACTAGGCTTCAAAAAGATCGCACTAACCACTGATCCATTTCAGAATATGTTCTTGATGAGTTTTGGTAAAAAAAAGGGATTGGAGGTGGATTATATCCCGTTTGTTTTATCGAAAGTGCATTACCTGGAAAAGCCAGATTTCGAAATCGATCCTTCTTCTGCTCGTGTGGAGAATTTTGTGTCTATTAAGGACCGGGAGACGTTTTGGGAGCGACTGGGCGGAACACGTGGGGACAATATTGATTATGAATCCAAGTAGCTGTTCAATTAAAGGGAGTAAACATTTGGGTGGTTTGTTCATTTGAGATTACTCCAAAACAAAAAAGGCAGCTACTACCCTATTAGTAATAGCCACCTTTATTATCTATCGATCTGTGTTTCTAATTCGTAATCTTACTAAATTTTTTCGTTGTCTTTAATCCATTTTCAAAGGAAAAGTATAGGAAGTAATTGCCTGCGGCCAATTGCTCTACATTTATAGATTTCCTATTAAATCCTTCTTCCACCTTGACATTGGTACTTATTACTACACGACCAAGTGCATCAAGAATCTGCAACTGAGAAGAACCTGCTAATTCAGAATTGAACTGGATATAAAGTTTTTCGGTACTTACTGGATTTGGATATAGATCAAAGTAAATTCCAATCTCTGCGCATTCTGATTGCAAGATAATGACATCAGAAAACTCAAAACTGCCATCCAGGTCTACCATCTTCAATCGGTAGTAGTTTGTGCGTGCCGAAACGGTATTTATGAAACTATAATTCTGCAGAGTGACCGAGTTTCCTATGGCATCTACTTTTCCAATTGCCTCATAGTTTTCACCATCCCTACTATACTGTATTTCAAAATGTCGGACATCAATTTCAGTGGACGTAGACCATTCTAATTTGTGATCACATCCCTCCTGCGTTCCTTTAAAGGCTACTAGTTCAAGAGGTAGTGCGAGGTCATATCCAAATATCTGATCTGAGTTTTCTTCTCCTGGCCCAAGGATATAAGTGGAGGAGTTATCATTGTTGCCATCCGGGTCCGAAACATTTCCTAATCCTTCTAGCGGATTTCCGAGCAAAAAGTTGGAAGGATCTACCGTTATCGTATATTCACCTTGAGGAAGATCACCAAATCTATAGTTACCGGCACTATCCGTATATGCGGTGTCTATTGGATTGCCCAAATCATCGTATAAAACGACCATCACATTTTCAATCGGCATATTCGTCGCATCATTCCAAATATAGTCTCCAATACTTCCTAGTTCAGCATATTCGAAATCCTGATCAAGGTCATTTTCGCCAGCCTCAAGTGAAATTGCAGATGAAGAGTCATTGCCGCCATCAGGATCAACAACATTGCCTAGTCCTTCTAGTGGATTGCCCGCATCAAAGTTAGTTGGATCTACCGTTACTACGTAGTTCCCTGCTGGAAGATCATCAAACAGATAGGTACCTGTTGCATTCGTATAAGCTGTATCTAATGGATTGCCCATATCGTCGTACAATACCACCATCACTCCTGCAATCGGACCTCCAGTATCATTATTGAGAATGCTGTCTCCGATGGATCCAGTAGTGCCATATTCAAAATCCTGATCCAGGTTATCTTCTCCAACACCTAATGTAACTGCGGAGGTATTATCCAACCCACCATCAGGGTCAACCACATTATCAAGCCCTTCTAACGGATTACCCGCATCAAAGTTAGATGGATCAACAGTTACTGTATAGTCTCCTGCTGGTAAATCGTCGAATAAATATTGGCCCAAGGCGTCGGTGTAAGCAGTATCCAATGGATTGCCCAAGTCATCATACAAGACCACCATCACACCAGCAATTGGGTCTCCCAAATCATTGTTAAGAATAGTATCTCCTATTGATCCAGTGGTGGAATAACCAAAGTCCTGGTCTAAATTGTCCTCGCCAGCGCCCAATGTTACCGCAGAGGTGTTATCTAATCCTCCATCAGGATCAACAACATTATCTAACCCGAATAGTGGACTACCAGGATTAAAGTTTGTTGGATCGATTGCTACAACATAATCATCTGCTGGTAAGTCGTCAAATAGATACATTCCAGTAAAATCAGTATATGCCGTATCCAGTGGATTGCCCATGTCATCATACAAGACAACCATCACTCCAGCAATCGGCGTATTATAATCATCATTCCAAATATAATCTCCGATTGATCCAAGCTCAATGTATTCAAAGTCCTGATCCAAGTTGTCTTCTCCTACTCCCAACGTTACCACGGAGGTATTATCATTCCCTCCATCAGGATCAACATTGTTTGTAAGTCCTTCCAAAGGATTGCCCGCATCAAAATTAGATGGATCGATGGTTATTAGATAATCGTCTGCAGGTAGGTCGTCAAACAAATACATTCCTAATGCATCTGTATATGCGGTATCTAATGGATTGCCCATATCATCATATAGAACTACCATCACTCCTGCTATTGGATCGCCGGTATCGTTGTTAAGTACAGTATCTCCAATTGAACCAAGTTCCATGTATCCAAAGTCTTGATCGAGATTATCCTCACCAGCTCCTAATGTTACTGCCGATGTATTGTCATTGCCTCCATCAGGATCAGTAGAATTGTCTAATCCTTCTAGTGGATTGCCTGCATCAAAATTGGTTGGATCTACCGTGACCACGTAGTCATCAGCGGGTAAATCATCGAATAGATACAGGCCCATTGCATCGGTATATGCGGTATCTAATGGATTGCCCATATCATCATATAGAACAACCATCACTCCTGCTATTGGAACTCCAGTGTTATCATTTATAATGGTGTCCCCAATACTTCCTAATGGCTCGTAGCCAAAATCTTGATCCAAATTGTCTTCGCCAGCTCCAAGTGTTACAGAAGAACTATCATCAGTCCCACCATCAGCATCAAAAGTCTGTGCATAATCTTCCAGCGGTGAACCAGAATCATAGTTACTAGGATCTACGGTTACTGTGTAATCTCCAGCTGGTAATTCGTCAAACAAGTACAGTCCGTCCATATCAGTATAGGCAGTATCCAAGGGATTACCCATATCATCATATAGTACGACCATCACACCAGCAATTGGGTCTTCAGAACCATCCTGCACGCCATTACCATTTAGGTCTTCCCAAATGTAGTCGCCAATAGAACCAAGCTCCTCATATCCAAAGTCTTGATCTAGGTTATCTTCTCCTGCTGCTAACGTAACCGCGGATGTATTGTCAAAGCCACCATCAGGATCAGTAGAGTTTCCAAATCCTTCTAGCGGATTGCCAGCATCAAAATTGGAAGGATCTACCGTTACTGCATAGTCTCCAGCAGGAAGATCATCGAACAGGTAGTTACCCATGGCATCTGTGTATGCAGTGTCCAATGGAATGCCCATGTCATCATACAAGACGACCATCACACCAGCAATTGGTGCACCAGTATCATCATTTACAATCAAATCTCCAATGCTTCCTAATGGCTCATAGCCAAAGTCCTGATCTGTATTGTCTTCCCCTGCTGCTAAGTCATAAGTAGAACTATTGTCTGTTCCTCCATCAGCATCAAACGTCTGACCATACGCTTCTAAAGGTGCTCCCGGATCAAAGCTTGAGGGATCTATCGAAATGGTATATTCACCTGCTGGTAAATCGTCAAACAAATACAGTCCATCCATATCAGTATAGGCGGTATCCAGTGGATTGCCCATATCATCGTACAGGACAACCATGACACCTGCTATTGGGTCTTCAGATCCATCCTGAACGCCATCGCCATTTAGATCTTCCCAGACATAATCACCAATAGAACCTAATTCCATATAGCCAAAGTCCTGGTCTAGGTTATCTTCTCCTGCAGCAAGCGATACGGCTGATGAATTGTCATTTCCTCCATCAGGATCAGTTGAGTTATCAAATCCTTCTAATGGATTGCCAGGATCAAAATTGGTTGGATCTACTGTTACTACATAATCACCCGCTGGTAAATCATCGAATAGATAATTGCCCATTGCATCCGTGTATGCTGTATCTAGTGGATTGCCCATGTCATCATATAGAACTACCATTACGTTTTCTATTGGATCGCCTGTATCATCATTCACAATAAGATCTCCTATACTTCCTAGTGACTCATAACCAAAGTCCTGGTCTAAGTTGTCCTCTCCTGGGGCTAGAGACACGTCAGAAGTACTGTCGAGTCCGCCATCTGGATCGCTGCTATTGCCCATATCTTCTAATGGTCCGCCGGCATCAAAGTTTATCGGATCTATTGTTACAGAATAGTCTCCTGTAGGTAAATCGTCAAATAGATAATTGCCATCAATATCTGTATAAGCGGAATCCAATGGATTGCCCATATCGTCATATAAGACCACAAGGACGCCTTGTATCGGATCATTGGTATCTGTATTCCATACATAATCTCCAATACTTCCTAACGCTCCATATTCAAAATCTTGATCTAGGTTGTCTTCTCCAGCCGCGAGTGTTACCGCAGAAGAGTTGTCCATACCACCATCAGGGTCGACCAATTGATCTAGCCCCTCTAATGGACCACCAGTATCAAAATTGGATGGATCTACTGTTATTGTATAATCACCAGCTGGCAGATTATCAAAGAGATAATTTCCTGCGGCATCTGTGTATGCTGTATCTAATGGATTCCCCATATCATCGTATAGAATAACCATTACATTTTCAATCGGATCACCAGAATCGTTGTTGCCAATATAGTCTCCGATTGTTCCGCATTGAATCTCGGAAACGGTAAATATTGGAGAAGTAAATGGACAAGCCTCCGGCACAGAATAAACGACATAATAATCACCAGGAGCAGTAGCGACATACTCTTCTTCCCCACTTACGAATAAGTCGGGAGTTCCTGGATTGATCATATACCATTGGTAGGTGGAAAAACCTGGTGCTGAAGTTAGGATTGCGGTATCTGTTCCGCTATCACATATATCATCATCTCCTCCAGCAACTCCTGTTGGTGCAGGTTGGAAAAATAAGGTAACATCGTCCATTTTTTCACATCCACCAGGGAATGTAACTGTAGCGGTATAGGTGGTAGTAGCATCAAGATCGCAAACTTCAGGATTGAAATCTGTTGGATCATCTAAAAAGTCAGATGGTGTCCATAATACGGTTGCACCAGCTGCTGCATTCGCAGGTAAACTAAGGTTCAGTTTAGTGCACGTTCCTTCGCAAACGCCTTTATCTTTTCCAGCATCAACCTCCAAATCTGTGATATTGTTGATTTCTATAGTCTCTGTTACGGAGCAGCCGCCTGTTCCCGTTTCGAAGGATACCACCAAAGGCTCCTCTACTCCAACGCCGTCGTTTAAACAAATTGTGACGGTACTTCCACTTTGGGAAATTGTGGGGTTGGTATATGGTATCGGTTCTCCTTCTAGTCTAAATTCTGAGGTTGCCCAATTGTGCTTAGGATCTTTGAACAATCTGAAATGTTGTCCAATGATAGTGTTAGGCAGAATTTCTTCTTGAATGAAGGGACCGTCAGCTCCAGTAAAGTCGTGGCCTGAATTTATCCATGTTACACCATCCATAGAATATTCCAATTCTAAATTTCCACTAGTATAAACTTCAATTACATTTGACCAACCTGCGATTAGTCCACCACCGAGGTAGAATCGATCTACAGCTACTGGAGCATCATAATGTGCAATCATATAGGCTAAATCGTCATCTGGGTAGTTTGCAATAAGTGCATTTTCCGTGCTTGGCAAAATAGAATTATTTTGCATGGCTTCTGCAGTAATACCTGCTACCCCATTAGGTGATGGTAGAGTATAAGGGCTAGAACGATTCCAATCTATTTCCAATTCATACAATATTCCTGTTGCGCCTTTTATACTATCCGGCTGATTAAATTCTACAGATTCACAAAGTTCTAAATCAAAGCACGCTCCTTCGCACATGGCAATTGGGCCATCAATATCTTTTAGTGCTTTGCTGCTAATGTTGTTGATGAATTCTTCCTGACGGTCACAGCCGCAAGTTGAGCCATAACTTAACTCAAACACTAAGGGACAAGATTGGTAAGTTGGAACCACAACGGTACCAGTGACTGTGACTGAACTATTGTCAGAAACGCTGAACATACCTGTCGTCGTACCTGCTAACTCATCAATGTCAGGGGTTACCAAAGTATTCCCATCAGAATCAACAAAAAGATTGATAGTGAAGGGTTGGTTAACAACATCAGCCCCCATATGGTTAATGGTGTATTCATAGTATAAAGTGGTATTGTCATCATCAGAAGGACAATCGGTGTAAATTGCGATATTCTCCGCAACGAAAGGAGCCGTTAGCTCTAGGTCTATCGTTGAATTGATTGAATTTTCTACATATACGGTGCACGGAGTCATTGTTTCTTGACAGATTATTCCTTGTACTTCGGTATTTACACTTACTTTTATTGGAATTTCTCCGCATTCCATAGAGTTAGGAAGGCTGGTATCAAAGGTAAATGCTAGAACACCATTTTTTGTAATTCCAGGAGGCACATCGAAATTGATAACGGTATTTCCTCCTGCATCTGTGCTTTCTACTTGATTTGCTGTAAAACCAGCCGGTGCTGAAACTTGGAAAGTAGCTGTTTGGTAGGCTAACAAAGGAGGCAATATTACTTCTCCTTTACTACTAGCATCTGTTGTACCAGTAGGAGAAATATTTATCCCCTTTACGGTGACTGTTGATAGGCCACAGCTTATGTCTGATGGTTCTGCAAAGAATAAAAACTGTGCATAGTCTGCAGGATCAGCACCATTAACTACAATCGGTGCAGTTTGTTTTACATCGACTGGTGTAGGGTTGCCACAATTGTCTTCTCCGGTTACTTTATATCGTGCCGTTGATCCTGAAATAAAATCACAAGCTGTTTTAACCTTAAATCGTAAAGCGACTTTGTTAGAATCCGTAGTTGCTGTTGTAGCAGAGATACCAGATAAACCATTTGCTGACAGATAGGCATCTATATCTGCTATGTTTATCGTGTAGGCATCTCCGTAAGCATTGTCAAGGGCTGCAACTCTTGTTAAATCATTTATCACTGAAGTCCAGGAATTTTTCACAACTGGTCCATGCGGATAAGCAAATTCCGTAAAACCTGGAACAAATTCAAAACCTTGAGTTGGCAACCATATTGTATATTCCTGATTTGTATTTAGACCAACACGAACATTATTTAACTGAATGCTCAAATATAATTCTGAACAAAGATCCGTGGTCGTTGGAACGTCAAACCATTGTGACTGAAGTTCTGAAGGATAAAGTTCATATAAATATTGAATTTTAGCAGAAGCGCAATTATTTGCTCCATCAAACGATTCTCCAATAAGCAATTCGCCACGATCTGCAGCAGGTATACATCCAGAATAAGTTTCTAGTTCTATTCTTGCAACATCCAATCCTGCCGGGCAATAAAGTAGCTCTGTTTCTATATCATACATTGCCGACGCCTGTGGAGCTAAGCTTAATGGTCCTGGAAAGAAATAAGTTATAGCAGTTGGTGTATTGTTTACTACCGTAGGCGTAATAGGCAAACCTCCTGGCTGCTCCGTGATACTTACTAAACCAATATTATTGGGTACTGTTAATTGATGTCCTACGTTATCATGAGGAGTTCCTCCGGGGTTTGCTCCTGAGTTGAGGACAGTATAGGTGTTGGTTTGTGTCGCTCCTATAGCTGGTACTATTTGAGTAGTAAGTGAAGGAATCAAATCTGCAATAACTGACGTGTTGTTTGTTACTGAAATACCGTTCTGAACAAAAGTCATAGTATCCACACCTGATACATCACAGTAGTTGTCTAAAAAGCCCCATGGAACTGTATATTCTGTAAAACTGGCCTCATAAGGACAAAGTTTTCCAACATCATATCGGACGGTAATTTGATTGGTATGCCCTTGACCAAATCCAATTTGCGGAAGCCCAGTTTCATCGAATAGAATATGTCCTGCTCCTATTGGATCAGAATAACAATAGTTTGTACCACTAACTAATTGACAATTGGTGTTTGCATCATAGCCCGAACTGGAAATTGGGGTAACTAAATCATAATTTCCGGTGGCTGGGTTGAAGGAAACAACTTCCTCCGTTCCTTCGATCAAATAAGTTGCACCGACAAATGGAGATTGTAAATCTTCAATTTGGAATACGGGTCTGAATTCATCTTGATACCAAAGTGGGTCAACTCCACCTACCGTAAATGTGTGTTCATAGGTATCCGTACAATCTTCAAGTGTAGCTGCAGTATTCATATTTACCTCCTGGCAATCAAAGTATATTGGAATTAAAGGCCGGTTGCAATTAATCCCATCGGACCCCCAATCAGGTAATAAACTTAGGACATCCCCACGTCTTACTCCCCAAGAATCACCACTTACAAATGCTTGGTCTTCGCCGGAATCACAACCTAGAGTTAAATAGTCATTTTCCATTATTATAGCCTCAAACTCTAGGATTAAGGTATCTCCAACATTCCAAGTATCTGGATAGAAACTCATACATGGATCGTGTTTTACCAAAAACATATGATCGGAATGTGCATCAGCATACCAACGACCGTTATAGGCCGGATTGTCTACTCCTTCATAGCCTTGTGAACTTTGCGATTCAAGAGTGCAACTTGGAGTTATGTATGATCCAGCTCCTCCACCGCCATCAGCATCATAAAAAGAAGATTTTAAAGTTGACTGATCAACTTCCCATTTATATTGGAGTGTAAAACTCCCAAGTGACCCTGTGAGCGTTTCCTGTGAAAGGAAAATACGATTCAATACACTGTCTAACTGCAAGTTGTCATACGTTGGTGTTGTTGCTATCCTAACAGTGATCGTGTCATGGTTCAAATATCTAAATAAATCCACGGGATCAGTTAGGTCTGCTTCAGTAATCCTTGAAGTCATTGACGGATCTGTATATCCTAATGATTTTCGTTTTACTACAAGGGAATTGCTAAGAGCACATGGCAGTCCACAACCAGGGTAATCAATCTGCACAACATATTGCTCGCAACTTTTTATAATAGTACAACTGCAGCCAGCATCTGTGCACCCTTGAACAACTTTCGAGGACATAGTTAGGTACCGAGTTGGTGATAGACAATCGTTTACTTCCAAATTATATTGATACAACTTTTCAGTGGCATTGTTTTCATCCCCTGCCATGATGGTGAGAATCTTTTGGCCAGGAGCTGTTCTTACTAAAGATACATCACCATCAGGAATGGCTGTACCGTCCCATGTTGCAGAGCCTAAAGTAAACTCAATATCTGCAATTACCGTATCAGGACCATTGATTGATACTTCTAGATAAGTGGTAGGGTTTGGACAATTTGTTATTCCAGTTATATCGAAGGCATATCCGTGCTGTACTGTAAATTCAGTAGCAGGAGTTCCTCCATTCCAAGGGTTTGGCGTAGAAACATTAATTTCAGGAATATCGTCTCCGTCAGAATCGTCCATGTTTGTTGAAGATGCGGTAGGGCCGTATCCCATGGTAACTGCAGGTGAAATAGTTGGGAAACTACTAAACTCATTTCCACAATCTCGTTTGGTACTTTTTATTACCATTTCTGAGATGGAACAACTTAGCGTCTCACAACCGTCACTTCCACAGGCAAGAGATGCATGAATTCTTCCTGTTATCACTTCTCCTCCTTCCAGGTCGTTAAACAAACCATCCATATCATAATCGCTTAATCCACCAACATCTGGATCAGAACCAAGCGCATTAAAATCAAAATTCAATAAGGTCCCACTTACACTCCAAGCAGATGCTGGAATAACAGTTCCACCAATTTCTACCGTGTGTACATTCAGTCTATTCGAATTGCAAATTCTCAAAGCGATTTCCAGGTCTCTGAATAAACCTAGCAACGGATCAGATTCACCACTAGACAAACTCCAATCTAAAATCAAATCTTCTCCACACATACCTGGCTGTTGAAAAACGGTCATTGTGGCTTCTCCTTCTGCTGCTGAGCTAGGAGTCAAAGAAATTACCGCATCCAAAGGATCCTGACCAACGCATGCATCCTCACTACAGCCATACCAAGCTACATGCTTTGTAAAATACTGAGCTGCATCGGGACAGGAATTGAACGTGTAATCCAGTTCAATAGTTACCTGTTCATTCGTCTGCATGATTTCATCAACGATATTTGGTATTCCATTTGCCAGAAAGTCTGCACCTCCGATATCCATTTCTAATATCTGAGTTATTGGATCGTACAGATAGTTTGTTGAAGAAGTTCCATTTATTCGGACATCTGACAACCCAAGAGCGCCAGATAAGTCGACACCAGATAACTCATAATGAAATTCATTCAAATATGCATTCAAACCATCCTGAGACAGAACTATGGTTTGTGTTATTGTTTGGCCAACGCTTGTAAACGTCAAGGAAGTTGGTGCAACACTTAGCATATTCAAAACCGGGATATTGGTTGACGAGTTAAACTCTTCTTCTACTTCATAACTTTCTACACAATCTTCTTGACCGGGGGTAAGGTGAAAATATTCCAAGTCATAACTTACTATCAACGGTTGAGGATCATCTGCATATTCGCAAGTGGTTTGTACCCCAATGTAAACTATGTGAGGATGATCCATGTCCAATTGCCCCAGAGCAAATTCCGGAGTATTTAACAAGGAGGCATCTAACAAGGCTATGGTACTGACAGAAGGGTCACTAACTAGTTCGAAACCAGCGTACTCCATTCCTGTTGGAAGGTTTACCGTCAATTTAGCATTGTAGAGGGGATCTTCTGAATCTGTAAAGACTAGCAATGCCAGGGTGTCTGCTTCTCCGCAAACTGTTAGGTTGTCAGTTTGTGCAAATCCAGGCACTCCTCTTAGATCATAAAACTCAACATTGTTGCATTGAGCGTTTACTTGAACCGTTAAGCTACTAAGTAATAATAATAAATGTAGGATGAAAAAATTTAAATACTTTCCCTTTTTGGTAGTTGTTTTCCTTTCGTGCATTCTGTAATTTTTTTTTGATGATTACAGAACTTTACGCGCAAGAAAGAGACAGGTTTCAAGCATTCGCCCCCATATGTGACATAGAAAAAATAATTTAACATTTTGCACACACGCACCAGTGCCTATTTCCTTTTTTTTTTGTTGTTTTTTACGTAAGAAAAATATAGCATTAATTTCTACTATATGGAGTTGATTTTTTTCATTTACAACAAAAATCCGATTCATACTATTTATTAAATAGTGTTTATCACGCTTACTTTTATCACTCTATTTGAAGATTTGTGCAATCGAAATGGATGTGCAACTCGCAAACCAACTACCCAACATATTCCATGTTTAGAATCAAGAATCCATTGACTTTCTTTTTCGAGAACACTTAATTTATGTTCGTTGTATAAATCACTGATTTTCTTATGCTTTCCTTTCAAACCTAGGGGTTGAAACTCATCTCCGTTTTGCCATTTCCTAAGGGTAAGTGGTAAATTTATTGCATCCGCATTTAAGAGTGCAATGTGACTGCCTTGGTCAAAACTCTCCGGTATTTCCTCAAGGTACACAAATTGAAAAGTCTTATCCTCAACCTGCACGGTATGGGGTATTTTTTCTATCTGTAACGGTTCCGTCTCTTTTACATCAGAAAACCTAACAATTGCAATTTCTGACCTGTTAACTACAAGGCGATGTGTTGGTGAAAAAAACTGTTTGCTCTCTGTAGAAGAACTGGCCTTCAAAATCGGATCAATAAACGTATTATTGAAGCCAAACTGCTGGATGATTTCATATAAAATTGTCTCTTTGGAAACTTCGTTTAAAAGTTGTTTAATGGAGACTTTCCAAACGCCAGCTTCTTCATTCAGGAGCATTGATATTTTTGAATCGATAAACTGTTGGTAGATGATTGCTATATCCTGAAATCGTTTCCTATTCCCCAAAAAAGTATTTTCCAAGGAAGGATTCAGATGCTTCATAGCTGGTACAATGTGGTGTCGGATGTAATTCCGCTGGTAGGTATCCTTTTTGTTGGAAGTGTCTTCCCGAAATTCGATATTATTTGTTTTTGCGAATGCTTCAATTTCGCTTCTGGAGCAGTCGGTGAGGGGTCTTAGTATATTTTTGTTTATTTTGGGAATGCCCCCCATGCCTTTAATCCCTGTTCCTTTTGTCAGGTTAAGCAGGATGGTTTCGATGCTGTCATTTAGATGATGGGCGGTGAGTATCCATTGATAATTGTGATCGGCCACCAAACGGTCAAACCAATTGTAGCGGAGCGTTCTTGCTAGTTCTTGAGTTCCTGCTTTCTGTTGTTTGGCTAGGAGTTTAGTGTTTGCGGTCTCTGTATGGATGGGGACCTCAAGTTTGGTGGCTAACGTGCTAACAAACTGTTCATCAGCATTGGAGTCGGCCCCTCGCAATTGATAGTTGAAATGCGCCATTCCGAAGGTTAGGTTAGCGTCTTTGCATAGATGGCAAAGTACAACAGAGTCTACCCCACCGCTCACTGCAACCAGCAGTTTATCAGTGGTAGGGATGGCATTGGCATTCAAAAAATGAAGGAACTTAGGCCGCATAAACAAACATTTATGACTCCTTAAAGTTTCGAACGTAATAAATAAAATCAGTTGCCAATAAATCTGTTTGTTCCAACTGTCTTAGCATCGTGATCAACTGCCCACGATGATAGCTGGAATGATTTAGACAATGGTGCACCATAAAGCCCCTTTGCTCCACAAAAGGCTCGCCCTTGGTCGTTTTGTAGGTGCAATCTTCTTCAAAATAGGCATCCTCTTTTTCAGAAATGAAGTCTGCCAACTCTTGGGAACGATGTAGTAAGCTCTCATACAATTCTTCAGTAGGTCCATCAAATTGATCACTAGGCCACATCAAAAGAGATTGCCCACGCAGTCGTAGCAACCAAATGGTCTCTGCATCCCAAACATGCAATAGCGTCTTATGAATAGAAGGGTAACTGCTGATTATTTCTTGATGGACCTGCTCGTCTGTTAAATTTTGAAACATTTGCACCATCCGCTGGTTTGCCCATTGATTGTATTTTGCATACTTCTGTAAGATGTTATTCATAGGTTGATTTTTTAGTAGATAGTAGTTGATATACGATAAAAGTATTGACGACCTATATTTTGCTTGGCAAATTTACACAGATCAGCCACATAAATCAAATATCTATCTACCCTATACCAATTTTATGCAAAGCATACCCATGCTCACGCATTTTGATTATTGAGAAAATCGTCTTCGGTAAATATCTGCCGCTGCGGTTCCTTCACTTTTTAAACTTGTTTAAAACCTTCGAGATCGTTTAGGAATCACTACCAACAAAAAAGCTCGTTGGCTTTTTCAACCAACGAGCTTGCAATTTAGTATTTCTAATTCAGAAAATGATTCTGAAGATTAGTTTTTAGCTTTCAGTTGCTACTTTTCTAGTGTAACCTTTTCCTTTTTTATCTTTTTTCGTGCTAACCGATTTAACATCATCTTCCGTAAGGAACATGTTTACGATTGGTGTAGCGACAAAAACGGAAGAGTAAGTACCAACCATGATACCGATCAACAATGCAAATGCAAATCCTTTGATGGATCCTCCACCAAATACAAATAACATTGCAACAACAAACATGGTTGTCAACGAAGTAATAACCGTTCTACTAATGGTGTTATTAACCGCAAGGTTGATGATTTCTTCTTTCGATTTTTTAGTATAAGAATTGAAGAATTCACGAATACGGTCAAATACTACCACGGTATCATTTATCGAGTATCCAACTACGGTCAGAATGGCTGCGATGAATGCCTGATCGATCTCCATGGCAAATGGAAAAATACCATTGAATATGGAGAATACACTAAGTACGATCAAAACATCATGGAATAGAGCGGCTACCGCACCAAGTCCATATTGCCATTTACGGAAACGCAACAAGATATAGAGGAAGATACAAATCAAGGCGAAGATCGTAGAGTAGAATGCACCACTTCTAATATCATCCGCTATCGTCGGTCCGATTTTGATAGAACGTTGAAGGACTGGTTGAATTGATCCTTCTCCTTCAAGAAATTGTTTTTTAGTGAAGTTTTTGCCAGTGTACTTGTTTACTCCAGCTATAAGAGCTGCAAGTACTTCACCATCCACTTCTTTTCCAGTTTCTGTAATTTTGTACGAGGTCGTAATTTCAGCTTGTGTGTTTGTTCCGAATTGTTTTACTAAAGGAGCTTTGTTACCAAATACCCCTGTCATATCTGTTCTCAACTTATCGAAATCAATTTGCTTGTCCAGCTTAACTGTGTAAGAACGTCCTCCTGTAAAATCAACTCCCTGGTTGAATCCACGAGTGAACATAGATCCAAGTCCAAGTATGATGAATACAGCAGATCCCATCAATGCAACTTTGCTTTTCCCTATGAAATCAATGTTCATATTAGCAAAAGCGTTCTGAGACATTCCAGTGTAAAACTTCATATTTCCACCTCTATCTGTCCACCAGTCAATCATCAATCGAGCAACAAGTACAGCCGCAAATAAAGAACAAACCACACCAATGATCAATACCACTGCGAATCCTTTAATAGGACCTGAACCGAAGTAATTCAGTACGATAGCGGTAAGAATTGTTGTAACGTTGGCATCAATAATCGCAGAATAAGAAGCTTGAAATCCATCTTTTATGGCCTGCAACATAGACTTGCCATCTCTCAATTCCTCCCTGATTCTTTCATAGATGATCACGTTGGCATCTACTGCCATACCAATGGTCAAAACGATACCAGCAATACCAGGTAAAGTAAGTACCGTACCCATTGATGCAAGTGAGCCAATAATAAAAAACAGGTTGGCTACTAGCGCGATGATAGAAATAATACCTCCAGTGCTATAATAAACCACCATAAATAGTAGTACTAGTGCTAGACCGACAAGCATTGATTTCATACCGCTGTTGATGTTTTTCTCTCCAAGAGAAGGACCAACAATTGCTTCTTCAATAATCTCTGTTCGAGCAGGAAGTTTACCAACCTTCAGTACGTTGGCTAGATCCTGTGCTTCTCTAACGGAAAACCCACCAGTAATCTGTGTATTACCACTTTTAATTTCGGACTGTACGTTTGGAGCAGAAACAACTTCATCATCAAGGATGATGGCTACTTGTTTTCCGACATTTTCACCGGTTAGTTTTCTCCAACTCTTCGCTCCTTCGCTATTCATGTCAAGCGTTACGATGTTTTCGCCTGATTGACCATCAAGGTCAGCTTGAGCTTCAGTGATTTTGTCACCTTCGAGTTTAATACTGTTTTTCACATTGGTATTTACCACGTGAAGTGCAATATCATCAGTATAGTCGTTGGTTTCTCTATCCTTTATTGTTTTACTAGCCCAAAGAAGTTTTGCTCCTCTAGGTAAAACATTTTGAACCTCCGTACTTTGTAGGTACTTGTTTAGCTCTTTAACATTTTTCTTGTCAGTAATACCTACAATTGAAGCTTGATATTGCCCATTAGCATTAGGAATCAGCAAGTTGTAAATTGGTCCTCGGTCATTTCCGGCAGCGGCTTGTTGATCGAGTTTTTCCTTATTGTCATTGTAGAACTGGTCAATCCTCACTCCTGAAGAGTCAAACTGCATTGCAGTACTATCTACATCTTGGATAAACGCAGTACCTAGTTGTTTAGATTTTAGATTTTGATCTGCGTTGAGCAATTGATTTTGAACTGCTGTGTATGGAAAAACAGGATAAAACTCAAGCTTTGCCGTTGATTGAATCAATTTTCGAGCACGTTCTGGATTTTCAATACCAGGTAGCTCAATCATAATTCGATTTACTCTTTTGTCAAGGGTAACATTTGGCTGAGTTACTCCAAATTTATCAATACGCTTTCTTACTTTTTCGAAAGTACGATCTACCGTTTCGCCAGCTTGTTTTCTAATTTCTGTTAGTACTTCACCATCCGTTGACTCCAAGTTGATAATACCTCTAAGGTTTGGATTCGTTGCGAAGATGGATGCCAAAGACTGATTAGGAGCTACTTGTTTGAAGGCTCTTTGAAAAACAGTAATATAGTCATCTTGTGAATTTTCTAAATTTGATCTTGCTAAAGAAATGGCCTTTTCGAAATTTGGGTCATTACTTTTTCCAGACATGTTTTTAACCAGGTCTTCTAAATCTACCTGCAGAACCATACTCATTCCTCCTTTAAGGTCTAGTCCTAAAGCCAATTGTTGGGCTTTTAATTCTTCATAAGTGTATTTTTTTACACCTAAATTTAGGACTACCTCATTAGAAATTGAGTCAAGATACTGCGTGTTGAACGCTTTCCACCCACCATTGTCCTGAGCATAGCTCCCGAACTTCTGAGTGGCAAAATCCTTGGCATTCGCTTCAACGCTTCTTGTAGGCAGCATCAATAAGAATTGATACGCTACAACGAGGAACAAAATAACCAAGAAAAACTTTACTAATCCTTTCCCTTGCATAAGGCAATTTTAATTAATTAAATTATTAAGATACGTGAAACAAAAAAATTGTTTCAAAAAATGAGTGCAAATATAAGCATTTTGTTCTACTTTCCCGCTCTTTGGCTGAATAAAGCATGTATTAATTCATCTTTTCTTCTAAACCCTCCGTATAATCTATAAATTTGAGGAATCAATGGACGAAAAGGCATACATTCGAACTAAATCTCTTAAATCTGTAGGATAAAAGTAACCCATTCATATACAGCTAGATAAGCGGATTCCATTAAAAAACAAGTACCCAAAATTGTCGCTCCCTCAAATTTTATTACTTTTGATCGGTATGTAAATAAAAAATTTTAATTCATAGCAATAATTGTCCTAATATGAAAAAAATCGGCCTCCTGTCAGATACACATAGCTATCTGGATAAAAAAGTATTCAAATATTTTGAAGATGTTGATGAAATCTGGCACGCCGGCGATATAGGAGATCGAAAGGTAATGGATCAACTGGAGGCTTTTAAGCCTACCAAAGCTGTTTACGGCAATATTGATACCTCCGACATCCGGCACGCCTACCCCCTAAATCAGCGGTTTGATTGTGAGGGGCTTGATGTTTGGATTACGCATATTGGTGGGTATCCGGGTCGCTACAACAAGCGTGTCACCAAAGAGTTCAAGGTCAACCCACCTAAACTATTTATCTGTGGGCACTCTCATATTCTGAAGATTATGCCAGACAAAGAATTTGGCTTTTTGCATATGAATCCTGGTGCTTGTGGGCATGTTGGCTTTCACCAAGTAAAGACACTGATTCGTTTTGCAGTGGAAGATGCTCGTGTAAAGGAGGTGGAAGTTATTGAAATTGGTGGCCGTGGGATTGAGGTTTGATAGGATTGGCAGTTGGTGAGTTATGATGTTTCATCCCTTCAAGATTTCAGGATTGGTCGGTTAAAAGAGTCCATCTACTTAAGAAATAATCTCCTTCAACTTTCCGATCAAGACATCAATCTCTTCCTTCGTATTATAATGAGAAAAAGAAAAGCGTACCGTCTTCCGAAGATCCTCAGGAATCAACGTACTCATGACGTGTGAACCGGTCTCCACACCAGAACTGCAAGCACTTCCACCGGATGCACTAATTCCAGCAATATCCAGACTGAATACCATCAAATCAGTTTTCGCGGTAGCAGGAAAAGAAACACTCAATACAGTATACAAACATTGCCCATCCCAATCCCCGTTGAATTGAAGGTCGTTGAAATTTGATTGGAGTTGGTCGATTAGGTATTGGCGGAGTTCTTTGATGGTACTTGTCCGGGATTCCATTTCCAGATTAGCGAGGTCATAGGCTTTCGCCATTCCTGCGATGAAGGCTGTATTTTCGGTACCTGCGCGCATGTTTCTTTCTTGGGAGCCACCATTTATGTATGGGCCAATGATGTTTTCAGAATTGATGTAGATAAACCCTACCCCTTTGGGTCCATGAAATTTGTGGGCTGATCCAGAAAGGAAACCAATGTTTGTTTCTTGGACATCGATTGGAAAACGGCCTACCGTCTGTACCGTATCTGAGTGCAACAAAACACCATGTTCCTTGCACATATCTGCTACAGCCTGCAAATCCATCATCGTACCAATCTCATTATTCGCATGCATTAAAGACACCATAGTATCCTTAGAATTTTGACTAACCAGTTCCTTCAGGTTTTCCATATCCACCCTACCCTTTTTGTCCAACTTGACATGTAGAATTTTAATGTCCTGAAACTCCTCCAAGGATTGCAAGGCATGCAACACACAATGATGCTCGATCTGACTGCTGATGATTGTTTTGATACCCAGATCGCGAACGGCACATTTTACCGCCATATTATTGGACTCTGACCCGCCGCTGGTGAAGAAAATTTCTCCTAAAGAGGCATTCAGGTGATTTGCAATGATTTTGCGAGCTTCTTCGATGATTGTCCTGCCTTTTCTACCATCAGCATGGATGGAAGATGGGTTTCCAAATGACTCTTTGAGGTGCTGGGTGATTGTTGCCAATACCTCTTCACTTATTGGCGTAGAGGCAGCATTATCGAAGTAAATTCTCATTCAAAAATGGGATTCAATATGAATTAAACTGCAGGGGCATTTTTCAGCAGTTCGCTGATATCTGCTTTTATTTTATTGGCCAGATTATTTGCCATGACTTCAGAAGTACTTTCTGCATAAATGCGAATAATAGGTTCTGTATTTGATTTTCTAAGGTGGATCCAGTCCTTGTCAAACTCAATTTTCAGACCGTCTACTGAATTTTGAGGCTGTGCACTGTATTTTTCTTTCAGCTTTTCGAATAGATAATCCATATCTATATCTGGGGTAAGAGATACCTTGTTTTTTGAAATCGTATATTCTGGATACGAATTTCTCAAAAAAGAAACTGGCTTTCCGAAGTTTGCCAAATGAGACAAAAACAGACCGACACCAACTAGTGCGTCACGCCCATAGTGCAACTCAGGATAGATAACGCCTCCGTTTCCTTCTCCGCCGATAGTCGCATTGACTTCTTTCATTAGGGTAACCACGTTGACTTCCCCAACAGCTGAAGCGTGATGCGTTTGGCCGTTTTTCTCCGTTACATCTCTCAATGCTCTAGTAGAAGAAAGGTTAGAAACAGTTGTTCCTGGCTGATGCTTTAATACATAATCAGCAATAGCGACTAAGGTATATTCTTCGCCAAACGCTTCTCCGTCTTCAGAAACGAAAGCTAAGCGATCGACATCTGGATCTACTACGATACCGAGGTCAGCATTATTGAATGTTACTGCTCTGGACAATTCATTTAAATGTTGCGGCAATGGTTCTGGGTTGTGCGCGAATCGGCCAGTGGTTTCTTCGTTTAGTAAAAACACTTCACATCCAAGCGCTTCTAATAGTGGAGGTACAGAGATAGCACCGGAAGAGTTGATACAGTCGACGACTACTTTGAAGCCACGTTCTTTTATGGCCTCTACATTTACTAAATCCAATTTTAGAATTTGTTCTATGTGCCAATCGATGTAGTGATTTGCTTCTTTTTGTTCGCCAAGGCTATCGATATTAGCGAATTCTAACTCCCCTGAGGCGGCAATTTCCAATATTTTTTTTCCGTCAGCTCCAGAAATGAATTCTCCTTTACTGTTTAAAAACTTAAGGGCATTCCATTGTTTTGGGTTGTGGCTTGCTGTTATTATGATGCCCCCACTTGCGCTTTCCTCCGGGACCGCCATTGCTACGGTAGGAGTGGTAGACAACCCCAAATCCACCACATCTACGCCAAGCGACAAT
Organism: uncultured Saprospiraceae bacterium; assembly: GCA_938016265.1. Taxonomy (GTDB): domain Bacteria; phylum Bacteroidota; class Bacteroidia; order Chitinophagales; family Saprospiraceae; genus JAHDHB01. The sequence continues at coordinate 166,076 of CALLWB010000017.1, forward strand.
AAGGTGTTGATTACTAGACTATTTACAATGGGGCCAGAGATACGTGCATCCCTTCCAATAACCACTTTAGGGAGTTCAAAAGTTTCTTTCAGCCAGCTGCCATATGCAGCGGTTGCTTCTACAATATCAATGGGAGTAAGGTTTTCACCAATTTTCCCTCCTATTGTGCCTCGTGTGCCTGAGATAGATTTTATTAATGCCAATGCTATAATTTTTTTAAATTTGAGTGTGCAAAGCTATCAAATCAACTTTAATAAATAAAGCTAACTTTTGTATTTATTTTTAATGATGTATAATTACTTATAATTAAACCTGAATCCTAACGCCTTAAAAATAGTTTTCATATTTATGCAATACAGATACAGATCTTTGAGCAAGAAGAATGTAGTTTACAGACATAGGGCAGGGACAAAACAAATCTTCTAACCTCTAAATAACAACTAAAATTTCAAATTGTATTCAATTCTTTATAAATATTACCAACACAATATTCACAATTACCTATTTACTAGCCTATATTTGTAGCAAATAAATAAATATTCAATTATGGTAAACGAGCAAAGGTGGTTTGAAGGTTGGTTTGATTCAAAATACTATCATATTTTATATAAAAATCGCAATGAGGAGGAAGCTCAATTCTTTTTAGAAAATTTGTTAGCGCACTTAAAACCAGCGCAAAATTCTTTAATCTTGGATTTGGCATGTGGCAAGGGACGCCATTCCCGCTATCTTGCGGAAAAGGGTTATGAAGTAACTGGTGTGGACCTTTCTGCGCAAAGTATAAAAACGGCCAGGGAATTTGAGACCGAAAACCTTTCCTTCTTCACGCATGATATGAGAGAATACTTTCGGACCAATTATTTCCATTATATCTTAAACCTGTTTACTAGTTTTGGATATTTTGATTCTTTGTATGAACACCAAAAGACGATTAGTAATATTGCAAAAGGGATACGACCAAACGGTTATTTTGTGCTTGATTTTTTTAATTCTAATAAAGTAATTGCGAATCTGGTACCCCAAGAAAAAAAGACAATAGACGGAATCGAGTTTAACATAACCCGCTCCAATACCGACGGAAAGATCATTAAGAATATCCAATTTACAGACCAGGGAAAGGAATTCAGATTTCAAGAAAAAGTGAGTAGTTTTTTCCTTGCTGATTTTGAAAAAATGATCGACAAAGCTGGTTTGACACTGGTTAACCATTTTGGTGGCTATGATTTTCAGAAATTTGAACCTTCTTCCTCACCCCGACTTATCATGATCGCTCAAAAAAATGCTTGAACAATTTTTAATGTGGGACGAATGGATGTTTAGACTCATCAATGGGAATTTGCATAATGCTTTTTTTGATGTGGTGCTCCCTTTTTGGCGAAACAAGCTGATTTGGGTTCCTTTGTACTTATTTCTGCTTGTTTTTTTTCTTTTGAACTATAGAAAACAAAGTTTTTTTATAATACTATTTGCAGCGGCGACCATTTCTGTTTGCGACATTGCGAGCAGCAAGATTATCAAGCCAACTATTGCGAGAGTGCGTCCCTGCAATGATGCTGCACTCAAGAAGGAAGTAAAGCTATTGGTCCCTTGTGGTGGCGGGTATAGTTTTACCTCTTCTCACGCTACCAATCACTTCGGTATTGGGGTCTTTCTGATGCTGGTTTTACGGTGGAAATGGTCCTGGTTATTTTTAGTTTGGGCGGGTAGTATTGCATTTAGTCAGGTATATGTTGGTGTACATTACCCATTAGATGTTATATTTGGGGCTTTTTTGGGATCGCTGCTCGGATATTTGGTAGGTAAATTCTGCCTTTTGCAATTGCAGCTCAAGCAAAAATTGTTGGACGAAATTGAATAAAACTTAATAACTAATAACTGATTCCATGGGAATTTGGGAATACTTCTTACTTATTGGTGCTGTTTTTTTTGGAGGAGGGATAGCTTTTTACTTCAAAAAAACGAATCAAAAAATACTAGATCTTGTATTGGCATTTAGCGGAGCCTATATATTAGGTATTATAATGCTCCACATCATACCGGAGACTTATGCTATTGGGGGTGCAAAGGTCGGTGCTTTTGTGTTGTTGGGGTTTATTATTCAAATCATCCTTGAGCACTTATCACAAGGCATTGAGCACGGCCATATTCATCATGGCCACCATACTAATTCGTCCTTTGCTGTTAGTATAATGGCAGGGCTGTGCTTGCATTCTTTCCTTGAAGGAATGCCTGTTGGCGTTTATTCTGACATGCCTGCCCATGACCACAATCACTTGTTGTTTGGCATTCTCATTCATAAAATGCCAGCAGCTTTTGCTTTGGTATTGCTGCTGCAATTATCTGGATATAGCCGGACTATTACCATACTCTGCTTGTCAGTTTTCTCTATTATGACCCCATTGGGTGCATTGTCAGCCCAAATATTTGAACAACAAAATATTCTCGATAAAGAATCCATTCCTTTAATGGTAGGAATAGTAATTGGTTCTTTTCTTCATATCGCAACTACCATCCTGTTTGAATCGGAAGCCAACAAATCACACAAACTCCAACGAACAAAGTTAGCGGGGATTATCCTTGGGTTTATTATTTCTCTGATGACAATGCATTAATAAATTGACGAATTATTGCCTTAATTATAATATTATTTTAATAATCTTGTTATTTAATACGTGTATTTGAACTTCTCACTGTCTTAGACATATACACAACACAAAATTATAACCTAATTTCTATGAAAAACATTCTCTTCCTTAGTGTTCTTGTTTTCCTGGGAATCTCCTATCAGGGTAATGCACAGGAAAAATTCACGATAAGTGGATATATAGAAGATGCAACAAATGCAGAAAAACTAATCGGTGCTAGCGTGTATGTAGTTGGTGAATCCAAAGGAACCAACACCAATCTTTATGGCTTTTACAGCCTTACCCTTCCCAAGGACTCCGTTTATCTAGGCATTAGTTATGTCGGTTATGAATCGCAATACTACAAACTTTACCTCGACAAGGACATTAGTCTCAATTTTCAGATAAAGCTCGCCGAATTGGAGGTTGTCGAGGTTAGTGCAGAGCGCCTCGACCGAATAGAAGACAATACTCAAATGAGTCAAGTCAGTGTGCCTATTCAACAAATAAAAAAATTGCCGGCTTTACTAGGCGAAGTAGACGTATTAAAAACGCTACAACTCTTGCCTGGTGTGCAGTCTGGTGGTGAAGGAACTAGCGGGCTCTACGTTCGAGGAGGAAGCCCTGATCAAAACCTTATCTTGCTAGATGGAACACCCGTCTACAATGTATCCCACCTTTTCGGCTTTTTCTCCGTCTTCAATGCCGATGCAATTAATAAGGTACAACTTACCAAAGGCGGCTACCCTGCAAGATTTGGAGGAAGACTATCCTCTGTGCTGGAAATCAATATGAAGGAAGGCGACATGAAAAAAGTAAAAGTACAGGGCACCATCGGCCTGCTTGCTGCAAAACTGACCGTCGAAGGGCCAATTGTAAAGGACAAAACGTCATTTATCCTTTCAGGAAGAAGGACTTATGTAGATTTGCTGGCTAAACCATTTATAAAGGCTCAGAATACAGAAGAAGAGAAGTTCGGCGGCGGATACAATTTTTATGATATTAATGCTAAAATAAACCACAAATTCAGCGACAAAGATCGATTGTATGCTAGTCTCTATACTGGAAAAGACAAATTTTTTGCAGATATCGAAAGTAATCGCACGAACTCCAGAAATGAATCCAGGTTTGGCTTAGATTGGGGAAATGTAACCTCCGCCTTGCGCTACAATCACATGTGGAGCAATCAACTTTTCAGCAATGTGACCGCCACCTACAGCCGATATCAGTTTAATACCCGAATCAATCTAACTGAAGAAGATACCTTTAATGGGGTTACAGAATCAGTTAATTTTGGAGCACGGTATATCTCTGGGATTGAAGATTTTGCGGCGAAAATTGATTTTGATTTCTTGCCAAACCCTTCGCATTACATCAAATTTGGGGTGAGTGGCACACATCATACCTTCAAGCCAGGTGCTATTCAGTTTAAGTATGAAGAGGATGTTCCTGTTATTGATACCACGCTTGGCTCTAGCAATGTGCAGTCTGGTGACTACGCTGTTTATATAGAAGATGACATTAAAATTGGAAAGATTTTTAAAACGAATATCGGTGTGCACGCTTCTGCATTTGTTGTAGACGGAAAGACTTATGGATCGGTGCAACCGCGGATAGGATTTCGGTTGATGTTGCCTGGGGATTATGCATTGAAAGGCTCTTTTGCTACAATGACTCAATACCTACACTTACTAACTAATGAAGGCATAGGTCTGCCAACAGATCTCTGGCTTCCCTCAACGGCTAGGATAAAACCAGAAAACTCCTGGCAAGCCGCACTAGGAATTGCCAAGACATTCGACAACAAATTTGAGGTCAGCATCGAAGGCTACTACAAGCAAATGAACAACCTACTGTCGTACAAGGAGGGCGCAAACTTCTTTGGATTTACAGATTGGCAGGACAAGGTGGAGGTCGGAAAAGGAGATTCCTATGGTGTGGAATTGTTCTTTCAGAAAAAATTTGGAAAGACGACTGGTTGGGCAGGCTATACTTTGAGCTGGAGTAACCGACAGTTTGACAACATCAATGGTGGGGTCGAATATCCATTCAAATATGACCGCAGACATGATATTTCTTTGGTCTTTTTGCATGAATTTAGTGAGAAGGTCCAGATGTCAGCCACTTGGGTGTATGGTACTGGAAATGCCATAACCCTTCCAATTTCCAAATCTGTGCTTTTTTACCCTAATGAATATGATTCTCCAGATTTCACTACAAATCAAGGCGTTTATGTAGAAACATCACAAGAGAAAAACAGCTATCGGATGCAGTCTTACCATCGACTTGATGTCGGAATTGATTTTATTAAGAAAAAGAAACGCTACGAACGAAAATTCACTATTGGATTTTATAATGCCTATAACAGAAAAAATCCGTTTTTCATTTATGCGGATGAAGATGACAATGGCGATCCAAAATTCAAACAATTTAGCTTGTTCCCTGTTTTGCCATCATTTGCTTATAGCTTCAAATTTTAATCGAAAAAAAATATTCTCATGAAGAATCTACTATATATCCTATTCTTGCCCTTCCTTCTCGCTTTTTATTCTTGCGAACAGATCATTGATGTGGAGGTTCCTGTCCACGACCCTGTCCTAGTACTTTCCAGTTTTTACATTGCTGGAGATATGGAGATAGAAGCAATCCTTACAAAAAGCGCAGGCATTCTGACCTCAAACGATAGTTTGAATATTGTAGAAGATGCGACTATTAATCTGTATGAGGAAGATGTGTTGATCTATACTTTAAATGAAATAACAGTTGGGGAATATGCTGCTACGCTCTCTGCCCCACTGACCATCGGCAAGGAGTACCGAATGGAAGTTATCAAACAAGGATTTGAAACGGTGTGGGCAACTCAAACACTCCCCGCCGCCGTGGCAATATCAGACATCAGCTTTGAAGAAGAAGGCGGTATCGATCTGGAGGGAGTCCAAAAAGATGTGATAGAATTCAAATTTCAAGACCAAGCGAATGAAGCCAATTTTTACCAAGCAATCATCCGCCACAGAGATAGGACAGACACTACACAAAACTGGGGACAGTGGACCTGGAGCCTGGATCCAATCCTTGAAGAAGGCTGGGAAGCCCCAATCTTTAGTGATGATATTCTGGATGGAGAAAATTATAAACTTCGTTTGTTGGCAGATTCCCGGTCCTCTGGTAGCAATTCAAATGTGGTACTTGATTTTTCTGTTATTACACGAGACAAATACCTACTATCAAAATCTTTAGTTGCCCAAGAAATAGCAAAAGACAATCCGTTTTCCGAACCTGTCATTGTGTATACAAATGTCGAAAACGGGCAAGGTGTTTTCTCTATGGAGAACCGATCATTCACAATTGCTCAATAATGACATATTTTTGACAATTAGCATATCATAAAGACGATTACCTCCTCAATTGTCTATCAAAAGGTTATATAATGGATTCCACATTATATAACCTTTTTTTTCATTCATAAATATTTACTATATTTGCGCCGCTTTAAGCCAAAGACCTTATCGTTCTTACGTTTTTGGCATAATATTTTGTAATAGCATATAAGAACAAATATTTAACCCGTTATTTTAATCTAATTATTATGAAAAACAAATTGTTCCCTTTAGCTTTTTTGTGCTTCTTGTTTTTTCAAGGAAATGCACAATCTTTGAACGAAATTTCAAAAGTGGTTGCCGCAGACAGAGCAGCATCTGATAATTTCGGATGTGCAGTGGCACTTCATGACTACATGATTGTTGGTGCTCTTTTCGAAGACGAAGATGCCAATGGTGGAAACATGGTCGCAGCTGCAGGTTCAGCTTATATATATGAAAGATCAGGATTCTCAGGTGCTTGGACTCAAGTACAAAAAGTAGTCGCCTCCGACAGATCATCTATTGATCAATTCGGTACAACGGTTGCTACACACGGTAATTATGCGATGGTTGGAGCTCCAAACAATGGCAAGGATGCGTCAGGCGGAGGTAACCTTTACCGTGCTGGGTCCGTGTATGTTTTTGAACGAGCGGCAAACGGTACCTGGTCTGAAACACAGAAAATTGTTGCCTCTGACCGTAGTGCAAGCGACAAGTTTGGAAATTCCATTTCCATCTATGGTGACTATGCAGTAATAGGATGTACGCAAGAAGGCGAAGATGCAAATGGAGGTGCTCCATTGCAACGATCTGGATCTGCTTATATTTTCGAAAGAAATGCAAGCGGTACTTGGGTAGAAGTCCAAAAAATTGTTGCTTCTGATAGAGCTCAAGGCGATGAATTTGGACAGTCGGTGTCTATTCATGGCAATTATGCGCTTATTGGTGCCTCTTACGACCATAAAGATGAAAATGGTGGTGCAGTACTAGATGACGCTGGTTCTGCTTATCTATTTGAGCGGGATGGAAATGGTACATGGAATCAAGTACAAAAACTAGTTGCTGCAGATCGAGGAATGATGGATAGATTTGGTTATTCTGTTGCCATCAATAATGACTTTGCGATGATCGGCTCTCATTTTGATGATGAAGATGAGAACGGTGGCAATACCATTAGTAATTCTGGTTCCGTCTATATGTTCAAAAACAATGGAAATGGTACTTGGACTCAAGCTCAAAAATTAGTTGCTTCTGACAGAGAAGTTGATGAAAGAATTGGATTTTCAGTTACAATGAGTGGCAACCTCGCTATTGCTGGCTCTCAGTGGGGTGATCACGATCAGACTGGTGGCAATATGTTGGTCAATGCAGGTTCTTCCTACATTTTTGAATTAGACGGAAATGGGGTTTGGAATGAAACGATCAAAATGACCGCTTCAGACAGAGATGCAAATGATCTGTTTGGCACTACCGTTGCAGTAAGTGGATATCAAATCGTAGTTGGAGCTTACAACGAAGCGGAAGATGACAATGGAGGGAACACTCAAACGGGTGCAGGCTCTGCTTATATCTTTGAGTATTCTAATGCACCACCGGTTAGTGTCAACGAGCCTACCTTTTTGCCTGCCTTTAATGTATTCCCTAATCCTACTGCCGAGCAGCTTTCAATTGATTTAGGAGAGGTTGTTCCTGAGGTTCGGGTATTTGTAAACTCTGTGGATGGAAGATTGGTTAGTGAAGAGCAGTTTATGCAAGAGCAGGTTTTATCTTTGAATATTGCTGCGATTCCTGGTGTTTATCTGGTAAGAGTAGTAACTCCTGATGGGAAAATGAAGACAGTACGTGTAGTGAAGCAATAATTGTTTGGCGTACTTCGCATAAGAAATATAGCGTTTATCGGGCTTTGGTCTGGTAAACGCTTTTTTATTTTTTTAGCTTCATTTCCGAGATGACCGTTTCAATTGCTCCACTCGTACCATAGGGGGAGGATACAAATAGATAGTTATACTTTTCTCCAAAAACTACGAAATGATCTAACCTGGTTTTTCCGCTTTGAACGCGCCATTTTAGCACTGTTTTTCCCTCTATTTCTATCGCTTTAATTTTATCAACAATTTGAAAAGGAAGATGCTTGTTTACATAGGATACGATCTCCTTTTTAATTTTTTTCATTGATAATTCAGGCAAAATGTACAAAGAAGAAAGATGATGGGAATAAGGGAAGGAATTATATATCGAGG
>CALLWB010000018.1 GCA_938016265.1 uncultured Saprospiraceae bacterium
ATGATAATTGCTGGATTGGTACAATGATAATTGCTGGATTGATACAATGATAATTGCTGGATTGGTACAATGATAATTGCTGGATTGATACAATGATAATTGCTGGATTGGTACAATGGCAATTGGGTAGATTATTGAATAGCCCCATCGGGGCGGCCCCATCTGTAGCACAGTGCGTAAGCACTGGGTAACAAGAGTAAAATGAAACAAAGGTACATAGTACCGGCCCCATTATTACCACATTTTTCTTCTCGAGAAAGAGAATACACCAGAAAAATCTACCAAGATCAGATACAAAGAACGTTGCTTCCACTAGGCTTTACTTGCACTGAGCTGGCTTCCACTAGGCCACTCGGCTTTGCTTCCACTGGGCTGGCTTCCACTGGGCTGGCTTCCACTGGGCTGGCTTCCACTGGGCTGGCTTCCAGGAAAATGCTTTATCCTTAGCTGACAGGAGACTCCAATAACACCAGTTCCCCACTTTCCGCTTTCAACTCTGCCAGTACGCCAACAGGCAAAGTAAACTGGTCGTCGACATGCCCAAAAGACAATCCGTAAACTACTGGAATATTCAACTTGCCGAGACGGTCATGCAGCGTCTGCGAAAGGGTTAGAGAATTTGCATTAGGCGGCGCCTTGCAATCGGCAAATGTCCCTAGTAAAATACCAGCAGCCTCTCCCAATCCTCCTTGCAATAACTGAGTGAGCATGCGGTCTATTCGATACGGTTTTTCCCCTACATCTTCTATAAACACCAAGTGATTTTTAAATTTTGGTTGATAAGGGGTTCCCATCATTGATGCTAGCAAAGACAAATTACCTCCAGTCAGTCGTCCGGTTGCTGTCCCTGGATGAATGACGTCTAATGGTTCGATTGGGGTAGCTGCCAATCCAAATTGGTGGGTCTCGTTTTTTTGAAAAATGGTGGCCTTGACGTGTTGAAGGGTGTAGTCTGTAAATTCTGAAAAAGCAAGCGGTCCATGGCATCCGACCAACCCGGTTTCCTGATAGATCGCTACCAGAAGGGCGGTGATATCACTGTATCCGATGATCATTTTGGGATGTTGTTTGATCAACTTGAAATTGATGTCGGGTAGTAGTCGGGCGCAACCATATCCCCCGCGAACACACCAGATCGCTTCCACTTCGTCATCTTTGAACATATCGTGGAGATCTGCCAGTCGTTCGGCATCTGTTCCTCCCAGGTAGCCATACTTCTTTCGGACATGTTTCCCTGGCTTTATTTTAAGTCCCAGCGCTTCCAAATTTAGGACAGCACGGTCGTACTGGGCGTCTGTTGCTGCGCTGGCTGGGGCAATCAAACCTATTGTAGACCCCGTTTTCAGCAGAGGTGCTTTAAGAAGTTTCATACGCTTATTTTGAAAAGAGAACAAACTCTCAGGCAACAACAAACCACTTGAAAATGTAGCAAAAGTACTAGCAAAATCTCTTCTGTCCATTGTTGAGCTTTTTGGTTATTAGGTATAATAAGTTACTAGGTGTATTATTTACTCCGTTAGCCCAAATCTCTTATGACATAATATCCCCAATAACTAACTACCCTTCATCCTTCTTCGGTGGCTTTTTATCTGTGTTTTTTCTTGGTGGCCGACGGCGTTTATTGTTGCTTTTTGGTTTTGTACCACCATCTTTTCCTCCTGGGTTTGGTTTATTGTCTCCTTGATTCTTGGGTTTGTTTCCTCCTTGATTCTTTGACTTATTAGGTGTTCCTTCTTTCTTTGAGCCATCCTTTTGAGGACCAGCTTTTCCACTGTTTCTTCTTTGATTTTTATTCCTGGAATTGGAAGAAGGTTTTGCCTTACCAGAAGATGGTGGTTTGTCTTTGGAAGATTGTGGTTTGTCAGATTTATTACGGTTCTGCCCTTGTCTGTTTTTTGATTTTCCTTGGCCTCGGCCTCTTCGTTTGTTTCGGCGGCGTTTTTCTTCTGGTGGAAGTTCGATTTGTCCGGTTACATCTACGAACCCTGTTTCTTCTTCTTCGACATCAGCAAAAAGTTTGGAATCAAGAAGTTCTGTAGGTTTTTTTCCATTCTTGTTTTCATTCAGGATGTAATGCACCCGTTCTACACCAACAGGATAGAACTTATTCACCTTGCTATTTTCATAGACATAATACATGATTCCTTTGAAGATATCAGTTTTCACCAAAAATGCTCTGCCAACTTCCGTTTCCAGACGATCTGCTCGTTTTGGGAACGCTTTCAGTGCATCCATATAAGTGTCCAGCTCATAATTTAAACAACACTTCAATCGTCCACACTGGCCAGACAATTTTGATTGGTTGATGGCCAGGTTCTGATATCTTGCTGCGGTGGTAGATACCGATTTGAAATCGGTCAACCAGGTAGAACAACACAACTCCCGTCCACAGGAACCAATGCCGCCAATTCTAGCAGATTCTTGTCTGGCACCGATTTGACGCATTTCGATTTTCACTCTAAATTCGCGGGCATATGATCGGATCAGATCCCGAAAATCAACACGCCCTTCTGCGGTATAATAGAAGGTAGCCTTCCGTTTATCTCCTTGAAATTCGACGTCTCCAATTTTCATATCCAGACCAAGTTCTCTGGCAATAACCCGGCTAGTAATCATGACTGATCGTTCCTTCTGGCGGGCTTCGTCCAATCGCTCAATGTCTCTGGGGTTGGCAATTCGAAGTACATTTTGCATGATGGCTTCCTCAACGGTTCGTTTTTTCTTCATCTGCAAACGGACAAGGTCGCCGGTGAGTGACACTCTTCCGATATCATATCCATTCCCTGCTTCTACCACGACCAATTCACCGGAAATATCGTGCATGTGGTTTTGTTTGCGGTAAAACTCTTTTCTCGCTCCATTTTTGAAGCTGACTTCGATGATATCAAACTCATTGACTTCAGGCATATCCAGATCAGACAGCCAGTCATAAGTATTCAGTTTATTACATCCTCCCGTTCCACAGTTGCCATTATTTTGACAACCACCGGGCTTTCCACTAGAACAACTTGTACATCCCATAATTATATATTTTATCCTCCTTGCCCCGAATTAACGAGCCTGTAGAGGTCTTTTTCTTAAAATTTTGTTTAGTTGAATCGAAGTATCTAAAAACAATACTTTCGGATTTGCATTCCGTTCTATATAATAAAAACTATCATTCAATAGTTTGTTGATTTGATCTATTTGCTGGAAACTGATGACTTTGGTCATTTTTTTTGCTGTTTCCAGTTCTTTAGTTTGCAGTCTAACCTGTTCATTTCCCGTCATTTTTATGACCATATATTCCCGAAGAAAATGAAGCGCGTATCGTAGGAACTGCTTCTGGTTTTCACGTCCCAGTTTTGCGAAACTGTCTACCCATTTCACCATATCATCTCCCTTTCCAGAAAAACAGATTCTAAACCAGTTCAAAAAATTAGCTGAGTTGTCGTCCTCTAGCTTGTCAATCATCGAAACTGCTTCATTAAGGTTGCCATTGGACAGATGGGAGATTCTCGTTGCTTCTTCCAGAGAGAGTGATTGTTGGTCTATAAGCGCTTGGATAACTTCCTCGTCGGAAAGCTTATTGGCTTTGACGATTTGGCATCTAGAAAGAATGGTATTGAGGATTTTTTCCTGATTTTCTGCTACTAGAATAAACAGGGTGTTTGGTGGTGGCTCTTCAATCAGTTTTAGCAATCGATTCCCTTCTTTCCCCAAGTATTCTGGCAGCCACATGATTAACACCTTATGCGAACCTTCAAAGATTTTAAAGCTTAATTTTTTAACGATGGAAACACATTCATCTCTGGTAATGTTTCCTTGTTTATTTTCTGCCTGAATGGCACTCAACCATTGATTGACGTTGAGATAGGGGTTGGATTCCAATGCAGCCCTCCATTCTTTATAGAAGTGCGTACTTACAACTTTACTCCCTACAGTTGGGAATGAAAAATGAACATCTGGATGAATAAATTTGTCCGTCTTGATACAAGCAGAACAAGTCCCACAAGAATCTGTTTCAGAAGGCGATTCGCAAAGGACAAACTGAGAGAATGCAAGAGCCAGACTCAAGGTACCTGAACCTTCAGGGCCTAGAAAAATCTGAGCATGCGGCATCCGATCACTCTTCACAGAGTTCAATAATCGTTGCTTCAAATCTTGCTGTCCTATGACGTCTTTAAACTGCATCTGTCTGTTTATAAAATCACAGACATCGATATACAGTAAGCAGGTGTATGGTGAGATTTATACAGAATACGCTTTCCCCATCCTAAATCGCCGCAATGAGTTCCTCGCTACAAGGCTCTACGGCAGGCTCGAACACACGAATCAGTTGCCCTTCTTCGTTGATCAAATATTTTTGAAAATTCCAGGATACTTCGCTATCCTTCAAACCGTTGGCAGACTTTTGAGTGAGCCATTGATACAAAGGATGTTGGTCTTTTCCTGTTACGGATATTTTTGCTGCCATTGGAAAACCCACTCCAAACTTTACGGAGCAAAAGGTTTGTATTTCAGCATTCGTCCCTGGTTCTTGTCCTCCAAAATTGTTAGCAGGAAACCCGATGACGGTTAGTTTATCCTTAAATTCTGTATATAAATCTTGTAATTGCGCATATTGAGGGGTAAGACCGCACTCTGAGGCCACATTGACGATCAGAATTTTCTTTCCCTTAAACGCAGAAAAATCAATTAATTCTCCACGGATACTTTCTACTTTAAAACTATATATTGATGTCATTGCTGACTTTGTTGCTTTATAATACCCAAATGTACAATTTTTTAAATTAAGTTCCTTTCAATAGATAAAACAAAAACTAACTTTCATCAAGGATAATTCCGTGTTCATTATAAGAGAAGGTGATGGAAGTGTCTGTACCGTAGGCCTTATTTATTCCTTCCATAAACAGGGAATAAAACCCTTCCAAGTTCAGTTGAGAAGTGTTCGGATCAGCAGGAATTAATCCCTCCCCAAACCCTTTTTCCTTAAATACATTTAGAAGCGCCTTGTTCTTGCAAATGATATGCATCTGCGTTTCTTTTCCGTATTGCTCCTTGGTGATTAAGGTGGGCTGATGATCTCCGTACAGTACAAAAACATCGTCCTCTTCCCCAGACTTCAACACATAATCGAGCAGGTAGTCCAACTGGTAAGTTATCGCAAGGTCGTATTTTTTTCCGGGTGCGGTAAACTGATCGCTGGAGATTTCATAGGAAGCGTCTTCTTCATTTAAGGACTCCCAGTCTTCTACAATCTCCAGGGGCGAAGTAAACGGGACGTGGGAGTTTAGTGAACAAAAGAACATGGTATACGGCCCATTGCCTTTTTCACTGATCAACTGTTTTGCCCGGCCAAGGGAAAATTGATCAGGAGGCATGTATCCGAGCTGCATAAAGGGCAACGGTTTTCCTTGAAAATCTAGTGTTTCCCAATCCAATAGATGGTCGTAGGAAAAAATATTCCGTGTCAACGTCCAATCTACCAACCCCTTAAATCCTCCACCCAAAGGCGCTAATAAATAATTGGCGTAACCTTTACTTTTAAAAACGTCTAGTATCGATTGGTATTTTCGGAAGGGATTCAAATTCTTAAATAAAAGGTTGTATTGGGTGGTATCAAAAATTCGGATTCCAAACAACATCGTACAATAGGAATACCAGGTTCCTGTAGCAAATAATGGTGGTGTAATGATGCCACTTCTCATGGAAAATCCTTTTTCTGCTAGAAGTGGCTCGCAGCTGGTTAATTTTTGATGTAATTTTTCAAATCGTTTTTTATCCTTGAACACTATCGAACCATAGGACTCGACACTGATAAAAATTAGATTAGGTTGTTTTTTTAATTGGAATTCGTTGTATTTGTTTAGACTTTCAAAATAAGCGTCATTCAAATCAAATAGGTAATTGAATCGATTGCCATATTGATAACTTTTAGCTGCATGTCCGATGAATGAATAGACGGTCCGAAAGTGAAATACTTGAAACTGATAGTTGATTATTCGAAACATACCTAAGGCAGTAACAATAAACAAGGCAATCGACGTCATCCCCGTTTGAGGTGTTTTTGCAAGCAGAATTGCTGATGTACAATAAATGCCCCAGCTCGACAAAACCAGTAATAAAAAGACCCCGAAAAAGATTTTGTATTTATGTTTGTAAGCCAAAGTCAATCCCGTCTTGGCAAATTCAATGTCACTACGAAAAACAGGATTCCGACCGAACACATAGACCATAACGCCATTGTAGAAAATCATTGACCATCCTGCTACGCCCATCAAGGTACAAACGGCAATAAAACCAACATGCTGTATACCAAACAACGCCCCAACCAAGATCAAAAAGGTGTATTCAAAAAGTAAGCGAAAAGGGTCGGAAGTTGTTTTTCTAAATACTGATTTTAGTTTGAATGCAATAGACGCTTCTTTATCAAAAAGAAACCCAACCGGATTGGGCTGTTCTCTGATATTAATGAGGTAGGGCACCACAAAAAACGCCACATTAATCAAAATTAAAATTATCCAAAAACTCATTGGGTATTATCTGTTTTGGAGATGACGATGGCCTGATACGACATTTTTCCAGCTAGGTAAAGCTGGTCCAAGATAAATCCGCCACGGTAAATTTGGTGCAAGTTGTTCTCTTTTTTTTGAAACTTGGCCATCATATTAGTTAAGAGATATTGTGCCCGAATTTTCCATTTATTTTTTTTGGGAATAAAAGGATCCAACTTAATATACCGAATAGAATGCTGATCAATGGGTTGGATTTGGTAGTCGTTTTTGGTATACAATTTTGCTAGCGACCAGTCGTCAATAAGTTGTTGGGCTTGGCTTGTAATAGGATCTCCGTTCCACAGATCTTCGACAATCACCAACTGTCCACCAAGGAGTAACTGCTGATAAAGATGCTGGACAGTTTCTTGGACACGAGGTGCATGTTTAAGCGACTCAATGGCAACGATCAGATCAAACTTTTGTTCGAAGGGGTCATCAAAACTTTGTACTAAAAATCTGCAATTCGCGCCGGTGTTTTTTTGCGCTAGAAATGTAGTTGCCTTGTTAATCTCTGTTGTGCTCAGGCTAATACCAAGTACCGAGGCATTCAACGCTTTGGACAATAATAGGCTACCATACCCCACTCCACAGCCGGCATCAAGGATCGTACAATTTTCCTTTACGGTAATCGTTTTTATCAACCAATAATAAATGTCATTGATCTCGAGGTCTTCAAAAACCAGTTTTTTGTGTATTGGATAGGCCCCTTTAAATCGCCGATTGGATTCAAAGGAAGAAAGTTGATCATAAATAGATTTAACCCGTTGTTCAATCATTATTTTTTCTTCAATAAAAAAATAAATTCCCCAGAATATTGAATTGGCAAAAGACCCGCTTCAATCGAGGCATAGTCTACTTTCTTAAGTCCCAGCGTGGACCATTTTTTTAGTTTCTTAATAGGCCATTGATCACGGTACACGTTGATAATTTGGAGTTGCAGGTTTTCAAAAATAGACGTCCATGTTTCTAGACCCTTCGCTCCTTGGTGTCCTTTTTTGTTGACCATCCCTAGTCCTTTTTTCAAAATTTGCCATCGCAAGGTGTTCGAATTGCGCACCATCACACACAATTTACCTCCTTTTTTGGTTACCCGAATCTGTTCTTTTAGAGCGGTTTCCAAGGACAAAAAACGCTCGAGCGACCCAATGCAAGTAACTGCATCGAAATAGTCATCTGGGAATGGAATGGTCTCTGCGTTTGCCACTTGGATATTGGCATTCGGCAGATTCTTTTTTGCTAGCAACACGGCTTGTTTGCTGATGTCAATGCCGTAGCCGTCTATCTGATATTTTTCTGCGGCTTGCAGTATGCGCCCGACTCCACAGGCAACATCCAGCAGTTTATCCCCTTTTTGAGGATCGAGTAAGCTCAAAAACACTTCATAAGCTTCGATTGGGCGAAGATATAAATTGGCCCTTTGCTTGTAGGTATTGTCAAACCACTCCGCTATTTCTTCTTGTTTAGTCGATTGTTTTTCCATTTTAATGTGTTCTTCTCGGTAATAAATATCGTGCGGTTTTTGTCTTGTAGTTCATATATTTACTGCCGTAATATTGGTATAAGAAATCTTCTTCTAATAATACTTTGAAGTGCATGAAACCTAAGTAAAAAACAAATCCAGCGATCATAAATATCGAAGGGAATAAAATAATTAGTCCAAGTCCAAATATATACATGCCAACCAATCCAGGATTTCTTGACTTACTAAACCACCCTTTTACCTTCAAAGAAAAATTCTCTGCTTTTTGTTGGTTGTTCTTTCTGATTTGTAACACCGAGGAAAAGGTGATAAAACGTCCCAGGCCAATCAAGCCTAATCCTACCATTGAAGCAATAACCGTCTGCTGATAAATTAGTTGTAAATACTCCGAGCTACCTGGAACAAACAAAATAACCAACGGTAGTAGAAAAACCAAGATATTGATGGCTGCTGGCACCACCAATACGACAAATTTGTAGATTGAATTTTGTTGTTTTATCTGGCCGATTTTCCCTTTGGTTTCTGTTTGATTGGAAGACCTGGTTTCGTTATTTACGAGTTGGTAAGTTGATGCTACACTAGGCACAGGAAAAAACAACAACTCTATTGCCAGAGAAAGATAACCGATACAAACCAGAATTGTAGTTAACTCTGTCATTGCTGTTTTTTTAAATAGTCCTTGAAAGTCGAGGATACATTTTCCCACGGTCTTGCATACTGATCGCGATTAGTCAGTTCTTCTAGCGAAAAAAGATTGGGCTTCGTAAAATACGCTTCCAGGCACTGACGAAGATCATCCTGGTTGCCTGTTGCATAGAACTTTGCAAAGGGATAGTTTTCGAGTTGTTCGTATTCGCCGGATCTAGAGGCTAATATGGGCAATCCGATCAATGCCGCTTCGTGAAGACACATCCCAAACGACTCAAACAATGAATTGTGAATAAGCAGATCTTTGTTTGCCATTTTTCGGTGAATTTCTGGCTGCGGCACACAATTTTTAAGTGTTATCTTTTCTTGCAGTTCGTACCGTTTGATCTTTTCCTTAACCTTTATAAAATAGGCCGGATTGAATTCTCTATTGCCATAAATCTCCAGATTCCAGTTGGTGGATTTAAATTCGACAAGGACGTCTAATAACTCCAGAATTCCCTTTCCGGGAACGAAATTACTTACTACGATTAAATTCCTAATCCACTTTGAGTAATCTTGTTTTTTGCTTGAGGATACTACTCCTGGAGAAATAACATGAATATTGTTAATAGAGGAAAATCGATCCTTGATTTTTTGCTTAATTGACTTACTAGTGACGATCAAAGGAATTTCGGCAATTATCTGCGCTTCTTTCTGAATATCATTCACCTCATCAGATATAAAACCTGGCAATAAATGAGCGAGTCCAATTACCTGAAATTTACTGGCCAAATCCAGGGAAGCATTGTGAAATTTGAACAACAGCAAGCTGTCAATAATTATGATATCAGGCTGACTACGCTCCACTTGTTTTAAATAATCTGTCAAATCATGGAGCTCAAACAACTCCAAATCGAAGTCTTCTTCTTTTAATTGTTCCAATAAAAACTTATTGTATAAGTAGCCACCAGAAATTTGATCAATAGACCCCGGATTTAAGAAGTGTACAAACATACTATGATCTGAGGTTTAAAATGAAGACATAACAAAAAGAAATCATTACCAAACAAGAACTAACGGTCAAAAGTGGAAAGTATAAATTTTTGGCCATGAAATAAGGTGTTATCAAAGAAAAAAACAAAAACAATGCGATTCCTACTGCAAATGGAAATCTTCCATCCAAAGATTTTCTTTTAAGAAACAGTTCTTCCAAAAGAACGTTTATATAACGAGAACCACCGACAAGCAATATCCAAATAGGCATTAAATCGGTCAGAAAAAGATGAGCAGACACCAAACAGACGTAATAAGCATCTGATTCCATATCCAAATATTTTCCGAATGCAGACTCTTGATTCAGCTTTCTAGCCAGATATCCATCGATTCCATCAAGCACCAAAATGAAGAGTAATATCGAAGCAATTAACCAAAAGTCAATAATACTAACATTTGCATAAAGGACGATCAGAATGACCAGTCGTACAATTGTTACAAAATTGGACCATCCAAAAGGAAACGATGCACCTTCAAATCTAGGGATAAATTGAATTGTGTAATACAGAAAAGACGCCGAAGGCAATACAATTAACGGCCATAAACTGGCTGTCCAAAAGGTTAAAAAAATGGAAAAAAGTAATAGAACAGCGTGGATCTTATCCCACTTGAGAATATTACTTACATTTGGGTTTGAGTTTTCATTCACATGATAAACTTAGGTAATACCAAGCAAAAATGATAAGAAATCCATCAAATAACAAAGTGCAGACGGGGAAAGCGATTGTTTTGTTTACTTTTCTTTCTTTTTTACCTGCAGCGCTCGGTTTTTTCTTGCTTCCGGTGTATTTAAAATATTACGAGCCGGGTGCTTATGGTGCACTTACGTTGTTGAATTTGATCTCCGGATTTTATGTTGCAATAGGTACCTTAAAGCTGGATGCGGCGGCAAGAACCAATTACTATGACTACAAACACGATCCGGCGCAACTAAAAATGTATGTCTCTAGCATTTTCACGTATTCCCTAATATTGGCATTCGCGTTTTACTTTGTTTTTCTTGTTGTTGCTTATGTATTGTTAGAATATAACTACCAGGATATAGGTCTTAGCTTTTACCCTTATGGTTTAGTTGTGGTCACCTCCGGGCTATTTAGTTTGATGCTGGTTGTTTATTTTATTGTGTTGAAGAATGAATATCGATTGCGCGAATTTGCAGCGTATTCCATTGCGATTGTTAGCTTAAGTTTTTGTTTGCAATATGTGTTGATTGCAATTGTAAAAATGGGAATATTGGGCGCGCTGCTCGGCGTTATGATTGCAAAAGGGATAGTTGCTATTTCTTTGTTGATAAACAGGCGCGATCTGATCAATCTGAAGCCGGAAAGATCCATGCTTCGTGCATCACTGAAATTTTCAATTCCATTTCTTCCTTTTATAATTATTAACTGGTTTTTTTTGAATGGTGATCGTTTTTTGTTGGAGCACCTGTTGAGCATTAATGAGCTTGGGCTATATGCACTGCTTCTCAACGTATTGGGTCTAATAAAAGTATTTTTTCATGCTTTGGACGGAGCATTCAGGCCTTACTTGTTCAACCTATTTTCGAATAATTCTCCAGAGATATTCTCAAAAACGAAACAGGTCGCAAATTGGTATTTTGTACTAGGAATGCTTGCCATTTCAGGGATCATACTTGTCGGAAGTAATTTAAATTTCATCACAGACAATACCCGATATCTAACTGTTATTCCGCTATTTACTCTTGGAGGGTTGGTCATGATGCCGCAAATGTTTATCCGAATACCCGCCTTGATTTTGGTCTATTCCAAAGACTCAAAATTTATATCCTACGCTTCGTTTATTTCTTTGATCTTAATTGTCGTTCTATTTTTTATGTTAATACCAAAATTCCAACTATACGGAGCACTTTATGCGTTGGGCATTATGAATCTATTTCTGCTGATTCTGTTTTATTTTCAAGCTCAACGAGCAAAAAAATTAGACTACAACTTACCTGCCATTCTTTCCTGCTCCTTTGTGGCATGGATCGTAATAGGAGGACTTTTTTACTTCCGACAGGAATTGGACTGGAGTTATAATGTCTATGGGATCGTGCAATTCGCAGGCACTTTTTTGGTAGTCGCTTTATTCGGTTTTCTAAATAAACTGCATAAACGATAACTCGTGCCAACTCCTGGCAAATTCATTTTGATCTTGTTAATTATTCCCCTAAGGAATTAAAATCAGTTCACAAAGACTAAACAAGCTGAATAAATAACTCAGAATTTAAAAAAAAGAGGACAATTCACTATCTTAATATACTGAAATATAACGAATTAGCCTTATTTTATATCAATTAATATTAAGTTTAAGCCTGCCATTGGTTAAAATCACTCCTTATGAAAACAGTAAAAACACTTTTTCTCCACCTGATTTTATTGATTTTTTCTACGCAATTAGCTGCTCAAAATGTTGGAATCGGTACCGTAGCTCCAATGGAAAAACTCCATGTCGTAGGAAATGTAAAAGTCAGCACACTGCAAGGCACAGGTAACCGGCTGGTATACACCAACAATAATGGAGTCTTAAGTTTTTTACCAACCCCCACTCCCGGCTTTATGTTGGTTGCGGATGCTGCCGGCAGTCCTTCTTGGACAAATGCCACTGCATCCGGCGCAGCCTGGAACCTGCAAGGAAACGACAACACCAATGATGCCACCGATTTCCTTGGAACTACCGACAATGAAGACCTTGTATTCAAAACAGACAACCAAGAAATCCTTCGCATAAATAGCAACGGCCGAGTAGAAATGGGCGGTCCCTCCAACTTCAATGGGGCAAAATTTGACATCGATCTCCTAGGCAACCCGGGAGCTAGCATGGGGCAGCGAATACGAATGGAACAAGGAAACAATGGTTTTTATGGGATATACAAAGAGTTCCAAACAAAAGCAAGTGATACTAGATCAGCCATTGGAGAGCAAAACAATTTCTCAGGAAATGGCACCAACAGTTTACTAGGAGTTGTCAATCTTTTCTTCAGAAAACAAGGCGATCAAATTGGAATGAGCAATTTCTTTAATCATACGGGACAGTTTACCGTAATCACCAATCCAATGCCTCGGCCAGCTTACATCAGAGGGGTACAAAATATTGTTCAGGATACGGTGACTACAAATATCATCTACGGGCTGTACAATGAATTCAGAGATATCCATGGCCTCGCTTATGGCGCCTATCACAATCTTGAACCAGAATCTTCTAGCCTCCAGGACGTCTATGGGAGTTATACTTCTATTACAAATAATGCAGGTGCTCGATATGGCAGCTACTACGACGTTCCCGGACAAACAGACAACTCTTTTGCGACAGTTTTCAATCAAGGAAGTGTGGTCGCCAATGAATCTGGGGGAAATTACGACTTCAGAATAGAATCAAATAGCAGATCCCATGCCTTTTGGTTGGACGCAGACCAGGACTTAGCGGTATTGGGAACGGATACTCCGGACCTTAGCGGTAATGGTGCCAACATCGCAGGCACGACCGTCAACTTTGCAGCAGATTTTGACAAAGGGACTACCTCGGGAACGGCTATCGGCATTGGCTCGAGAGAATTTCTGCTAGATGGCGCCACAGAGACAAACATCAATAATGGTTTCGCGCCCTTAGTCCATCTGACTTACGACTTGGGTTACTCCACAACTGATCGCGCCTGGGATGATGTATATGCAGATGCTTATGTTACCGTCTCCGACAAAAGGGAAAAACACGACATTCACAATCTATCCTACGGCCTTAGCGAAATTCTGAAAATGCGCCCCGTATCCTACAAATTAAACCGCGATCCAAATGGAGAAACTAAGCTCGGTCTGATCGCACAAGAAGTATTACCAATAGTAAAAGAAGCCGTCAAAACACACGACTACAAAATGGCAAACGAAGCGACCGAAAAATTTGAAGAGGTAGAACTCGAGCGAATGGGCATGACCTACCAGGATCTAATTCCCGTTTTGATCAAAGCCACTCAAGAGCAACAAGCACAAGTCGAGGAACTAAAAGCACTGACAAAACAGCAAGCAGAAGCACTACAAACGCAGCAAGAAGAATTAAACCAATTAAGAAAAATCATACAAACTCAGATCGAAAAATAACTTCATTCAAATCAAATAGATATGAAAACCATTAAATACCTAATCCCTTGCTTCCTTATTGCCACTTTTACAAATCTTTTTGGGCAGAATGTAGGTATCGGAACTGTAAATCCAACTGAAAAACTACATATTAACGGTAATGTTAGGATTACCGACCTTTCGGATAATAACAACAATACCCGCCTCGTCCTTGCAGACAATACAGGCGTGCTCACTACTATACCGAATGGAATCAATGATGCCGTGCTCACCTCCAATGCAATTGTCGGACTCAGCTGGCAACAACTTTCAGATGTGGGTTGGGGGCTGAGAGGGAATGCAGGCACAGGGCCTACCAATTTCATTGGGACAACAGACAATCAATATTTTCAAATCCGGGCAAACAACATTCCTTCGATTTATGTAAGTAGTATTGGATCTACTGGATTGGGAGGGCTACCGTCCAATTCAAAACTTACGATTAATGCTACAGATCCAAGCACCGGATTCCAATATGGAGAGCTAATTCGAATGACAGAAAGGATGTCAGGTGGTCCCTGGTCTGGAGAAGTAAAATTCCTGGAAACTGACGCCACGGACATCCACTCTACTACAGCAGATTTTAATTGGATTTCTGGTGATTCTGAAGAAAACACGATCGGGTATAACAATTTATTTGCCATATCTGGTACTGGTAATAAAGTCGGACTTTACAATCAGTTTGAAAATTCTCTTGGTGGCCTGAAAGCGGGGGTGGACACCTGGATTCGACCGGGGTCTTCCTCTGGGATTATCTATGGCTACCGTGCACGGATAAACAATACATCAAACAGCACGCAGTCAGGCACCTACAGTATTATTTCAGGAGGCACAGGCACCATTTACGGATCGTACAACCGTATTATTCCAGGAACAACAAACCCAACCACCGTTTATGGAAGCTATAACACCATGGACAATCTAGGAACGGGATTCAGAATTGCCGGATTTTTCAATGCAGCAGGCACCAATGGCTCCGCAGCTGTCTTCAATTCAGGAAAGGTAGTTGCCAATGAAGTGGGTGGTGATTATGACTTCCGTATTGAATCCGAAAATCTAACGCATGCCTTTTGGCTGGATGCTAGCAGAGACGCCGTTATCTTTGGTTCAGACGCAGCAGTAATGGTAGGAAATGGGACAGTCGTAGCGGGCACTAACGTTCGATATGTAGCTGATTTTGATTTGGGAACTGGCGTACAACACGGTACAGCAATTGGCATTGGTTCTCAGGAGTATCTCCTTGATGGAATATTCCAAACGCACATCAATACTGGTTTTGCGCCTACCATAGATTTGGTACATGACTTAGGATATTCCACCACGGATCGGGCATGGGATGATGTTTTTGCAGACAATTTCATCACCGTGTCTGACGTAAGAGAAAAAAACAACATTACCGATCTTGCATACGGCCTTGAGGAGGTGCTAAAAATGCGCCCCGTCTCCTACAAACTCAACCGCGATCCATTTGGGGAAACCAAGCTAGGGCTAATTTCTCAAGAAGTATTGCCCCTTGTCAAAGAAGCGGTAAAAACACACGACCATAAAATTTTAGATGAGGACAAAGGCGTATTTGAAGAAATAGAGCTAGAACGAATGGGCATGAGCTACCAAGAATTAATTCCAGTATTAATCAAGGCAACACAAGAACAAAATGACCTAATCAAACATCAACAAACACAAATCGAAGAATTGCAACGGGAAGTCCAATTATTGAAGGAGAATTAGAAGAATTCCATCACGATCCCAATGGGTTTTGAATGTGGTCCGACTTTCGGCAGTTTAAAAAAGTTGGCTGACATTGTGTCAACACTCCATCAACCCTAGTTATTGTTAAGGAGTCTCTCCGACTAGCTCAATGCTATCAATCGTACCTACAAAAGGAACGTTATTTGAGCCGTAGGCATAGGTGATTGGGCCAATGTAAATGGTGTCTCCGAAAACTGGAGGTGTCCCTGGCATAAGACCAGTTCCTCTGTAGGCAATCCAATTGTCAGGAGTAACGCCAATATCGAAATTTGGTACTTGGTAATACCATAATATGGTGTTATTTGAGAGGCCTACAACACGCAAATCTGCACGGCCATCTGGGACGACGTTTGTTCCTGCATCATTCACAGTAGAATAACCATTGACAGTATTTTTGCCTTCTACCGTATTTTCTTTACTGCCACGATGTCCAACAACAAAATGAGAGGAATTTATACTATTAAAGTCTGGATAAACATGCGCTTGTATACCGGCAAATACGTAGGAGCTAATGTCAGGTGGTGCTATCTGACTATCTGCAAGTGTTCCAATACCAATGTTACGAACGATATATTCAAATGGAAAAACAACCTCTTTTGCATCCAATCGTCCTTGATCTCCATGGAAATGTACAGTGACGTTACCTGAATTATCAAGAACCTCGGCACGGTAGCGTCCATTTGTTCTTGTTACTCCAGGTACTGCAGAGGGGTTGTTTGTTGTATAGTTAAGTAAAGGTCCATTACCCTCAAAATTGTCTGATACGTACTTCGGCATTTCGACCCCATGGTTTCGATTATTCCAAACAATACTGCGATCCGAAGCATCACACAATCCATCCAAATTCACATCAACTGACAAGTAGCCAGTTTGATTCCGGTTATTCCAACAATAGCTTCGGTCACCAGCATCCACCATATTGTCAGAACTTGAATCACCAGAATAGAGGGCGAAGATGTTATTGCCCATAGTTATTTGTGCATCGTTGCCGGCAGTCGGTGTTGCGCCTATTGTAAAATCCAAGGTAGTCGGCGTACTGGATAAATTGATAAGAATTGCGCTAGTAACTCTAAGGTGATTGCGGTGAGCAATAGAAATGAAGTAAGCAGCCTGAGTGATCCCCTGAAAACTTACCGCAGAGATACCATCGGTAGATACGATATCGCCATCTCTTTGTAGCAGAGCGGATTGGGTCGCAACGATGACAGAAGGATCAATTTTGTCCCGCAGTTCTACAAGGACCCAGTCAACAAGTGCGTCGTTTCCTGTCGTAGAGAGGAGGCCATTGTCAAAGGTTTCGCCGCCGCTATTTACTAGGGTAAAACCTAGTGCTCCATAGGGCTCTGAATTCGGCAGGTAGGTATTGCGGAGGTCATCGCGCATCAAGCCTGTGGTTTGGTCATAGGAACCTTGGAGAAAAACCTTGGCGTTTAAGGTAAGAATGGCAGAGCTATTGGTCTTGGAATCCATCTGATCGGTAACAAGAGACCTTCCATTTTCTGAATTTGAGCCTGTTTGTTGAAGAAACCAATTGGTAGGCATTGAAAAAAAATTGGCTATTATAAGAAAAGAAAGTAGTAAAATATTGTTTTTCATATTTGTGTATTTTGATAAATACGGACAGATTTGGGATTGTTATTTTTACACTATGTTGCTAGTATCCAACAATATACGATTTCGAAACGATCCGATCAAGTACTAATAATTAAGTACTGATTCTAAACCAAATTTTTGATACACATGCCTACTCCACTAGGTTAAGTAAGTAGTTTTAATAACTCCATTATACATAGCCCTGCGCCTGCAGCTGAAACAACTCAGCATACTTACCTCCAAGTGCAACCAACTCATCATGCGTGCCAGACTCCTTCACCGCACCGTATTCCAAAAACAAGATACGATCAGCCATCCGCACCGTAGAAAACCGATGAGAAATCAACACTGCAGATTTGCCTTGGATCAGTTCTGAAAAACGCAAGAAGACCTCGTGCTCCGCCCGAGCATCCAGTGCAGAAGTCGGTTCATCCAAAATAAGGAGCTGTGCATCTCGCATGTAAGCACGTGCAAGGGCAATTTTTTGCCACTGGCCCCCAGAAAGTTCGACACCAGACTCAAAGCGTTTTCCTAGTATTTGGTCGTACTGAGCAGGCAATCCATCAATAACAGTATCTGCCAGACTTTTTGTTGCCGACTCCTTGATTCGAGGGCGGTTGGCTACTGAATCGATTTGACCGATTGCAATGTTTTCCGCTGCATTCATTTGAAAACGGACGTAGTCTTGAAAAATGATCCCTATCTCTTTTCTTAAGTCTAATACGTTGTATAATCTTAGGTCAATTCCGTCTAGTAATATCCGTCCTTCAGTTGGTTCGTAGAGCCGGGCGAGCAATTTGACAAGGGTGGTTTTTCCTGCTCCGTTCTCTCCAACCAAAGCCAATTTTTCACCAGCTTTCAAATGAAAAGATAAATTTTTAATCGCCCAAATTTCGCTATTGGGATACTTGAAACCAACATTTTCAAAGGTGAATCCTTGCTGAATTGGCATTGGCACAGGCAAGGATTTATCTGTCACTCCGATTTGAGGAGTTAACGCCATGAAATCAAAGTAGTCCTGCAAGTACAAAGAACCTTCTGCTATCTTGGCAAAACGCCCCATGATTGCCTGCAACATCGACCGCAATCGATTGAACGACCCAGCCAAAAAAGTAAGCATACCAACAGTGATCACTCCTCCAACGGTCTGCACCACAATAAAAATGTAGGCACCGTAATACGCGAGCGAACCAGCCATAGATAACAGACTTCCCCAAACAGCTCGTTTGAGAGATACCTGCTTGTTCGCTTCGTAGTAGTTGTCGGATATCTCCTTGAATCGGCCAGAAATGAAATCGGCTAGATTGAATATTTTGATCTCTTTTGCTGTTTCGTCGCTGGCGCCTATGTATCGCAGATAGTCTAGTTCTCGGCGTTGGGGCGTCCAGTTTCGAGTCAGGGAATAGGTGACGGAATTAAAGTACGTCTCATTTAGGAAAGAAGGGATGACGGCACACAACAAAATCAGGATAAGCCAGGGACTGAAGGCAATAAGCCCTGCCGCCAGAAAAAGGATGGTGATGAAATCTTGCATTTGATACAGGACCTGCGACATCAGCACCGTTCTTCCTATGGTTTGGCGTCTAGCCCGTTCGAGTTTGTCGTAAAAATTGGCATCTTCAAACATAAACAAATCCAACTCTGCTGCTTTTCGAATCAGCTCTACAGAAGACTTGTTTGAAAATAAATCGCCTAGCAAACTATCAATCAAAATAATCCATCGATTCATTACATCCGAAAGCACAGCCAGTCCAAATTCCAGCCCAACCATTACCCACAAATAATATTTATCTGCATCACCGGACTCACCAATCAAACGGATGACTTCATCAATGATTTCCTTGCCGACCCAAAGCATAAGAAGGGGAAGTGCCGCCTTTACAATTCTCAAAAGAATATTGACAACGGTAAGCGGCTTATTCGTCTCCCAAACCAATTTGAGGAAAGGCGGTAGATTTTTAAGCGCCTTAAACTGTTCTTTAAAGGAGGCTTTCTTTTTTCTTCTTGCCATTATTGGAAATGCATTATATTCTGTTTGTCAAAAATTGCTAAAAAGTGAGCAGGTATAACAACTAATTGTAATACAATGTTTTGAAACTTGCCTAGTAGAGGAGTTCCTTACTGAGCGAAGAAGGACTAATGTACTCTTGGACTATTGACCAACAACCAATCCACCATTAACCAAACAATAACTAATAATCAATCTTATCCTTCTTTGTGCTCCAATTTTGGAAAGTTTCCAGGGCTTCTTCTCTTAGTATCTGTACAAAAGGAATATCTCTTGAACCAAGTGGTTTTTCAAGTTCTTCATAAATGAACTGATCGTCGAAGTCAATTTCTGCGGCATCGACTTTTGTATTCGCATAAAACACTTTGTCTGGTCTCGCCCAGTAGATCGCGCCCAAACACATGGGGCAAGGTTCACAACTAGTATAAATTTCGCAGCCGTCCAATTGGAAACTACCTAGCTTTTTGCAGGCGTTTCGTATGGCCGTCACCTCTGCGTGTGCGGTTGGATCGTTGGAGGAGGTTACCTGATTACAGCCGGTGGCTATTATTGTTCCATCTTTTACTATTATTGCACCAAAAGGCCCACCTTTATTTGTAGTCATCCCTTCATTAGCCATTTCAATGGCCTTTCTCATAAATGTTTTCTGCTCTTGTGTAATTTCCATGTACCTAAGTTATTTTGAGTGTAAAATAGGCATTTACAATGAATTACAAGGGATATTTTTTTAGAAAGGAAGTGACTTAGATAAGCCAACACAAAACTAAGTTAATTTAATATTAAAAAGAATAATCTTAATTTAACAAAACAGATACAAATTTTTAACATTCAGCCAATTACAAATAACTTAATATGCTTTTTTTGATCATATAAAAAATACTTTTAATTGAATATTTCATGTCATTTTATAACAGATTAATTTCTAAATGACTATTTTTTTCTTAATTTAGTATTGACCGACAAACACCAAGAAAAATCAGATTTACAAATCGACGAGACTTCTAAGTCTAAATACCTGATATTTAAATAACAAAATATTTAAATAACTCCATATTACATTTAAACCATTTGTTTGGAAAAGTCCAAACTAAACTCTAAAATCTTCGCTATGAAAAGAATGATACCCATTTTAATCATTTTATTAACGACCAATTTTCTCTGGGGACAACAGAAAACCGAAGGCCTGACCTCAAACCTGCAGGACAAAGCAGTTCAACAGACCTCCCACGTTGTTTCCTTATTGAAAAATATGCCGTTGAAAGTAACTAATGCTGAAACAGCCGCTCAGCTAAGAGCCATCAGCAAAGAACAAAAAGATCAGCTCGCTGAAATACACTACAATGTATACAACTACGTTGACCAAGTCAGGCAAAAGTATGGAGATAATACTCCTGAAGTACAGGAAGAAGTCGACTACCAAAAGTCACATTACTTCAAGTTGCTGAAAAAAGTATTAAATACCCACCAGTATTTTTACTTAAAACATGTTCATGATGCCCAATCTCAAAAATTAATTGATGTTGTAGACCTAAACTTTGCAACAGAGGAAGAAGTTGAAATTGCGAAAAGCAGACTGGAGCATCTTCAATCAGTAAACGTACTCGACTTCAACCAATTGTAAACTCCATCAACTCATCAATAATGAAAAGATTATTATACCTAATAATAGCCTTATTGGCTATGTGCTCTACTACCATATTTGCCCAAGGCACTTCCCCTTGTGGAGCAACAGCACTAACACTAGGGATAAACCCAAATGGGACTATCCTCGATTCCGCTCCAAACACCATCATCGTAAATCCTAACCCAACTTGTGGTAATCACATTACTTCTGCAGGTTGTGTAGATGGATGGTATGTATACACACCTACTTCTCCCGGCGCAGCCTGGACACTAACACTCGAATCCATTCTTGGAGTAGACCGAGATGTCGGAGTAGCAGTTTATACGTCAAGTACTGATGGTTGTAGTGGCACCTTTACTCAAGTTGCCTGCAACAA
Organism: uncultured Saprospiraceae bacterium; assembly: GCA_938016265.1. GTDB lineage: Bacteria > Bacteroidota > Bacteroidia > Chitinophagales > Saprospiraceae > JAHDHB01. Next base: position 21,165 of record CALLWB010000018.1, read on the forward strand.
TGAAGGAACCGGAACATTTACCGTAAACAATTCTACCTGCCTCGGCGCCCCAAGATATTACTTCAGAATGTGGGACTGGGCTTGTAATGGCGATGTTGCCTTCACAATAAACCTAACTTCCACCACACTTCCCAATGGAGGTGCAAACGACAATCCATGTGGCGCAACCAACCTAACAGTAGGTGCAACACTAGGAGGTCAGTCTACTGGTGGAGCCACCCAAACTGCCAACCCTGGACCAGTACCAGGCCCATGCTCCAACGGAAACGTAGGCTATTCTCAATGTGGATTATGCGGAGACCGTTGGTACCAGGTAACGCTTACCACTCCACAAGCTACTGTCTATACCTCTGGTGGGTTTGACATGCAGCTAGCAGCATATACAGGCGCGTGTGGTTCACTAAATTTTGTTACTTGCGATTCTGACGGTGGGCCAGGCCTAAATGCAGAGATCACTGTAAATGGTGCAGTAGGACAAGTGTTCTATTTCCGGGTTTGGGAATTTAACTGTGATGTAATTGGCACCTATAGTATTACGGTAGACGCAGATACAGACATCCTACTAAACGCGGCAACGAATGGCTCTGAGGTATTCTTAAATTGTGGAACCACCCTAGACCTTTATGATAGTGGTGGATCAGGAGGATCTGCAGGCGTAACCAACACCGCAGGAAACTACGGCAACAACGAAAATTTCGGAATTAAATTCACCGCTCCTGTTGGAAAAGTAGTAAAGATTGAATTTGAAAAAATAATTGGAGGTCTCAATGGAGAAATCTACATGGATGCAGGAGACGAACTTAGTCCAAATGTAATTGGAAACTCCGCTGACTTCCTACGAATTTATGATGGGAATTGGGTGAATGCTCAAAAAATAGGCTCCTACACTGGTACTACGATCAGCTACCCACAACCAGGCGTTATTATTTCCAGAGGCCGAACATTGTCTCTTCGAATGGTGACCAATGGTATTGACAATAGAGCAGGATTTCATGCAAGAATTTACTGTGACGATCCAGTTACTCCTACAACCACCAACATCAATGTTTGTAATGGTGGGCAGGTAGCTAACTTTAGTCGTGCTGCAGGAGGTGGAGCAAACGCTTTTCAAATCTGGAACTATTGCCCACCAGGCAACTCTAGTGCAAACGGCTGTATCTTTGTCGACTTTTCTTCTTTCGCTGCAGAGTATAATATTGATATGCTGCAAGTCTATGATCAAAGTGCAACAACTTCCCTTTTACCAAGAAATTTATTAGTTACACTTACTAGCTCTGATAATGCAAACCTCACGGGAACAATCTCCGCTACAGAATTAAATGCGAGTGGATGTCTTGCCTTCAAATTTCAAGGAGGAACTAATGACGCCAATCCCTGGGTAGATGAAGCGGCATGGTCTGCTATCATCAATTGCGGGCCTTGTCGCCTTGGTGCTGGTGGTGGCGATGCTTGCGTGGATGCAACCGAATTTGACAGAGATGGAATATGGGCTGCCACTAATCAAACTGCAGAAGGGCAAACCTGGAATACAGTTTCTGGAGAAGATCCAATAATAAAACATCCTAGCTGTGCCGCAGCAGAACAGATCACTCGTATGGAGAACACCACCTGGTTTAAATTCAAAACGCCACCAGGCGGCTGTGGTACAGACTTTTTCCTTACGGTGGATAATATCTCTTGCCAAAATTACAGAACAACAGATAATGGTATCCAAATTCAAGTTTTCGAATTACTTAGCCCCACAACATGTCCAGCAAATGGAAGTTTTTGGGGAGACAACAATCACAGCGCCCTTGCCTATTGTAAAGATAAATTGACAGCAGGAACAAACGTTAGTCTCAACTTCGTTGCTCCTGATACAGAATATTACATTTTTTATGATGGGTTTACCGGACAAAAATGTAATTGGGACATGATTATTTCAGGCTTCCCCTCTGATTGGGATCAAGATGGCATTTGTGACTTAATTGATATTGATGATGATAATGATGGTATTCCTGATGTAGTAGAGTTGGGCTGTGCTCAAGGCACCCAATTTGGAGCAGGCTGCTTGGCCAGCGATCCAAACGATGATGATGACGGAGATGGAGTACCTAACTACGCCGACCCTAACTGGGCAAGCTGTGGCGGACTGAATGCGCAAGGTATTTGTACTTCTTTTGACCTTGATGGCGATGGCAATCCAAACCACCTTGACCTTGATGCAGACAACGACGGAATTCCTGACGTTATTGAAGCAGGCGGATCTGATCCTGACAATGATGGTATCATTGGAACTGGGTTCCCTCTTGATTCAGACGGCGATGGCCTTCCCAACGATGCAGATATTGCAAATGGCGATCTTACAACGACCAACTTACCAATAGCGAATACTGATAGCGCAGGCAATCCTGATTATCTGGATTTGGATTCTGACGATGATGGTATTCCTGACCTTGTAGAAGTTGGTGGTACTGACGCCAATGATGATGGATATGTAGATGACTACGACCCAGATGCTCCGGTAAATACAAATCCATGGAGTGATTCAAACCCTGATAACGATGGCTGGTCAAACACTTATGATGGTGACACCGACAACAACGGCACTACCGACCAACCGAATAGCCAATTGGTAGACGAATGTTTGACTTGTCTGAATGCCACAAACTCCCCAATCAATCCTGACGGTACTGGAGGATTAAATCATTTAGATCTAGATTCTGATAATGATGGCTGTTTTGATACCGTAGAAGCAGGAGGAGGAGACAGCAATAATGATGGGATCACAGGAGGCACAACGCCAATTGTAGATACCGATGGTGATGGCTGGTCAAATATTGAAGATAGTGATGACGGAGGTAGTGTATTACCTGATACCGATCCATTTAGCGATAGTTATACCGATGAAAGCGTATCAAGTTTAGTTTGTGATATTGATGATGATAATGATGGTATTCCTGACGTTATTGAGCTTTGTGGCCCTGGCGCTACTGATTTTTCCTGCATTGGTGCAGGAAGTGATCCAAGCGGAGATGACGATATGGATGGCACTCCAAACTATCAAGACCCACAATATTGTACACTTAATTCTAATGGCGTTTGTGATGAAATGGACCATGATGGAGACGGAGTTCCTAACCACCTGGACCTTGATGCTGATAATGATGGTATCCCTGATGTAATTGAAGGCGGCGGATCAGATCCGGACAATGATGGTATTATTGGAACTGGCACTCCTACTGATTCTGACAGAGACGGACTTCCTGATGATGCAGACCCAGATGGCTCAAGTACGACTAATACAGGAACCCCTGGTCAAACGACCCTTCCGATTTTCAATACGGACGCCACCACAGATCCTGATTTCCTTGATCTTGATGCAGACGATGATGGTATTCCTGACTTAGTAGAATCCGGCGGTATGGACACCAACGACGATGGTTATGTAGATGACTACAATCCAACTACCGGAACATGGATAGGAGTGGCCGATGCAGACAATGACGGTTGGTCTAACACTTACGATGGAGACACAGACAACAATTCCACCATAGACAACCCAGGGAATGAGTTGATCGTAGATTGCTTAACCTGCAGTCCTGCTGACGACCCTGACGGTGATAATGCACCAAACCACCTGGATTTAGATTCAGATAATGATGGTTGTTTTGACACCGTAGAAGCGGGAGGTGGAGATAGCAACAATGACGGTATTACTGGAGGAACGACACCAATTGTAGATACCGATGATGATGGCTGGTCGAACATTGAAGATAGTGACAACGGAGGTAGCGTATTACCAAATACAAATCCAGAATTGGATATTTATACGAATGCCGCCTTCTTTACTGCAGCATGTGATATTGATGATGATAATGATGGTATTCCTGATGTTATTGAAATTTGCGGCATTGGTGCTACAGACTTCTCTTGCGTGGGCGCTGGTAGTGATCCAAACGGAGACGACGATGACGATGGCATTCCTAACTATCAAGATCCTGATTACTGTACGCTTAATGCAATGGGAGTTTGTGAGGAAATGGATCAGGATGGAGACGGACTTCCCAATCATCTGGATCTGGATGCAGACAACGATGGTATTCCTGATGTTATTGAAGGGGGTGGAACAGATCCAGACAATGATGGTATTGCAGGCACAGGCCCTCCAACAGACTCAGACGGCGACGGACTGCCAGACGCAGCAGATCCTGATGATACAAGCCCTACAAACACTGGAGGACCGGATCAAACTAATTTACCAATTCCAAATACTGACGGAGTCCCGGGAACACCTGACTTCTTAGATCTGGATTCTGACGATGATGGTATTCCTGATATTGTAGAATCTGGAGGAGATGATACCAACAATGATGGTATGGCTGATGGCCCGAACTGCTTCAATCCAATTGATTGTCAACCCGATCTTAATGACAATGGATGGTCGGATGATTATGACAGTGGAGCACCATTGATCGATGAGTGTTTGACTTGTGATCCGCGGGTTAATCCTGATGGAGATAATAGTCCAAACCATTTAGATCTGGATTCTGACGATGATGGATGTTTTGATACCGTGGAAGCAGATCTAGCAGACAATGACACCGATGATGACGGGATTGTTGGCGCCACTACTCCTATCAATGATACCGACGGCGACGGATGGTCTGACTTGAATGATGGAGATAACGGTGGTACCGTGCTTGCGAATACTGATCCTGCTACAGACTTGTATACGGATGCTACTACATTGGCCACGCATTGTGAAAACTTCTTAGATGTTGAGTTAATCAGCTTCGTAGGAAAAGAAATCAATTGTGCGATCCATCTTGACTGGGTGGTTACGGAGCAAGTTGAAGTACAGGAATATCAAATAGAGATCAGCTTAAACGGAATAGATTTCAGACCTGCCGGCATTGTAGAAGCAGTAGATGGAACAGGAAACATTTCCTACTCGATTACGCTGGAAGAAATATTTGAGACCAATTACTTACGAATCAAGATGCTTGACCTGGATGGTACTTTTGAATATTCACCAACTATTCTTCTCAATTCTAGCTGTAAGAAATTGGATCAAATCCGTTGGGTTTCTCCAATACCGGCTACTACAGAAATCAATGTGGAGTTCAATAGTGGAGCAGCTCAGGAAGTACGATTGATGGTTACTGATGTTATTGGCCGTCGATTGATTGAAGTCCCAGTAACTGCTGGACCAGGAAGAAACTTTGAGACCATAGATGTGACCAAACTTTCTCAGGGCATTTATTTTGTACAAATAGACTACGGACAAATTGTAACGATTCCAGTTAAGTTTGTCAAGCAGTAAGAGACTGCCAACCTAAATATTAAAGCGAATTCTGAGGACTTGTTTCTTGGAATTCGTTTTTTTTTGTTCTAGGAATTGACGAATTCATTCGTCTGACGTGTGGGACGTGGATTATTGTAAAAACAACATCCCTCATTTTAAATCCATTAGCGAATCCAACCATTAACCCATCTCAATTAACCATTCTTTACTAGGGTTTAACGAAAATTACAAGAAATTAGTAGAACAAAGTTATAAGTATTACAAAAAAAACCGATATTCCCAATATGACGGATACCACCTCAACCGATGAAGCTAAAGCATGTCTGAATTGTGATCACCCGATCCAGACAGCAGAAAAATTTTGTGCGAAGTGCGGCCAAAAACAAACAGATGGCAGGGTTCGCTTTTTTTCTTTATTGAAGGATTTTATTGGAGATACTTTTTCATTTGACTCGAGATTGGCAAAAAGCATTTTACCTCTATTTTTTAAGCCTGGCGAATTAACAAAACAATATTTCCTAGGTAAACATAAATCTTATGTTTCTCCAGTTAGGCTGTTCTTATTTAGTATCATCTTTTTTTTCGGACTTGTCGCGTTAAAACTAGGAGAGGATGGAGGAATCCACCTGGGAAATGACAGTTCTCAAAAAGAACAATTTAATAAAAAACTGTATCACAATGAGCTCGTTGCAAAAGTGGATACAGCTAGAATCACCTTTAAAGAGCAGATATCAGATCCTGAAGTGCATGCCGTTTTAGATACCACCTTTACCAAAGCATTGATCCCGAAAGATGTAGCCGATAGCACGGACTTTACCATGGCCAACTTCTGGGGCAATGAAATTGGAATAAAGGTATCTAGCAAAGATCTTTACAATTTGACGGCAGAAGAGATCATGGACAAATATGGAATGGAAGGTTTCTGGAAGCGAATCTTTTTTGGTAAAACGTTGAAAATAATGCAGGATGGCGAAAGTTTTTTCAAATTTGCTATTTCAAGGATGTCCTGGATGGTTTTTCTAATGATGCCTTTTATTGCTTTTGCTTTAAAACTGCTGTACATCCGGCGGAAAAAGTACTACGTAGAGCATTTTGTGTTTAGTATGCATATTCATTCTCTGGCATTTATATCATTTGGGATAGTCATTCTTATTTCGCCTTACATTCACGATGCAGTATCGGGTATGGTTTTTCTTGTATTATATGTGTATTCTTTTATTGCCATGCGCCGGTTTTATGGGCAAGGAAAGACGAAAACCTTTTTTAAGCAGCTCTTCCTTTTATTTAGCTATCTAATTATCTTTATCTTTGGAGTTTTAGGACTGTTGGCAATTAGCTTATTGATTTACTAAATATTTTATGGTTAACCTGATATTAATCCTTGTCATTCTGGCTTTTGTAGCGATGCTATTTGTCAATATATTTTTCCGGGCACGCGTATTGAAAGTCTATCAAAAAATGCGAAGAGAAAACCTGGAGATGGATTTGAAAGCTGCTCACTTATTCAATCGCCAACTACTAGAAGAAGAAATCCTTGCCAAGCATCCAAACCACAAAGAAGACATCGAAATATTTGTTCACAATATCCGATATTCCATAAGGATGGCCACTGTCTTGATTGCCATTATCACCTTATTTGGTGCGGTTTTGCTTTTTAATCATCTTTATATGTAGTTATTGAGTTATTAGATAATAATAATTTCCCTCTACTTCCTACAAAAATGTCCCTCTACAAAACCTACCCCAGTTTATTAATTATCAATATATTTGTGGACCATGGAACAAAACATTTCATTACAATCCTATAATACGTTTGGCATCGATGTGCATGCCGCCCGATTTGCAACGGTCCACTCCCTGAAACAGTTGCGGGCTATTCTCCGTAAGGAACAACCCGCGCTCATCCTTGGAGGAGGAAGCAATTTGCTACTAACCAAGAACGTAGAAGGCCTAGTACTCAAAAATGACTTCCGTGGTATCGAACGACTGAAAGAAACCAAAGACTCAGCAATTGTGCGGTTTGGAGCTGGGGAAAACTGGCACGAAATCGTCTTGTGGGCCATCGAAAATGGACTCGGCGGCATTGAAAATTTATCCCTGATCCCTGGTACTGTTGGCGCAGCTCCGATTCAGAATATTGGTGCCTATGGAGTGGAGCTTTGTGATGTGTTTGTGGAACTGGAAGCCATTTACCTAAAGTCTGGCCGAAAACGAGTATTCCACCTTGAAGAATGCAAATTTGGGTACCGCGACAGTGTGTTTAAGCGGCGATTGAAAGGAAAGGTGTTTATCACTTCAGTATCGCTTAAACTTACTAAGAAACATCAACCCCAATTGAGCTATGGGGCCATCGGAAAAGTACTGGAAGAGCAAAGCATCAAAAAACCAACCATCAAGGACGTCAGTGATGCCGTGATTCAAATCCGATCGTCCAAACTTCCAGATCCCAAAGTACTGGGCAACTCTGGCAGCTTTTTTAAAAATCCAGAAATCAGTGCTGCAAAATTTAAAGTCTTAACAGCCAAATTCCCAGAGGCTGTTCACTATCCATTGCCTGATGGCCGATTTAAAATTCCGGCGGGATGGCTCATTGAGCAGTGCGGCTGGAAAGGGAAACGGGTCGGCAATACGGGTGCCCATAAAAACCAGGCCCTTGTATTGGTCAACTATGATGGGAAGGCAACAGGGAAAGAGGTCTTTGATCTCGCTATGAGTATTCAGGCATCTGTACAATCGAAATTTGATATTTTGTTGACACCAGAGGTCAATGTTATTTAAGTTTGGCTATTGAGTGTATTGGGTTGTTAAGTTATTGAGTTGACTTAGGATGTTGTCATTTGTAGCGTTTTCTCCTGCTAGAGTGCTAGCGATTTCTTCGTAGAATATTTTGTAGCAGTTTCGCGGTCTTTTCTCCATCTTCCAGGAGCTCGAAGGAAGGAAATTGTCGGGTTTCCTTATCGATAAAATTGTAGGAACGAAAGGCAATTTCTTCTTTGGTTAAAAAATGAATGACGGTCAGTCCTTCTGGTTGCGCGGAATGTCGGATAGTGCGAATTTGTTCCCAGGAAAGTTGTTCGCGAATGGTTCGATAGCCATCATCCAAATAGAAATGAATAGCGGTATTGGTGACGTAGTACTTGGTTTTGTTGTACTTTAGGTAGCGGTTAAATAAAAAATAAGGTGGGATAAAGGCAATAATAAAACTGACGGTCATAATCAGAATGAAGACCGTCCCAAGGATACTTCCCGTCGTCCAATACACCAAAACACCAGCAATCAGCGGCAGCATAAAAACAACGAGACTATAGAAATATCGAAGGTTCCGCCCCTTGTCCAACTGTGGGTGATCAATCAGCACCTGAAAACAAGGCGCACCTTCCCACAATACCTTCTCCGTCGGCCCATCAGGACGTTTGTCCTTTTGAGTATATTCGAAATCCAGAATTTTGTCAGGTTGTTTCTTTTCAGACATTCCAGGGTTTTTGCCTTAGTAGTTAGAAAGGTCGTGTATAAATATACTACGATTTTATCAAAGTGATTCCCTCACGATCCCGTTGGGTTTTGAATGTGGTCCGACTTTCGGAAGTACAAAAAGCGAAGGAACAGCGAAGGCAGAACACTCCGTGCGATCCATCCTTTATGATCCATCTAGTGCATTAATTCCGCTCACTTCCCACTTCTCACCGCTCACATCTTTTCAACTTCAAGTAAAAAAGTAACGACAATTCCTAGTATAAAATTCAAGTATTCAAATTTGTGCCTTATATTGGGAATCCTAAATTAATTGGGAAAACTTATACCAATAAAACATTTTACCATGAAAAAAATTGCCTTAATCATAAGCGTATCCTTGATGTTTGCCCTTTCTTTCTCCATTACTTCTTGTAGCGGAGGAGCGGACAAGCCAAAAATCGAAAAAGCAACAGATAAAAATGGACCGGAATACACTTCACAATTCCTCTGCCCAATGAGTTGCAAAGGTAGTGGTAGCAAGCTCCCAGGCAAATGCCCTGCTTGTGGCATGGCTTACGTTAAAAATGCCCACTTTGGACATAATCATGGTGCAGGTGGACATGGTGATCACAGCGGGCATGACCACAGCGGACATGATCACAGCGGGCACGACCATAGTGGCCACAATCACTAATTGAACCACGTCGGATTCAATCTCTAAGGATTCAATCCAGTATTTTCTAAAATCATTTGAATGGCATCGGCTTTCTCGCATGCCCTAGCGGCAGTGACGTTGGGCAAACTGTACTCTGGTAAAAAACAAGCAGCAAAATTTTGGGTTTTGGGGATCGTCTGCGGGATTTTTCCTGATTTGGATGTATTGTCCTTTAAGTTTGGAATTCCTTATTCTCACATGTTCGGCCATCGGGGAATTACCCATTCTTTTTTCTTTGCACTGGTTTTTGGAGGGTTGATTGCTTGGGCATTCTTTAGGGAAGACATTTATAAAGGTCGGAATCGCTTAAAACTTTGGGCCTACTTTTTTGCTTGTACGGCTTCGCATGGAATATTGGATGCGTTGACGACAGGTGGTCGTGGGGTTGCTTTTTGGGCACCGTTTAGTGGTGAGCGTATTTTCCTTCCATGGAAAGTAATCCGAGTGTCTCCTATTTCAGTATCTGATTTTTTTGGAGAATGGGGAATTCGTGTTTTAAAAAGTGAACTTTACTGGATTGGAATTCCTTGCTTCGTGCTTCTTTTTTCGGTATGGCTGTTCCGCAAACTGATGAGTAGCAACTAGTCCGTTGCTTCCACTCGAACGCCACTTTTCAACAAATTAAGCGCTTTTCTGGAGGCGAGTTGTTCCGCACTTTTCTTGCTAAAATCTTCTGCAATCCCCATATTTTCATTATCAATAAGCACAGAAACTCTAAATCTGTCCCGATTGTCAAATTTAAATTTAGAAATCACTTTATAAGAAATGGGTTTTTGGTGTTTTTGGCACCACTCCAGTAGTTGGCTTTTGTAGTTGTCATCAAACGTTTCCAGCCCCTGAATATCCAAGTATCCGCGAAGCAACCGATTGATAATAAACCGTCTTGTTCTTGTATGTCCACAATCCAGATAGATGGCGCCAATAAAAGCTTCCAACGCATTCCCTAACATAGAATTACTAACAGCATCTACCCCATGTTTGCGAAGAAATACATCTAATCCCATTTGATCCGCAATCGCGTTTAGGGACTTTCGTTTTACAATTTTAGAGCGCATTTTGGTTAGAAACCCTTCATCTTTCTTTGGGTATTTCTTGAAGAGGTATTCTGCTACTATCGTGCCCAATACGGCGTCCCCTAGATATTCAAGACGTTCGTTATTTCGGGAATTATTTTCTTTGGAATTTTGCGCAAAGGACTTATGCGAAAAAGCAAGGCGATACAATCCCAAATTGCAGGGGATGAATCCTAATATACTACTTAGCGAACGGACGAAATTTCTGTCCTTCGAAAAGAAATAATTGTAATTTTTTTTAATAAATCTCAAAAAAACGGCTTTAAATACATTAAAATACGTATAAGATTGTACTCCGTACGACCTTATTTTGTTTCATTTAATTGGGGTTAAAGCCTGAAATGGGAATTCAATTTAACAAAAATATCGTAAACCTGTTATATATCCGTTGAAATAAAACCAGTTATGGTCTATATTTTTTTGTAAATCACGGAAGAATTATGACCTCCAAAGCCAAATGTATTGGTCAATGCAGCTCTGATTTCTCTTTTTTGAGGTTTGTCGAACGTAAAATTTAATCGGGAATCGAATGCTGGATCATCTGTGAAATGATTGATCGTTGGAGGGACTATTTGATGGTGGAGTGCAAATATACAGGCTATCGACTCAATCGCCCCTGCCGCACCCAACAGATGTCCTGTCATGGATTTGGTGGAACTAATATTCAAATCAAAAGCACTATCTCCAAAAACACCAAGGATGCCTTTTATTTCTGCTATATCGCCAAGGGGAGTAGATGTACCATGTGTATTGATATAATCAATATCCGCTGGCTGAAGTCCTGCATCTTCCAGCGCCAACTCCATAACTTTTTTTGCTCCCAGTCCTTCAGGGTGAGGGGCGGTGATGTGGTGTGCGTCTCCAGTTGCTGCGCTTCCTGCCACTTCTGCGTAGATGGTAGCGCCTCTCTTAACGGCATGTTCGTATTCTTCCAAGATTAATGCGCCTGCGCCTTCGCCTAGTACAAATCCATTGCGGTCCTTGTCATAAGGTCTTGAAGCTGTAGCTGGATCATCGTTTTGTTGAGAAAGGGCGCGCAATGCATTGAATCCGCCTATTCCTGTAATAGAAACGGCAGCTTCTGAACCTCCTGTTACCATGATATCAGCCTTTCCTAATCGAATTAAATCGAAAGAATTGGAGATTGCGTGAGAAGAAGATGCGCAAGCAGAAACGGTGGAATAATTTGGCCCTCTCAAACCATGTTTGATAGAGATGTGCCCTGCGGCGATATCCACAATCATTTTAGGTACAAGGAAAGGATTGAAACGTGGTGTTCCATTCCCATTAGCAAATCCAATAATTTCTTGTTCTAGCGTGGTGATACCACCGATACCTGCTCCCCAGACAACGCCTGCACGATCAGGATCAATATTCTCCTTATTCAACCCTGCATGTTGGAGTGCTTCGTCTGCTGCAACTACGGCATACTGCGAAAACGGATCCAACTTTCTTGCCTCTTTACGCTCCATAAATTGCGTGGGATCAAAATTTTTGACCTCACAAGCAAAAGTTGTTTTAAACTTTGAAGCATCAAAGTGGGTAATAGGAGCAGCACCGCTCACTCCATTCAACAATCCATCCCAGTATTCTGACGCAGTATTGCCTATAGCAGTTAATGCGCCCAACCCTGTAACGACTACTCTTCTAGTTTTCATGAGAAGTAATTTTGGAATTTGCGATCAGTGTAAATCGACCTGGGAGTATTGCTCGTCAGAAGGTATTAATATTTAATGTCTCAAAAAAAATCGATCTACGAATTTTCATGAAAATTAATACCCTTGAAGTCGATGGATCTTCAGGAAAAAAGAAATGTGCAGCAGATTGCTCTGCTGCCACTAGGAAATTATTTTACTTCGTTCTCCAGGTAACTTACTGCCTGGCCAACGGTTTGAATAGTTTCTGCTTTTTCATCAGGAATCGAAATGCTAAATTCTTTTTCGAATTCCATGATTAGTTCTACAGTATCTAATGAATCTGCTCCAAGATCATTGGTGAAGCTTGCTTCATTAGTTACTTCTGAACTGTCTACACCCAATTTATCAACGATAATTTTGGTTACTTTTTCTGTGATATTTGACATAATTCGTCAGTTTGTTTACAATTGAACTGCAAAATAAGGGATAAGAAAATTGATTACCAAATTTAAACCGACTTTTCATTATGTATTCAAAAATAGGCTACCGAATTCGGTAGCGTAATTGCTTGCAATTCAAAATTTTCCTTTTCAAAAAGGCATTATTAAGAAATAAAATAAGTTAATACAAAGACATTCTACAGTTAACATTTTCTTTACATTGTGCCGTTAGCTTTGCAGAGTTTTGTCTGTATTTCTTATTCAATTGTAATATTACGATAATCATTCCAACTTTTTTAGTTTTTGATTTTCTTTTGTTATTGTTAGCTTTACACAAAGTAATATTTGTATATTTTTTCTTAAAAGCAGGCTTCCTTCTGGGCAGCCTGAAAACAACCGAATTATATGGAGTTAAGTAAATTTCAACGAACGAAAATTGTAGCAACTGTTGGCCCTGCGTCTGAGGGATATACAAATTTACTGGAGTTGGTTAGAGCTGGAGTGGATGTCTTTCGACTAAATTTTTCGCACGGTTCTCATGAAGATCATCAAAAAACAATCAACCACATTCATTATATCAACAACAAGTACAACACCCACATTGCTATTCTTGCAGATCTTCAAGGACCTAAGCTCCGTGTTGGAAAAATGAAAGATGGCGGTATCCCAATTGAGCCAGGAGACGTGCTTACTTTCACAAATGAACCTTGCATTGGCACTAAGGAAAAGATATATATGAGCTATGAAACCTTCGCTAAAGATGTAGAGCCCGGCGAGAAAGTGCTCGTAGATGACGGAAAAATCGAATTGGAGGTATTGACTACAGATAATAAAAATACGGCTACCCTGAAGGTGCTGTTTGGCAATAAACTAAGTTCGAATAAAGGGGTCAACCTGCCACAAACAAAAATATCACTCCCCTCTCTTACCGAAAAGGATCGAAAGGACTTAGATTTCATTCTTACTCAAAATGTGAACTGGATCGCGTTGTCCTTTGTGCGGTCTCCTGATGACATCGTTGATTTGAGAAAGCGGATAAAAGCAAAAAATCACAACGCTAAAATCATATCGAAAATCGAAAAACCAGAAGCAATCGATGCCCTGGAAGAAATTATTGATATCTCTGATGGAGTCATGGTCGCCAGAGGCGATCTTGGCGTCGAGGTGCCCATGGAAAAACTGCCCCTCCTTCAAAAAAATATTATTTCCCTTTGTATGAAAAAGGCAAAACCAGTGATCGTTGCTACGCAGATGATGGACAGCATGATTCACAATCCTAGCCCTACCCGTGCAGAAATAATAGACGTCGCAAATGCCGTAATCGACGGGACAGACGCCGTAATGCTAAGTGGAGAAACCTCGGTTGGCGATCACCCCGTGAAAGTAATCGAAGCGGTACAAAAGATAATTGATGAAGCAGAAAAGCATGAAAGCATCTACTACAGAGGCAACCAGCCTGAGAGAACCTCTCCAACGTTTATGTCGGATGCTATCTGCTACAATTCATGCAAAGTGGCAAACGTAGTTAATGCAAAAACGATCATCGGAATGACCAAATCAGGCTACACCGCTTTTCTTGTTTCCAGTTGCCGACCTAAATGCAGTATTTTCATTTTTTCTGACGATATGACAATTTTGTCTACGCTAAATCTGGTGTGGGGAATCCGTGGATTCTACTACGACAAATTTACTACGACAGATGACACCATCCACGACGTTCAACAAATTTTGAGGTCTGCAGGTCTACTAGAGCCAGGTGACGTTGTTGTAAATACGGGCAGCATGCCATTGAAAGCAAGGCTTAGAACCAACATGCTAAAAATCAGTGTAGTCGAATAACCTAACAACACTTCGAGATTTAATGAAGCTCGAAGCCATATTTTGATCCTTTTTTCTTAAATTGATAATTATTCCAGAAAAAGAAACAAGTAAAATATTGTCAGGATAAACCAAGACACCAACCTTTTATAGTTATATCAAAAGTTAAATTATAAATACTAAACTCGATAAAATTAGGTATTTACGAAACTTTTGATTTGCTTTATTGTGTAAAACACTAGTTTGAAACCCCTCTCCTGATTGTAATCTCATAAATATTTTTCATAAATTGTTTTACCACAAGGAAATAAATAGTTGGACGCCACTCCGGTGATATCTGGTCATTTATTAGAAATTATTGTTAATCAGTAGTCGTTTAGGTATTTGTATCATGAATATAAATTTGTTAAGAGAAGTTTGTGAAATAGCTGGAGCTCCCGGCTTCGAAAATCCCATCAGAGAATTAATCGAAAAAGAAGTCACCCCTCTTGTAGATGAAGTCCAAATTGACAATATGGGGAATTTAATCGCCATAAAAAGAGGAAAAAGTGACGCCAAAATAATGGTTGCTGCCCATATGGACGAAATTGGTTTTATGGTCACTCATATCGATGAAGACGGATTCATTCGTTTTCACACCTTGGGTGGATTTGATCCTAAAACATTGACCGCTCAACGAGTCATCATCCACGGAGAAAAAGATGTGATTGGAGTAATGGGATCAAAGCCGATCCATTTGATGACCCCAGAAGATCGAAATAAACCACTTAGAACACAAGACTTTTTTATTGATACTGGAATGCCTCCCGAAGAGGTAAGCAAGCTAATCTCTATTGGCAACCCAATCACCAGAGAACGAAAATTGATCGAAATGGGAAATTGCGTCAACTGCAAATCCATAGACAATCGAGTTTCCGTGTTTGTCCTCCTCGAAACACTCCGAAACCTCAAAGATAAAGACATCGACTGCGACCTGTATGGCGTTTTTTCTGTACAAGAAGAAATTGGAATCCGAGGCGCTTCCGTCGCTGCTCAATCCATCAACCCCGACTTCGGGCTAGGTCTTGACACCACAATTGCCTTCGATGTACCTGGCGCTAAACCACACGAGATGGTCACTGCTCTGGGAGCTGGAACAGCCATCAAAATCATGGATAGCTCTGTCGTCTCTGATTATCGAATGGTCAAGTTTCTAAAAACAACCGCAGACAAACACCACATAAAATGGCAACCAGAAGTCTTAACGGGCGGAGGAACGGACACTGCTGCTGTCCAAAGAAGGGGCAAAAATGGATCCATTGCGGGCGCGATATCCATCCCAACACGACACATCCATCAGGTCATTGAAATGGCGCACAAAGAAGACATCATGAATTCCATCGCCCTCCTTGAACATGCCATCGTAGAAATGACCAGCTATGACTGGAGTTTTAAAGCCAAATAAATGTGGAAAGAAGAAAACAATAAACTCAACCGCTCCTTCAAGTTTAAAAACTTCAGAGAGGCCTTTTCTTTTATGACTGAAGTCGCTTTTCATGCGAAAAAAATGGATCATCACCCAGATTGGAGCAACGTTTACAACACCGTAAACATCCACCTAAATACACATGATGCCGGGGGAATTGTCACCCAAAAAGACAAAGACCTAGCTGAAAAAATCGACCAGGTCTTTGCTAAGTATAGTTAAGTAACCGCGAACTAATATCAAGTACGATCATCCTGTACGATAAGTCCTTAGCTCCTTAGCGACTTTGCGTTTTAAAAACTCTCGAAACAAAACCATACCTTGATTAATTCTATTCTCCACAAAAAAAGGTTGACGATTGCAGTTTAATTCACAATCGCCAACCAAAAAAACTAATTGAAATTATATTTTTCAGGAGCCTTTTAAGCGCTTGAAACCTATTGTCTTCAAGCATTCATCCTATTAAGCTCTAATTATCTTGTTACAGTACCTGTTGGAAAACTACTCGCATTGTTATCCATGTCGTAAGTAAAGTGATCCGCAGCATCCGTAGGAACCATTCCGACTAAAGGCTTCAATCCGAAAGGAGCTGGGCTGTTATCCACAGCTGGCTCTATAGAAATCACCATCGTTCCACCTGCTAGATTTGTAGGAAAAGAAAGTCCTGAAGGCGCATTGCCTACAAAGTCCTCACCCGGGAATGGAGGCCCTGGATTTGCACCACTGAACGTATCAGCATCGTCGACTGTAGTCAAGCTTCTGAAGGTGCCAGTTGTCACTGGTGTGCCGTCAATTACAGCCCATCCTTCATAATTCCATCCGGCTGGTAATGTAGGAAGGTCCAATCCAACTGCCGGCATCCCTGAAGCCAAATCAAGGAACCAAACACCACTGTTTTCATCGGTTGTAACTGTTGTCGTTGGTGTAGCCAGAATGTATTTCCCCGTAGAGGAAGAAAAACTAACACCTAAAGCTGTTTCGTGGTCTACCGTTATTCCTGCTGAATTACCCGAGAAATCGCCACCTAAAATGTGCGTAGCTGTAGGAGCAGGATCGGCGTCTGGAAATGGCTCAATGGTCAATACAAACTTGGTCGCACTTTCCAAATCGCTGTTTTCTATCGGGAAGCTGGTTTGTGATAGGTTACCATCTGCATCTACTGCAAATATTCCTGTAGTCACTGGAGATCCATCCACGATCAACCATCCTTCATAACGAGCATCAGCTCCCAGATCTTCCAATCCTGAAATATTTAAGACAAGATTTCCTGTTTCATCTTTTTTACATCCTGAGAAGAATATTAAAAACGCTGCGCAAAAGAACAATAGATTTTTCATAATTTTTATTTTTTATTTACTTGTGAATTAAAACTGAGAATTAAAAATTAAACTGTTTGTAACTGAATACGATTCAAAACTACACGAGAAGTATCACAGGAGTATCACATGGCCATCAAGAAACCATAAACCTCTTGCTACTATTAGATTACAGCATTTCACAAACAAATAGAAGTGTCAAATCAACGACAAGGCTTTTTTCAAACCCCTTCAAAAACAAGACTAATTATTACATAACAAATCACTCCATCCCTTCCTTAGTAATCAAAAAAACCGCTTGGCAAAATTTAGAAAAGGGGAAAAAAATTACAACCTTGCATTCCTAATTACGTAACTAAGTCTTCCAACCTTATAGGTTGAAAGCCTTCAATTTTATTTGGATACTAAAATCAAATTCAGATGGAAGAGAATAAAACACACGATTCAACATCGATTCAAATTGTAGCGTACCATTCAAAGTATCAACATGCGTTTAGGGCACTAAACAAGGAATGGATTGACGCCTACTTCAAGATGGAAGCTGCCGACTACCAAGCGCTGGATCATCCTGACGAATACATTATCAATAAAGGAGGAGCCATTCTGGTCGCTATTTATGAAGAACAACCAGTTGGAGTCTGTGCGTTGATAAAACTAGATGACCATCGGTATGACTATGAACTTGCAAAAATGGCAGTAGCGCCCAATTTTCAAGGCAAAAAAATAGGCTACTTGATCGGGAAGGCTACGATAGAAAAAGCAAAAGAGCTAAACGCAAAAGTTATTTATCTGGAAAGCAATACCCTTCTTAAACCTGCTATCAATTTATATCGTAAGTTAGGCTTCAAAGAGGTGGAAGGCCTCACTTCTCCTTACGAGCGGAGCAATATTAAAATGGAGTTAATCCTAAAAGAACAACTGTGATTTCACCCGGTCATTTTGATTTTATTACTTATTGTTGGATGGGAATGGCCTTGGTCATTTTTCCGTTTGCTTTGCGCATTGCTGCGCCTTATGGCAGACATACCAAGAGCAGTTGGGGGCCATTGATTGACAACCGCCTTGCCTGGATATTAATGGAACTTCCTGCGTTGTGCCTTGTGCTAGGGCTCTACTTTATCGGTCCAACCCGCAAGACCAACCCTGCCCTTCTATTTATGAGTCTTTGGGCCATACACTACTTCAATCGAACACTCATTTTCCCATTTCGAATCCGAACGAATGGTAAAAAAATGCCGATCTCCATCATGCTAAGTGCCGTATTCTTCAATTTGGTAAATGGTGGGTTGATTGGCTATTATTTTGGCTTTTTTGCGGACTATCCAACTGACTGGATGTATTCTTGGAATTTCTTACTTGGAATGTTGTTGTTTGTTCTTGGAATGGGCATCAATTGGTGGTCCGACCATCAGCTAATTCATCTTCGAAAAC
Organism: uncultured Saprospiraceae bacterium; assembly: GCA_938016265.1. Classification (GTDB taxonomy): domain Bacteria; phylum Bacteroidota; class Bacteroidia; order Chitinophagales; family Saprospiraceae; genus JAHDHB01. The sequence continues at coordinate 39,800 of CALLWB010000018.1, forward strand.
CAGGTGAAACCGGCTATAAGATTCCGAAAGGTGGTTTCTTTAGATGGATTTCTTGTCCTAACTTATTTGGGGAAATGATCGAGTGGATTGGCTTCGCATTGATGACCTGGTGTCTGCCGACCTTGGGTTTTGCGATTTGGACCGTGGCCAATTTATTGCCTAGAGCTTTGGACCACCACCGCTGGTATCAAAACAAATTTACTGATTATCCAAAGGAGCGGAAGGCGGTTTTTCCTTTTCTTTTGTAGGAAATTTTGGGTATTGGAATAGCGCAAAATTGATTATTTGCAATTGTATAACAGGCAATCATATTAACGTCCCACATAGCACGTGTATCATTATTTCTTCAAAAACAACCAATTGTTTACCTATTGTATGAATGTTCATTTCCTACAATAAAAAAGAGGACACTTTACAATAATAAAATGTCCTCTCTATATTTTTATCGTACTAGGTCTTGCGCTTTTTCTTTTTGGCAGCAGGGAAAAGTACATTGTTCAAAATCAACCGATAGCCGGGTGAATTTGGGTGTAAGTTCAAATCAGTTGGTGGATCGTGCACATAGTGGCGGTAATCCTCTGGATCGTGCCCCCCGTAGAAGGTCCAGGTACCGAAACCAAATTCTCCATGTATATATCTTGCTTCCCCAGCAGGTTTATTTTCGCCCATGATGAGTACACTGGATTTAATATTCTTATTTCTAAAAGAGGTCGTTTGTCCCATAAACCCTTTTACTGTTCGGGTGTGATTCTGTGTCAACATCGTAGGAACAGGGTCCCATTTGGCTGAAAAATCGAACAGGGTAAAGTAATCCACTTTCATATCTACCTTTCTGGCAGTGGACATGTCGATGTCTGAAAACTCGTATTTCATTGGATCGCGGACCAACTTAAACTTGTCGAAAGCGAAGGACTTCGTGAAGTCTAGTTTGGATTGCGCAGTTGGATCTTGTGCATCGCCGTCAAATACCTTATCGCAGATATCGAGGCCTTCTGCAGCCAATGCAATGTCGTAGGTATCTGTAGCCGAGCACATGGCAAACATAAATCCGCCACCACCAACAAATTCTTGTATTTTTTTCACAACGGCCATTTTCAACTGGGACACTTTTTTGAATCCGTGTTTGGTGGCCAACTCTTCCATTTTTGAAACGTGGTCCCGGTACCAGGGCCGACTGCCGTAGGAAGCATAAAACTTACCATACTGCCCAGTGAAATCTTCGTGGTGCAAGTGCAGCCAGTCATAGTCGGCTAGCTTGTCTTCGAGTACTTCTGTGTCATAAACAACGTCGTACGGGATTTCTGCATACGTCAACACCAAGGTAACTGCGTCATCCCAGGGCTGTACTTCTTCTCCTTTTGCATTTACTGTCGGAGAATAAACGGCGACCTTCGGAGGCGTCTCCAATTTGATCGCATCCATGTTTTTTTCTGGATTCGAAATTTCTTTTAAAATAGAAGTAAACTGTGCGTCAGGAATAACTTTAAAACTGACATCGCGGGTAACGCATTCTTCCTGAACTTTGATATTGTTTTTAATGGCGAAACTTCCACCTTTATAATTTAACAGCCAATGAACTTCCACTTTCGCCTCCAACACCCAAAACGCGATGCCATATGCTTTGAGGTGATTTTTCTGGTTCTCATCCATCGGGATAAGCAGATAGGACGCAGACGCTTCCATTCCTACCAGAAAAATTACAATTAAACTAAAAAACCATTTTTTCATACATCAAAAATTTTGAAGCGGTCAACCAACTTCAGCAAATCAAGTTTCAGCACTTGTTCAATTAGCACCCAATATATCAATAAATTGTTTTGGTTAGAACAAATATGCCTTGTTTAATACAATATTAACAAGGATTATTCCAAACACAAATAATTACGCGGTTGCCATGGAATAGTTGCAAAATAAAACACCGCAATAAAAAAGCCGGGGACCTCTCCCCGGCTTAACCCTAAACCTAACCTATGAAAAATTTACCTTAATCTTTTTATGAAATTTCCACTTTCCTTGGTGGAACTTCCTTCGCTTCTTCTTTTTTAGGAAGATGGATGACTAAAATCCCGTTTTCGTATTTCGCGGAAATTTCCGTCTTGTTTACTGTATCCGGCAGGGTGAATGATCGTTTGAAGGTACCGTAATTGAATTCTCTGCGGATAATTTTTTCGTCTGTTTCTTCGTTATCTGTAGCTTCTACAGTGGCGGAGATGGTAAACAGGTCTTTGTCAATATTTAGGTCGAATGCTTCCTTGGATAAACCAGGAGCTGCAACTTCCATGCGATGCGCATCTTTTGTTTCGATTACATTGATGGAAGGGGTGCTAGTGGTAAAATCAGAGCCAATTAAATCACTGAGGCTGCTGTTGAAAAAATCGTTTAGCAAGTTGTGCATGACTGGTCTTCTGTGGTGTCTTTTACCGTTTGGTTTGTTTACTATTACTTTTGTCATTATCAATTTATTTTTTTGGTTTATTAATTTAATGTTTGACATTTATCCTTATAACAAGGGAAGTGCCATTCCATTTTTTTGTCTTTTCCGTGAACAAATTGTCAATTTTTGCGCCATTTTGTCATTTAATTTCGAATTGTACTGTCATTTTGGCGCAAAAGTTGATTTTATCACATTGGAAAGCTGGATTTTCGAATATTATTCTCAATTCGTTTGTAACTTTTGCGATAAATCCGCTACTTGTATTTGGAATAACAACTAAACTATGTTCACAACAGAGGAGAAAGAAAACATTAAGAAGTATTTTGGCGTCACAGCAACTGCGCTAGACAAGGAAGAATTTGAAAAAAAGCGCCGCGCCTTGCGAGCAAAGTACCATCCCGACAACTTCGCCAAGTTTGACGACGAGACCGTCCTAGAAATGGCAAAGGAGCGATTTCAGCTCATCGAAGCGCTAGGAAAAAAAATAGCTATCAGTTTTACCGACAAACCAACCACCCCAAAGTCAGCTAGCGATTCACCACACCCAGACCAGCGCGCACCACAATACGCCCACGTCAACGCCCTATTCGCGTTCCGAAAACTAAAAATTGAAATTCTGACAAGTGATAAAGATTTGAAGTATCACTTATTCGGTACTCGTTACCGCTGGCTCACTTTTGGGGAAAGTTTCGCCATTCCCAACACCAAAGCCACCATTATCATTGACGAAAGTCATAGCCGTGTCCGTATCGGTTTCAAGGAATCCATCCGCATGTACCTCACCTTCGACGAAAGCGACTCCATCGAGGCAATTGTCGAATGGTTGTTCAGCAAAATAGAAGGCAATGCGACCGGCCTGATCGTCGCCGGCACCAAAATAGAAGCCAATGCCAACTACCTGATTATGGAAATCAAGAAACATACATTTTTGCGAATTGGGCCGCCTGCTTAATAGGATTGCTCCTTATCTAAAGTGGGATTATAGGTATTGCTAACCATCAATAAGGATCAACATCCACATTGATCCGAATCTGCGTCAACCCCTTCCGTCCCTTCACCTCTACACCAGCTTCCCGGATTACGTTTTTGGCTTTTTCGAGTATATCGGCCTTGCGTTCCAGTTTGACGACGATGTCCATCAAATAATAGGTGCGGACTCTGTTAATCCCTGGTTGGGCAGGCCCCAGGACACGACTGCCTAGATCCTTGCGAAGTAAATTGGCAAAAATACTGGCGCCTACTTCTACAAAGTTTCGCTTTTTGTGCTTGAGCGTTATTTTTATTAATCGGTAAAAAGGAGGGTATAAAAAATTGCGTCGTTCCTTTTCCTCCCGTTCATAGAAAGAAGGAAAGTCGTTGGTAATGACCTCCTTCAACACAGGATGTTTAGTGTTGAATGCCTGAATGACGACTTTTCCCTGCGTTTTTCTCCGACCTGCACGCCCACTGACTTGAGTCAACAATTGAAACGCCCGTTCATTCGCCCGAAAATCAGGAAAATAAAACAACTGATCCGCACTCAACACGCCCACCAACCCAACATTATCAAAGTCCAGCCCCTTAGTCACCATCTGCGTACCGACAAGAATATCAATCAGTTTGTCTTCAAAATCGCCGATTATTTTTTGATGGCTGTTTTTGGCGCGCACACTATCCCAGTCCATCCTAGCAATTTTAGCATCCGGTAGGAATATCTTTAGTTCGTCTTCTATCTTTTCCGTTCCGAATCCCTTTACCTTAATCGTCGTTTTACCACAGGCATTGCATGCTTTTGGTGCTTCTGTCTGATAGCCGCAATAATGACATCGAAGGTTGCCTGCAAATTTATGCAAGGTAAGGCTCACATCGCAATTGATGCAAGCAGCCGTCCATCCACAAGTATCACAATTCACCGTAGGCGCATACCCTCTTCGATTTTGGAACAAAATGGCCTGCTCTCCTCGCCCTAGTGCTGCCTTCAGCTCCTCAATAAGCATGCTGGTGAAGTGGGATTTCATTGTTTTTTTGCGTGTTTCTTCTGCAGCATCCGCGATCACAATTTCAGGAAGATTGATGCCACCGAATCGGGACATCATTTCTACCAGGCCGTATTTTCCACTTTTCGCATTGATGTAACTTTCCATCGAGGGCGTGGCTGTTCCTAGCAAAACCTTTGCTCCAAACTGGTTCGCCAAATAGATGGAGGTGTCCCGTGCGTTGTAGCGTGGTGCGGGATCTTGTTGTTTGAACGAAGGGTCATGCTCTTCATCCACAATCACCAAATCCAGCCGATTGAAAGGCAAGAATAAGGCGGATCTTGCGCCTAGTATGATGGGCATTCCTTCTAGGGTCTTGTGCCAGAGTTCTACCCGCTCATTGTTATTCAAGCGCGAGTGATAAACGGCAATTTTGTTGCCGAATACTTTCTGAAGGCGGAAGATGATTTGGGTGGTCAACCCGATCTCCGGCAGCAAGTACAACACTTGTTTTCCTTCGTCAATGGCTTCTTGCATCAGATCGATGTATACCTGCGTCTTTCCACTCCCTGTTACTCCATGTAAAAGCACTACGTTTTTCTCTTCCAGTTTTTGTTTGATTTCTAACAGTGCTTTGAGCTGTTGGGCAGACAATTCAAAATTACTAATGACGTCCTTTCCGTAGCCTGAAATCCTCGAGACTTCTTTTTTATAGATTTCGAAAATCCCTTTTTTCTCCAGCCCTTTTAATTGGGCACTGCTGACGTCGACCGCTTCCATCAGTTCCTTCTTTTTGATGGTAGGCTGTTTTTTGGAAAGCTGGATAAATCCTAGTAGGGCGTCCATTTGTTTTTTTGCCCTACCGACTAACTCGAAGGCCGATTTTAGTGTTTCGGGATCGGACCTATAGGGTTCTGCAAACCGGATATAAGCTAATGTGCGTGGTTTGTATTTTAATTTTAATTCTTCCTTGAGGATAATCACCCGCTTGAACAACAGGGAATTGATCAATGGATAAACAGTGGCCTGATTTAGGATTTTCCTAATTTCTTCAATGGATAATTCTTCTTGAATGGTGAGGGCTTCTGCAATCAGGTATTCCTTGTCAGTTAGCACGGAGAAGTCCTCATCGAAGGCTTGGCTTAACAGTACTCTTGTTTCGCTGGCTAGTTTTAGGCCGGCGGGCAATGCCGCGTGCATGACTTCCCCTAGTGTACACCCATAGTATTTGGCAATCCATTCCCAAAGCTTCAAATGATGTTCATGTACAATCGGTACTTTATCGAGTACCGACAACAATGGCTTGGGTTGATATCCCGGATTGTTGGTATGGATCTTCTTCACCAAACCTGCATAGAGCTTATTCTTGCCAAACTGTACTTCTACACGCATTCCGATCTGGATGGTTTCCTGCAGTTCTTCCGGAATACTATAAGTATACACCTTAGGCAGTGCTAAGGGTAGAATGATTTCTGCAAATACAATAGATTCCTCTTGAGGGAACATCTCCATCTTTGGCTATGATTATTTTCGGTGTAAAAATATAAATTGATGGGAGATTATACTCATTGGCTACCAGGTTAATTAGTTATTAACTTAATTAAGTTTATTAAGATTTTGCCCGGATGGAACATTTATGCGGATGGAGTGCTATATACACGACAAATTCACACCCCCGAGTTTCATCCAGCGTTGAAATGATGGACAAAACATACCGAGTGCATAAGGTCGTTTGAGAGAGGAACATCAAGCTTTGACTTTATCCTAATTTTGGCGATTTAGTCGGGCTTCGATTTTCTCTAACCGGATTTTTAGTGCTTCGTTTTCAGCTTTGAGCGTTTCTATTTCTGCTTGTTGTTCTTGGGTTCCTTTTACCAAATGAGGAACTAAACCAGTATAGTTTACCGCTTCGAATTCATAATCCTCCGTACTATTTATCCCCATGTCTTCCGCTTCTTCTGGTGTTGGAGCAGGCTGTATTGTTTTTTTAACTAATCCTGGATATAAGGTTTTCAACTGACTAGAGAGTACTCCCACCTGCTTTCCTCCAGGAAGGTTCATATGAGGCTGAAGTTTTGTATTAAAACTATATTCCTTGATTTCAAGTTGCAACAATCTATCCATTGCCGGAGCAGCATCGGCGATGTTCTCTTTTAGCTTTTCGTAGGAAGGAAGGTAACTTCCTGAACAATAAACGTCTCCTGCGAAGTAGCCGGCGTACCTTGACGTTGCTGTCGAAGAGGTTGTTGTATTTGCATAAACACCATAAACCACCGAAGCTCCGGTTGTCGTAGCGTAACCTCGTAGTCCGTATTTAGAAACAGTACTAGCACCAGTTGCATAACCATACACCCCGTAAGCACTACTCGTTGCGCTCGTAGAGTACCCATAAATGGCTCTATTACTTCCTGAACTTGCATTATAAACGTAAACACCATAACCTCTATTCGTGGTATTCACATGAATGGGATAAGAGGCCGTTGTTGTTAAACCATTTCCAACACCAATATCACTACTGTTGTTGAACATAACATCTCCGGAATTCATTATGGTCATTCGAGCGTGATTGACGGCACTGACGGTGTTTCCGGCCCCCGAAGACCCAGTTGCAAAGACCATATCTCCCCTTCCGAAGGTCATTCCGTTTGATTTCCAGAAAATTCCGCCTGCTAAATAAGGATTGGTAGCTGTTGAGGGATAATTACTAAATCGAATACCAGCAAGCGTGTTTGCTGTGTTGCCTTCATCGTTTACAATATCCAAAAACACACCTTGCACTCCATCCGTAGCAGAATTTTCTTCTCGAACGGTCAATTTACCTAATTCTTCGAAAGAAGAATTTGTACCGATTCCAACCTTTCCTGCATGGTAAATATTGGCTGTTAGACCGGAACCAGAATGGATTCCCCAATCATCATCGCCAGTAGCTGGAAGGTTTTGCCAGGTGGCATTGCCGTTCGCATCCATTGCGGTTAGTACCATTCCCGGCGAGGTCGCGGTGGCTCCATCCAAAATCTGGATAGGGTAAGTGGTACCACCAATCATCACCTCATTTCCTGAAGTTGAATGTTCGAATTTTCCAGCCCAGCCATTGGAATAACCATAAATCCCAATATTGTCTGTTGGCGAACCTGCATGGTTGGAAACGCCGAGTACTCCAATCTCCAACAATGCAATGTTGAGTCCTGTTATATTGTCGAAATTACCCGGTGGTTGGTTGGTTAATGCTAAATAAGCCGCTGGCTCGTTGCCGACAACAAAAAACTTTCCAGCGACACTTGTTCCGTCAGAATGAACATCCAGCTTATATTGTGGGGTAATGGTACCAATACCCACATTCTGGCTATAGCCATTAATAAATGCCAAAAGAGCGATGAAAAAAAAGATTAGGCCTCTCATGTATTTAATTATTTTAACACCCATAAGTACTTACTTGTTAGGTCAATAAAGATACTATAAAATTATAATTTTTCCTAATCTGGTAAGCCCATTGTCGTTTGAATTCCTCCTTGTAGATGCGAATTATTGAAAATCAGTTCGGTAGAGGTTCTGGGCATCTCTTTTCGATCTATTTACAAAGTCAAACGGCGTACTCACCAAGTTGAAAGCGCGGCTTCTACAGTTTGACTTTTCAGTCTTCTTTTTTTGTAGGAATTTTGAAGTAATTACCATTAATGCTTAGCCATTTTTAATAATAAAACCTTCGCACACCAAAACCAAGTTACTGATCATCTACTAACTATACCATTGTTTTAAATCCTTGTAATCTCCCGAAAGTCGGACAAAATTAAAAAACATGAAACTTCCAGCCTTAGTTTTTACTATTCTTTTGTTTTCTGTTTCCACTCAGGGAAATGATCTCCCTTTACAAATGAACCAATTTGAAGACCGAGTCAACGCGTATCTCGAAAATCCTGCAGCAGAACTCGATCTCTCCCTAGTTGAGGAACTCAGAGCGAACGGCTATAAAAGTTTAGAATGGTTAGTCAACTGTTATCAGCAAAACATCCCACAAAATTATGATAGCTATCAAAAATCAGCGCGCTTCAATCGGCTATACGATAAGGTAAGCGGACAAAAAGATGGGATCTATGCTCAGTTGTTTTGGCATCAGGATCTGGAGACTGCAAAAAAAGAGGCGACCAGGACGAACAAACAGCTTATCTCCTTGCGAATGTTGGGCGACTTTTCTGAAGATTTGAGTTGTGCCAACAGTCGTTTTTTTAGGACGGTTCTTTATTCTGACTCGAGGATAGCAAGTTTTCTAAAACGGTATTTTGTTCTTCATGTGGAGTCCGTCATTGATGTACCAAAAATCACCATTGAATACCCAGACGGGACTGTTCAACGACAAACAATTACTGGAAACAGTTTGCATTTGATGATGAAACCGTCGGGAGAAGTGGTTGATGTGCTGCCAGGACTTTATGGACCAGATTTTTTTATGAAATGGCTGAACAAGCACTCGAGTCAAAATTTTAATTACAAACACCATGCGCAATGGCTAAACAAGTTGGTTGATAATGATGTAGAATATTTGTTTGTAAATGATCATTTAGAAAAAGTAGCCGATCAACTCCCAACGGCATTTGATGCCATGCAAATGGCCGTCGGAAAAGCAATAGTCGAAAGACCAATTCTCAAACAACTTGACAAGAACAAAACGCCACTTTCCCCTGACCAAAAACTGGAACAAGGGTGGCTGAACACATTAGATTTAATGGGATTTAAATCGGAAAAATTATCCTCTGGAAGTAGATTATTAATTCATTGTAAAAAACAATATACCCCAGAAAATTCCTTAGAAAAAACCGTTACCAAAATTGAAGAAATTCTGACACTGGAAAACCTCAGAAATGAGCTAAACCTCCGCCGAAGAGCACTCTTACTGCTAGAAGATGAAAATTTAAAAATGGATGATCAATTCCTAGTAAGCACCATTTACAAAGAACTATTTTTGACACCACTAGACGACAAAAAGATGGGAATGTATCAACCCGATTCTTTTTACGGATTGACGGATGATGGATTTTAGGAGTTTTTATCCCAACCTTCTATGTGGCGAATTGGCGAATTCAAGTCCTACGTCGCGGCGAATTCATTCGAGCTGTACAGATAAATTAAAACCATTCGAGTGCCATTGGGACGATTCATATTCTAGCCTAGGGTTTCAACCCTAGGATTTATATGGAGTATTTCGAGTGCCATCGGCACGGTTTCATATTGTAGCCTAGGGTTTCAACCCTAGCATTTATATAAAGTGTATTTCGAGTGCCATCGGCACGGTTCATTTTTTCAATATGATTTTTCCTATCTCATTTGGTTCCATCCGAGAAAATGTAACGTACCTATGGCACTCAATTCTTCCTAATATCTTACCTAGGGTTGAAACCCTAGGCTATTAAATAAGCCATACCTAACGGTATTCATCGTACGATTTAATTCCAAGGATTGAGTCTGAAGGGCTCTAACAAATTAGCTAGGGGCATCGTTCCTAGTAAATGGGCGCACTGAAATAAGCTCTGAAAGAGCGAAACCCAACTGAGCTCCAATTATTCCATTTACCAAATATCCCTTACCAATTAACTACCCATAAATTTGCACTTCCACTCGCAACATTGTATATTGAAGCCAGATAAAAAAACAATGAAGAATTTTCAAGTACATCATCATCATTTTCATAATTGCTCTCAGGCGATTAAGGGATGATATGTATATAGTATAAAATATTCCAAAAACCCGTCTGAGTAAATCAGACGGGTTTTTTGTTTTTACAAAGGCTTCTTCGTTTACTCAGGCATTAATTAATAAAAATGAGTAAACTAAAAATCGCCATTCAAAAAAGCGGTCGATTGAATGAAGAGTCACTCAAACTGTTGAAAAATTGCGGGATTTCCATCAACAATGGAAAAGATCAACTAAAAGTCACCGTCAAAAATTTCCCGTTAGAAATTCTCTATTTACGGAACTCCGACATCCCACAATACATAGAAGACGGAGTAGCAGACATCGGGATCGTCGGTGAAAATTTGTTGATCGAAAAACAGAAAAAAGTCCAGATCGTAGAACAACTCGGATTTTCAAAATGCAAGGTTTGCCTCGCCGTCCCTAAAGAAGTAGCAGACAATAGTGTGTCTTACTTTGAAGGAAAAAAGATAGCCACCTCTTACCCAAATACCCTTCGCAATTACCTCAAAAAACAAGGCGTTAATTCAGAAGTCCACACCATCTCCGGCTCCGTAGAAATTGCCCCCAATATAGGATTGGCAGATGGGATTTGCGATATAGTAAGTTCAGGAAGTACCCTTTTCAAAAATGGATTGCGAGAAACACAAGTCATTCTAAAATCAGAAGCCGTTCTGGTCAAATCACCAAAAATTTCAGCAGAAAAAGAAGCCATTTTAGACAAACTATTGTTTCGAATCCAGGCGGTTTTAAGGGCAAAAAACAGTAAGTACATATTGATGAATGTCCCAGAAGAAAACATTGAATCAGTTGCTCAAATTCTTCCTGTTTTAAAGAGTCCAACTATTCTTCCATTAGCAAAACCAGGCTGGTTTTCCCTGCATTCTGTCATCGATGAAAACAAATTTTGGGAAGTCATCGACCAATTAAAAGATGCTGGTGCTGAAGACATTTTAATCATTCCAATCGACAAAATGGTACTATAATGAACGTTATCAAAAACATACAACAAGAAGAATGGCCTACCCTGACTAAACGCCCCGTCTTCGAAAACGCAACGCTGACAGAAACAGTAAGCACCATTCTGAAAAACGTCAAAGCACAAAAAGATCAGGCCCTAAAAAAGTATGCCATTCAATTTGACAACGTAGTGCTGGACCAGTTTTTAGTTTCTCTAGAAGAAATAGATCAAGCGGTTGCAGTCGTTTCCAAAGAACTAAAAACAGCCATTCAACAAGCAAAATCGAACATCGAAAAATTCCACACCTCCCAGCAAACAAACGAGAAAATCATTGAAACGACACCTGGCGTAAAATGCTGGCGGAAAAATGTAGCGATAGAAAAAATCGGGCTGTATATTCCAGGAGGAACTGCGCCCTTGTTTTCTACCGTTTTGATGCTAGGAATACCAGCAAAAATTGCCGGGTGTCAGGAGATGGTGATGTGCACTCCTTGCAATAGTGCAGGCAAAATAAATCCTGCGATTCTGTATACGGCGCAACTGGTAGGCATCAAAAAAATATTCAAAGTTGGTGGTGCGCAGGCTATTGCGGCGATGGCCTACGGCACAGAGAGTATTCCTCAAGTCTACAAGATATTTGGTCCGGGCAATCAGTACGTTACCAAGGCGAAAGAACTCCTCCAGCAAAATGGGATAGCAATCGATATGCCTGCCGGCCCTAGCGAGCTACTTGTGATTGCTGACAAAACAGGCGTTCCTGAATTTATTGCAGCCGACCTGCTTTCTCAAGCAGAACACGGAGCAGATAGTCAGGTGGTTTTGGTTAGCAATGATGAACAAATTCTAAAAAAAACGATCGCTGCACTCCATACTCAAGTAGAAAATCTTCCTAGGAAAGATATTGCCAAAAAGGCACTTCAACACAGTAAGGCTATCCTGTTGAGCACGATGGAAGCGTGTTTGGAATTTAGCAATTGTTATGCGCCGGAGCACTTGATTATTGCTTCGGAGAAGGCGGTTGACTATGCGGACCTTGTTGTGAATGCAGGCTCTGTGTTTCTGGGAAATTATAGCTGTGAAAGCGCAGGAGATTATGCAAGTGGGACCAACCACACCCTTCCAACAAACGGATATGCAAAAAACTATAGCGGAGTTTCCCTAGACAGTTTTGTCAAAAAAATCACCTTCCAACAACTCAGCCCACAGGGCATCTCGAATATTGGAAAAACAATAGAAACAATGGCTGCAGCCGAACAACTTTGGGCGCACAAAAACGCCGTCACCATTCGACTAAAAACAATAAACAATGTTTAATATAGATACATTAACACGCAAAAATATCAGGGAGTTGACTCCCTACAGTTCTGCTAGAGAAGAATTTAGCGGACAGGCAACTGTTTTGCTTGACGCGAATGAAAACCCGTACGATACAGATCTGAACAGATATCCCGATCCGTTCCAGAAGGAGCTAAAAAATGCGATTGCTGACCTCAAAAATGTAGCGGCTGATCAACTTTTTATTGGCAATGGAAGTGATGAAGCCATTGATTTGTTATTCCGGGCATTTTGCGAACCGAAGAATAGTAAGGCCTACATTTTCCCACCGACTTATGGGATGTATGCGGTTTCAGCCCAGATTAATGATATAGAGATTGTGCGTCTTCCTCTACGGGAGAACTTCCAGCTTCCGGCCTTGGCGACTATCAAAAATGAAATCAAGTCGACGGGGTTGTTGTTTATTTGTTCACCTAACAATCCGACGGGGACGGTTTATGGATTGGCGCAAATCAAGGAGATGGCCGATGGTTTTTATGGATTGGTGGTGGTGGATGAGGCGTATATTGATTTTTCAAGTTCGGAGAGCGCGTTGGCTTTGTTGGATAGTACGCCAAATCTAGTGGTTTTGCAGACGATGAGCAAAGCTTGGGGGCTTGCCGGTTTGAGATTGGGAATCGCAGCAGCTAGCAAGGAAATTATTAAGGTATTAAACAAAATAAAACCTCCTTATAATGTGAATACGCTAAGTCAAGCGAAAGGAGTAGAGGTATTAAGAAACGATGACCTTGTCCAGCAACAAATCAAACAAATTCAAGACCAACGAAAAGCACTTCGTAGGGCACTTCAAGCAACAAAAGGTGTCCGTAAAGTCTATCCATCTGAAGCCAATTTTATCCTAGCGGAATTCGACCAAGCAGCAATGGTATTCAGAGAACTCCAAAGCAAAGGCATTATTATTCGAAATAGAACCCGCTTAATAAAAAACTGCTTGCGCATCACCGTTGGCACTCCGCAACAAAACAAACTACTGATCACCACCCTCAAAAATATCTCAAGATGAAAAAAGTATTATTTATAGACAGAGACGGCACATTGGTTATTGAGCCGCCGGTAGACTATCAACTCGATAGTCTGGAGAAGCTGGAATTTTATCCTGGTGTTTTTCAGTGGTTGTCCAAAATAGCAATAGAACTGGATTATGAATTAGTCATGGTCACTAATCAAGATGGTTTGGGCACCAGTTCGTTCCCAGAAGAAACGTTTTGGCCTGCGCATAACCAAATCATTCAGGCATTCAAAAATGAAGGCGTTGAATTTGCTGAAGTGCTGATTGACAAATCCTTTCCAGCAGAAAACGCACCTACCAGAAAACCAGGGACAGGCTTGCTACAACCTTATCTCTATGGGAATTATGACTTGGCCAACTCCTACGTGATCGGTGATCGATTGTCCGACGTCCAATTGGCAAAAAACCTAAAGGCAAACGCCATTTTTATAGGCGAAAATGGACAAGGCGCCGACCTATCCACCACCAGCTGGAAAACCATCTACCAATACCTAAAAGCAAAACCACGCAAAGCAACCATCAACAGAAAAACAAACGAAACCGACATCAACATCACCATCAATCTAGACGGCAGCGGGCAATCTGCTATCTCCACAGGGATCGGATTTTTTGACCACATGCTAGAACAGGTGTCCAAGCACGGAAACATTGATTTATCCATTGACTTGAAAGGCGATTTGGAAATAGATGAACACCATACGATTGAAGACGTTGCCATCACATTCGGAGAAGCATTTTTGAAAGCGCTGGGCAGTAAAAAAGGAATTGAACGCTATGGCTTTTTGTTGCCGATGGATGACTGTTTGGCGCAGGTGGCGCTTGATTTTGGTGGTCGGCCGTGGCTCGTCTGGGAATCAGTTTTCAAGCGTGAAAAAATTGGAGAAATGCCGACGGAGATGTTCATGCACTTTTTCAAATCCTTCAGTGATGCTGCAAAATGTAATCTAAATATCAAAGCCGAAGGAGAAAATGAACACCACAAGATAGAAGCGATCTTTAAAGCATTCGCGAAAGCAATAAAAATGGCTATATCCAAAACAAACAACTATTCCATACCTAGCACAAAAGGAAGTTTATGATTGCTATAATAAAATACAATGCAGGTAACATTAGTTCGGTACAGAACGCGCTTGCTCGCCTAGGATATGACAGCGTGATCACCGATGACAAATCCACCATTCAATCGGCATCCAAAGTGATATTCCCAGGTGTCGGAGAAGCCAGCTCTGCCATGAACTACCTCCGCGAAAAGAACCTCGACGGCCTGCTCCTATCCCTTCAACAACCAATGCTTGGCATCTGTCTTGGACTTCAATTGATGTGCAAACACAGTGAAGAGGGAAATACCAATTGCCTAGGGATTTTTGATGCGAATGTAAAACGATTTCCTCCTACGGAAATCGTCCCGCACACGGGATGGAACAGTTTTTCCAACCTAAAAAGCCTGCTATTCAAGGACATCAAAAAAGAAAACGATGTCTATTATGTACACAGTTATTACGCGGAAGAATGCAAGGAGACGGTGGCAACTTGTGACTACATTTTACCGTTTAGCGCAGGTTTGCAGAAAGATAATTTTTATGCGACCCAATTTCACCCAGAAAAGTCGGCAGGAATTGGCGAACAAATTTTGAAAAACTTTTTATCCTTATGAGAATAATACCAGCTATTGATATCCTGGAAGGGAAGTGTGTCCGATTGTCAAAGGGCGATTATAATACAAAAAAAATCTACAATGAAAATCCGGTCGAGGTGGCTAAGCAATTTGAAGACAGTGGGATTGAATACCTGCACGTTGTTGATCTGGATGGGGCAAAATCTAAGCATATTGTCAATTATAATGTCCTTGAAAACATCAGAAAATCTACTAGTCTGAAGATTGATTTTGGAGGCGGGTTGAAGTCGGATAAGGATTTGAAAATTGCTTTTGAATGTGGCGCTAATCAGGTAACTGGTGGCAGTATTGCCGTCAACAATTCGGAGTTATTCACTAGCTGGATCCAGAAATACGGTCCAGACAAAATCATCCTGGGAGCAGACTGCAAAGACAGGAAAATTGCCACCAACGGTTGGATGGAAAAGTCAACCTTGGATGTCGTAGAATTTATTAACAATTATGAATCAAAAGGCATACAATATGTCGTCTGTACGGATATCGAAAAAGATGGAATGCTGCTAGGAACTTCTAACGAATTGTACAAGGAGATTTTAGTTAAAACTAAGGTACGCCTGATCGCTAGTGGCGGAGTTTCGTCCCTAAATGACTTGGAAATTTTGAAGGCTATTGGATGCGAAGGCGCCATTGTTGGAAAGGCCATTTATGAAGGCAGAATCACCTTAAAAGAACTAGAACAATTATGCTAAAAAAACGAATCATCCCATGTCTCGACATCAAGGACGGAAGAACCGTAAAAGGAATCAATTTTGTCGGTATCCGTGATGCTGGCGATCCGATAGAACTGGCGAAAAAATATGTTGCTCAGGGAGCAGACGAGCTCGTTTTCCTGGACATTACTGCCACGGTGGAAAAACGAAAAACACTGATCAATCTGGTCGATAAAATCGCTCGGGAAATCAACATTCCATTTACAGTTGGTGGAGGGATCAATGCAGTGGACGATGTGCGGGCGTTGTTGAAAGCGGGCGCAGACAAAGTCAGTATCAACTCCTCCGCAGTCAAGCGCCCGGAATTGATTGCTGAAATTGCGAAGGAATTTGGAAGTCAGTGTGTGGTCATCGCTATCGATACGAAGTATGAAGATGATGAATGGATGGTGTTCATTCATGGTGGTCGAAAAGGAACGGGGCTGAAAACTGTTGATTGGGCAAAGCGGGCGGAAGCGTTGGGAGCTGGTGAAATTTTGCTGACATCTATGAATAGTGATGGGACTACAGCCGGGTTTGCAATTGACATTACCGCTAAGGTGGCGGAGGCCGTTAATATACCCGTCATTGCTTCCGGTGGGGCTGGGAAGGAAGCACACTTTAAGGAGGTGTTTGAAAAGACCAAAGCAACAGGAGGACTAGCAGCTACCATTTTTCATTATGATAAAATTTCTATCCCTGACCTAAAGGAATATTTGACCACAAAAAACATTAACGTACGACGTTGAAATTATTCAAACAAAAAACAACCATGGACATCAATTTTAATAAAGGAAACGGGCTCGTCCCGGTCATCATACAAAACAGTAAAACTCTTCAGGTGCTAATGTTAGGCTATATGAATGAAGAAGCGTTCAAAAAAACAAAAACAGAAGGCAGGGTTACGTTTTTCAGCCGTAGTAAAAACAGACTGTGGACAAAAGGAGAACAATCCGGCAACTATTTATCCGTTGTCGATATTCAGTTAGATTGTGATGCCGATACGCTTTTGATAAAAGCCATACCCAATGGTCCTACCTGCCACACCGGCGCCACTTCCTGCTTCAAAGAAGAAACGGCCAAGGGCTTCGTCTATGACTTGGAGCAAACCATTCACAAAAGAATAGACGAAGACGACGCCAACTCCTACACCAACCAGCTCTATAAAAAAGGAATAAACAAAGTCGCTCAAAAGGTAGGCGAAGAGGCGGTCGAACTGATCATCGAAGCCAAAGACAACGACCCTAAATTATTCAAGGAGGAAGCAGCAGACTTATTGTATCACTATCTAATTTTACTAAAAGCAAAAGGGTATCAATTGTTAGACATCGAAAAAACTTTGAAATCCAGGCAACGGCAGTAGCGTACTGGGCAAATGGCGGCATTGATCGTGGGGTGAAAACAATTTGTTAATCGTCCTATGCACTTACATATGCCCTTGCCAGTTCCGGCTTGATTCACTGCAAAACACATTTATTCTCATGATATTTCATTGAAAATTTGCGTTAATACTTACAACGCTTTAACTTAGGGACTAATATGACACCCCAACTCCGATTTATTAAATTTCTTGGTTCCTTTTTGTTGGTAATGCTGGCACTGATTGACTGTCTTGCACAGAAGACAGCCACCTGCGAATTGGTAGATAAAATCATCACGACGACCAGAGATTTACACTACGAATCAAGATCTATTGATGACAAATATGCCACCCTGGTATTTGACGAGTTTTTGGAATCACTGGACCCCGGAGGCAAATACTTCACTAAACAAGAACTACAGAAATTACAAGATTCAAAAACGGCTATTGACGATCAAATAACAGAAGGCAGATGCGAGTTTCTGGAGTTTACAACGGCCCTATTCTCCCAAAAATTAGCACAAGTAAATACCCAGCTCGAATTTCTAAAAAAACATGTGTTTGACGTCCACAAAGAAGAATTGCTCATTTACCAAAAAGACGACCTGTTTGCGGACAAAGATGGGTTTTCTGACAAATGGAGGCGAATTGTCAAATACAAAATCTTAAACTCCTATATCTCGAATACTGATTCACTGCTATTAGCACAACCACCAAAGGCAACCGTCCTAAAAAAAATACAGCAAGAAGTCATCGAACGAGAAATCTGTAAACTGGAAGCAATCAAGTCAGCAGAAGGAGGCGTCCCTCAGTTTGTAGGCAATAAATTTCTCAAAGCCATCGCCTTTGGGTTTGACCCACACACCGTTTATCTCTCCCCAGATGAAAAAAACGAATTTGAAGGAGATTTGTCGAAAGAAGCCTTTGCTTTTGGATTCGAAATGTCCAGAAACGATCGTGGAGAAATGGAGATTTTCCAAATTGTGCCAGGGAGTCCAGCTTGGAATTCCAACTCCATGAACGAAGGCGACGTAGTATTAAGCGCTAAAAATTCCAATGGAAAAATCAAACTATTCGATTGCCTGAGCTCAGCAGAACTCGACGAGTTTATGCGCTCCAAAGAAACTAATTTTGCCGCCTTCAACATTAGGAAAAAGAACGGGAAAGAGACCACTGTCAAACTACACAAGGAGAAAATTGAAGTCACCGAAAATATCATTAGAAGTTATTTGCTAGAAGGAGAACAAAAAATTGGATACATCTATCTTCCCTCCTTTTACACCCAGATGGACAGCTATGACTGGCTCGCCAATGGTTGCGGAAATGATGTCGCCAAAGAGCTGATACAACTCAAGCGAGCAGGAATCGAGGGGTTGATTTTTGATGTTCGGAATAATGGTGGTGGATCGATGTTTGAAGCCATCCGGCTCGCGGGATTGTTTATTGATTATGGTGCGATTTGTATTGCAGATTCCAAAGGTGAAGACGCTGAATCATTGAAAGATATGAGTCGGGGAATTGCTTATGATGGGCCATTGGTGGTGCTTCAAAATCCATTTAGTGCTTCTGCTTCTGAACTATTTGCTGCGGCGATGCAAGACTACAACCGTGCGGTGATCGTTGGTGCACCTTCCTATGGAAAATCTACCGCGCAGAATATTGTGGCGGTGGATGGTACGAATAGCTTTTATTCAGAAGATGGCTATCTGAAGGTGACCAGCGGGATGTTTTATCGGGTAGACGGTAAAAGTCATCAGCGAGAAGGGATTGCTCCTGATATAAAACTGCCAGGATTATATGACCAGTTGGAGTATAGAGAAAGTGATGTTTCTTCTGCTTTAATGCAGCGGACAATTGATAAAGAGACTTATTTTGAGCCGATGGATCCATTGCCCATTGCTCATTTGAAATCATTGAGTGATGCACGGTTGGCGGATGATCTGGCGTTTGAAAATCTGAAGGATATCAGCAAGACCATTGCAGAGTGGCAGAACAAATTGGTGATTCCATTGGCGTATGAAAAATTCAGGTCTTACTATTTTTCTACGCCCTTTTCTGAAGAATATCGAACCTCTTTTGAAGTAGCGCACACCCTTTTTAAGGCTGAAATTCCAGAACACAGTAAGGATCAGCTCCTTGACACAGAAACCAAACAAGAACTGAATAAAAAAGCGCTAGAAAAAATAAACAAAGACCCACAAGTACGGGCTTCTTTTCAGATAATAAATGATTTAATTAATTTTAATAAAAAATAATTTCGAATGAAATCCATACTACCCATTACGATATTTGTTTTTATGGTCGGCCTAGTCTTGCCGATGACCGCACAAACGACACCTGGATCAGTAGAATACATGTCTGACTTGGTGACACCAATAGAAGAAACGAAAGCTGCAACGTTAAAATATTTGCAGTCGATCACCAAAGGTCGCGGAGCAGCACGAGTAGAAAGCAAACGAAAGGCCCTTGTCACCGAAACCAAAGCAGTCCTCACTGATTTGAAAAAGAAAAAAGGGTTTGATGGAAAAGAAGCGCTGAAAAATTCGCTTACCGAGTTTTTGAACATCAAGCTTGCTGTCCTAGAGGAAGATTACGAGAAAATCGTAAACATGGACAAAATCAAAGAACAGTCCTATGATGCGATGGAAGCTTATATCCGAGCGCAAGAAGCAGCCAATGAAAAACTGGATGGCGCTTTCGAAATAGTCAAAAAAGCGCAAAATGAATTTGCCACGAAACACTCTATTATCCTCGAGCAGCGAGAAGGCGATGAAATAGACAAAAAAATAGCAAAAGCGAGCAAAGTATTGTCCCACTTCAACGAAGTATACCTCATTTTCTTTAGGAGTTACCTGCAAGAAGGTTATGTCCTGGAAGCGCTGGGATCAGAGGATGTAGCAGCTATCGAACAAGGCAGAAACGCACTAGAGTCCTATGCGAAAGAAGGCTTGAAAAAATTAGAAACACTGGAAGATTATGAAAAGGACAGCAGCCTAAAGGACCTCGCTAAAAACCTGTTGGAGTTTTATCTAAAAGAAGCGGAAGGCGATTTCACCAAGCAAATTGATTTCTTACTTTCTCAAGACGATTTAGTAAAATTGCGCAAAGCAGCCGAGAAGTCAAGAAAAAAGGAAGAAATCAACGCCTACAATGAAAAAGTAGAAGCAATAAATGAAGAAGCAGACCGTCTCAACAAGATCACCCAGTCCTCCAATAACAACAGAGAAAAATTGCTAGACCAATGGAATAAAACTTCAGAAAAATTTCTCAGTACACACTCAGAATAATTATTTTCTCCGCATAATATCATGTTCAAACACGGAAAAACGAGGCCTGTATTTGTCGGTCAAACTCTTCGGATTTGTCTTAAGTAATTTACTCAATGCAATTACTTGCATTGGTCCTCCGAAAATACATTTTTATTTATATATACTTAACAACTAGAATGCCAACACATTCTAACTCACTAAGTGAATGAAAACTCAACTTCTAAAAAAAAGATAAATTTTATTAACTAGTATAAGAAACAATTCTTATCACTTGGAGTACAATTGAGATAAACAATCTTAGTTGTCAGTGCTATGTACTTTGGATACAAACTGGTGGAAGACTTCCCTGATTTGTACTCGTAAAAAATGAAAATTCTGTCAATTATTGATTACCTTTACACCTTGGAAAAATTGACCGAATGAACTTCAAGTACATCATTACCAGTATCTTCGCAATACTACTTTTTTGTATTGTTGGAGAGGCAAAGACCGATAAATACCGATGTATTATTAGAGACGATCCATCTACTACGATGTGTATCGCTTGGAACCAAGCTTCCGGAAGCAACCCTATTCTTTACTATGATGAGATAGATTTTGGAACAGATTATAATTCCTATAGTCGCTCAGAAAAACCTGTCAAATCTGTAGTAGCAAAAGGCCTCAACAACAAGTTCGTCCGACTGACCAATCTAATGCCAAATACCCAATACTTTTTTGTCATCAAAGATAGTGAGGGAGTCAGCCGTCGGTTTTATTTCAAAACCATCCCGGATCATCAATATGAACGATTGTCTATTGTGGCTGGTGGAGATTCCAGAAATAACCGTAGAGCAAGAAAGAGCGCCAACACACTTGTTGCCAAGCTAAAACCACACGTCGTTTTATTCGGTGGAGACATGACTGGTGGGGACAACAGCAAACAGTGGCCGCAATGGATGGACGACTGGCAATTGACAATAGCCAGCGACGGCAGAATGACCCCCATCGTAGCAGCAAGAGGCAACCACGAATATTCCAATAAAACCCTATTAGATTTATTTGATGCGCCAAATGCCAATGTCTATTACGGACTAAACTTCGGCGGCAATCTGCTTAGATCTTATACTTTGAATTCGCTAATTTCGGCAGGTGGCGAGCAGGCAAGCTGGCTAGAGTCAGATCTTCAAAACAACCAAGATGTAATCTGGAAGTTTGCCCAATACCACTACCCCATCCGACCACATACCGCCAGAAAAAGAAACCGGGAAAACCTGCGATCCAGCTGGGCTACACTCTTCGATCAATACAAAGTGAACCTAGTAGTGGAATGCGACGGACACGTAGTAAAATCTACTTGGCCTATCCGACCTTCTACCGATGAAGGCAGCGTAAATGGATTTATCCGAGATGATGAAAACGGAACTGTCTACGTAGGAGAAGGCTGCTGGGGTGCACCACTACGAGAAAACAACCATGACAAACCATGGACAAGGGGAAGTGGTAGTTTCAACCAATTTAAATGGATATTCGTTGATACCGAAAAGGTTGAAATACGAACTATAAAAACAGACAACGCTGAAAAGGTAGAAGAGCTTTCTAATTACGACATTTTTAATATTCCTTACGGACTTGATATTTGGTCTCCAGATAATGGACCGGTGATCTATTTGAGGAATAAAAATTTCGTTCCTGCACCTGCCCCTATGCCTGCACCACCGCCAGTGGTTGTTGAAGAAGTTGTCCCTGTATTTATAAATGAGATAGCTGACTTTGATGTAAAAGTCAATCAAGAACTTATTGAGATGGACTTGTCTGTCATCAATGAGTCGCAGCCAATGTACTTTGAAATACAGCGATCTACCAACGGAGAGTTTTATAGAACCATTGATACACTCGCCGTTAATAATATTTCAAAGGAAAGTCAAAAATTCAGAGTACTGGACAAACGCGCCGCCTATCTAAACCTTTCAGGGATGTATTACAGAATTAAACAAATCCCAAAAGAAGGCGCTCCTACCTATTCAGAGGTAAAAAAGATCGAACTGACCCCCTGGGAAAACTACGAAGCTGAGGATGTCAACCCCAAGTACAAAGCCTACCGATTTCAATATTCTATTGATGAATCAGTTGACGTTGGACTCAAAATTTTCAACTCAAAAGGCCGGGAAGAAAAAAGCAAACGTTTCACAAAACAAGAAGCAGGTGATCACACCAGAATCATAAATATGAAGGATTTCCTTCCTGGAGTATACCTCATCAAACTTAACATTGGGGATAAAACAATCATCCGCCGCCTGATCGTTCCTGAAGGTGATTCCTAAACGATCTCAAAGGGTTTAGAATGTGGTCCGACTTTCGGAAGTTCAAAAGAGTAGGAACCGCGACAGCGGATAAGTCAGTGCGATCCATCCTACCCGATCCACCGCGTTTCGTCCGATCTAAACAACTAATTCGATAAAACTCTTCGTCTCCGCACCTCTGCGTTTAATAAACAATTCTTAACGATAAGATTTGCGTCTCCTTATCTCTGCGTTTAATAATTATCCCAATCAAGCATTCTCACATTCCCTGAATAATTCGTAATTTCGTTTATTCCTTATTAAGAACTAAACGTAATGAACATTCTACCTCGTCTTTGCCTGCTGATTGTATTTATCTGCTTGTCGTATTCCTCCTTTGCTACTACCGATCGATATAGAGGCATTATCAATGATGACCCTTCTTCTTCATTTACAATAGGCTGGAATCAGATCACTGGCGCAAATCCAGCCGTCCATTTTGATGTTGTAGATCACGGAGTCAATTGGCAAGACTATGCAAACACCAAAGCCTATGACCGCAATGTTGCTGCCAAAGGAATGCAAAACTACTTTGCCAATTTATTCGGCCTTCAACCCAATACGGTATACTATTTTGTGATTAAAGACAGTGATAGCGTCAGTTCCAGATTTTCCTTCAAAACGGCGCCTGACAATCCGAATGAGCGCTTGTCCATCATTGCAGGCGGCGACTCCAGAAGTAACAGAACACCCCGACAATCTGCAAATTTGATGGTGTCTAAACTGCGTCCCCATTGTGTGCTTTTTGGTGGCGATATGACCAATGACGACACCGATGGTCAATGGCAGGACTGGATGGACGATTGGCAGCTGACTACTGGTACCGACGGCAGAATCATCCCTATCATCGCAGCTAGAGGCAACCATGAAAATGGTAATGGTGTGATGTCTGACTTATTCGATGTGCCACATCCAGATGTGTATTATTCAATCACCTTTGGAGGAAACTTATTAAAGACATTAACCCTAAACTCCTTAATTTCCAGTGGTGGCTCACAAGAAACCTGGTTGGAAAACGAGCTACAAAATAGCCAGAATATCATCTGGAAAATTGCCCAATACCACTTCCCTATAGTACCACATGCCACCTGGAAAATTGACAACCTCCTACAACGATCCAACTGGGCGCCAAAATTTGATACTTATGACGTACAACTCGTTGTAGAATGTGACGCACACGTCGTAAAATCTACCTGGCCTATCCGGCTAGGAAGCTCCAGCGAACCAGGAGAAGACAAAGGGTTTGTAAGAGATGACAACAACGGAACCGTCTATGTGGGAGAAGGAACTTGGGGAGCGCCACTTAGAACAGACGACGACAACCACAATTGGACGAGAAGCCACGGAAGTTTCAACTCCTTCAAATGGATTTTTGTAGACCAGCAACAGATAAAAGTCAGAACCATCAAAGTGGACAATGCTGCTTCTGTAGCAACGGTAGACGACGCCAACATCTTTATACCTCCTTCAAATCTGGACATTTGGAATCCATCAACTGGAGCAGTCATCTGCATTGAAAATCCAAATTTCACAGGAGGCCCAAGTATTCAAATCACTAATCCTATTGAGGGAGCGTTGATACCTTCCCTTCAAAACATTACGATTCAGACGAATGCCTCTGACCCTAATGGTAGCATTGATCATGTCGATTTTTATATTAATAACGTCCTATTAGGAACTACGAATGCTGCGCCTTTCAATTTCAATTGGTTGCCAGCGGCTGCGGGGGCTTACCAAATCACGGCGATTGCGCACGACAATGATGGATTTACTGCTACGTCCAATGTAAATATTATTGTTGCATTGTCAGGTTCTACGGTAGAAGTTGGCGTTGATGAAAGCAGTGATGACGCAGAAGAAACTGGCCTTGGAATCCTATATCTCACCAGCGATGATCTCGAACTAACCGAGGATGGGATTGTAAATGGAAATCAGGATGTCGGCATCCGGTTTAACAATATTTCAGTGCCCGCAGGCGCTACGATTACTAATGCTTATATTCAATTTACAGCAGACGGAAGCACCAGCGGATCTTCTAGTTTGTCCGTAGCTGTCGAGTTGAGTGCCAATCCCCCCACCTTTTCTTCTTCAAATGATGTATCCAATAGGCAACTAAGTACAGGAATAAGTTGGAGCCCACTTTCGTGGAATGCTGGTGAAAATGGTACAGACCAACAAACCCCCAACCTCAATAGTCAGGTCCAGCAAATCATTGACCTCAGTGGATGGAGTACTGGCAACTCAATGGCATTTGTCATCAAGGGAAATGGCACTCGACGTGCTTATGCCTACGATGGCAATCAAACGAATGTCCCCGTGCTTCATATCGAGTATGACATTAATTTGCCGGTCATTAATGCCCCACAATTTAGTAGTACGGAGATGATCTGTGGAACTGAACCGCTGTTTCTTGATGCAGGCGCGGGCTATAGTCAATATTTCTGGAATGGTGATCTATCGCAAAACCAAGGGCAATTTTTCATGGTGGACGCTCCGGGGACTTTTTCTGTAACGGTAATGGACCAATACGGCCAACTGGCCACGAGCAACATGGTAACGGTAACACAAGTGCCTGAAGCTACTGTTACGATTACTGATACTGGAAATTGTGGGGGATGTGTGGAGTTGGATGCAGGTAGTGGATATACTAATTATTCCTGGAGTACTGGCGAGGCTACTCAACTAATTACTGTGCAACAAACCGGCACCTATTCTGTAACAGTTACAGATGCCAACGGGTGTATTGCTACGGATGCTTTTAATGCTGACGTCACAACAGGCTTGGATGAACTGATGGCTAATCCTCATTTTTCTGTTTTTCCTAATCCTGCAGAAAACGTTTTGTTTATTCAATCAATTAGCACGGAAACCGTGGCTTCTGTTATCCTATATAATGTTTCTGGACAAATGGTTTTAAAAGAAGCTGCTACCTTGGGTACCAAAGCAAAAAAACTGGATGTATCAAAATTGGAATCGGGGATTTATTTTATTGAATTGATCACTGATAATGAACGAGGAGTATATCGTGTTCTTATAAATCGATAATCATTTTTTGGGTTAACAGCGTAATAGTGATTGGTTTTATTGGCAAATCTGTTGAAAATGGCCTCAATTACCATTACCCCCTTCACCAATTCTCTATTAACCATAATTGAGAGAAACCTTCTTCGTCTTTTTTCGTACAAAAGGTACTATTCGCGTAGTATAGCTTGTATGAAGAACCAACAAAAATCAACAAATAAAAATTATGCAGATCGCCCAACTAAAGGTGATTCTGCCTCTAAGGAGTTGAATGCGGTAGAAGAATTATTGGCTGCGGCTAAAGAAGAAAAAGACAAGCTGGCTGCTTATAAATATGCAGACCTCGCCCTAGAAGCAGCACTAAAAAACAACATGCGAAAAAAGCATGCAGAAGCTTTATTTATCCAAGCGAACATTTTAATCAGCCAAGGCGCATTTAATGAAGCCATGGAAAAAAACATCGCCGCCTTAGAGTTTTTTGAACATAGTGCGTACCCTGATATTGAGGCGGAGTGCTGGCATAATCTAGGCACGATTTATAATTTTTTGGGCGAACACGAAAAACGATTGGAGTACAACCAAAAGTGCTACGAATTGATTAAAGACTCCGACAACGAACAACAAAAAATGAGGGTCTTGAACAATATTGGAGACACATATCTCTGTTTGAAAGACTACGACAAGGCCCTTCCTTATTTTGAAAACAACTACAACATTGCGGAGGATTTTCCAAAGATAATTGCTTTGTCCTTATTAAATATTGGGGAAACTTATTTTTATAAAAAGAATTACAAAAAGGCATATTCTTACTTCGAAGAAGCTTTTTTCCATTATTCCAATATACTAGAAATCAATAGACATGTTGCCACCTGTGAATACTTTATGGGCAAAATAAGACAGAACCAAAAAAGATATGACGAAGCGATTGCACTCTTTTCCAGTTCAGACAAAAGACTAACAGGTATACCGGCAGCAAAGAAGATGAACGCCAAAGTCATCGGTTGTTTGGCATCAACTTACGAGTTAAACAACCAAACAGAAGAAGCCCTTCATTATTACAAATTACATAGTGAAGTCAGCCTTGCAATAAGAGAGGAAATTGGGATGCAAGTGATAAAAAACATGCAGTTTAAATTTGAAGCGAGAGCGATTGAGCAAGAACGGAAACGACTGAAACTTCATAACCAACAGCTACAACAAGCAAAAGACAAGATCGAAATCCAAAAAATAGACCTTGAAAAAAAATCAACCTTGCTTGAATCTGCGAATCAGGAGCTCAAAAATTTTGCACATGTCATCTCGCATGACATCAAAGAACCTGTTCGGATGATTGCCAGTTTTTCTACGCTGCTAGAACGAGAGCTGGCGGAGACGCTAACACCCGATTCAAAAGAATACCTGGGCATCATCAATAAATCAGCCAATAGAATGGCAATTTTTATTGATGAGGTGTTGCGTTATTCGACCACAGGAACAAACGAAGAGTCCTTACCAAAAGAAGAGGTCAATTGCAATGCTATAATTGATCAAATAAAGGCCGACTTCAGCCTTAAGCTGGAAGAAACCAATGCGAAAATCCTTTATGATGTCCTGCCGACGGTTTTAGGACATAAGCAATTGCTGACGCAGGTTTTCCAAAATTTGATTGCCAATTCACTCAAGTTTACCAGGAGTTCCGTTTCACCGATTATTCAGATAACTGTCGAGGAAAAAGAAGGGGCCTTTTTATTCAAATTTGAAGACAATGGCATAGGAATAAAGAAAACAGATTTACCTAAAATTTTCAACTTATTTTCAAAGCTGAATAGTCGCCACACCTACGAAGGATCAGGCATCGGTTTGTCCATTGTCCAAAAAATCATTCACAAAAATGGAGGGTCGATTTGGGTTGATTCTATCTTTGGAGAAGGCACTACTTTTTGGTTTACTATTCCTAGAGAGGGATCCCTTCACGATCCCGGAGGGTTTTGAATGTAGTCCGACTTTCGTCAGTTAAAAAAAGAGAAGAACCGTAACGGCGGAACACCTGTGCGATCCATCCTGCACATTCTCAGCGTAAGCGGTCTCGCAATCCCAAAGAGTCTGTCCTCTAGCAGCAAAGCGGTCTCTATGCGCTAGCGTTCTTCCGATGTCTCCACCACAAATAAAAGATACCAGACAAACCAACCGAGATAAAACCCATGGCGATGATTTGCGCTTGAGTTGACTCAAAACCTAAAAAGGTATATCGGTCATTTACTCGGATTTTCTCAATAAAATATCGCTCAAAACCATTGATTGTTAAGTAAAGGAAAAATAGAACCCCGGCGATTTTAATCTTCTTTCTAAGAAACCACAGCAACCCAAAAGCTAGCACTCCAAACGTTGTTTCATAAACGGATGTCGGGTATACTGGATTGGGTAATCGGCGACAATAGTGCCCCTCACAACCTTCAATCGGTACTCCTTCCCGAATGACATTATAAGGATAATCAAACGACCACAGTGTATCAGGCAACCAAGCCAACCATCCTGGACGAGAAGCCAGTTCGCTGACAATCCCCCAATCTCCATCGCCTGAAAAATGGCAACCCAACCGGCCAATTGCGTAACCCAGAATCAAGGAAGGTGCGGCAGCATCCATCAAGTGAAGGGGAGCAATATTTTTCTTTCGAACGTAAAAATACAAAACCACAAAAGCACCAATCAATCCACCATAAACAGCCATTCCGCTCCCGGAAAAAAACATCCCAATCGGGTCTTTCCAAAACTCATCCAAGGTTTCAATGATGGCAAATATTTTGGAACCAACAATCCCGGAGATGGCGGCCAAAATAACCAGGTCCATCGTTCGCTCATGCGGCATTACAATTTTTGTAGCAGCGATCGGTTTATCCGAACCATTCCTGGAGCCTTCCCACCAAGTATAAAACCCAAAGGCAGCAGCACCCAGAAGACCAGTCAGTAAATTTCCTTTGCTCGAAAATAGTACCCCAGCTCCATCCAACTTAAATTCGTCAAAATGGCTCGCGATGTAAGGGATTTTAGCCCCCAGAACAAGCCCGATCAGCGCATTCGTGATGATACTCGATATAGAAGCGGGACCTCCTTGTATATAGTTTTCCTTGACGCCTTGTAGTAGCCCCTCCTTCTCCTTCCGCTTTACTTCAAGGTGAAAAAAGAACCCGCCAACTAAAAATACTAAAGCAAGAAAAAAACCAAAGGTTTTAATAATACTGGTCCAATTGCCTTGGTCGGTACCGATCAGGGCATGAAGGATGTATGATAAATCTGGATACATATATTCTTTTTATTGGATGGCAAAAATAGGAAAAGGATGACGAATAATTGATGTATTGGTGTTAATTGTTTCTTAATTGCTAGAATGAGTAGATTAAGATTCGATGCTTGAATGTGTCAATGCGAGTGTGCTTTCTATATACCTTCTCTTCTACTTTATAATTGCAGTGCCTCGACGGTTCCGTTTTCCAAGATAGAATGAAGTGTTACGGGGATCAGGGTATTTAGTTGGTTTTCTTTTTTGGGGAATTTCACCTTCACATAATTGTCTGTGAAACCGGAATAGTGATCTTTTTCTTTTGATTCTTCTAGTAATACGGTGCGGGTGCTTCCTAAGAATTGGGTGTAGAAATGCCTTCTTTTTTTCTCGGATAGAATACGCAACATTTCATTTCGGCGACGGCGTTCTTCTATGGGTACTACTTCTCCCATTTCTGCGGCCAGCGTATTTGCTCGCTCTGAATAAGTAAAGACATGCAGGTAAGAAACATCCAATTCATTCACAAACTGATAGGTTTCCAAAAAGTCGTCGTTCGTTTCTCCAGGAAAACCAACAATGACATCCACTCCAATACAACAGTGCGGCATCGCAGTTTTGATTTGACGGACGCGATCTGCGTACAACTCTCGTTTGTAGCGGCGGCGCATTGCTTTGAGCTGTTTATTGTTTCCTGATTGTAAGGGTACGTGGAAGTGTGGAACAAAGCGATTGGATTGGGCGACAAATTCGATGACTTCATTGGTCAATAGATTGGGCTCAATTGAAGAGATTCGAAAACGATCAATTCCTTCCACCAAATCCAATTCACGGATTAAATCGATGAACATGGCTTCTTTCTTGGGCTTTGTGCCTTCGATGACCGCTGTGCCATTACCAAAATCACCTAAATTTACCCCAGTAAGCACAATTTCGCGTACTCCTTTTTCTGCTATTTTATGAGCATTGGCTACTGCATTTTCAATGGTGTCGCTTCTGCTTTTTCCTCGGGCCAACGGGATGGTGCAGAAGGAACATTTGTAGTCGCAGCCGTCTTGCACTTTCAAAAATGACCGCGTACGATCACCAAAAGAAAAGGCATTCACAAACTCATTTGCATCGCTCACTGCTCCTGCTTTGACCAGGCCTTTATCCGTTGCTTTAGCGAGATTGTCTACGTATTGGAGCAGGTTGAATTTCTCCGAAGCACCAAGGACAAGGTCGACTCCCGGAATTTCTGAAATCTCTTTTGGCTTTAACTGGGCATAGCATCCGATAACGACAACAAACGAATCTGGTGTTTTTCTTAGCGCCTGTCTTACTGTTTTTCGACATTTACGGTCGGCAAATTCGGTAACGGAGCAAGTGTTGATCACATAGATATCAGCTCCTTCTGCAAACTTGTTTACTGCATAACCGGCGTCTTCGAACAACCTCGCTATACTGGAGGTCTCAGAGTAGTTGAGCTTGCAGCCCAGCGTATAAAATGCTACGGAACGAGGAGACATGATTTTTAATGTTTGTGCAAAGTTAATCAATCTGAATCATGTGGGCAAGCCTGTCTTTTTGGTGAATGGGTATTGTTTTTAGAATCGAAGGTTTATGGAGGAGAAAGAACAGTTATCTGCCGATATGAAGGGCATCGGTTGGGAATGGATAAAATCCTTGTTGTAATTGTTTCTTGCAATAATAGATAACTAGGAACTGATTAATACGAAAGGTCTGAATTTTCAAAATAAAATCTAGCAAAAATCCACGATTCTGATTTCTAATTCTTTTTTTTTTGCAAAATAACACCATATATCAACCTAGATACTAAAATTTTGCTTTCGCGAATTTATTTCGAACAGAACGAAATCGATGCCTTGGAGTCTGTCATCCAAAGCTTCAAAGCCTATATTCAAAGAAAAAAGATGATTGGCTACCAACGGCAAGTCTATCAAAATTTCATTAGTAGCATCGACAAACTAGTCCACCACAATCCCTTCGACAAAGCTGCTAAAAAAGCGCTCAAAGAAGAAATCATTTCGACGCAACCCTTGCCAGACAAATATTGGTTTTTGCTGATGGTTGAGGGCGTGCAGTAAGCCGTTGGAAAGGCAACTTTACATTTTAAAAATACTCCCGCATTGTTGAAACTAATTCACCACCAATTTTCCGCTTCCCAGCACCTGATCCGTCTGCAAAATGGAATAAAAGAAAACGCCCGCATTCAAACCCGCTCTATAATACCGATAGTCATTTCCAGTAAACTCCTCTTGATGAACCACTTTCCCAGTCACGTCTATAAGTTGGAAAGTTTTGGAATGGGCCGGTATTCCCGAAATCCGAAAATCAGTAAACGTTGTGAACGGATTGGGCAACACCTCAATTTTGAGTCTAGGAAACTCAATGACCTCCAGCGTGTTAGAAATGATTTCTATAGGAATAAAATCTTCTCCAATCTCATGAAATGTTTCATTGGTAATCACCGGGTCGTTGAAGTCGAAGTAAATCGCTGCCCGGTTATTGATGATCGATCCCAGCGGCAAATTGTTAGTTTGAGCAATTTTAAACTTTACAAAACCGTGCGATCGGGGTTCGTTCGTTGTAGAATCTACCAGATGAATATTGTTGAAGGTGAATTTTAATACATGATTGTTAATGATGTCGAGTTGATAGGCGTGGCTGGAAGCTCCGGGACGAACGGAGTATTCATCAAGAAAGGCAGAAAGCGTATCTAAGATCACTACCTTGAAAGCGGTGTCCGTGCCTACATTTTGAAACCGAATGTGGTAGTCAAGGTCTACATTTTGTTCAATGTAGTGTTCAGGTCCGAATCCTTCAGGTTCTGCCCGTTTGTCGTTTGGATCGAAGGGGCCTATATTTTCCTGACAGTCTATCGAAACAAAGTCGGGGCCATCGTCTTCAGGAAGGTTGTTCAGTATACCGACGCCATTGTTGCCTCCACATCCCTCTACAGCAACAGTCGGCAGATAGTTAGGTGGGAAATAGCCCTCCGCCTGCTCGGCATACAGTCGGTATGTACTGCCGTTTGAAGGCACCCGTACTAGTTTTTCTACTCCGACTCCAAGTTGAAAATTACCCATCCTCATGATTAAATTGTCCTCCACCACATAATAGTCAAGTGGTCCGACCATACCATTAACACCAGTGTTTGTTATACTAAAGGTGAGCGAATCTGCCTCGCAGGTAGCACGTAACCTGGTAATAGAACCATCCCAGCTAGCACTAGGAGGAAAACACAAAGAATCAGGATAAATATGTGCCTCTACACAATGCGTCTGCCCTAGGACCACAGAATCACAATCCACCGTTACATTCACAGAAAAATATTCACAAGCACCTATAGGAATGTTTCCTAGTTGAAAAGTATATAGAGATCCCACCTGAGAAGACCAGGGCAAAGTACTGGAGTTTACCGTCAAGTAGGAATCAAAATCAATTTCCATATACGCATTTGTTGCCTCTGCAGAGCCATTATTGCAATAACTTACATAATAATTACTGGAAGAACAGATTCGCAAAAAGGGGGTAGAAATATCTACACTCAAATAAGGACATTCTTTGACCACCTGTACAGGTAAATCCAGAATGACCATATCACTTGGCGACACACTAACAGGGTACGAAGTCTGACAGGTAGCCCAATTGGGTAGTGGCGGTGTCAAAACAACAACATAATTGCCAGTATCCACATCAATCAAATAATTTCCTGTCTGATCGGTGAAGGTAGAATGTTGTGTCGTTCCAAACAAATCGACCCTCCAAAATCCAAGCGGCTGTTCTGCTATTTCTACCGCACAATTGAGATTGCTATCCAGGGCTACCTTCCCGCTAATGGATTGACCAAAATCAGACACAATGATCTGGTAGACCGTGGAATTTTGTGCCATATATACACATTCATTATCGTGGTGAACAATGGTCAACAGGTGCAAACCAACGTCATCAATGCCAGGTGTCCAGCAAAACGTTGCGGTTGTGGGACTTGTACTAGAGAACGTGGCTCCATCAGGCAAAACAGGTAGTAGAACAATGGTGTCTCCCTCCGGCTCAAAAAAGGCAAGGTCAAAACATAATGTTGAATCTATTTCAGCAAAGATTGAAAAAGCCCCTGTCACTCCTGTAGCATCAGCGGTACCGTTGATTCCTGAAAGAACCGGAGCTTGGCCTGCACAATTCACCCCTATGAAATTGAAGTCCCTTCGTACTTCTCCAATTTTCAATCCATTGCGATACTCTTCTACCACAATACAGCCAATAGACTGCTGCAAGCCGGATGGCGTAAAAGTGACTTCTCCTGTGATCGGATTGATTGTTATTGGAGTGGAAGAGAGAAAAGGGTTGGTGCCTGAAAATGGGGGATCGTAAACCACTGGAAACCCAGGCCCATCCAGCGCTTCACCCAAACTAAACACCAGCGAATCGCCATCAGGTTCTACTACTCCTAAATTAATTCTATAAGGCGCTCCTACGCAGCCCGTGATCATTGGAAGGCTTTCAAAACTAGGTGACGTATTCATAATTATGGGACTTGCGTTGTTAATCACGGCAAAAACATGCAAGTTGTAGCTTAAGGCCCCGGTAGAATTGGTGATAGCTCCACTTCGGCAACATTCAGTAAAACTAACATTCCAATCAGAACAATTGCCTGGCAAGGTCACTATCGCTTCAAAAGTAAATAACTCAAACTGATGCACGGCTGATGATGATGAACAATCTGCCAAAGACGGACATACAGTTGGAATAGGAGTGCTGGTAGTCAGGGTCAGATTCTGATTGAATGTTTGCATACAACTGGATGACTCAACGACTATACCTGGTATATTAGGAATTGTAATTCCTGAACAACTTCTATGATAATTTAAGGTTATCAAATAATCGTTCCCAGATATATGCTCATAGGTGAGTTCTGCTCCTGCACCATGGCTGGCCAGCAATTGGAATGGAAGTGCTAATCCCAACAGGAGAATTATACACCAGGCTTGGACTGTTTTCCTCCTGATCTCTTGATAATAATTGGTAGAATATTGCTTTATGGTGTTTTTTGTGGCTTTCATAGTGATAGTTTGTGAATTTGACACTTTTGATAATCTAAATTGACTGATTTTTAAAGGTTTTCAAAAGACATATTTCACTAATTGTCAGAAAATCTATTTCAATTCTGACAAATATTCTTTAAATTAAAAGACATACAAACAAAAACTTGTCAGAAAAAATGGAAGAGTCAAAATTAATTTTAGTATTAAAAACGTTTAATTTTCATGATTTTCGACACTTCAAACGCTTTTTACAGTCGAAAATCTTTAATAAACACGAAATGGTGCTCCAGTTTTTTGACATTCTGAGAGCCCAACTTCAATCGAAAAATCCTGATTTATCCAAGGCATCTATTTTTAAGAAATTGTACCCTGAAAAATCATTCAATGACAAAATCATCCGCGATCTGATGTACTACTTGTTTAAAGCAGTAGAACGATTTCTAGCCTTCGAAGAAATGCATCTGGAAAAAAGCACCGAACTACTGGCCCTTTGCAAATCTTACCGAAAACGAAACCTCCAAAAACTATTTGAAGTAACCGCCAACAAAACATGGACAGCCCTACAAGCATCCAATCACAGAGACGTCGATTTCCTTCACCAAGAATACCAATTGGAGCAGGAAAAATATTACGCTACTGTCCAAAAAAAAAGAGTCACCGCCACCAATCTGCAACAAGTCTCCAAGACACTGGACACCAGTTATTTTGCCAATCGACTTAGACAAAGCTGCATCATGCTGGCTCATCAAAACGTCTACAACACCTCCTACAATCTGGGAAGAGTGGAGGAGGTCATAAGAGAAGTGGAAGAACAACACCTCCTTGACATTCCTGCCATTAGCATTTATTATTATACCTACAAAGCACAAACAAATACCGACAATGTAGAGTATTTCAAAGCAATGCAAAAAGAACTAGTAGCCAACGGCAGTTTATTTGACAGCAAAGAAATAAGAGACCTCTATATCCTCGCCATCAATATTGGCATTAAAAACCTAAACCTCGGCCGGTTCGAATTGATGAACGACCTCCTCGAACTTTTTAAGACCGGTGTCCAGCAACAAATATTGTTTGACAACGAAATCCTCTCCCGCTTTACTTACAAAAACATGATCGCTCTAGCGCTCCGCCTTCAGGAATACGACTGGGTAGAACAGTCCATTGAAACCTACAAGGAGCACCTTGATCCAAAATACCGCGAAATCAGTTACAGCTACAATCTGGCAAAACTCCACTATGCAAAAAAGGAATATCCCAAAGCCCTAAACCTACTTGCTGTCACAGCATTGAGCGATGATGTGTACATCAATTTAGACACAAAGATTTTGCTTTCGCGAATTTATTTCGAACAAAACGAATCAGATGCCTTGGAGTCTATCGTCCAAAGTTTCAAAGCCTACATTCAACGAAAAAAAGTGATTGGCTACCAACGAACTGCCTATCAAAATTTCATCAGCTGTATCAATAAACTAGTCAGCCACAACCCCTACGACAAAACTGCTAAAAAACAGTTGCTGGAAGAACTCAAATTGACCCAACCTTTGCCAGATAAGTATTGGTTTTTGTTGATGGTAGAGAACGGTAGAAGGTAGTTGGTGCAATACCATGCACGACAATCAGCTTTGCAGATTCGCTACATCACCGCGCTTAAACAAAACAAGTCTATACCAATTGCGCCTACTCCATATCTGACTTAGTATGTTGATCCAGAATTTTCAACAACTCAGGAAACCTGTAGTCACCAGCCATTTGGCCAATCTGTTTGGCCGACCACTCCAAATCAACCCCCACACTTGTAATATAAAGTGGATTTTGGCTTTCCCCGCGAAGGACTTCTCGGACATGTTTTTTATTGTTAATAAACTTCTTCTTGGCAACACCGATGATGGGAATTGCCCCGTTCAAGGCATCATATAGATACACACCAAGGCCAGGCTTTCCGTCATCACTCAACTGGACATATCCATCTATGATAACTAGGTCAATGACCGAAAGATCTGTTTCTTTCAATACGGAAAGAATGCAAGGCAATTCTCTTTTGTAAAACTGCCCGGGAATGTATTCTTCGACGTCATCTACTCGGGTGATATTGATTTTTGAGGGGGTAGCGTCACTCCAATCCTGGAACTCAACACTCACTGACTTAGCATAATCTTCTTTGTAATGCACGTCTATTGCAACAATCATTTGATATATTTTATTGGTAATTGGCACAAACAATGCCCTCCGTGCCGCGTTAAAAACCTACGCCGATAAAAACGTTGCGCCTTTGTGCCTTTGCGTTTAAAATCCATCTCCTATCATTCTCTCTAATCATCCAATTCTTCACGCAACTCATCGCTATAAGTATCTACCATCGCGTAGTGTTTGGTAAATTGGCACCACTTGCAGTCTTTTTTGCCACACCCTTTGTAAAAGTCATGTGCTTGAATCTTAGCATACACTTCCTTCATGGTATCTCCGACCAACGTGACATCGTCACCCGTGATATCAAATCGAACAGTGGGAAACTCCTGTGTCTTTTTATCGATCTCCAGATAGTCTACCTCCCCGGAGACTACGTTCCAGTGATTTGATTCAAAGCTCTCCAGCATAATTTTGTAGAAAACCACTTGCCTCCAGTAGTCTCCTCCGAGAGGGTTGGATTTAGAGGGCTTATTGGTTTTTGATCCTTTTACGGTACTTGTTTTGTAGTCAACGATGTGGAGGCGTTCTTTATCTAGGTATTCAATTTTGTCCACCTTTCCGGTAAGGGGAATTCCATTCCACTCGACATTTCGAAATTCCCGCTCCAAATCCACTTCTTTTTTCCAGGTGTTGATTCTTGTCTGATAGTAGGGAGGCAGTCTCAACTCTCCTAGCTCCATCCGTCGTTGAAACTGTATTTTTGTTAGATGTGCCCGTTGTCTGCGCATTTCCTTTTTGAACTTGGCCAAAAATTCTGGGCCAGTTGGAAATTGCTTTTTGGGATCGGCCTTCATCTGCTTAAATATCCATTCCAAAGAATCATGGACTGCACTACCATAGGAAGCCGCTTCACTCGATGTACTAGGAACATGCAGAACATTTTCATAATAAAAACTCAATGGACAATTTAGGTACTGATTAAAACTGGAGGCACTTAGTTTGAAGTTTTCCAATAAGGCATCTACCTCAGTTTTAGATAGTTTTTCCTTTATTTCAGGCTCCTCCATTTCTGTCATTAGCAAAAACTCAGCATCAGAAAGTTCATTCGCTTCTATAAATCGCTCTTCTCTTTCCAACTTTCCGTGGCTAAACAACTCTTCTACAAAAACTGCGGGGGATAATGGTTTCCCTTTTAGGTTGGCCTCCGGATAAGAAATTTGCAGGTGTTCCTTCGCTCTTGTAATGGCCACATAGAATAACCTCCTTGACGCTTCCAGGTCGTCTTCCGAACCAGAAAGGGTAAGCGTGTCTGGCAAGGTAAATTTTGCGCGACCTCTACTTCCCGGCTCCCAATCTTTTCCGCAATCCAGCATAAAAACATATCTAAACTCCAGCCCCTTCGAACTATGCCCGGTAATCAAATTGACTCCGCCATCCTGCGAATAGGTCGTTTTCTGAATACCTAGCTCTATAGAATTCTCTTTCATTCTGTTGATGATATCCAAGAGCTCAAACACGTGATAGTCTTCTTTTTTGTCTACTTCCGACCGCACAAAATCAAAGAAGGTATGCAATAGTTGAATCTGATAGACTCGGTCCGGCCGCTGCGATAAATAAGCAAGCATCCCTGATCGGTTGATGATCCGTTCTAGCAATGGTAGCAGTGGAAGATTGATGTAATCCGCCTTTATTCGCATCCAGAATTCGTAAAGTTGAATAATTGGTGCGGTGTTGTTGACTCTGTTTTCTAGGAGCAATTTTTCATTGCCGATCAGTTCCCTCCAAGGTAATGCCTCTGCATTTCGCCCTTTATAGACAGCTAGTTTAGTGATATCTGCTGGATTGATCTTTGTGAAATCGTAATGTAGAATTTCATACAGATATTCTTCGCCGCGGTCTGGTCGTTCAAATTCTGTCAGCAGGTAGTTGAGCATGGTCAACAACTTTTTTATGGCTGGTGCTTCGAGTACATTGACCCTTCTTTTTGTTTGATAAGGAATATTTCGCTTTTGGAGTAGCTGAATTAGCTGCCTAGCCTGCTTGTGTTTGGTATAGATGACCGCCACATCAGACAAGGGGATTTTTTGTTGCTGAATGCTTGCAATTTGGCGGGCGATATCTGTTATTTCATGGATAGAATTTGGATAAGCGACGACTCGAGGGACCAGCGGCGAATTAGCCACAGCTTCATTTCCAGCTACTAATTCCTTGCTGACATTGACGGCTTCAAATTGGTGAATGAGGCGGATTTTATTATAGTCGATCAGCGATTTGGCCACGTCCAAAATGTGTTGAGAAGACCGATAATTTGTCGTCAATACAATAGGCAAAATATTGCCATCAAAAGATTCGTAAAACTCCACCAGGTTGCGGACACGTGCTCCTTGAAATTCGTAAATAGATTGGTCATCATCTCCTACCACAAAGATATTCGGCTGCTCCCAATAGCTGATCAGCATTCGAATCAACTCGCTTTGAGCACCATTGGTATCTTGAAACTCGTCGACCAAAAAATACAAGTACTGCTCTTGATAGGAAAGCAATAAATTTTCGTTTTCCCGAAACGCTTTCAGCACCCATAAAATCATGTCTGCAAAATCATACCGGTGCGCCTCTTCCATGCGCTTTCGGTAGGTTGGAAGCAGATTTGCAGCCGCCCGTAGATTTTCTAGTTTTTTCTTTTTCTCTAGGATTTTTGCGATTTTTGCATCGCCTTTTTTAAACTGTTTATAATTGACTTTATATTGAAACTCCTCTTGTTTGGGGAGCTCTTCTATGTAGGCATCTATTTTTTCGCTGATCAATTCCGGCGTCCAGTTTTCCTTTTTCATCGTGTCGTAAAGCTGTACGACTTTTTTGTCCCATACCCGATGATCTCCCTTCAGATTTCGAAGCGGATTGGACTTGTCAATGTTGTCCAAGATATCCCCTATTATTTCCATCCGTTCTAGTTCCGTCGTGGCTTCCAGGTCCTGAAGTCCAAACATGGAGAGGTTGTCCTTGATGACATTATTGCAAAAGGAATGAAACGTATTGATGTGAACGCGATGTGCTTCAGGGCCGATAAATTCAAGCAGCCGTTTTCGCATCGCATGCACTCCTGCATCGGTATACGTGAGGCATAAAATATTATGCGGAGCGGTGTCTGTTTCTTCGAGTATCTGACCAATCCTTGCGCTGAGAATATGTGTCTTTCCAGTGCCTGGACCTGCCACCACCAGCACTGGCCCTTCAATGTTTTCTACTGCTTCTTTCTGGGCTGGATTGAGTCGTGTTATTTCCTTACGGAAAACGGCATCGTACTTTGATTTTATGTTTTTGGTATCCCTTTTCATGTGATGGCTAAAATAGGTAAAAAAGTAGAAAGTATAAGGTAGAAACTTGACTATTGACTATGCCTTCTACGCT
Organism: uncultured Saprospiraceae bacterium; assembly: GCA_938016265.1. GTDB lineage: Bacteria > Bacteroidota > Bacteroidia > Chitinophagales > Saprospiraceae > JAHDHB01. The sequence goes on from CALLWB010000018.1 coordinate 79,350, forward strand.
ACCCCTTATACCAACTGCTTTATACCAGGACTACTTTTTTATCTTAGAAATCGTAGCACCTTTCACCTTGGCAGGTTTATCCATATCGTTGATGGCAAAGTCGATGGCATGTTGGACGAGTTGCTGGACTTTTGGGTTGCGATAATCGGAGGGTTGGCTAATGGGGATGTGGCGGATCAGTTTTCCCGTACCCTTGAGCAATTTATGAGGATCTTCCAATAACACACCTTTGTGAAAGCCAAGATTCATGTGATTGGTATAGATGGGAATCATGCAAAATCCATCTCCCAGCTTTTCAGAAATCGTGAAGACAGACGTCAATGCATGCGTATGATAGAGCAATTCATTGCTATCCGGATAGAGCCCCAATACAAACTCCCGCAAATCTGTATACAAGTCAATGACCGCCGCAGATTTAAAATCAAGAAAATGAAGGAAGTCGGGATGGATAGGTCTATTGGTATTCATAGCTATAAAATTACATTTTTCTTTCTGGAAATATTATTCATTTTTTGGGCGCTCTTTAGTAAGGCTATAACAACTTCCCTATCTTAGCGCAAAAAGATGATCTCCTTAGACCGTGACTTGCAAGAACGAAAGAACTCTCTTCAAGAATTTGAAGCGCTTGCCGTCCGTATTCTTGGTTATCTGCCTAATATTTTGAGTGGTTTCAATGAAAAAGGGAGCTATAAAATTTATTATTCTGAAATTGCTGGTACTACGAAGTACGTTCGTCCGATAAATGTGGAGCTATTTATTGAGAATGCCACGTTGTTTCAAAAAAAATTCGCCGACTTTCAAGCCTTAATCCCAAAATTAAAATCACCAGATTCTCAGTGGGAACTAGAAGAAAAAAAACTTATAGACAGCGTACTATATACCATCCAGCAGTCTATCGGAGCAGGACTTGACCTTTTAGTCAATCAAAACAGCGCAAGAAAACATGTCGGCAATCGATTTGAAGAGTTGGTCAAAGCGGTGTTTTCTGCCATGGAAATCTCCAACAAAAAAACCGTCCTCAAAATCCCCTACGAAACCGACGAAGGAGAGAAACATTACAAATGCGAAAATGACTTGATCCTTTCTCCATTCCCGGAAGTCCACTCTACCACAAAACATCTAAGTCAGGACGAGGTGGTCGTTTCTGTAAAAACCACTTCCAAAGATCGAATGGGCAAAATGTTTATTGATAAAATTCTTCTACAAAAATTTGTCAAACATCCACAAAAAGTAATCGGGATATTTTTAAACGATGTCCAACGAAAACAAACCGACAATATCAGCCATACTTTAGTGTCGGGATTGTTTATGGTGTATTCTAAATTTCTGACCGAACTGGAAGGGATTTACTACCTGGATCCCCCACCGAATGCGGAAAAACAGCCATTTGATGTGTACATGCATCGAGTTTCCGACTTGTTAACTAACGATATTTGGGAACTGATTGGTCCTAAACGAATGGGCGGATTGTTCTAAAAAAAACACCCCTCGTGCTCGTCTTTTCGCAACAATTATGCACCATGAATTCCAAAGAATAATCAAATACATTATTTTTTAATTCGAATTTCGACCTGTTAAATATCCTGTTTTTTTAGTAAATTGGAAACTTGTTATGCTACAGTGCGTTTAAAAAACACACTATCCTTTTTACTAAACAATATATATAATGAAGCAGATCTTTACTGTGCTACTTGCTGTGGTGGTTGGGCATGCCACAAGTTTTGGCCAATCTACCGCCCTGGAAGTTTACAATATTCTACAAGGCAAATGCGCCTCCTGCCATAGTGGAAGTTCCCCGGCAGCAAACCTTGATCTTCAAGGTACTGGAGCAAACCCTGGTGCTGATGTTTATAATCGACTTGTCAATGGCGCCGTCCAAAACAGTCATGCCCAATCAGAAGGCTATACCCAAATCTATCCTGGAAGAGCAGATCGCAGTTTTGTATTCAGAAAGATACATGAAGGACTAGAAGAGACCATCGTTTTGGATAATGCAGAACATGCAGGTGGTGTCCCTCACGGAGACAAAGGACTGACCAGTGTTGAAAAAGAGCTCATAAGACAATGGATTTTATTTGGTGCTGATGCCAATGGAGTCAATGTCGAGCGTAGTTTATTAGAAAATTTTTATAGTGGAATGGGCCTTGAAAGTTTTCCTTACGGAGCACCTCCAGCACCAGATCCTTCAGAAGGATTTCAAATTAAAATGGGACCATTTTTCTTGGAAGAAACCCCTTCGTACAATATAGAGTATTATCAAAAATGGGAACTTGATTTAGGTAATAATAGAGAAGTCGTTCGGATCAATACGGAAATGGGATCCTTTTCCCACCACTTTTTGTTATACGATTTCAATAGCAGCGCAGAAGCCTCCAATGAAATTGCAGGACTTCGAACAAATGCCAACCATACCAGCACTAGTCTGGTAAGTGCGATCCAAGGACCAACTGATCTTCGGTTGCCTCAGGGTGCAGCTTTTAGATGGGACTCAGATGTAGTACTTGATTTAAACACCCACTACATCAATTATCAGGGCGTACCGTACAAAGCAGAGGTCTACATAAATGTATATACACAACCAATAGGCACAGCGGCTCAAAAGATGAACGCCATTTTGATACCGAATACGGATATTTGTGTGCCGAACACGGGCCAAACACATACCGAATCTCAGACACTACAAATTCCATTAGGAGAAATTTTTCTCTGGGGACTGATGGGGCATACCCATCAATTGGGTACTGGTTATAAAATGTGGGAAAGTAATTTCTGGCAGAAAGGAGATATGATCTATGATGGCAGTTGCCCTACTGGGGAACCAGGATGCCCTTCACCTTATTTCGACTATCAGCACATCCCACTTCGCTATTTTGAGCCATTTCATCCAGTAGAGATGAGTGCTACGAATGGGATTATTCATGAGGCCACTTACGTGAATAGCGGTACAGATGAAATTTGCTGGGGAGATGAATCGGACGATGAGATGATGGTGATGATTGCTTTTTATCTGGAAGATACCGTTGGTGTCACTCAAGGCCCGACTACAAGTATCCATGATCCGATAAATCCGCTGGATGAAATTGTTGTCGCTCCAAATCCAATGACCGATTTTACAATTATCAGCCTGCCTGTTTTATCAAGTGCTGTAGATTTTACACTTTACGATATGATGGGACGGGAAGTAACTAGCAAGACTGGAATTACAGAAAACCAAATTACTGTAAATAGAGATGGGTTGCCAAAAGGCATTTACATCTTTAGAATTGAAGACAATGATTTGAATCAAAAAAGCGGGAAGATTATTATCAACTAATATCAACTTACTTAATACCTTATTTTTTAAGGCTTTGGATTAGGTTCCAAAGCCTTTTTTTTATTCAAAAATGTGATTTCTTTGTTGTTTTATTGACACTATACGAAACAAATCAAATCAACATACATAGTGCGATCATCAAAAAAAAGATCGTTTTTCATGTCACTTTATTGTAATTTTGGCACTCCTTACATTTAGGTTTCTGCTGCATATTTGAATTGTCAACACGAAGGAAGTATTTAATAAACAAAGTGACTTTTACAATGACAGAAACTAATCAAATATTCAACAAATTTTGCCGCAAATTGTCTCCGGTATTATTACCGGCTACTAGCAGCTTTTTAGAGTCTCATGTTTCTGACGATCCGTCTAATTTTTCAGATCGACCTGTAAAAAACGCTTCATCATCTACTTCTTATCACAAGACCGATAGTGACAACTCAGAGCAAAATAAAGAGGAACTCCCGGAGGAGAATAATCAAAAATCATCTGCTCTGAGTTTTACACTAGGATGGGCTTCCTTAGCAGGAAATGCTGAGAAGAACGAATCGAAGTGCATAGATGAGGTAACTTGGAAAAACAGTTACCTAGCATCATGGCTCATCCACACAGATTACGGGTTTTCATAGTGGGTTTATAGTTTGTTTTTTGTTTTTTGTTCGGGCCTCTATCGTATGATAGGGGTTTTTTTATGTCCAATTGCATTGGGAACTGGTTAATGGGGATTGGCTAATAGTATAATGGTTGGATAGGCTCCACCTCATTAACTAATCCACAATTAATCATTAACCATACAATAGAATCCCTTACATTTGTACCAACAACAAGTACTATGGAACAAAAAAAATTGGAGGATCTGCGAAAAGATTACCATTCCAGAAAACTGGATAAAACAATGGTCAAGTCTTCCCCTATTGATCAGTTTAAAGACTGGTTTAAAGAAGCAATTGAGGCAATGGGCAGCAGGGAGCCAAATGCAATGACGCTTGCGACTACCACCAAAAACGGATTGCCGTCTGCCAGGATCGTACTGCTGAAAGGGGTCAGCGAGCAAGGGTTTGTCTTCTATACCAACTACCATAGCCGCAAAGGGCAAGAGATGGAGGAAAACCCTAATGTCGCGCTTGTTTTTTTCTGGCCTCAGCTGGAACGTCAAGTTCGGATAGAAGGACGCCTTAAAAAATTGAGTGCCGAAGCATCCACCAACTACTTCCAGTCTCGTCCTAAGAAAAGTCAAATTGGCGCGCACGTTTCTGCACAAAGCAGCGTCATCAAAGATCGGTCAGAACTGGAAGACGCCGTCAAGGAATTGGAGGCCAAATATAAAAACGATCCAGTACTGCCTAAGCCCGAAAATTGGGGCGGATATATTGTCCAGCCTACAAAGATGGAGTTCTGGCAAGGAAGATCGAGCCGACTGCATGACCGAATGTTGTATACGCTAGGGAAGGATAGTTGGACGTTGGAACGGTTGGCGCCTTAGTAATGAAAGTCTGACCAGATTTGTGGTGCCTATCCAGCCTATTAAGAATTGTATTTTTTGATTTGTTTAGCAATCTGTACGGCACTCATCAGGCAGTTTTCAATGTACTTTTTCAAGAAAGGGACGTTCATCTGTACACTATCCATTGGGGTTCCTATGAATTTGAGCTGTGCGGTTGTTCCTGTTTTTCTGTTTTCCACGATAGTAGGCTTGTCTTTCCTTGTTGTTTTGGTTAGCATTTGAAAATCCAGGACGTCCTCGTCATCTGCAAACTGGCTACTCTTGTCTATCTTTTTATCTTTCATTACTTTTCCTGTTTTACCAAAATTGTAGGTACAGGCTCCTTGGCCCAGGCAATTCAGCATTCGTTTTTTGATCTCTTCGGTAAGTATAGTTTCCAGAAAATCGCGGGCATCGGATTTGACGATAAATGCATTATCAAACTCTGGGTCACCTACCTGAACATCAATTTTCCTGTCAATTTGTTCTTTAACGACTAGAAAATTGTTGGAATAGTTAGGGCAATCGATCAATACCTTGACTGATTTAATTGGGAAAAGCCCATCCACTTCTACGGCTGTTTTCATGCCATCAATTTCGCCGTTATATCTCATATACCAGTTAGAGTCCTGGTGAAGTCCAACCTCCTCCATTAGCTTTAAGGTGGCTTCTTTTACGACTTTATGCGGGCCTTTTTCGTCCAGCAGCTTGTTTATTATTGCTTCTGGGCTGTTCAATTTATCAACGAGCTCGAAATGAAAAACGGTATCGAGTCCCGAATTTCCGTCATAATTTTTGTCTGTTACTCTTTCTTGAAACATGATCATCCGGCCCTTATCATTGTTGGATGATGAAATATTGAATATCGATGCATACTTTCTGTGCGTAGTCCCATTTTCAGATAGTACGATCACCCTTTCTGAGGTAACAATATTAACCACTTTTTGCTTTACAGATTGAAACAAATAGGATCCTAGCATAGCAATAAAAAAAAATCCTATTCCGGCAAGGGTATAAAAAAAGCAAAGGCCAAGGCTTATAAGAAGTATAACAAACGAGGTGAGCAAATATTCTTTTTCGAAGATATGGAAGTTGTTACTCTGTGCTTTTTCAGCCCAAAGAACCTCTTCTCCCATTTCATATTTTTGACCTAATATTTGTCTTAAATTAATGTTGCCTTTGAGTGCTGTATTTCCTTTTCCTGTGGTTTTCATAAATTTTGTACTGTTTTTATAAAAATTTGCTTTTTATCCATGCCTAAACTATGCCTCTCTTTAAATACTATTGACAACTAAAACTAAAACCAATTATACTTATAAATAATTTCAATCGACCTATTTTATGTATTAATGCCTTGCTATAATCGACTAAAGTTCACCATCTTCCTACAAGCGAAACGTCTTTATCCTTAGAAAAATCAATTATACAAGAACAAAAAATTCGTTACATTTGCAGGACACAAAACAAGATACTTATGTATAATATGTTAAGACATGCCCACTCAGGAATCCGTTGGATTGTGCTGATTCTCCTAGTGGTAGCTGTAGTCAATGCGCTTATGAAATGGCAATCCGGTAAGTCCTTTTCTGGTGGTGATAAAAAATTGTTTTTATTTAGTATGATTTCGTTTCATATCCAGTTTCTGCTTGGGTTAGCATTGTATTTCATCAGTCCTAAAGTGGTTTTCTCTGCGGAGTCTATGAAAAATGCCTTGAATCGGTTCTATTTAGTGGAACACTCTACACTAATGTTCCTTGCTGTTGTTTTTATTACGATTGGTTATAGCAAGGTAAAATCGCTGAGTGTGGATACTGAGAAATTTAAGAAAGGGTTTATCTTTTATGCGATTGGGTTAGTGCTTTTGCTTGCTGGTATTCCTTGGCCGTTCCGTATTCCTGGGGCTGCTTGGTTTTAGGGAGTTGTTTCCCTTTTCAGGGTTTCTAGGCAGTTATTTGTTGGTCGGTTATTGGTATTTTCCCCTTCCAGGGTTGGGGTGTCTTTCTACCGGAAGCTGGCCCGCCTCTACGATCAGTTTTGTGTAGCCAAGCGAGTCCCGCTATCAAAAAACTACCTTGGAACACCAGAATTTATTCCATTGTTTTTGCGCCACAGGATTCTATCGTCAGCATTTACGTCGCCGTCCAGGTTGAAATCTCCAGGGAAATAAATGGCAAAACTACCGTTTTGCGTTCTCCAAAAAGCAATGTCCTCTCCGTTGATATCATAGCTGATGACATCTGACGTCTGTGCACCGTCTCCCCCATAAAGCGTCCAAAGACCAGGCACTACTTCAATAGATCCCTGACCAGGACTGGCGTAGCTATTTTGCGCGGTAAAGTCATACACTACTCCATTTTCAGTAACCGGCACTTTGCCCGCCGTCATCACGCCTAAATGATTCCGATGTTCCAGGACAATGTACAAGGAATCTCCTTCTACCAAATTTAGATTTAAGGGTTCTGCAAACTGTATTTGGCCGTCGGTTTCGAGCAGGGCGGCAAATCTCGCTATTTCTGAAGATCGGGCTATTTCGGTGCGAAGGGATACCAATACCCAGTCGACTATATTGATGCCATAAGAATTGTCATCGAAGGAAAGTCCTTCGTTCCCCACATAATTCCAGGGAGGTGCATTAAAGGGTTGGCCAATGGGCACATTACTGTTGGATTGTCCGGGAAGAATACGATGTACGACATTCATATTATTCGTCATCAAACCCGTTCCCGTATCATAACAGCCTTCTAAAAATGCCTTGATTTGAAGGGGACGGCAGGTTGGTGAGGTAATACTAATGTCGTCCAATTGGATGGAGGTGGCAACATTCCCAACAAGGAAATCAAACTTCGTGTTCAGATCCGTCGGATGGTTCATGGTAAAGGTGAAGGAAAAATTTTGGAAGGCCGTCGTCAGATTGACGACCTCATAAGCATAAGAGCTGTAGGGTGGCACTCCCAGGCCTAACTTTACGTCCAGCGAGCGATTTGCGGTAGCTTTGGCGCGAAAAGAAACCGTGTACTCTTCTCCGCGAAGGATCGGTAATCCCTCTTGATAAAATCCTGCTACCCATACCTCCGTTCCTGCATTGATGTTGGTAATATCTGCTTGTCCATTTACAGCTACAGGAGCACATTCCCAGGAATTCCAGAAGTCCATGTTCGTGTCGAACGTTCGGTTTTTGAGCAATTCACATCCTAAGTCATCTATTATCAACGAATCACACACTTCCAGGCAGGCACCTCGTCGTTCTGGAAAAGTCATCGGCCCAAAAGTCGACAAAAAACCGGGAATGATAGAAGAATTGGTCAGTCCAAAAAACTCCGCATTGCCAATCGGTGTATAAGGAAACATTTGCTGGCAAGGCGTCCAGGTGACAATGGAGTCATTGGCTGCGCCTCCAGTATAAACAGCGTCCACCGTCCCATCAAATCCATTATGAAAAATATTGTGATACAAATATACCGAATTGGGCAGGGGATCATTGGGAATCCAGCCCTGGTCATTCGGGTCGCCGGGATTCCACTTAGTAAAAAGTTTGTCCCTAAAGGTATTCCCATCATCTCCCCAGAAAATATTGTTGACGAAATAGGTGGTTGCTGGTTTGCCAAAGGTCGGCTGGCTCGTCCAGATATCCCATTGGACTCCGTAACTGTTTTTGTAAAAAGTATTGTTGAGAAACAAACTTTGATCGTTGGAAAACTGGTGGCTGGTTTGGCCAGTAAAAACAAGTCCCTGAGGCGCTAGTGGGTCTTGCTCCATATTCCAATTTGCAGGACGGTTGCCATTGTGTTTGGCTGAATTGATGGTTCCGCATCGAGTATTGTTTGCAAAAACATTGTTCCGAAAAATGGCCTGCTTGCCACTCCATGCATAAAATCCCGCGTAACCATTTGCTACTAGATTGTCTTCAAAAACATTGTTATTACCATCGCGCATATAGAGTCCTCCATCTCCATACATATCGAAAATTCGATTGCCTTTTACGAGGTTGTCACTTCCTTTGGTGGAGACGCCGACGAAGGCATTTCTGATTTCATTATCTATGATGTGAGAAGGATTGTATACTTGAATTGTAGAGGAATATGTACCAGGAATCGAAGATAAATTTCCTTCAATAAAGTTGGCTTGGATTAAGGTGATTTCAGAAAAAACGGGATAGCTGTTGTAACTGCCATCAGTATTCAGTCTTTCTCCTCCGACTTTGATGACATGTGTGAGCGCCCCGCTATTTCCCCAACCAGTAAAAGAATTGCCTAGTATTTGATTGCCATAGTGATTATGATGGGGTAATATTCTAATAATAGCACCTCCTTCTCCTTGCTGGCTATACAGATTTTCAAATCTGCAATTTTGAATCGTGTTGCTATGACAAAGGTTCGCAAGGTCCGCTTCCACAAAGGGAAAGCTGGAACTAGGCGGCAGATTGCCAATAAGAATACAGAGGCCTTGCCCCGTTCCTTGCAAGGTTAAGTTATCGAGAGTTACGTTGTTGGCGTCGATCAGGAAAACGATATTTATCAGAAGCGGATTGTTGATGCCAATGATCTGCACATTGTTTTTTTCGATATATACCTGCCTGTTTAGCTTGTTAAATGTTCCGCTAAGATGGAGGGTTCTGTCTCCTCCGGTTTCGGGCATGTTGTCGAGTACTGCCTGGATGTCGGACTCATTGCCTCCATTGATGGGGATAGCGGCCATTCCACCCAAATGGCAAGAAAGTCCTATCAACAATAGGACGAGGATTTTCCTTACTAAAGTTAAAAAAGGAATAGAACGATGGTTGATAAAATAAGAAGCATCCATAAAAGATAACTTTTCTTTCCTTGTCGGGATAGACAAGAGTCGTTAGTAATCACATAGCTATTTCTTGCTTAGCGCTTTCTTAAAATAACAATTTTATATGACAAACCGGAACAAACACGACTTCCATTGACCCATAAAACATTGATTACGAATGCATCATATGTAGTTATCTTTAACATTACAGTATTGACAGTAGCTAAGGAGGTGGCGGTTGCTCAACTTTCTTTTGGTAAATTTACTATGAATTTGCTTCCTTTATTTAGTTGGCTTTCTACCAGGATGGTGCCGCCTATTTTTGTTGATAGTAGTTTAGCGATGGCAAGGCCGATGCCAGAGCCGCTATATTGATATCTGTTGTTTAGTCTTTTGAAGCCTATAAAAATTTGTTGGTGGTATTTCTCTTCTATTCCAATACCGTTGTCTTCTACGATGATTTGGTGTGTAGTTTCATTGGATTGGTAGGAAACTTTGATGGTAGGAACGGTTGATTGATTGAATTTTAAGCCGTTTTCGATTAAATTGGTCAGTATGACGTGCATTATCGTGGCATTCGTTTTTATAGTAGGAATACCTAGGTTGATTACTTTTCCATTTTTTTCTTTGATCAACGAATCCATTCCTAGAAATAGACTATTGACTTGCTCGTCCATATTTACCATGACTTTATTGATCTCTGAGTCTTTGGACATGGATACAAACGAAGCGATATCTTCTACCAAATTGTAGATTTGCGCGGTGCTTTTATCGATAGAATTAAAATAAAAATCAAACTCTTGGGCCATACCATCTGGCAATTTTCTTTTTATGAGTCCTGCAAAATTACTGATGGTTCTGATTGGTTCTTTCAAATCGTGCGAAGCGACAAAGCTGAGGATGGTGAGTTCTTCGTTTGCCTTCTGAAGGTGGGTGGTCTTTTGATCGACTTGTTCTTGCAAATAAATACTTAATTTTTTTCGATTTAGGAATTGGCGCCACAGCAAAAACGCAGCGATTGCAAACATCAAAAACAGCGCAAAGACGAGGATTACGATATACCGTTGATTTTGGATGGTCAGCTTTTTGACTTTCTGATCCAATATCAATGATTTTATCTCCTCACTTTTTTGAAAATTTTCGTATTTCGCATCTGCAAAAGCACTGTATTTTTGAATATTGTTTCCGAATTTTAATTTTTGGTTTTCAATCGCGATGTCCTTTAGCTCAATTACCTTTTTGTAATTGCCGAGTGCTTGATAGACTTCCGTTTTGAGTTTATTGACTTCATCCTTGCTATCAAATTCCTTTAAAATTGCTTCTTCGTTCAAAATTTTCAATGCTTCTTGATAATCTTTTGTCAACACTTCATACTTGGCTTCTAGAATAAGGACGGAGGTCAAATAAAAGGGTTGTGCTTTGCTTTTGGTTTTCTCAATATAGTTTTTTGCAAGTTTAGGTTTTTCTATATCTAAATAATATTCAGCAATAGCGAAATACCCAACAAATTGTGCATCCAGATATTTTTGCTGTTGTATGGTCTCAAGATATTGGACATTGTCCAGTACTAAATCTAGGTAGTGGTTTGCAGAATCAAGTTTGTTAAAATTGTAGTAATAATTTAAGATATAGGAATAATCGTATGTCAGACTATACTCCTTTTCAGGCGAAACTAAGTTTTGAGAACACTTAATAGAATGTTTTAGATATTTAATAGCACTTTCATAATCTTCAAGAATGGCATATATCTCACTAATATTGCCGAGCGGATAGGCCTCTGAGCCATTCTTAAGTTTTTTGGCTTCTTCTACAGATTTAAAATAATATTCTAATGCCGTTTCATTATCACGAAACTTGAAATGTAAACTACCCAGAGTGTTGTAAGTAATCCGTTTCGACAAAGGAGTATGACTATGTTCTATTGCTATATTTAAATAGGCAAGTGACAAGGAAAGTGAATCTAAATCCCGATACAAAGCCCCCAGTTTTTCCACGTAAAAATAAACCAAGGAGTCATTCTCAAATTTTTGACTGCCCTTAAACGCTTCTTTCAAATAGAGTATCCGATCTTCAGGTTTCCACTTATAGCTATCCTTCAAGTATTTCTCATACTCCAAAAATTGTTCCCTCGATGCACTTGCATCAATTTCCCGCCAGCGATCATCTGTTGGCTTTGTTTCATTTTTAGAGTACAAAACACCAACTGCTGTAAGCCAAAAAAGAAAAAATAGAAGTAGGTATCGATTTCTAGTTTTGATAATAACAATATTCGGTAAAAAAATTCTGGTACATTGTACGTCAACTGGGTGTTTTTGTTCTTTTTTAACAAAATTTAATTCCTCAAAATAGTACCTACTTCTTCTACAGATTCCCCTTTATTAGGAAATAGCAATGGCTGCTCTAATTTGTAGGCGAAATTAGAAGAAATAAGCCACTACCTATTCCGCTAAAAATTCTATTCCAATTCAATATTCAATAAGTGTATAAGCAGATGCTAACAGTACTTTTAATATATAGCCAAAAAATTTACTCTGATCGTCTTTTCATTTTTGCAACAATTCACTAAAACACGCGTAACAATATTCAAGCATGCTAATAACTAACACGGCATCTTGTTCTAATTTACTTCCACGGCTATTCTATTTAAAACTAACAAACATGAAAGGAACATCAATTTTCCTCGCACTAGTATTTTTTTGTGCTTCATTATTAACAAGTATACCACTAACTGCCTCAGAAACTCCTCCGATCGATTTGGTCAACTTTGAGGTGCAGCTAGACAACAGAAATGTGATTATTAACTGGGTTACCGCAGAAGAAGTGACTACTGATATGTACTATATAGAGCGGTCTTTGGATGGTACGAACTTCAGTATCGTAGGCGAAGCTGAAGGTGCAGGAAATTCAACTGTTGAAATAAAATACTTCTATATGGATATACTGGAACCGACGATCTCGGGCACTGTCTATTATAGATTTACCCAGACGGATCTGGATGGGACGAGTTCTACCTCGAGTATAAAGTCAATTTCGGCACCTCCATCCGGCATTAATCCATTTACGCCGGTTATGATAAACCCTGTAACAGTAGACATAACTCAGATTTCGGATATTGTTATTCAAGAAGGCAACACCAGTCCTTTTGTTAATATTTTTGATTTGAATGGAAAACTAGTGCACTCCAAAAGACAAGAAATATGGAATGAAATAACAATTCCTCAAGATCTCCCTAAAGGGCACTATATCGTTGATATCAGAAATCAAAACACACGATTTGTAACAAGATTTATTAAGGCCTAAAAGAATCCTGTTTGAAAATATTCAAGTAGTTACTTTTTACCCCTTAAACAACCTCATAAAAGGTCATCTAATTCTTTAACATGGATTAGGTGGCCATTTTTTTTTACTTTTAACCCGAATAATTTATAAAAAAAGTATTGCCACGTGAAAAAGCGAATCCTTATCATTTATTCTGGGGGAACGATTGGTATGGAGCCATCACCAAATGGGTTTATCCCTAAACCCGGATTGCTTGAAGAATTGATGAAACAATATCCCGTTTTCAGCAACCGAATCATGCCAGAATATGAAATTCTCGAAATGGATCCGCTACTGGATTCTTCCAATATGGCACCAGCAGATTGGCTGTCGCTCGCTCACCTCCTCCAAAAACAATACGAACGATTTGACGGGTTTGTCATTCTGCATGGTACAGATACAATGGCTTACAGTGCGTCTGCACTATCCTTCCTGCTTGAGGGGCTCCGCAAACCAGTTATACTTACCGGATCTCAAATCCCAATGATCGAACCTCGGAATGACGCCATGGAAAATGTAGTCGGAGCACTATTATTTGCTGCCAATTTCGACATCCCGGAAGTTTGTATCCACTTTGACAATATACTAATCAGAGGCAACCGATCTGTCAAGATAGATTGTGATGGGTTTCGGGCGTTTGAGTCGCCCAATCTGCCCCCTCTGGGAGAAGGAGGCATTCACATGAGAATCAAAGATCACCTGATCCATCGACCATTTGGAGAAGATACCGGACTGCGCATTCCCAAGCAACTTAACTCTAATGTAACGGTAATTTGGCTTTTCCCTGGTATCTCGGCGCAAATCATAAGAAATGCATTACTTCCCCCACTAGAAGGCGCCGTCATCCAAGCATTTGGCACCGGCAATGGGCCAACAACCAACAAAGAGTTTCTAGCAGCACTTTCCGAAGCTACTGCCAAAGGCATCATCCTCATCGACTGCACGCAATGCCATAAAGGAACAGTAGAATTTGGTGACTATGAAACCGGATCAGGGATGGCAAAGGCCGGACTAGTAAATGGTTACGACATGACGCCTGAAGCAGCACTTACAAAATTATGTTATCTACTAGGAAAAAACCTTCCAAAAGAAGAAATAAAAAAACGCCTGCAGAACAATCTCCGCGGAGAGCTTTCTTGTTAGACCGCTGCGAGAAGCGAGACCGTCCAAGCAGATCGCTGCGCTGACAGACCAATTGAGCAAAACAGTTTATTGATTTTGCCTCCTAGGAGTAGTGACTATTAATCAGCGCAAGGTCCTTCTACACTTTACCAATAAAAAACGACGATGGCCAGTTTCCTGACCATCGTCGTTTTTTATAGTATTTAGATTACTTAATTTCTAGTATCCTTTAACTGTTCTCACAGTTACGCTTTCTCCAATCCAGCAACCCGTGTTGGCAGATTGTCCATCCTTCAAACCACGCAAGAATGCTTGTTCTTTGGTTGGTTTGTAGCTTGCGTATTTAGCAACTTTCTCCGAAACTTCTCCTGCAAGAGAAGAATCTACCGATTTTGCGTAGTTCCATTTGTCGATGGCTGCAAGGTAAGCTAGACGGCTACCCCAATCATCTGTTTTGGATCCACAAGACGAAGCGCCTGCTGCATAAATGTTACCAATCAACATATAAGGTTTTCCGCTTCCAGGCATGTGTTTGGCTGCTTCTCTGGCGTATTTTCTAGCGTTGCTGTAGGACTTCAATTTATAAGCGTAGGTCTGTGCTACTGTGTATAAGTATCGTCCTTTTTTGTCGCTGACATTTGTTTCGTCTACTGCTACCAGATACAAGCGTACTGCTTCTGCGTAGTTTCCTGCTTTGTATTGTTCGGAAGCTTTGTTGGCTGTTGGCGCATTTTCTTCTCTGGAAATTGCTTGTTGCGCTTGGAATGCTGCTTTTTTATCGGCGATGCGTGATTTATCTTTTGCTTTGATTTCTGCTACAATTGGATCTGCATCCGTACAACCTACTTGCACTAATTCTTTATAAACTGATTTGTATACATCAGGGTTGTTTGGATCGGCGTTGTACTTTGCGATGATATCGTCTCTGAAGTACCCACAATCGAAGATATTTCTTTCGATGATGGAAAATTGTTCTTGGACACCTGCTTTTGCTTTCGTGTATTTGTCCGCTTTCTTTTCGTTGTTGGCGATGTTGTAGTCTATGATTTTATTTAGTGTGGCATAGACTTCTCTTGCTTCTTCTTTCTCGATGGCTTTATTTCGGTACATGTCTACTGCGTTGTTGGCAAACGGTACAAGGATAAAATCCTTTGATTTGTTTCCTTCCAATTCGATAGAACGGGTAAATGTTTTGTAGGTTTCTTCCGTTGGTGCAGCCATATAGTACATGTTGTAGGCTTTTCTTCCAAGTATAGCACCTTCTTTTCCGAAGCACTCAATTCGTTGGTCAAACAACGCATACACTTTCTCGATGTATTTTTGTTTTTCTGCATCGTCCGTTGCCAGTTCGACTTTATTTTTATAAATTTTAACACCATCAATGAAGTGTTTTTCAGAGCCTGAAGGAGCTGCAGTATATGCTTTTTCCCATAAAGGGAATGCTTTTTCAAATTCTTTTTGTTTCATGTAATCTCTGTAAAGAACATGATTTTTTATTGCGTCCGTACTGTCTTTCCCAGTTCCCCAACTTTTGCAATTTCCTTGTGCGAAGGCGGAAAAGCTAAAGAAAGCTCCTAGGAGTATTGTTAAAATAATTGACTGTGTTTTCATAATTATTTGTATTTGCGTTTATAGAACCAGCTTTTGTCATTCAAAGTAAAACCGACAGTAGCTCTTAAGTAATTTTCTTCGATAATATCTTTAGTTCCAAGTTTTCCTAATTCGAATGCTAAATTTATATGGCTCGTTTTATTCCCTGGAACTCTTATTGGTAACCCAAATCCAAAAGTTATGCCATAATTGGTTAGCTGTGTTGTGCCAATCACTCTAGGGTCTTTATTATAAAAGGCTCCTAACCGGTATGCTATTCGTTTTACATAGCTATTATAGGATCGGACTTCTGGAATAATTTCCATTCCAATTCCCATTTTTGAAGCAAAAGCTAAATCATCTAAATGATTGGGGCTTGAAAAATTATTCCAGGAAGCTCCTTCATAGTTTAGTCCAAGCATCCATTGCATCTTTTTATCTGAAATGGCCTTATAGGAAATACCAAAGCTAAAGATGCTTGGCATATTCATTTTGTCCTTTTCGCCATCTATTCCTACTATTGTATCTGAAAACAGGGAACCAGAAACAAAATTCTGACGGACATAAGACTTTCTTGCGATTGTAGTTGCTCCGATCCCGGGAGTAAATGTTGCACCAAGGGTAAGCGTGGGGCGGTAATCGTCCTCATCTTCTGCTGGTGGTGCACCGATTCGTTTTTCATATTGGAGTCCCAGATCGAATAAAAATCCTTTCGTATTGTTTTGGTCGGTCAACTGGTCAGCTAATGCATAGGTGAGTTCATCAAAAACAATTGTTTTTTGATCTTCGATTTTTCCAAACAAGTAGGCCACATTAAACCCTACAGAAAGTCCATTTATTTTTAGCCCATTCCCATAATATAATTTATACAATTGGCCGGACCCTTGATTATTGTAAGTAGCTTGTCCAAAATCGGGGTCAATAACTTCTCTTTCTATCGAATATCCAATACTTGAGTAAGGGATTAATCCGAAGCTCATCCCCCAGTCAAAGGGATAATCTTTTTTCTGGGTGATCCGATTAAGGGGATTGAACACAGGGAATCCGAGTGCTAAATAGCTAAGACTTCCAGATTCTGCTCTGGATCTAAGATTATCGTCGGAGGTCTGTAGGTTAGCAAAACGGCCGAAAGCCCCCACCTCGAAAGACGCCCAGGTCAGCGAAGAATAAGACGCTGGATTGGCGGTGTTTATATGGTAAACGCTATTGTAGGTTGAATACAATCCTCCCATTGAACTAAGAGGTGCAAAATTTGTGCTTTGTAAATTACCAAGTCCATATCTTGAATAAGGCGAATTATCCTGTGGCTGAGCATGCGCTACGAACACTGATAATACTAGTAAAACAAGCGATAAAAATCTATTTAGAGATTGTGGCATTATAGTTTAAAATTTTATTTAGACCAATCAGGACTAAATTTGGATGTGCAAATATCTCACTTTTCAAGTGAGTTACAAAATATTCTGTATCTCCTCCGGTTATTATTATGTTAATTTTTCCAAATTTCTCTTGGTATTGCCGGATAAAACCGTCCATTTCATGAACAGTTCCTAGTTGAGCGCCGGTCCGCATGCAGGTTACTGTACTATAACCAATAAAACTTTCTAAACGCTGCCTTTTCACCAGAGGAAGATTTGCAGTAAATTGATTCATGGCCTTATATCGTAGTCTAATACCAGGAGAAATAGTCCCTCCGAGGTATTCATTTTTTTCATTGATAAAGTCGTAGGTAATGCAGGTTCCAATATCTATCACCAAACAAGCTTGAGCAGGATACAGCACTGTGGCACCCATTACTGCTGCGATTCGGTCGTCGCCTAAAGTCTCAGGTGTTTTGTACAGGTTTTTAATTGGTAATGGTGTTTGGTAAGAAAGGCTGATAAAATAACCTTGTTCTTTCAAAAATTCTTCAATATCTGGATTCATTTTTCCAACGGTAGACAAAATTACTTTTTCTACGCTATGCTCTTTAATAAAGTCTTTGTATCTTTCTACTGTAGATTTTTTCCAGATTTCCCTTTTAACCAAGACATTATCCTTAAATAAAGCAACTTTTGAGCTGCTATTTCCGTTATCTATAGTAAGATTGCTCATGACAAAAATATTTTTTTTAAAGGAAGTGCAAGAAATGAATATTTTTTGATAAAAAGGCCTTCAAGATAAGATTTGTACACCTTGTAATGGTAAGATTTGCCAAAATAGTATACAACTAAATTTTGTGGCACACTATTTTCGGTAGAAATTATTCTATATTTGCCTTGACTACTACAGCGAAGTACACTTCGTAATGAAAACTTATGCTTAATTATGCAAAAATTTAGTACCCTACTTGTAATTATTTTCTTGATCGGATTCGGATCTGGATGTACAAAGAACAAAATAACGGAAAAAAAACTGGTGGGGGAATGGGAAACCACTGAGTGGAGTATTGGCAACAACAATCCAAAAAACCTGCTCAATAACGACAACTTTACTTCTACCATCAAAATAGCTTACGCTGACAATGGTACATTTGATATACAGGTAAAAGGAAATACCTTCGAAACTACCTTCACGGGCACCTGGAATCTTAGTGGTGAGCGACTGGAAATGAATTATGATTCAGCAGACGGGGTAGTTGGCACATTTGCTGAAAATCTTTCTGCTGCAACTGAAATCTACACCGTTACCGGAATCACAAAAGTGCACCTCGCCTTAAGGGGAGCAGTAGAGGACAACACAGTAGTCGTTGTAAATAAAAGATAACCAATCTGGCAATTTACCGCCCCTCTTAAAAAATAAAAATTACCATTCGCAAAAATGACTTCTTTTGAGATTTGACTCCGTAAGAATCAAGGACTTATAGCTTTGGCTATATAGATTGAATTTTATTTTCCGGTCAAGTTATTCCTGGCAAATTCCTTCTACCTCCTATAGATATAGAATGTCAAAATTTCATTGAATAGATGTACTTCACCAGGAATCGTCATTCTAATGGGGACTTTTATCAAAAAAAAAGACCACTAAGAATTTTACTTCTTATATGGTCCTTCATCCAAAAACAAAAAACACGCTTAGTAGGTCAAATCACTTGGTAAAAATCTTTCTCAAGATGCATACATTTGATAGTCCTCCTATGCCTACGTATTTTTACGTTATGGACTTTTCATTTTCAAATCCCGCTCGATCTGAACACAAAGAGTAGGTTTTCCCTAAATGAAAATTTCAAAAAAAACACAAACTGTGACCACTAACGAGCATACAGTCCGCCTAATTCTACAAACAAACACCTATAAAAGAGCAGCTTAAAACACCCACTTTCAGAATAAAGTGACAATAATCAACAAAAAAAACCTTGAAAATAATCAGTCTGCCTATTGAATTTTATAAATTATAAATTCTATAATAAGGTATGGCATGGAAAATGTTAATATTATGTCGTAACACCTTTGCTATATTAAATTAATTTTTGGAATGGGTAAATTATGGTCATTGGGTTTATTGCTCCTTACAGCAGGAACAGTCTTCGCACAAAACATTAAGGTTTCAGAACGTATCTCCATGCACAATGATGAAAACATTGAAATAATTGGCCAGATAGGAGAACAGCTTATTATTTTGCGGGATCGCCCTGACAATACTGAATTGATCGGCTATAATGCAGAAATGATCAAGCAATACTCCAAAAAAATAAAGCTGGAAACCAGACGACCCAGATTGCAAAAATTTTTAACTAAAAAGGACCACTTCACCCTCGTTTACAAATACATTAAACGGAATAATATCCATCTTATCGCTCACAAATATGATGAGCAGTCGGACTTGATAGACAGTGCGACCATCAATATTATTGAATTAAAAGGAACGACGACCTTCTCTAAAGAAATCGTTGTGTCACGCAACAAAAGGTATCTTTTGATCCATGACACCGACCAAAATTCCAGAGTCTATGCCATGGTTTATGACCTAGAGGAGATGAAGCTGATTTGGAACAAAACCTTCCGCCCTGCATTAGTGGACTACGAAAAAGATTTTCTGGAAGCACTTATCGACAATCAGGGCAATGCCTATTTCGTTTTTGAAAAAGATAATCGGCGATCAAAAAATATAGATTCTAGGTTCGAAATTTTTCAATACAATTTTGAACAAAATCAACCTAAGCAGTATCCGATTTCAATGCAAGGAAGGTTGTGGTTTGATATAGATTTTGTGATTGATGACCTGAACAATAAATTGCTCGCCTCTGGCATGTTTACAGACAATCGGTTTGGAGAAGCCAACGGCACTTTCTACTTAAAAATAGACCCAAACCAACCCGACAATTCAGCAGCTACTTTTCATCCATTCGATGCTAAATTTGTGATGAGTGTTATCGGAAAAGAGATTAAAAAAAATGAGGGATTTGGTGAAGTGGATATTCAAGACTTAGTGCTTAGGAGTGATGGCGGAGTACTGCTTATTGCAGAACGAAACAGAATGTACAGCCGAAGAGCATACACCTACAACAACTACGACGCCCTCAATCAAAATGGCGCCTATCGAAATGATTATTATTATAATGACATCATCTTGTTTTCTATTGGACCAACTGGAGAAATTCAATGGGTAGAAATATTGCGAAAAAGACAATTTTCTCAAGACGACTCTGGCATTTATTCTTCTTTTTTCTTAATGAAAGGTAAACGAAACTTGCGTTTTCTATACAATGATGAGATAAAATATGACACCAATGTTTACGAATATGTTGTATCCGGCACAGGGAGCTATGATAGAAACAATGTCCTAAACACTGATAAAGACAACCTTTCCCTTCGATTTAAAGAGGGGATACAGATTGCCTCCAATACTGTTATTATCCCAAGTGTGAGAAGAGGAGATCTCAAACTCGTTCGTATGTCCTTTTAAAGTCTTAGCCATATTGCAGTTAATATGGCTTCAAAGCAAGACTGTTATTATTTGTGGTAAAATCTAACCATAATTTAGTAATTTTGTGCGGCTTAATTTCCTGTTGCTAGGAAAATCAAATTCTGAATAGAAGTGCTTCAAATACTGCGTTCGAATCAATTGTTGGTAGTGATCATTGTCGTAATTTACGCGGTACTTTTTCACCTACATGCATTTCTCGTACCTACGCAATGGGCGCCCTCTTCTCAAGGTATTCTAAGTAGCTTTGTTTATGAATGGATCGATATCAATAGTATGGCAGCTCGAATCGCAAGTACTGTCCTAGTCATTATCCAGGCACTAATGATCAATCATTTGGCGAATGTCAATAAAATTGCAAAGCCATTTAGTTATTTCCCCGCCGGATTTTATCTTTTGGTGAGTTCCTATTTTCATGAATCAGGAACATTGACACCTATTTTGATGGCTAATACTTTTTATATTCTGGCCATCATAGAGTTATACAAGGTCTACAAAAAAAACAATTGCACCGATATTATTTTCAATGTAGGACTGTGGGTAGGAATCTCCGGGTTGTTTTATTTTTCGATGAATGTTTTCTTGATATTTGGGCTTTTGGGCTTGCTGACCTTAAGAGGGCTGAAAATTGGGGATTGGTTGATCTTAATTATCGGATTTTTTGTGCCGACCTTCCTACTAGGCACCTATTTTTTCTGGAATGATGAACTGCCCCTCTTCCTTCAGAATCAGCTAACAGACAATATTGGATTTCTGGACTTCAACTATCCAGCCCACTGGCAATTTTATGTGCGGCTTGGAGCACTGGTCCTGTTTTTGTTAATTTCTTTGGTAAGTTTTCAGAATTACCTAAGTAAACAAACCATCCAGTCACAAAAATTTATCACCTTGCTGTTTGCAGCGCTGTTTATTTCCTTTCTTTCCATTCTGGTACAACACAATATAGAGGCCGATCATTTTATGATTTTGGCGGTCCCATTATCAATATTTCTCAGTATGACTTTTTTATCTATTAAAAAGAGGACCATTGCTGAAATTTTCTTTATAATTTTGTTCTTATTGGCCTTGGGCCTTCAATTCAATGAATATTTACTTAGTTTCTTTTAAAATAACTCATTTATGAAATTTGGTGTAGTAATTTTTCCAGGCTCCAACTGCGACAGTGATATGATTCATGTGTTAAGAGAAGTAATGCAACAGGAGGTAGTAGAAATCTGGCATAAAGAGACAGAGCTTAAGGGGTTCGGTACTGAAGACTGTATCGTATTGCCCGGCGGATTTTCTTATGGTGACTACTTGAGATGCGGTGCAATAGCCAGCCATTCTCCAATTATGAAGGAGGTGGTCAATTTTGCGAATACGGGTGGATTTGTCCTTGGAGTTTGCAATGGATTTCAAATTTTGTGTGAGTCCGGTTTACTTCCTGGCGTATTATTAAGAAATAACAACCAAAAATTCATTTGCAAAAACGTTTGGTTGAAAACAGCCACCACAAACACTGCAATTACCAGAGCCATCCAACCGGACACAGCACTAAAAATCCCCATCGCACACGCAGAAGGTCGATTTTATGCAGACAACGAGACTCTCCAGGAAATTCTAGCCAACGACCAAGTACTCTTTAGGTATTGCGATGAAAATGGCGCCATAAACAAGGACGCCAATCCCAATGGATCACTGGAAAACATCGCAGGAATTTGTAATAAAAATAGAAACGTATTTGGCATGATGCCACATCCAGAAAGAGCTTCCGAGCAAATTCTTGGGAATACGGATGGAAGAATTCTTTTTGAATCCATCGTCGCTTTGGCGACAGCAACAGCATAATTAAAAATTATTTAAGACTATTTTGGACTTGGTTAACGTTTCATTAACTGCGAAATCAACTGACAAACCTTATATTTGAAGAATTATACTAGACACTATCTAAGAACATTTTTACCTTTAAATACTTCAACAATGCGATTTTTCATCATCTCTCTCCTCTCCTTGTTTTTTCTGACAGCTACCAACGCTCAGATAAAAACTCCTGTAAAATGGAATGTTGTTAAAAAACAAGTAAGCGATAAGGAATTTGATATCATTTTTTCTGCAAAAATTGATAAGGGATGGCACGTCTACTCACAATTCCTGGAGAGTGACGAAGGACCTGTCGCCACTTCTGTAAACTTTGAGGATGTTGAAGGGTACGAAGCCGTTGGTAAAGCAAAAGAAGAAGGTAACCTTCACGAAAAGTTTAGCAAACTTTTTGAAATGAACCTCAAGTACTTTGATGAAGCGCTAGTCATCACCCAACGGGTAAAACTGCTAGGTGACAAAGCAACCGCCGAGGGATATCTTGAATTTATGACCTGCGATGATGAACAATGTCTACCGCCAACACCAGTAGATTTCTCCTTCGATTTAGCAGCTAAAGCTGCTGCTGCAGAACCAGCAAAACCAGTGGTAAAGCCAGAACCAATAAAAAAGCCTGCACCTTTACCTTCGGGTGGCGGCTCGAGCACGTTCCCATCTAATCCATCACCTACTACAACTACGACAACCAAACCGCCTGTACAAACTCAGCCAACGGTCACGCCTCCTGGAAAGCCAGCACCCAAACCTGTAGATGGCTCCTTATTCCCCTCTTCCAAGAATAATGGCGGTTCTACTTCAACACCAACTGCTATTCCTCCAAAACCTAAGCAAACAACTACACCTGCTCCAAAACAGACCACAAAGCCTACACAAACCACCAAAAAAGAAACGCCTAAAAAAGAAACAGTTGTAACAAAACCCAAAGAAGAAAAATCTACCGGGTTTAGTGGCTTCGGAGGGAAAAACAATACTGGATTTGGAGACAACAACAGAGATGGTGACATTTTCACTCCAGTAACTTGGAAGTTTAATACAAAAAAAATAAGTGATACCGAATTCGATCTAGTGCTTGACGCAAAAATCGACAAAGGCTGGTACGTCTATTCTCAATACCTAGAAAGTGATGAAGGGCCAGTTGCCACCAACTTCCTAATCGAAGAACCTAAGAATGTAGACCCAATTGGCAAAGCAAAAGAAAGAGGAACAAAAAAATCTGGTTTTGACAAAATGTTTGAAATGGATGTCACCAAATTCAGTGACAACCTAACAATCATCCAACGAATAAAAGTGCCAAAAGGCACCAAAAGTATAAAAGGCTACGTCGAGTTTATGACCTGCAATGACGAACGCTGCCTACCGCCAACTCCTATCGATTTTGATCTTTCACTGACTGGAGACGGCAGTGCTAATCTTGGAGGTGGCAACACTGGAATTGCAGCAAGCGGTGGGGACAAAGGTAGTGCCGTAGCAGGAAGCAGCAAATTTGGTGACCCTGTCAATGATTGTGGGGAGAAAAAAGATTTTTCCAATCTATGGCTGATTTTCATTCTTGGGTTTGGTGGTGGTCTGATCGCCTTGCTTACACCCTGTGTATTCCCGTTGATTCCATTGACCGTTTCTTACTTTACTAAACAAAGTCAAAACAAGGCTAAAGGGATTACTAATGCAATAATATATGGACTTTCCATTATTGTGATCTATGTTGGTTTAGGAATGACATTAACCTTAATTTTTGGTCCACAGATAATGAACGAAATATCGACCAATGGTTTTGTAAATATCTTGTTTTTTGTACTGTTTGTCATCTTTGCCTTTTCTTTTTTCGGGTATTTTGAGATCACGTTGCCAAGTTCTTGGGCAAACAAAACGGATAGTCTAGGAGATAAAGGTGGGTTGTTAGGTATCTTTTTTATGGCATTTACACTCGCAATTGTATCCTTTTCTTGTACCGGGCCGATTATCGGAACGTTGTTGGTTCAGGCAGGGACAGCTGGAGATATCGCGGAAGGAGGAATAGCGATGGGGCCACCAATAGGAATGTTGGGATTTGCCATTGCATTGGCGTTGCCATTTGCTTTGTTTGCAGCGTTTCCTGGATGGTTGAATTCGCTTCCTCGGTCAGGTAGCTGGATGACAACAGTCAAAGTAGTGCTCGGATTTATTGAGTTGGCCTTGGCGTTGAAATTTTTGTCGATTGTCGACTTGGCTTACCATTGGGGATTCTTGCGATACGAATTGTTTATGGGACTTTGGGCATTGATTGCTCTAGGGTTGACCTTGTATTTGTTTGGATTTATAAAGTTCCCGCATGATGGACCAATGAAAGGACTTTCAAAGACAAGGTTTGCATTTGGATTCCTTTCGATGTTAATGACGTTTTCGTTTGCTCATAGTTTGTTTACGTATTCACCGTCATTTTTGACAAGTGGTCTGGCACCAGCTGTACATTACAACTACTTTAATCCTGAAAAAGGAGACTGTCCACTCAATTTGGATTGTTTCAAGGATTACGAATCTGGTTTGGCAGAAGCCAAAAGAACAAAAAAACCAATGCTTATTGACTTTACAGGATATGGATGCGTCAATTGCAGGAAGATGGAAGAATTTGTATGGCCAAAGCCAGAAGTATTAAAAAGACTGCAAAAAGATTACATTCTGATTTCTCTTTATGTTGACGATAGAACAAAACTGGACAAAAAATATGTGTCCGATGTAGACGGTAAAACAAAACGCACTGTAGGCAATAAGTGGGCAGATTTTCAAGCAAAACATTTCAATGCGAATTCTCAACCCTATTATGTTTTAGCGTCTCATGATGAGCAATTATTGAGCTTGCCAAAGGAATACACACCAGACGTGCAAGAATTCGTCAGCTTTTTGGATTGTGGTTTGAATTCCTTCTATGATGTTTGCCCGGAGTGCAAGCGAGGAAAGATTTTTGGAATGAAGTAATTTTATTCAATAAAACATGACTTTTTTTCTCCAGACATAAGCTATTGACAAATAACTAAAATGCAGATTGATATTAGTTTTCATTCTGTTATGAAATACTTTTTCTCATATTTTTTGACTCGAATATGAAACTTTTTTAAGTAGGTGTCGTAATAATATATACCGAACAAAATTAGAACAAAAACAAACATCGGGGGGCTGCAAGCTTTTAGCGCGCAGCCTTTTTTATTGGAGGCATCTCCTTTTATCTAAATGCTTCTCCAAACTTCCCCAATTGAGTGATTGACTTGTGATGAATTAACGCTTGGCGATAGTAAGCACCAAACAAGTAGATTGTACTAATATGCCAAATATTCCTCCATATACCTGCCATTTATCAAAAAAATTGACTCCAGCATAGATCACCCCTACCAACATAAAGATCATAATCAAAGAACCACTAATTGGTGGATATTCGGCTTTCTTAATTCTTTGAATGATGGACAGGTGAAGTATTCCAATTACAATTAAAAGAAACCCCATCATCAAACTCATTCCTTGCCATAGATCCCAGATGTAGGCTTCTGTACCAGAGACGGGAATTTTATGATTCAAAAGTGTCTTGATGTTTTCCGTTTTTAAATCTGCATAATGTGCTACAGTGTGCATTACGCCAATAAAAATACAAGTAACGGCATTAGCGCCATAAAGTAGTTTTGCTAGTGTTTTCATGATTGTTCATTTTTATTTATTACAAAGAAACACCCTTGTGAAATTGTATTCATTGACTTTGGTCAATAAAAACGTTTTTGCTAGTTTTTATGTCGTTTACGGATTCGGCTGAGCGTTTCTGGTCGGATCCCCAGATATTGGGCAATTAGGTACTGGGGGACTCTGTTTAACAGCGCTGGCTTTTCTTTTACTAGTTGGTAATATCGCTCTTCGGGGGTGTTCATGAGTAGAGAAGAATTTCTTTCGTGCACTTGTAGCAATTTTGTTTTCCCGATGAGATCTGCCGCTTCCTTAGTAGAAGGTATAGAACGGTGATAGGCTTGTAAGACAGAAAACGGTATAACAAATAGTTCACTCGGCTCAAGGGCGGCGGTTATCGTTGTAGATGGCGTTTGAGTTTCATAACTAACATAGTTACCCGCGAAGTCATTTTCCATAAAAAAATTAGTGGTAAACTCCACACCGTCTTTATTACTGTATTGCCTTAACAAACCAGATTTTACAAAGCCCATGAAGTGACTTATTTTATCCTCCTGCTCCCAAATCTCGTTTTTCTTTAACTGTACATGTTGAAGGTCTTTAGAGAAAATTTCAAAATCTTGAATATCTACACGGACAAGTTTTTTTAGGGCTTCTAATAAGCTATCGAACAACATTTTTTTTGTTTATTATTAGAAATTTTAACGCAGCGTCAAGATATAAGAAAGTAGGCATTCTTCAAATCATCATTCTACTTCCAATTGGTTAGCCACGGAATTTTCACATTCTTATGACAGTAGTAAAAAAGAGCAAGTTCCAGAATACTATTGATTATTGAACACGTTTAACCAGCTGAAAATTAATAACCCAACAAAATAGTAAAACAATTTCATCTGCATCACGTACATAGGCATATAGACATTATTTAATATGAATTACACCTACCGTAAACAAAATATTTTGTGATCAATTATTCATATATTTAAATAGCTCTATGTTTTTTTTAGCGTTATTTTTTCCTCCAAAACTTATCTTCTAATCGATCCTACTGATTGAAAAGAAGAAGTATTAACACGACCTACTATGCTTTCAATCTCCCAATTTTTCAAGAATGGCAATTTTCTATCTAGAACCCTTTGCCAACTCCTACTTCTTTTTGCCACTACCAACCTATCTTTTGCCCAATCTATATCGTGGGGTCCAGCCTCGCCCCCAGGAACAGCCAACAGTCTTACGGTTTATACCGGGACAAGCACTGCCAGTTATGAATTTACAAATGGAGCTGCCGCTTTAACAAATGCGACCATCCAAGTCGATCTGGGAACAGGGATTGAATACATAGCAGGTACACTGGTTGCCTCAGCAAGTGGCACCGCAGTAATCGTCGAAAACTCAGCAACTGGTGATAATCCTGCCTTGTTTTCCCTCGGCAACGTAGCCGTCGGTGAAGAAATAACAATCACCTTTGAAAGACAAGCCTCCTGTACAGCAAGGGACCACAAATCGGCAGGTGGAACATTTGCTAGTGCCTGTAGCGTTTTTGACAATGGTTCAGAAGTCGCCTATTCCAACAACAACGGAAATCCCTTTAGCATAAATTTTGAAGTCCAGGATGGAAATTTATTGCTAGGAACAGTTACCTATTCTCCGAACGCTTCAACAACCGTTGGCGGGACTGTAAATCGATGCATGACTATTACCAATGGTAGTTTCGGAGAAGTGGACGAATTTTGGTTTCATGACACACATGTCACTTCAGATGTACTATCGTCCAACTTTGAAATCAATGGGATGCCAGTGGCTCCTACAAACATTACAACGACTTCGAGTCTCGTTTCTATATACTTCGATGCTTCCATTATTCCAATGATAGATGGAGCTGCCGGTACTTTGGGAGATGGTGACAATTTATTCGAACAAGATGAAACCTTCAACTTATGCTACGACATCAAGCCCTTGTTTTGTGGGACCAACAATACCATTCCTTCCTCTTTAAGTGTTTTCTATGGAGAAAATGAATCACAGGAATGCGCACCATCTGGCACAGCCGCTACCAGTGTCTCCATCGTCAATGGCTCCCCACAAGTAACCGTTACCTCCGCAGTAAATCCAAATATTGATTTTTGCAACATTACAACGCACTCTGTCACCTTAACGAACAATGGAACAGGGCCAGAAGACTTTGCAAAGGACATGATTTTCTATATAGGATTACGATACAATTTCGATCCGGTTTCTGATCACGATACCAACTACATGTGGGGTTCAGGATGGAGAAATACCAAACATTTCAGCAATATTACCATAGGTGGAAATGTAATAACGCCTTCACAAATTGCTGGACAATATTCAACGATGGTCGATTATATTCCACCAGATTATCTAACCGCAGATCCTGACGGAGTAGGAGGACTAGACGATTTGGATGGAGATGGTTTTTTTGACGATCTGGGGCCTGGAGAATCGGTGACCATTGGTTTTGATATGGAATTAATATTAGATCAACATGGTTGTAGTGACGATACCTATGTCGACTATTTTTATTGGGAGCACATTTCTATGGATATTGCCTGGAAAAATCAATGTGGAAGTAAACAACCTCCGGTAAGAAGAGAATTTCATTACAGAAATTTTATTGTTAATTATAATATCTCTACCCTGACTACTGGCCCCACAGATATTGACGACGGAGAAAATTTTAATGTTACCATAAAACCAGCCTTGTATAATGCAATTGGCTGTAATGGCGCAAGTGGGATAAATGGCGCCGATGTTACGTGGACAGTAAAGTTAGTTTTACCGCCAGGAGCCTCCTTACAATCAGGGGCAACAACAGATGGCTATTTTGCTAGCTACAACCCGTCCTTATATCAATCCAATGACACGGTCTATTACACCATTGATCGGCATGCCTTTAGTTTTTTTACGTTCCCATTGACTTTTGATTGTGCGCTTTCTGATGGGTCTAAGTCGATTGACTTTAATTTCATAACAACCTATGAATGTGGCGATTGCTTTGAACGAGATCTCCATTGTTACACCGTGGAATCTACCTCTCATTGTCCTACTTCTTGTGTAGGAGCAGATACTGACAATTTTACAGCCGAACGGACAACGCCAGGCTGGACGGACCCAACCATGACAACGCTTGTCACCTTGACACCAGGTATCCATGGAGTCGACCAACTATTGCCATATGATACACTCCGACTTTGTATGAAAGGGCATATTTCTGATACAATTTCAAACAATTTACATTTACGATATTCCTATACACAAACCACATCAGCCAGCATTTTAGAATACGTCAGTGGGGAAATTACAATTTACGATGTTGATGCGGAGTATGGGAGTGTGATTAATACCTTCCCAATAACAATCCCTCCAGTTGAAACTAATTTAGGTGCAAAATCTTTTGAATGGAATCTCGATCTTTCTAGTTATTTATCATTAATAAACCCCGATTATTTACTAGAAGACATCGGCACCATACAACCGGATTCCTTCAAGGTAACCCTTTATAAAATTTGCAAATTAAATCCAGGTATTGATTATCATGAACTAGAAAGTTTTCAGTCAAATTTTTATTTGATGGATGATGTATCTACAGAAAGGAGTTGTGACTTCTATAGCAGCCGAATGTATTATACTGGCTTTACCATATCTCATGGAGCAATTGATGAAACATTAGAAGGTTGCAATGAGGTTACCTCAAGGGCCCTTGCAAGTTTTCTAAATCAATCCGGGGATATATTTCCTAATGAATATCGACCCATTATACGCCTGGATTCCATAATTTGGGATTTACCTGATGGACTTAACATAGTTGATATAAATCCTGTAGCCGGTGGATTTACTGCTACGATAAGTTATTATACAAATAGTGATGGTAATGTAGTCGCCAAAACTAATAGTTATACTCAAGGACGTTGGTCTGCAGGAGCTTCTACTGGTTGCTACGCCCATCTTGTTGGCTCTTGTATTTTACCTGATGGAGCCAATTTGGGAACCACCAAATTTTTCACAACACAATATAACTATCAACCAAACCCGGATTTGCATAAATCAGTTACTTATACTAGTGTAAACAAACCTAAAATCACTTATATCAGACCAGATATTATTTTGACTCCTTTGGGGCAAACTCAACAAGGAATTTCGGATACGATCAAGTGGGATATAGAAGTTTGTAATGGTACAGGCGTTCTCGATGTCGACCTATCCTGGCTCACTTTTGATGAATCTACAAGCAACGGGATTGATGTAGTAGAGGTCTTAGATATTACTTCTGGAACGGCAATTCCCATCACCACTACCAATCTAGGTGGAGATTTGGAGATGATCCCATTGGGTAATTCCCTGGGAGGTACTTGCAAAACAATACGTCTAGTATCTACCTATAGTGACTGTTCGCCGGATAGTATGATTATTGATATGGGTTGGGATTGCCTTGCTTATCCTACCGATTTAACAGATTTAAGGGATTGTTCCAATGAATCATTCCTAAGTGTTGTTCCTCTTGCGGCTCAGATGGCGGCTACCTTTACAGATTTGCCTTCTACTCCGTTGAACCCTGCTGCTCCTTCAAGCGGAACATTCAACAATGCAAACATTTCTATGTGCGAACCTTTTCCTGTCGAGTTAACGATTGTAAGTAGTGGGACGGGGTCTATTTATGATGTGAATTTTGATGTATTATTACCAGGACTTGGAGTGGGACTGGAATACGTGCCAAATAGCGCTACGATTGAAATTGAGGGTGTCGATGTTGCGAATATTCCCAGAGCAGTAGATCCTAGTGGAGAATCCGCTTTTCTTTCTGCCACTGGAGCAGTTTGGAATATCACGCTGGCAGACCTCGACAACACCAACTTCCCTGCTGGTCTTGGAATTACTGGGGCAGGAGTCAACCCTTCAAACAATGAAGTCACTATCCGTTGGTTGATGGAAACAGCGTGTGATTTTACTAGTGGAGACAATATCGAAATCAAAACATACAGTAATGCTGGATGTTCAAGTCCAGCAATCTCTAGTGGATCGACTACAATCGGAAGCAACTTAAATATAGATGGGATTAGTCTTCCATATGCGGCTTTGCTAACGATCAACATCGGTTCTACAAACACTTTTATTGGATGTAATGATGAAAAAACAATTTCTATAGATGCAATTATCTCTGGTGGGACTACTAGTGCAACAGACTCTCTCTTCGTTTTATTACCAGAAGGGGTAGTTTATACTGGCAATCAATTCTGTATATCCACCGTTTGCCCTAACTACGAGGGAAGTCAGATGGTCGGTGGCAGAGAAATTTTGGTCTACAGTTATCCACCTGGAGTTAGCAATGAAACCATGTCCATAGAAGTAGATGTGGTCTCTGACGGCAATGCGATATGTGGAGCTTCGACCATCGAAACAAAGAGTACAGTGGATGTAGGAGGAGTAGCTTGTGGAGCGAGTACTTGTCCTAGCGTAAAGGTCATCACTGGTTTAAGAGACGATCCGGTTACCTTCGATAAACCCAACATAAATTTATTTTTCAATTCAATTGGTTACAATGCGAACCTCGGCAGTTTTGAATATGAACTATTAGCCACCAATTATGCAGCCACTTCCGACACCAATCTGGTGGTTGATATTTATTGTATAGACAACAATGGAAATATAGATCTTGCTGGAGGAATTGTTGATTCGTTGCTATTACCAGTTATCCCTGCGGGACAGACCATCACACTTTCAGATGTCTTTGTAGCAAATACTTGTGATCCTGTTAATGGATTGGCTGCGATAATTACTCCAACTTCAGGTACTGGATATTCTAATTGTTTATGCAGTACTGGAACTACTCAAAGTAATAATGTCCGGTTTGGTGTAGTAACCAATGTCAAGGCAATGCTGGAAGGTCCGTTCAACACAGGTACTGGATTGATGGATGATGATCTGCGGGTCGCTGGTCTCCTGTCAACTACAGAACCGTTTACGGCACTCGGATTTCAACATTTGGGGCCTGGTGGTGGAGAGACGGTCCATCCGATGATCTATAATACGACAGGCGCAAACGCGATTGTCGATTGGATTTTTGTCGAACTTAGAGACGCTACAAATTTCAATGTAAAAGTAGCGACTCGTTCTGCACTCCTTCAGGCAGATGGGAATATTGTGGACTTAGATGGTACTTCCTATGTATTTTTTGAGAATGTGCCTGATGGCGAATATTACATCGTAGTTCGTCAACGGAATCACTTGGCAGTAATGGCACCGGGAGCGTTACCCATGAATGGGATGACTGCTTATCTGCATGATTTTACGACGGGGTCGGCTTATGGTTCTATTGGTGCTCAAAATGCTCAAATATATATTGGCGCTGGAAAATTTGGTATGTATGAATCTGATTTCAATCAGGATGGAGAAATCAATGCAGCAGATAGAAGCCTCGCCTGGAATTTCAGAAATCAAACAGGATATATCCAGTACGACTCCGACTTAAACGGTGTCTGCGATGCCAGCGAACGAAGCCGCGCCTGGAATAATCGAAACAAGTCTTCCTTTGTCCCTGATTAGTAACTAGAGGAAAACCTTGTTTTACTAAAACAAACAAACATGCAAGGTAGCGGCGATTTCAGTCGCTTGCCATGCGCCGCCTATAAAATAAAGCATTTCTATTTGATCTACAAAAGATCAAATATTTTCGAGCTTTAAATAGAGGGACTCCTTTTGGAATAGGACCTTTTTCCTAGGAAGTAAGTCTATTATCGGTGGTCAACGTCTGATTAAGAAATGAGTTAGCAGTTAGATAGAGGCTAAAGTGAGGTAGCCCATATCTTTCAAAATGCAAGAATGCCTTTAGGTGACTTCACTTGCTACAAACAAACCTCTGATCAAATCAAACAGAGAATATCGTTCTAACGATGCAGCCGACTGAAGTTGCACTATACTATATAGAACGAGTAATGTGCATTGTTTCTATGCTCTGTTCCTCTGCTCTCTACCACCAGATTTTCTGCGCAAAGTGAGTCCTCTACATTCCTAAAACAAAAAAAGCCTTGCAATCTTACGATTACAAGGCTTAATAAGGTGCTGGCAGCGACCTACTCTCCCACCCTTTCGGGCAGTACCATCAGCGCTAAAGAGCTTAACTTCTCTGTTCGGAATGGGAAGA
>CALLWB010000019.1 GCA_938016265.1 uncultured Saprospiraceae bacterium
AGTTAAGAACACTAGCAGAAATCGTCAGTTTCGTAACTGCCAATACTGGTTCAACAAACGGACATGCACCAAACCCAACATCGGTTCCACAACCAGTTGTTGCTGCAGCAGTTCCAGTGCAAACTACCGCACCAATTACAATTACAACTACTGCTCCTGCTGGAATGGATGTCAATATTTTGACAAGTTCACTCCTAGAAGTAGTCAGCGAAAAAACAGGCTATCCAGCAGAAATGCTAGAATTGTCGATGGATATGGAGGCAGATTTAGGAATCGATTCGATCAAACGAGTAGAAATATTTGGCGCCTTAACCAAGAAACATCCTGAGATGTCCGGCATCAATCCCAACGAATTGACCGAGCTAAGAACACTAGCAGAAATCGTCAGTTTTGTTGCTGGCAATACTGGTTCAACAAACGGGCAAGTGTCTACTCCATCGCCTGTTTCACAACCTCTAGTTGCTACCGCTGTGCAAGCGACTTCACCTGCTCCAATTACTACTAGTGCGCCAGCTGCTACTTCTGGAATGGATGTCAACAAATTGACGACCTCGTTATTACAAGTGGTCAGCGAAAAAACAGGTTATCCGGCAGAAATGCTCGAACTGAATATGGACATGGAAGCAGACTTAGGAATTGATTCTATCAAACGAGTAGAAATATTTGGTGTCCTAACAAAGCTGCATACAGAAATGTCCAGCATCAACCCAAATGAATTGACCGAATTGAGAACCTTGCAAGAAATTGTAAATCATGTGAGCAATTCAAGTAAAAAAAAAATGATGGCGTAAAGGCAGTTTCAGTCCCAGTAGCTTCGCCGACCTCCAATCAAGGAACTCAGATCACAACTGGGAAATTTCATGGAGTGGATCGGTTTGAAGTTGGAATGAAGTATTTGCCCCAACCGGATTACTTAGAGTTTTCACTACCAAGTACTCACATCGTTTTGGTGACGAATGATGGTTCTGAATTAACCCCATTAGTCGTTTCCAAATTGAAGGCCAAAGGCAATCAGGTCGTCGTCCTAAATCTAAAAGGAGTCAATAATCCAATCGCAGAAAATGGAATAAATTTAACTGCGATGTCTGCCATGAAAATAGCTGAAGCGATTCAACACATTCAATCAGCATACGGGAAAATAGGGAGCTTTATTCACCTTCATCCCCACTTTGAGTTTCAAAAACCAAACTTCACTCAACATTTTGACCAGGAAAGATCCATTGTAAAAACGTTGTTTTTTATCGCTAAACATCTCGACAAAGACTTAAATGAATTAGGGGAAAATCAGCGGACCAATTTCATCACATGTACTAGAATGGATGGGAAATTGGGGCAAGGGAAAAGAGGAAATGTGTCCGTCGTTGGAGGTGGGATCACAGGATTAGTCAAATGCCTGAACTTAGAATGGTCTCCCGTTTTTTGCCGAGCAATTGATTGCTCTCCTGAACTAACTTTCGAGCAAACGGCCGATCAAATCCTGGTAGAATATCATGATGCAAATGTAGCGATTGTCGAAGTGGCGATCTCCGAAGAGGGCAGATCAACAACGACCACCATTCCTAGTAAAGTACTAGAAAATCAATCAATTACAACTTCCGTCAGTAAGGAATCCGTCTTTTTAGTTAGTGGAGGTGCGCGTGGAGTGACGGCTACTTGTGTTGTTGAAATGGCGAAATCGTTCGAATGTAAATTTATATTGCTAGGTAGATCAAACTTGGATTTTGAGGTACCCACTTTCGCCAAAAATGAAAAAGAGGAAGGGGCATTGAAACGATTGATTATGCTAGATATGAAGAAGCGCGGCGAAAAGCCAAGCCTTCCAAAAGTAAAAAGTATTTTCAAAAATATCATCGCCAAAAAAGAAATAGATGAAACGATCGCTTTGATCGAATCACATGGAGGTCAAGTGCTTTATGTGCAAGGCGATGTCACCAAACCGGATAGTTTTAAAGCCGGCTTGGTACAGGCAACTTCGCAACTCGGGAAAATTACAGGCGTGATACATGGCGCGGGCCGGTTGGCGGACAAATATATTCGAGACAAATCGGAGAGTGATTTTGAAAATGTGCTGTCCGTCAAATTGGATGGTTTGTTAAGCCTTTTGTCCTCCGTCGATATTCATAATTTAAAGCACCTGATTTTGTTTTCTTCGGTAGCTGGTTTTTATGGG
This sequence comes from uncultured Saprospiraceae bacterium, assembly GCA_938016265.1. Taxonomy (GTDB): domain Bacteria; phylum Bacteroidota; class Bacteroidia; order Chitinophagales; family Saprospiraceae; genus JAHDHB01. The sequence goes on from CALLWB010000019.1 coordinate 2,171, forward strand.
AATGTCGGCCAAACAGACTACGCAATTGCCAATGAAATACTAAGCAAAGCGGCTCATCTTTTCAAAACCAACCACCCTAAAACACACGTTTCCGCCATCAATTGGGGCGCTTGGGACAGCGGGATGGTTAGCGGAGAATTAAAAGCTCAATTCGAGGCAGCTGGTATTTGTTTGGTCAATAGCGAAGGAGGCGCAGCCATGCTGGTCAATGAATTGAATACCGCCTACACCCATCAACCACAAGTGATCATCGGCGGCACGCTTCCTGCAGCAGTTAGCCATCTGGGGGAATTAAGAACGCATCGTATCCATCGTCAACTAAAACTGGAATCGAATCCATTTTTAAACCATCATAAAATTCAAGGGAATCCTGTATTGCCAGTAGTCAACGCGGTTGGTTGGATGGCGCAAAGCTGTGAGAAATTATACCCAGATTTTGCTGTTTTTAAGGTCGAAAATACGTCATTATTCAAAGGCATCATTTTCGATGGTAATGAAAAAGAAGACTATACTTTGGAGGCCGTGGAGCAAGAAAAAACCGCTGAAAAAATCGTCTTTCAAACTACCATATTCAGCAAAGGAAACAAATTGCCAACCAATCACTATCGAGCAACAGTTACCCTGTTGAACAAAAAATCATTTCCCGTAGCACCTAAATTTAACCATCAGTTAAGTGGCACTTATCAACCAACGGATGGACAGATTTTGTATCAGGACGGTTCTCTTTTTCATAGTGAATATTTCCAGGGAATTAAAGAGATCTTAGATTGCAATGAACATCAAATCATCCTGTCTTGTGCAGCCCCTGAAGTCCCATTGGTAGACCAGGGCCAATTCCCAGTAACCTCCATCAATACCTTTTTTGCTGATATTCAATATCAAGGAATGTTGGTTTGGGTGCAAAAGAATTTCGATGGAGCTAAGAGTCTTCCCTTACAAACGGATAGTGCGGTTTTATACCAACCGATTCCTTTCGGGAAAAAATTATTCGTCCATATGAAGGTACAAGAATCAAGCGAGGTGAAATTAGTTGCCGAATGCACGGTCTATGATGAACAAGGAACAGTTTATATCAAAACGAGTGGTGCTACTGTTACCATCTCCCAACAATTAGTATGGTAATTATGATTTTACCTTCAAGAATAATTCGTAAACGAAAATCAGCTATCATAATATGACTAAAATAGCGATCATAGGAACATCCGTGCTCTTTCCGGGAGCTTCCAAGCCGGAAGAATTTTGGGATAATTTGATGTCTGAAAAGGACCTGACCAGTCGGGCAACCTTAGCTGATTTTGGTGTAGAACCTGCTTCCATTTTTCATCCTGAAAAGGGAATGGAAGACAAATGTTATTCCATACGAGGCGGCTATATCCGCGACTTCACCTTTGATCCTTCTGGATATGAATTGCCAGCTGAATATTTGGGTAAACAGGATAAATTGTATCAATGGTCCTTGTACACGGCAAAGGAAGCGTTAATTGATGGTGGATATTTTAAGGACAAAACGAAGCTTGAAAATTGTGGGTTGATACTAGGGAATTTATCTTTCCCTACCAGCTCTTCCCATCAGTTGATTGCTGATATTTATAATCGCCCACTGGAAACTAATCTTCAAAATTTACTGGACAACCCAGATTTTAAACTAAAAAACCATCAACAAAATCCGGTTGAAAATGAAGTGTTGGATTATACCGTTTCTGAAATGGTGCATACGGCTCTGGGATTGAAAAAGACGCATTATGCACTGGATGCTGCTTGTGCCACTTCTTTGTACGCGATAAAATTGGCTTGTGATGAACTGCAAATGGGAAAGGCAGACTTGATGTTGGCTGGAGCAGTCAGTGCTTCTGATCAATTGTTTATCCACATGGGATTTTCGATTTTTCATGCGTATTCCCCAATGGATCAAAAATTTGTTCCGTTTGATAAAGAATCTGCTGGTTTAGTTTCTTCAGAAGGGGCAGGAATGGTATTGTTAAAACGATTGGAAGATGCGGAACGAGATGGCGATAACATTGTTGGTGTTATCAGCGGCATTGGATTGTCTAATGATGGACGCGGCAAATTTTTATTGAGCCCAAATCCCAAAGGACAAGAACTGGCGTTTGAAAGAGCATACGCAAACAACGATATTTCACCAAGCAATACTTCTTACATTGAATGCCACGCTACCGGAACACCACTAGGAGATATCACCGAGTTAAATTCGATGTCGAATTATTTTTCCAAGTATGGGACGACTCCGCTCCTAGGTTCTGTGAAGTCGAATATGGGGCATTTGCTGACAGCAGCTGGGATGACTGGTTTGGTGAAAGTATTGATTGCCATGCAAAAAGACGTTATTCCACCCAACATCAACTTAGCCAACCCCATACAAGCAGACAACAATTGGGAAGGCAGTGCCAACATGATTGTCAAGCATACAAAATGGACAACTAAGAGAAAACAAGCCGGAATTAATTCATTTGGTTTTGGTGGAACAAACGCGCATCTGATCGTTCAAAACTATATATCAGAACAGTCGGAAGGAAAGGCAAATACACTTTCTGAGTTGCACCCTATGGCAATTGTCGGAATGGCCGCCCATTTTGGCGGATGTAAAAATCTAGACTCTTTTTATCATACCATCTATCATGGCAAACAGCACTTTGTAACTCTTCCAAAAGATCGTTGGAAAGGTATTGAGGAAAATGAGGCGCTACTAGAAAAATATGGCTTCAAAAATGGAGTAGCACCGAAAGGCGCCTACATTGATGCCTTTGAAATAGACTTGCTGCGGTATAAAATTCAACCAAAAGAAGCAGAACGATTGCACCCACAACAAGCGCTATTACTTAAGGTAGCTGACGATGCTATCAAGGACGCTGGATTGGAAGAACATCAGAATGTCGCGGTATTAGTGGCGATGGAAACAGAATTGGCCATCCACCAATGCTTGGCAAGATGGGATGTCGATTGGCAAATAAAAGATGCGATAAAAAGCGCCAATTTAAATCTGGAGGAGGAAGCGATTGAAGAATTAATTCAATTATCAAAGAAAGGAATTTATCATCGGGAAGGAACGCCAGCGCCTAGTGAATTTACTAGTTTTATTGGTAATCTGATGGCTAGCAGAATTAGTGCATTATGGGATTTTTCAGGTGCTTCATTTACCGTTTCTTGTGGGGAGAATTCCGTGTTCAAAGCATTGGAAATTGCACAAAATATGTTGTCATTGGGCGAAGTAGATGCCGTAGTGGTAGGGGCCGTAGATTTTTCTGGCGGCCTTGAAAATGTCTTGCTAAGACAAAAAGAACATTCAACGAATACAAATACAAAACCTTCTTG
>CALLWB010000020.1 GCA_938016265.1 uncultured Saprospiraceae bacterium
AATCGCAAATCACTAATTAATAATGGTTTGCGATTTTGTTTTTTGAAGGGGATGCTAAATAATGGCTATTCAGAGAAAAATCACTCCACCACACGTCAATACTCAAACACCTCTACTCGCCAATTTTCTGCAAGGGTACTAGTAAAGAGTGTAGGAGGCCGCTTGTATTTTTTAAGATGTCTATTAGGGACCATAGAATGCATTCGTTCCAGGATAAATGCTAGTCGCTGCTGCAAATCAAGCGCATTCAATCCGTAGAAAATGCTATGTTCGCCTTCCTTTCCTGTTATTCGGTACTGGATGTTGTCCAGGGAAAGTTGGTGGTTGGTTTCGTAGTTTTTTAGGAATTGGGAAGGCCGTTCTGCATTCTCCCACTTGGGGTCGGGAGGGCAGCAAAAGGATCCGTAACTTTCGGAGAAGCAGTAGTACATTTCAGTACTAGACATTTCTTTTGGCTCCATTTCCAATAGGTTTACATTTACGATCAAATGGGTATCGACGGTTACTTCCTGATGGGTTCTTTTGATATCAAAGACATTAAATTGGGCGATGGGTTCTTCTGTTTCGACACAGATCATTCCTTCTGGCAGGACTTGAATATAAGGAGCAATTAGTGTGATTTCTTTTTGGTTAGGATAACAAAAAGGAGCGCTCCAAAACAACTCATTCGGAATGGCGGACTGATTGAAAAGGACGATCTTTTCTTCCGTTTCCCGGATCGGTAAGTCTAGTAAATATTGATCTCCAATGGTGGCTACTTGTTTGTCTGTTATGATATAAACATCATGATAAGTTTGATTGTCTGTCGGTTGCGCAGTCATAGTCAAGGAACTGATGAAGGAATAAATTACAAAAAATAGAAGGAATACGATTTTAATCATGAATAGTAGTTTAATAGTAAGATGCAATTTCTTTTGCAAATGGTGTATTCCTTTAGGATCTTGGGTGAAACAGGAATTTTTAGTTTAGATAAGGGCTATTAGTTAATAGGGGGATGGGTGAATGGTAAAAATACGAATTTGTCTCTATACTAACCTCTACCAAAAGTCAATGCGAAGCAATGACGAGCACCTCTACCAATTAAGAAACTATTCCATCAAAATAAATCCAGCCCAATGCTCTGGTCGTGCACCATTTTCACGCATCGCCTCCTTGGCTTGCTGCAAAGCAGCATGAGGGCTTTGTTTTTTAGCAAGCAGGTTTTTGTAGAATAAGATCATGAGGTCTTTGGTGGCGGTGTCATTCACTTTCCACAAGCTTACAATGACGTGTTTTGCACCTGCCAGTTTGAAGGCATGTTGGAGGCCGAGCACCCCCTCGGTGTCATGGATATCTCCAAGCCCTGTGTTGCAGGCAGACAATACCACCAATTTTGTATTACTAAAATCCAAATTAGAGATCTCCGAAGCGGTTAAGATACCGTCCTTGTTGGAGTGGAGAATATATTCGTTTGATGTCCAACTTTTATTGGCTCCAGAAAGCATAAGCATCAATCTTTGCATGGGATTGCGAGTCGTTCGTAATCTTTGCTGCATGTCGTTGTTTGTGTCCTTTACATCAGCAGCGTCCAGATATTTTCCATGGGTAGCAAGATGCATGATGTCAGGAGAATTGGCACCGGTATAATGGAGGATGGTATCTTCAGTCGCGAGATGGCTGGTAATATAAATTGATTTGCCTCTTTTTTTATTTACAATTTTTCCGATGGTATTGATTTCTTCCGCAGTGCCTGGGAGGGGATTGATTCCATCTCGATAAGCTTTGGTCTGGGTTAATTCACTTGTTTTTACATTTTGGTTGTTATGCGCCTTTTCGTAGATAATATCACCGACTAAAAGAGCAGTTGGCCGGCTTATCTTGTCTGTTTTCTTTTTAGCTGCAAAATCACGCATGGTCGAGTATCGATGAAACTCAAATTTATCAGCCAAATAATTGTTGTTTTCATCCTGTAATGCTTCAAAATCTACCCGATGTAACAAACCGGAAGGAGACAGATGAACCGTGGTTATACCTTGCAGATAAGGAGCCAGGGGAGTCCAGATTTTTTGATGCAATTCGCCTAATGCCTCTTTGTCTTGAATGTAATTTGGTTGTCCAGTTTGTTTATTTGCTTCTAGCAATTTGGCAATTGATTTTTGATCTGAAATGAGTATAAATTGGGGCGTAGGACTGTCTTTTCGAGTAAGAATAGAATAATAAAGCCAGACGTTTTTAGAGCGATCAAAAAATCGGATAAAATCAACAAATATCTCCCCTTGAGAAAGTTGATTTTGAATGGATGACCATGAATATTGCTTTTTGGACAATTTTTCGCGAACTGTTTTGTTGGTCAGTAACTGCTGTGTCAGGGCATCCTGTTCATTTTTAATAGTAGAAATATCCCAGTTTTTTTGCTGCAATTCATCTTCTGTCATGAGTTCCGCTTGAGACAGATTTCTGTTTACGATATCCAATTGTTCGGAAATAGCAGTCAGTTTATCGTCATCCAAATTATGAATCAGTTCTCGGAAAGACACCGAATAATCTAGGGCGAGGGACTTGGTATTGACCAATAAATGAGCTGCCAATTGTTTAGTTTTCGGAGAGCTGTGTGTTTTTATATAGGAATAAAAATTACTATAGATCTCTTCCAGAGAGTTTGAATAGGCTAGTCGTTCGTTGTCCGGCAGGAAAAGGTACATGCTATTCAACCGCTTGATGTTGTCATTGACGATAGTCGTCCAAAGTGAATCAGCAGCTTCATAATTGTTTAAGTTTTGATTGGCAATTGCCATTCCGATATTGGAGGTAGTAATACTAGGGAAATTGGAATCATATTTACTTTTTAGAATTTTCAACCCTTTGTGATAAGCGACCAGAGCGGATTCATAGTTTTTCTGCTTCAAATGTATTTTTCCTATCCCATTATAACAATACGCAATTTGATAATGTATTTTTCCAAATTGTTTTTCCCAAATAGCAAAGGCTTTAAGGACATACTCCATAGACTTATCGTATTGACTCAACTCAAAATATACCCTGAATAGATTATAATAGAGCATTGCAACTTCCGGGTGGTCGTCACTGTATTGGTTTGTTTTTATTTTTAGAGCTTTTTTAAATATTTTCAGTGCTTTTTCATAGTTGCCCATATTGAGATTGTTGCTCCCAATACTCAAATAAGTATTTCCAACATTATTGTGATCTTCGCCTACTACTTCCAGCCATAGTTTTAGGGCTCTATTATTTATTTCAAGGGCTTTTTCAAAGCTGCCAAGTTGATTGTATACAATTGCCATTCTGTTATAGACCTCTATGGTAGAAGGATGGTTTTCTCCAAGCTTTGGAAGCCAGATTTTTAGTGTTTTATTATAGTTTTTTAAAGATTGCTCATAATTGCCCAGATTTTTATTGTCAATACCAATGTTGAAGTAGGACAACGCTACATCTTCATGGTCTTCTCCAAATTGGTCAATCCAAAGGACTAATGCATTTTCATGATATGCTAGTGCTTTTCTAAAGTCTCCTTGCAATCCATAAGTGCGTGCAAGATTAGTATAAATCATAGCAATATTACTCGTGTTTTTGCCTTCTTTCAAATAGATATTTAAGGCTTTTTGGTACATTTCAATCTCCTTCTTGTGATTGCCTAAATAACTATGAATAACCCCCAGGTTATTATACGATTTAGCGACATTAGGGTCGTCTTCGTGGAGTAGGTCTAATTTTATTTTCAGGGAGTTATGGTTCAATTTCAGGGCTTGATCGAAATGCCCTAACATAAGTTCTGATTTTCCTAAATTGTGGTAGGTGGTAGCTACATCGATGTGATTGCTGCCCAACTGTTTTTTTTGAAGGGCTAGGGTTTTGGTATACCATTCTTTTGCTTCTGGATATTTGCCTAAGGAAAAATAGGTATTACTTAGGTTATTATTGGTCTTCACCAGATCAGAGTAGGCAGTTGCAGGGTTTGCCATCTGCACCCGTAGCTGGGATTTTAAAACCTGAATAGTAGAATCACTCTGAGCAGAAATATTCAAGACTAGACAAAAGTAAATTATAAAATATGAAATAAAATTTTTCATTGAAGTAAATTGTTGGCAATGTAGATATTGTTGATTGTGATAATGTGAATATTATCACAAAACTAAATTAATGATTTACAATTAGGAAGCCTAAAGTTAACCTTATAATAATTTTTTTCGTTGGAACTGATAACAAAACAGAATACACTACGACTTTATTGTTGCAAGGGTGTTTGTCCAACTACTAAAAGGTTAAATTTACTTAGGTATTTGCTCTAAAAGCCCAATTGATACTAACTATGGCTAGCAAAAAATATAGTGACCAGGAGATAATTAAAGGGATTCTGAATACAGAACCCCCTATATACCAATTTCTAGATGCTATGTTTTACCAAAAAGTAATCAACCATGTCTGTCGAAATTCTGGTTCTAAGGAAGATGGAGAGGAACTATATCAAGATGTGATCCTTGAAATCTATCTGTGTATCGAACAAGGCAAATATGATTTGGACAAGCCCCGAACATTCGAGCAACATTTTTGGATGATGGTAAAAAGAAGATGGATCGATCGATTGCGCAGTCGTGGTAAAACAGTTCACACGAGCCAACTTAACGAGACAACAAGACTTATTGCCAACAATAGTGAAGCAGAGGAGACCGCAGCCGATATTTATAACAAAATGGTTGCTTTTTTGGGCAAATGCTTAGAAAAATTGACAGAGGAAGAACAGAGCTATGTGAAATTGTTTTATTATTCCAGAAAATCGTTGCAAGCTATTGCTGATCACTTCGGAACAACCTATGATTATGCGCGATTGAAAATGCATAGAATCAGAAAGAAACTCCGAAAAATGGTATCAGACGACCCAGAACTAGGGACATTGTTTTATTGACTTATTCATCGCCAAATAAAAAAAGGAAAATGGGAGTTACAAAAACTCAGCAAATCCTTATTAATGCTTATCTTAAAAATGAGCTTCAAGGAGAAACTTTGCAAAATTTTGAAAAAGAATTAGAAACCAACCCTGTACTCAAAGAGGAGCTTGTTTTTCAACAATCCATTTCAAAAGCTGCTAAACTAAAGGCTGTAAAGGAGGCCATGGCACAAGCTAGAATACACAACTTGCTACAAAACAAAGAGCAATATCCCCAGCTTGGAAGTGTGCAGCACAACATCAAAGAAGCTAGAACAATTAATAGGAAACAAGAGCGCAAACAAAAACGAAGAAGGTTGCTGGCATTTGGTGCAATTGCAGCAAGTGTGCTGCTTGTTTTATTTTGTGGTTGGAAGCAACAACTAGAAAACAAATTGGACAAAGACCTGGTGTTCGCCATGGAAGCCAAATTGCCAAATGTGTTTGAGCCAACCATTATTGCTGCTGGCCCTTCTTCTGAAATTGAGCTTTCCGGTGCAATCGAAGAGTTCATCAAACAGAAGTTGAAAGACATGAAAAAAGCACACGTGGAAGGTCGATTTGAAGAGGTTTTTATTATTCTCAAACAATTGGAAGCTAGAGATTATAAACCAGAGCAACTCCTTTTTTACGAAGCCGGATTACACGCGCAATCAGAAGATTATGAGAAAAGTTCTGAACTATTAAATGCTTTAATCCAAGAAAATAACGATATTGAATACGATGCACGTTGGTTGTCTGGTTTAATCTATTTGAAAATGGACAACACCGAAAAAGCAAAGAAGGAGTTTGAAGTTTTGGTAAAAGAATCTACAGAATACCAAAATAAAGCTCGAGAGAAATTAAAAAATCATTGTTTGTTATGAATAGGAAATTAGCCCTTACAACGCTAGTTTTGATACTAGTATTGAATATGTCATTTGCCCAGTCTTGCACCTACTCATCGGTCATGACTATTGCTGCATATGACCCGGGGGACTGTGGACGGATAAACGATAAAACGAGAGATATTCCTGACATTAAGGATTTGGTTGAAGTCATGGACAATACAAAAGCCTACGACTTAGGGACTGGATTTGTTTATGAATTAGGCAATAAGAAATACATTCTGACCTGTGAGCACTTGCTATTTAAAACGGGCAAAATTGTAGCCTATGATGCATTTTATAATAGCTACCCGCTAAAATTGGTTGGGACGGATATGTTTTACGATCTGGCAGTATTGGAGTTTGAATGTCAGGAGAAAGCTAAAAAATTTAAAGGGGTTGTTTTTGATAACGCTGATCCTGATCATGGACTGGTATTGAGCGCGGGCTATTGGAAATGGAACGGACAGCCAAACCTAGAAAGGGGAGAAATTCTAAAAGAGGAATCCACAAAGAACAATAACGATTTACCAAGAGAAATTTACCTAAAAAGCAGCGCACATACCTCAGGAGGGTTTAGTGGCGGACCATTGTTCAACAAGGAAGGGAAGGTCATAGGTATGAACAATTCTATCCATGTAAAAGAAAAAGTATCTTATGCATTAAAAGGCGTAATCATTGAAAAAATTGCTCTTAATATTATCGCCAATGATGGGTATGTCGTTCGGCCATTTTGCGGCCTGGAATTTTCACAGAATGTAACCAATGGCCCAGTAGTCATCGACGAAATTATTGAAGATTCTCCAGCAACAAAATACAAGGAAGCCCTCAAAAATCAACCAGTAGCAAGTATCAACAATCAACCGATCCTATCTATCTATGATGCATTAATGAATATAGAAAAAATTAATGCAGGCGAACAGGTAACGATTGGACTAGAAAATGGAGATGAAATTTCTTTCGCAACGGGCATTTTAAGTAAAAATAGCCTTGAAAAAATTGCCATCCATGCCATCAGTAAAAACTACAAAAAGCAATGCACCAAAGCACATAAATGCGCTAGAGTAAAGATCAATCAGGAACAAGTGATTATTAAACACGAAGGCAAAGAAGATATTATCACTACCGCCGGCCTGCGAGAGAATAGAATCTACTGCCTAAACAACCCCGAACAATTGGGCATCATGATACGGATTTTTGGTCTGCACCGATACATCGAGTTAGGCAAGGATGACGAACATATTTACATCAAACAACTAAAATTTTCCGCGGACAACGATAAACGTGTACTTTATTATTAAAAGTAGCCTGTAACCCCAATACTTTTTATTCCAAACCAATATACATTTGTAGATAAGCAGTTGTGATTTATTCAACTAGCAACGGTAAACGCTACCTTCCAAACAACATTTTTTAAATACCTATTCGATTTTGATGAAAATCGTCATGGAAAAGGTATACCTGATTCAAACCCCAAAAGTGTACTCGCAAAGCCCAATTTTAAATTTTTAACCTTCTTTTATTAAACAAACTCAAAAGTATTATGAAAAATTTTGACTCGCTAAAGTTATTAGTCACCTTCTTGTTTACCAGTATGGTTTTTCTTTTAGGAAATGCCTGTCCACTTGATGAATCGACCCATTTTCAAGAAGACGAAACGTTTACTTGTGCTACTTGCCAGATGGAGGTGGGGGTTGCTCACACTGCAGCACTATTTTCTGAAGATTTTGTACAGGCAAATGCCAATGCCACCCGATGCATCAGCATTGTTTGGGAAGCAGATTACAATTATTATCAATTGCATGGCTCCAACACCACAAACAGGATCAATCAGGTCATCCAGGAGATCGAAAGCATTTACAACAGCAATGGTATTACTATAGATATTACTACTGCTAGTTCTAATATTATCCAGAGCTATGCAAGTGATCCCTACAAAAACCCTAGCAGCCTTCCTTGTTGTTTTAGTGGTGGATGTTCGAACAATATTGCCAATGTATGGTGTACTTTCAAGAGTAGAATGACCTCCAAGTCTTATGACATGGCCTTGCTGTTTTCTGGTAAACGGTTGTCCAATCATGGAGTGGCTTTACCAGCGACTTCGTGTACAAAAAGTGCTTGTGTCGTTGGGATCGGAGTCAACAAAAGTTCAGGAGCTTTATTGTCTGTCAATTATGAAGCTAAAATCCATGCGCATGAGATGGGGCATATTTTATCTCCTAATGGAAACCATGACTCCAATACTTCCAACCTTATGCATCCAAACAATCCCTATGGTTCTAGCATTTATTTTCAAGCGGCGAGAAAAACAAACGTACAAAATTCACTCAACGGATCTTGCTACCAATGTTCTTTCACTCCTCCAACAAACACCTGTACCGCCCCTGCTTCCTCCGAAATTTCTGCCAGTAATATTGGTACAACAACTGCCAGACTTAACTATTCAGGGAGTGCCACTTACGCTTCCTACCAATACAGAGCAGCAGGTACTAGTACCTGGAACTATTTGAGCTTTACGAATACTGGTAATATAAACGTCTCCGGGCTTTCGCCAAACAGACAATACCAATATCAGGTAAGAAAGTGGTGTAACCTCTGGGGCGCCTGGTCAACTATCAAAACCTTTACCACAACTGGCGGTGGCGGTTCTGGGAGCTGCAGCGCTCCTACCAACGTAAATGCCTACAATGCGACTTCCAGCACTTGTACGTTGTCCTGGAATCCGGTAAGTGGAGCGTCGCAATACTCCCTGATTTATTACAATTGGAGCAGCAGTCAATGGGTGACTTTTGGTAGCACAACTAATACTTCTCTTACTATTACCGGACTTTCTGCCAATCAATGGTGGTGTTTTGCCATAAAGTCTCAGTGTGGAGCTACACTTAGTCCTCAATCGGGCTATGATTGTGTCAAAACTTCAAGCTCGCTGATTGCTGGAAATGGAGAAGGGGGTGGAATCCGCATAGAAGAAGATCAACAAGGAGGAGCCGCCATGAAAGTCGAAGAACAAATTGGCATCAACGTGTATCCAAATCCATTCAAAGATCAAACCACCATCGAGCTAAACCTCTTATCAGAGCGCAGTGTGACGGTATATGTTTCCGACGTGATGGGCAAAAAAATAGCAATACTTGCTAACGAAGAAATGGTATCTGCTGGCAACCATCAGTTTACTTTTGATGGTAGTCGTTTGACACCCGGTCTATATTACTTTACCGTTGTTGCAGGAGACTACAAGAGCGTCCAGAAAATCATTCTGATGAAGTAATCCTGACCACCTTGTTTTAGGTCATTAGATTCGTTGTTTATTTCCTTAACTTTCTGTCCTTTGTAGTCGTATTTATGTGCTACTCTTGGGACGGAAAGTTTTTTTTATGTTGGACCACAATCAAAACTCTTCGAGATTGTTCAATCTCTCTACTTCTTCAACAAACAAATCCAATTCATCAACAAACAGCGAAATAGAAGTATACTTCTTTTCAATTCCATATATTTTTTGAAGGGTGTTTTCTTCACTTAAATGAATGGTAACATTGTTGGAGTCGATGAGGTCAAAAACAGACAAGCAGACATTGGTTTTCTCGTTGGAGGTGCTGCGGGTTTTTTCGACTTTTAGAATGGTGTGGAGGGGGATGGAGGTTTGAGATCCGAATCCATACCTTAAGTTTAGCGTGCTGTTTTTTTGATTTATAGTGATCGATCTTTTGCTCATGGATCTGATAATGGCTAGGACTTGCAGCATGGTATAGACACCGAGGAAGGTCAGTACCCAAGCAACATTGACACTCCATTTGGATACGACGAGGTGGACAACAAATTTCTCAATCGCAACCAAAAAGAGGAAAACGGCTAGAATGGTTAAGATGCCGCTTTTCTTATAATAAGTAAACTCAAGGGCGCTTTTTTCTTGTTTTTTTCCTGGGGCAAATAGATAGTAGATGACGGCTATTTCTGTAGCTAGAATTTTGCCTATTCGATTTGGAAAAACCTCCTGGCAGGCGATTAGTAACTTATCATAAAAATCATGGCCTTCTGTTTTACTAAAGAATTTGTTTAAGGACCATACTTTGTACAGCAACAGACTAACTATCCCAATTTCAAAGAGCGGAATGGCGATAACTTTTATGTTGGATAATAAGGTTTGATGTTCAACAGGAATCAGGAACCCTGCAATACCGATCCCCCAGAGAAAAGGATAGACGACCGTAAATTTGGGGATGTTCGTTTTTCTAATTAGCAGGTAGTAGATAATGGGAATAGTTACCAGCAGGTCCAACAGAATACCAATCGATAATTCACCCGGCGCAGTTTGAAATTGCATCGTCCTCGGCAATACAATCAGAAACAACAACATCAGCACTGGAATTCCCCATTTGAGATGGTTTAATTGTAGTGATTTAATCATTGTTATTTGTTTTGAGTGACAAATGTTCCTATTAAAAGTAACAATAAAAATGCACTATTCGTTTCATTAAAAGGAGGCATCCAAAATACAAAAAGGCAGGACTGAATGAATCAGCCCCGCCTTTTTCAAAAAACAATTATAATCTAAATGGGCCTTTTACTTCTTCTCCATTACCGAAATCTCCCCAGAGCACATATTCAGTGCCTAATAAATTGAAAAGGAGGTACACGTTTTTGACGTCCGTTGCATTGGGGTTGACATAGCCAATAGATGCACCGACACCGTCTATTATTCCATTCAATAAAAAGGTTTGATTGACTTGAGTGACATCCCGGAAATTAGTCCCTGTTCCTGCATTCCAACTGGCCTTGGCGCAGTTGTTTCCTTGTTTATTAAACATAAAATGAGATTCGCCCCAAGGAGAAAACTCGTTGTAAGGCAACTCGCCGGCATAGGCTATTGCCCCCACTCCAGTATTGATAAACGGGCAAGTCCCCGCAAAATAGTCGCTGACGTCGTTTATTGGTCCCCAACCAGTGTCCAATTGACCAACTACATATTTGTTGCCTTGGTCGTTGAAAATGTAGATGTTAGAACCATGACCTCTAGTTCTGCTTGCCGCTCCTACTGAATTTAAAGGATAATCATTGGGTAAATCAAACGGCCCCTCAAGAACGCCTTCGCCGATCGTATTGATAGAACTTTTCAAATATTTCCCTGATTTATTCAGCAAAATAAACTCTTGGTTGCTGTTGGCAAATGCTGCAGTCACCCCTCCAAAGGAATCCCAAATCGGATCGCCACTCCAATGAGCGATAGCTGGTATAGTAGGATCTGGCTCAACTATCGGTTCTTTTTTACAGCTAGTAATGGTAATAGATAAAACGGCAATTGTGATTAAAAAAATAAAAAAGTGCTTGTTCATGATTTTAGAATTTTAATTATTTTTTGAAAATTTCAGTTTTGATTCGAAGTAGATGGTTTAGTTAACTGCTTGGAATCTGTTGTTAAAAAATTAGCGAGATAATCGATGATTAGGCGTCTGGCCAATTGTCGAAACAAAGATGTCGACAAACACAACTGAAATACAAAAAACAGGGGTAGACGGAGGGTAGACAGGTGGAAAATAGATGGTGGGAATAGTGGACAGTTGAAGGTTTCTATATTTGTAATGTATTGATTATTAAAGAAGGATGATTTTTTATTTTTTAAAAAAGGGTAGACAACGTGTTGTTGGGTTAAAAATTTTCTAGGAACCCCTTAGTCGGAGTTTTCTATGCTTCCAAATTCAAGAAATACGCTGTAAGGTTGATGGCCGAATCCTTACCCATTTTTTTACGCATCCGATATCGGGCTTTCTTGACACCGTCGTTGGTAATATTCAGGAGATTGGCAATGTCTTTCGACTCCAGGTTCATGCGCATCAAGTACGCCATTCGAATTTCATTAGGTGCAAGATTGGGATATTTTTGAAACAATATTTTTTTAAAATTCGGATGAACAGATTCAAAGGATTTTAAAAATTGTTGCCAGTCGGTGTCTACGTCCATATCCCGATTTATTTTGCGACTGAGTTTGTCAAAGTAGTTTTTATCGGCGCCTTCAAATTCAGACTTGAAGTCTTTGACATCTTTATTTAGAGATTGGAGAAATTCATTTTTGCGACAGAGCTGCAGCACTTTTGACGTGAGTTCTTGCTTTTTGAAATCTAATTCGTGATTCAGACGCTCGTTTTCGAGTTCGGCGACCTTCCTTTTTTGGGATTCTATTTCTTGTTGTTTTTGGTGCAACAATTTTTCCTTTCGTCGTTTTTGCCATTGTGCCCACAGTAAAATGCCACCAATACCAATTGCAGCAAGGAGCATCGTCCAAAGTCTGGTTTTTTTGATGGCATCGATTTCTGCATTTTTTGCAAGGAGTTCGATCTTTTGCTCCTTGGTTTCTAGATCATGAATGATTCGAAGCTCTTCTATCGCAGCAATCTGTTCACCATCATAAATGGTATCACTCAGACTATGAAATTCTTTGTAATCCGCGAGCGCAGCTTGAAAACTGCCTTTAGACTCATAGGTGTTTGCCCGTTCCAGAAAAAGATCCTGCAAAAGATGGTTTTTTTGAACACTATCCGCGTAGGCAATCGATTGATTTAAGTACGAAAGCGCTTTGGTGTATTGGCCAGATTTTGAGTACAATTTACCCAAAACATACTCGACTTCAGACTGTACATTCCCCCTACCGTCTTCCTTGCATTTGGCTAAAGCAAGTTGCAAATGATCAAGCGCCCGATCGTATTTTCCCTGTTCGGTGAACGTTTGTCCTAAGTTGGTAAGTGCTGAAATTTCTGCTCCTTTGGAACCGACTTCTTTGGCAAGTGCAAGGCTTTCTTTTAGGTTTTTTACGGCATTGGGATAGTCTTTTAATACGAGATAAGTAGACCCCACATTATTTTTCGAATTGGCCATGTAATATTTGTCACCATGCTTTTTATAAATAGCAATAGCCTTGTTCTGGTAATCGATGGATTTCTGGTAGTGAGCGAGTGCACTTTCTGTGTTTGCCAAGTCATTCAGTGCGTCGGCGATGCGCAGTTCTTCTCCTGTCGACTCAATGATTTTTAAGGCCATCAGCGCATTTTTCAATGCAAGTTGATAGTATCCTTGATTGCTGTATATCCTTCCGAGCAGGCCGTAAGAAATTCCCTGACTCGTGGTATATTCTTTAGTGTCCATAGGTGGAGGATTGATGTTTTGTTCCATCAAATCGATTGCTGTCTGGATATTGCCTTGCGAAAACTCGATCATTCCAAGATTGAATCTGGTTAGTTCGAGTTTGTTTCTATCCTTTAATTTTTCAAAAGTTTTAATCGCCTTCCAATAATATACTTTTGCAGAATCCAATTGGCCATTCATTTCCATCAGAATTCCCTTGCTTCCGTGGTAGGATGCTATTTCGTTTTCGTCGCCGGTTTTAACTGCCAAATCATAGGCTTGTGATAAATAGATGCCGGCCTGTTCTTGATCATAATATAAATACGCATTAAATAATTTCTTTGCTGCATCTAGTTTTGAGGAGTCCGCAGATTGCTCATTGTTATAAACGGCTAATAGACTATCTATTTTTTGTTTATCCTGCGCTTGGTTTATAGGCGGAAATAGGAAGAAAAGAAGAAAAAGAGGAAGAATTATAGTTTTCATGAAATGGTTCATTCGTAATTCTTTTGAAGGAAATTTAAAGGAGACTTTCCAGGAAGTGATTGTCATGTAATGACGCAAAGATATTAATCCTTTTTTAATTTTGAATAGTTGAGGAGTGGAAACTACTTGGTATTAGGGAGAAAATCGGTTGTTTTGTTTTTGTTGTGTTTTGTTATAGAAGGAGACGTTGAACATAGGAATGAAAAACAACTGAAATTCAGTAAAACAACTATTAAATAGTAGTATTTTCTACCTGAAAAAAACACAAAATAATGCCCATAAAAAAGAAATTATTTTTGTATTTTTAGAACACACCACCCTTGGAATTCTACGAATCAAAAAGCGTACAATAAGAAATGAAATACCTCAAATTAATAATCCTCCTCCTGATCACCATAGGCAGCACGCTTCTTGCCCAAGCTCAACC
>CALLWB010000021.1 GCA_938016265.1 uncultured Saprospiraceae bacterium
ACAATCCAAGATGTCCCAGCCCTAGCCATCAGCTTACAATCCACCCCAATAACTTGTAATGGAGATACAGACGCCACAATTACAACCACAATCTCAGGAGGAAACGGAGGCTACACGTACAATTGGAACACCACTCAAACGACACAAAATCTAACAGGATTAGGAGCAGGCACTTATTCAATAACAGTAACAGACAACAAAGGCTGCGCAATCACAGCCAGCACAACAATCCAAGACGTACCAGCCCTAGCCATCAACTTACAATCCACCCCAATAACTTGTAATGGAGATACAGACGCCACAATTACAACAACAATCTCAGGAGGAAACGGAGGCTACACTTATAATTGGAACACCACCCAAACGACACAAAACCTAACAGGATTAGGAGCCGGCACTTATTCAATAACAGTAACAGACAACAAAGGCTGCGCAATCACAGCCAGCACCACAATCCAAGACGTCCCAGCCCTAGCCATCAACTTACAATCCACTCCAATCACTTGTAATGGAGATACAGACGCCACAATAACAACAACAATCTCAGGAGGCAACGGAGGCTACACTTATAATTGGAACACGACGCAAACGACACAAAATCTAACAGGATTAGGAGCTGGAACCTACATTATAACAGTAACAGATAACAAAGGCTGCGCAATAACAGCCAGCACCACAATCCAAGACGTCCCAGCCCTAGCCATCAGCTTACAATCCACTCCAATCACTTGTAATGGAGATACAGACGCCACAATTACAACCACAATCTCAGGAGGAAACGGCGGCTACACCTACAATTGGAACACCACTCAAACGACACAAAATCTAACAGGATTAGGAGCCGGAACCTACACAATAACAGTAACAGACAACAAAGGCTGCGCAATTACAGCAAGCACCACAATCCAAGACGTCCCAGTCCTAGCCATCTCTCTTTCTTCGAATAATATTGCTTGTAATGGAGGGACTGATGGAAATATTGCGGTAACTGTGATTGGAGGAAATGGTGGATATAGTTATATATGGAGTAGCAGCCAGACTACAGCCTCATTGTCAAATATTACCGCAGGCAATTATCTAGTAACTGTGACCGATAGCAAAGGATGCATGATTACTGCTAGTGAAACCCTCACAGAACCAACAGCTATTTCAAGTACTATAGCAGATTCCTATGCTAATTGCTTAGGGGTGATCAACCTGGAGGTAATTGGTGGAGTGGTTCCTTATGATTTCAATTGGAGCAATAGCGCCACGACGGAAGATATTGCTAATCTCGTGGATGGAAACTACGTGGTGACGGTGGTAGATGCGAATGGATGTATTCATACTAATTCAATTTTAATTGATGTTGCCCAAATACCACTTAGCTTAAGCATCTTGACATCCAATTTAAGTTGTAATGGAAATAACACAGGGGGAATAGATTTGACTATCTCTGGAAGTAATACGCCTTATTCCATAGATTGGGATAATGCGCCTGATATTGAAGATCCTCAAGGATTGTCAGCGGGTATGTATCAAGTAACAGTAACAGATTCAAGAGGGTGCGTGGAGACGGCAAGTGGGACGATTTCTGAACCTCAGCCTCTGTCGATACTAGCACTTGGAGATGCGCTGGATTGCTTTGGCGATACGGATGGCGAATTACAACTGATAGTAGGTGGAGGAACAATGCCTTACTCCTTTGATTGGGACAATGCTCCAGATATACAAAACCCCATGAACTTGCCTGCAGGTAGCTATCAAGTTACAGTAAGTGATGCGAATGGTTGCGAGATCACTGCATCTGCAACTATTACAGAACCAACGGCAGCATTGTCTGGTTCTTTAGCAACGACTACTGCAGGTTGCGATATTGCTTGTGGTGGGACATCCAGCTACACCGTGTCAGGAGGAACACTACCTTATTCTATTGTATGGTCTACTGGTCAAACGGGGCCGAACGCATCCAACTTGTGTGCAGGGAACTATGGAGTGACCATAATTGACGCCAATGGATGTTCAATAAATGATAATTTTACTATTTCAAATCATCCTTCTATTGTATTGTTAACAAGCATAGTTCAGGATGTGATTTGTTCTGGTGATAGCAATGGTGTCGCTGAAGCTACAATTTCAGGGGGAACTCCACCATTCAGTATTCTATGGAGTAATGGCGCTGTCACTGCAACTGCCATCAATTTAGGTGCTGGACCACAGACCGTAACTATAACAGACCAAAATAATTGTGAAGCGGTAGGTCAAGTAATCATGTCTGATGCTGCTCCTATGGCCTCTACCGCTGTAACAACTATGACAACCTGCCCTGGTGATTTGGATGGAACAGCCTATCTTACTGTAACAGGTGGTATTGTGCCTTATCAGTATCAATGGGATAATGGAGAAATATCTAATCCTGCGGTAAGTTTAGATGATGGACTTCACAATGTGACGATTACTGACAACAATGGATGTATGTTGGTTGAACTAATTACCGTAGGAAGTCCACAGCCTTTAAGTGTATTGATGACTTCTTCGTCCGCGCCGACTTGTGATGGACAGATGGATGGTTCTGCCATTATAGAAGGGGGTGGAGGAACTGCTCCATATCAGTATGTTTGGAATACTTCTCCACCTAGCTTTGGAAGTGTTGTATCTGGATTGAGTTCAGGAGTGGTCAATGTTAATATAATTGATGCGAATGGATGTACATTTGGTCCAATTGGAGTGACAATAGACAATGCGCCTGCCCCTGTGGTTCTTAGTGTCGATGGTCAAAATCCATTATGTTTTGATGGGAATGATGGTTCTGCAACCGTAAATCCAACGGGAGGAACTCCAAGTTATACTTACCTTTGGAACGATGGACAAACTACTCAAATCGCCTTAGGTCTTAGCGCAGGAAGTTATACTGTTACAGTCACAGATGCAAATGGTTGTCAAGCTGTTGATGCCATCACTCTAACTGCTCCAACACAAGCAGTAATCTCACTTGTAGCAAACGATGTAACTTGCTTTGGAGATAGTGATGGAAGTTTAATTGTTTCTGGAAATGCAGGAGGTACAGGTGTTTTAGCCTATTCCATAGATGGTTCCAGTTATCAAGTAGATTCGATATTTACTAATTTGTCTGTAGGACAATATACTGTATTTGTAGAGGATGCCAATGGTTGTGTTTTTGAATACCAGGAATATGTTGGCGGGCCAAATGAGATAATAGTTGATGCCGGGGCAGATTTGGTCGTGCAATTAGGCGACAGTATACAGTTGGATGCAACGACTAATTATTTTGGTCCACTTTCGTGGAATTGGGAAACTTCAGAATTTTTGAGTTGTAATGATTGCCCTGATCCATGGGTGTATCCATTCAATTCTATCACCTATGAAGTGATGGTCATCGATTCGAATGGTTGTGAGGGCACCGATGATATATTCATAGATGTAATCACTGATCGCAATGTTTTTATTCCTAATGCCTTTACTCCAAATCAAGATGGAGTAAATGATATCTTTTACATTTTTGGTGGACAAGATGTTGCAAAAATAAATGTCTTGAGAGTTTTCGACCGATGGGGAGAAGCCGTTTTTGAAGCAAACAATATTGCTCCAAATGATCCGAAATTGGGTTGGGATGGTGTCTTCAGAAACAAAAAAATGAACCCTGGAGTATTCATTTATTACGCAGAAATAGAATTTGTTGATGGTAATAAAGAAAAATACAAAGGAGATGTTACCTTGTTGAAGTAGCGTGGTTGGTAGAAGGTAAGGAATAGAATTTTTATGTGTAGTAGCCCAAGCAGGAGTCGAACCTGCACCGCCTGAGTCAAAGTCAGGTATCCTAACCATTGGACCATTGGGCTTTATTGAGTAGCAAATATTAAATACCTTCTACCATTTCTATCAGCGGAAAGCAGAGGACCCGAACCCCATTCAGTTATTCACCGAAACCTAGTTTTCAAGACTAGTCGCCGCTCCAATGCAGCTGCTTTACTTTCCAGTATATTAATTGGAAGAATAGTCGAACTTCCTACTAAATAATAGCGGTGACGACGGGACTCGAACCCGCAACCTGAGGATAGACAATCCCCAATTCTGCCAATTGAACTACGTCACCAGTTTATGTGTACTACTTTTGGGTGAAACCGGGACTCGAACCCTGAACTCCACATTCACAGCGTGGCATTTTACCTGTTAAACTAGATTCACCATTTTTAGTTTTTTAGAAAGCATTACCTTCTAAAAATCTGTGGCAACACAGGAATCGAACCTTACCCTCTCCGGCTTCAACGGAGTGCTCTCACCAAGTGAGCTATATTGCCATTTTACATTGCTTTACACAATTATTTTTTTGCGGAGGATACTGGGATCGAACCAGTGCTCCTTTTACAGAGGCCACGCCTTAGCAGGGCGGCACCTTTCCTCTCGGTCAATCCTCCTGTTTTATGTACCTCTGGTGGGATTCGAACCCACAACATCATGATTCTAAGTCATGCGCCTCTTCCAGTTGGGCTACAGAGGTGTATTTTGAAAACAAATTGCCTGTCTACCTTCGTGAACATACGCAAATGCCATTCAGTGCTCCGGGATCAAAAACCTAACAAAGACCCCGGAGCAATATATCAAAGATCAGCACCATTAAACGAATCAATTGTGGGACCAATCGAGCCATGTATCCTGATCTTTTGTGGAGAGGACGAGAATCGAACTCGTCGCACGAAGCTTGCAAAGCACCATCGCCGGCCTTGGAACATGCCTCCCCATTTTTTACTATGGTAGAAAGTAACTGGTAGAAAGTAGAATACATCTATTGCCCTTGCCATCTATTAACTAGTGGTGGGGCTGATACGTTGTAAGTAATTGACTTTAAGTTGTAAGTTTAGTATTCGTATTAAATACGATTACCAACTACCAATTACTTTCTACCCTTAAATTTTGCAGTTCGGAAAGAAATAGAATTGTAGAAATTTCGTCCTTCGCTGCAAGATTACAGCTTCGGACCTTCTTTAAGGTAAGCTGTTAGTCGCTAAATCGACTGGCGGAATCTTGATCATCAAATGACAGTGATTGCTGCAGTTGATCGCTGATTGGCGAACTGAGCAAAAAGCTGGATGCAAATGTATGTTGATGAAAAGTATTCATGATAAAAATTAAAACATTCTTGTTGTGAAATATGCCCTTATAACTTCAGATAAATAGAATAAGTTCCTTAAAGGAAAACTTTTTTTATAAAAAATGAATTTTAAGTAAATTGCTTACTAAAAAGTCGTTAATCGACGGAGTTCATTCTTCCTCCTTCATATCTTTTTGGGTTATATTAGAGAGTTGATTACCTTACGGAAAATTTGCATTCTAAAAATTGACAATTGATGGCGGAAAACAACGAAAAAAAGTACTCAACAATACATTATCACTCTTATTTGCAATTGGATAAAATTCTGGGGGCTCAACGGTTACGGAGTCAGGAGCTAGGAGAGAATCCAGCACATGAAGAAATGTTATTCATAATTGTCCACCAGGCTTATGAACTGTGGTTTAAACAAATCAAACATGAATTAGGATCTGTTATTGATTTGTTTGGGAATAATAATGTAGATGAGCGAAACCTGGGAACGGCTATTGGCCGACTAGAGCGGGTAGTAGAGATCTTAAAATTACTAGTACAACAAATCAGTGTTTTGGAGACAATGACACCGCTGGATTTTTTAGATTTCAGAAATTATCTTTTTCCCGCTTCCGGTTTTCAAAGTTTTCAATTTCGAATCCTGGAGATAATGTTAGGGTTGGAAGAGAAAGAACGGATTACCTACCACGGACAGCATTATGCAAGCGTTTTCCCCGATGATCAAAAAGAAGAGCTAAAAAATGCCAAAGCAAAAGGAACACTTTTCGAAGTATTAGAATCTTGGTTGGAACGAACACCATTCTTAAATTTCGGGACGTTCAATTTTTTGGATTTATATAAAACGGCGGTGCATAATATGCTCGACAAAGAGCGGGCTGCCATCAAAGCGAGCAGCTATCTAACAGAAAAGGAAATAGAAATGCGACTGAAAATGCTAGGAGGAACAGATACCTTTTTTCAGTCCGTGCTCGATCCAAAAGCACACGATAAAAAGATAGAAGAAGGCCATCTGAGAATGTCTTACAAAGCGAGTATCGCCGCATTATTGATCAACTTGTACCGTGATGAACCGATTTTGCATAATCCGTTCAAATTGCTGATGACCGTAGTAGAAATCGACGATTTACTGACCACCTGGCGGTATCGACACGCGCAAATGGTGATGCGGATGCTAGGAAGAAAAATTGGAACAGGCGGTTCCTCTGGACATGATTATCTTAAGGAAACTGCTTCGAAGCATACCGTTTTCTCTGATTTGCATAATATATCTACACTTTTAATTCCTCGTTCTGAACTTCCAAGTTTACCGAAAGAGTTAGAGAAAGAATTAGGTTTTTATTTTACTACAAAGTCTAATAATTAGATGTCAACTCTATTCAAGATAAATGGTCACGGGCATTTGCTACCAAATCCTGAGCAGATTCCTTCTTTTATGAAGGACAAAAAACTGTTTTGGGTGGATGCAGATCGGAAATTTATGAGGCAAGGCGATTGGAAACGACCGATTACAGATCCTAGTTTTTTTCTAAATGAAAAACTAGTATGGATGGAAAAAAATGATATCCGACATGAGGTCGTACTGAATCTCTCTCAATTGTATTGCAATGGCGTCGACCGTTCAACAGCAAAAGATATTATTCGATTTCAGAATGACTTCAATGCCGAATTACAAGCAAATCATCCTGAAAAATTTACCTGTGGATTTGTTGTCCAGCCTGCCCATTTGGAGGATGCTTTGGAGGAAATAGAACGATGTGTCAATAAGTTGGATCTGAAGTTACTTTGTCTACCCACCCACTATTTGGACAACGGACAATGGAAGACTGTTGCCAATAAAGAGGTCGCACCAATTTGGGAATTAGCCAATAAATATGGCTTAGCAATAGAGATTCACCCTTATGATGGACCAAGGATGATTAATTTGGAAGATCAATTCTGGCGGTTTCATTTGGTTTGGATGTGTGCACAAACTGCGGATACGTATCATTTTTATACACTGCTTGGCTTCCCAGACTTGTATCCTGAGACGCGGGTTTGTTTTGCGCACGGTAATCAGTTTGGCCAGATAAACGTAGGCAGAAGAAAACAAGGCTTTGAAGGAAGACCGGATTTGTTTAAAGATGCCCTTCATCCAAATAAAACACTTAAGAAAAGTAACGTATATTTTGATACACTTGTACATGACGTGTATGCGCTTCGACTGCTGATTGATCGGCAAGGAGTTGGTCAAGTATTGGCAGGCTTGGACGACCCATATCCACTAGGGGAAATGGAATCTGTGCCAGGTTGCTACCCTGGAAAAGTAATCGACGAAGCCATGTCAATAGGGTTTATTTCAAAAGAGGAAAGGCAATTGATTTGGAAGGATCATGTTGCTGAATGGCTTTATGGTAAGAATACGGACGAATTTTACCGTCGAATAAAATCGTAAATTCAATACCTGAGGTTGTTTGGTAATTGAAAGAAAAATGCATGGTGATATTTAGTAATTTATAACTATCACGTAGGCGGAAAAATCTTGTTATTGTTTCTCAAAAGCCTTTAATTATTACATAATTTTCGTTATATTGTCTTGTATTGTTTATATGAAATACAACTTTCATATTTAACGAATTGTTTACTAATCTAACAAACTGGAATAATCTACCATGAGTATTTTTACTAACAAATCTAAGGAATCAAAGAGTAATGCGGCTGCAAATGAGAATATAGGAACTCAAACTGCTTCAGGTGGAGGAGGGGCTTCATTTGTAGACAATAGACCGGAAGTTTCTACTCAAAGGAATATGCAAGCGACAGCTAATGGCAGAAACGCTGCAGCAAAAACAAGTGGCGGTGAGAATGAAATCATAGAAACGGAAAAGGTATCAACGTCGGTGACACATGAGGTTGGAGAACATTTATCCTTAAGAGAAGGGTTTAGAACCGAAGTATATTTAGATTCTGTCGGTAAACCTACTGCTGGAACAGGACACCTTCTTTCAAGAGCCGAACGCAGTAAATACCCTGTAGGGACTACCGTACCCAATTCCGTATTAGAACAATGGAGAATAGACGATTCCGAGAATGCTTATGCTGCAGCTTACCAAATGGCAATTGATATAGGTTATGAAACACAAGATTTAGTTAATGCACTGACCGCAGTCAATTTTCAACTAGGAACTGCATGGGGAGATATTCATAAAAACACTTACAAACATCTATTAAACCAAGATTGGGAAAAAACAGCCCATGAGGCAGCAGACAGTACTTGGTTCAAACAAACTCCAGTGCGTGTTATTGACTTCCAGCGGGCATTGCTAAATATAGCAGGAAAACCAACGGATTATGATTCAATGGTTGAATTTAACAAAGATGCAATTGCTAAGCGTGGAGTGGTTATGCCAGGTGCTGATAATGTTAATGCATTTGTACCTCAAACCTATGCAGCAGGCCCAGGAATAAGTTACGAAGATGCCGAAACGACTACTGAAACAACCGGTGGCGAAACGACCGGTGGCGAAACAGAAACTGCTACGCCAACAGTCTCTTCAGCACCACTAGTACTTTCTGGCGCGGTTGGTTTAGATAAAAATGGAAATTACACTGGATCGAATACAGATATTAAGCTAGTACAACAACAGCTCATCAATGCGGGATTCCTGCCAGTAGAAACCATGAGTAGA
Source organism: uncultured Saprospiraceae bacterium (assembly GCA_938016265.1). Classification (GTDB taxonomy): domain Bacteria; phylum Bacteroidota; class Bacteroidia; order Chitinophagales; family Saprospiraceae; genus JAHDHB01. Next base: position 8,767 of record CALLWB010000021.1, read on the forward strand.
AGTGGGAAAATGGTGAGTTCTGCAGATGGATATTTAGGCCCAAATACAATAGATGCTATCAAATCATTCCAAGCACAAATAATGGGTTGGTCTAAACAAGATGGCCGAATTGATGCGGGTGGCAAAACATGGGGAAAACTCGCAACTTATACTTCCGTTGCTGAAGTGGAAATTAAAGAAGAGGAAACCTCTGGGCCAAGTACCGAAACTCCTACAACCACTCCAGAACCTCAAGTAGAAGAAACCAAGGAAGACGATAGCAAATCAGACGCTAACGAGACAGAAGGTGGTCAGGTGACAGGTCCTACAAATACACAAACGCAAGCTACTAGTACCTTTGAAGACGTCCCAGCTACTTTCGCTACCAAATATAAAATTAACAAGTCTGTTGGTGGAGGAGGAGCCAATACGGCAAATGATATGGAGAAAGTCAAGTCTCTTCTTCGAATGTGTGGATATAAAACAGAGCTGCTGAATAATACTGGGTCTAATTCCTCTAAACGAGCAAAAAGATTACTCCAGCTTAAGAATAGTATCTTTCATTTTCAATCAGTGCATGATTTAACTGCAGATTCGAAGGTCGATGCGGGGTATGGAACTTGGAAGCAAATGATTACTACTGCTTATCAAAATAGCGGAGGTGCTGATATGTCCGAATCTCAACTTGACGAACTCAACAACAAACGTAAAGGAAATTCTTCTGATGTGCCATCAGATATAAAAGCAAATATTACTAATGGACATCTCTTGGGAATGGATAATTCTGGTTATTTGCTTCCTAAAGAACTTCATGGAGGAGCTAGGCAAATAAAAACAGCACTTGAGACTATAAAAGGAGAACTTGGTAACTTTGAAATTAGTAATGGATACCGTTCTCCAGAGCACAATGTTAAGATTGGCAGTACGGCTTCTAAAAGCCAACATATACAGGGAATTGCCGCTGATATTCAAACTCCATCAGGTCAAACTCCGAATACATTGCGTACGAAAATCCTTCAACTTATGGATCAAGGGAAAATCCCGAAAGGAGGTGTCGGATTGTACGGCTGGGGGGTTCACTATGATGTACGCGGAACAAAAACAACCTGGTAAAATCAAACCAAAACTTCACTATGTATAAATATGTTATTCTAATCCTTGGAATGTTGTTTCTAATGACTTCCTGTGATTCTACAGTCGCCAATGACCAAAATAAACCACCTGCCAAAACACCACAGCAGGTAGATTCAAAAAGTACAACTACTCAACCAACTAAAAAAGACGTGTCTACAACAATGAAAAACCACGAATTACTTGCCTTTTGTAAGGAATCAGACTCCTCCATTTTTACAACTTGCCACAGTGAAAAAGGTCATTTGGAGGACTATAATAACGGAAAGATTATTCCTAAGGAGCTAGTTGAAAAATACGGCCTTTATAAATTTAATATTTCTCCAATTGTTGCTATGAAATACAAGGTAGACAATCCTATGGTTGTTGTCAAAGGAGTTAATGCAATGAGTCATAATGGAAAACAGGTCTTAATTTATACTGTTGGAATAGAGCTGGAAGCAGAAGAGGCACCAGCAAACGAAGGGGTAGATACCCGATGTTTAGTCCTTGAAAAAAATGGAGAAATATCCGGGAATTACTTTCTAGGAGGATATGTAAAACGCGAAGGTAGGGCAGAAGAGATAGTCTGCCGAAAACTAAGTTTTGTTGACAACCAAATTCAATTAGAACTTGGGCTGGAGGATACTGTTAATGAACCTTCCCATCTTAAACTGGAGGAAAAAGAAATGCGGGAATTGTAAACCGATTCTTTTCTTTTTTCTATACTATTTCATGAAGATTATTCGTTAAAGTTCAATCTTTAACGTTGATGGAATAGAAACAGGGAACATTAAAATGTAGCTAAGATTGAATTTCAAAATCCTTCCGATAAAATTTGTTTTTCTTCTTATATCTTATCCATCTTTTTTTGTGAAATACTACTTGTACAAATACTAGTACAATACTCAGGATTTGAATTGGCTATGTCCAAATACTATAAATATTGATTAACCTAGAACGAATCCGACGAGTTGGTCTGCTTTTCTCAGAAGCGGTAATGTTGTTGGCAGTTGTTTATCCCATCCACTTCAATCCCAAGCAATAATCCGGTGATGAATGGAGATACAGCATGATGTTTGGATATTAGAATCAACAAAATGCCGACGTAATCATCAATAGTCTACTTACCGTAGTCAAGCCTTAATTTTAGTCGTCACGGGAGGTATTTGACTGCAGACTAAAAAATACAAAATGCGATCAATTGATAGCCCCCAACTCCTATTTGTTATACTTTAAAATACCATTCGTTTGATATTAATCTTTTAGAATACTTGTTTACCTTTGCCTAAAAGCTAGAAGCCAATGGATAAAGATACTAGAGACTATGCAGAAGAACTGGATAAAAACGACCCTTTAAAAGAATATAGAGATCAGTTTTATCTTCCTATTCAGAAGGATGGGAGTCCGTTTGTTTACTTTTGTGGCAACTCACTTGGGTTACAACCCAAAACGACACGTTCTTATATTGAACAAGAATTGAAAGACTGGGAAAGCCTAGGGGTAGAAGGGCATTTTCATGCAAAAAATCCCTGGATGCCTTATCATGAGTTTCTGACAGAGGCCATGGCAAATGTGGTAGGGGCAAAACCGGCTGAGGTAGTGGTTATGAATACACTCTCCGTCAATTTGCATTTGATGATGGTTTCCTTTTATCGACCAACTTCCAAGCGCTATAAAATAGTCATGGAAAGTGACGCGTTTCCTTCCGACCGATATGCCATAGAATCCCAAATCAAATTTCACGGGTACGAGGTAAAAGACGCGCTTCTCGAGCTTAAGCCAAGAGAAGGGGAGGTATTAGTCCGCCATGAAGATGTCGAAGTACTGTTGGAAAAGGAGGGCGAGGAGATCGCACTTATTCTCCTTGGAGGAGTGAACTATTACACCGGGCAGGTATTCAACATGAAAGAAATTACAAAACTAGGACATGCTCAGGGGTGTGTTGTCGGTTTTGACCTGGCGCACGGTGCAGGCAATCTAGAGTTGGAGTTGCATAAGGACGGCGTTGATTTTGCGGTATGGTGCAGCTATAAATATTTGAATTCTGGTCCTGGAAGTTTGGGTGGCTGTTTTGTTCATGAGCGGCATGCCTACAATAAAACGCTTCCTCGGTTTGCAGGTTGGTGGGGACACAATAAGGATACACGTTTTAATATGCGCCATTCTTTTGACCCGATTCCCGGTGCAGAAGGTTGGCAGTTGAGCAATCCGCCTATTTTGTCGCTGGCAGCCATGCGCGCTTCTCTTGATATTTTTAATGAAGTCGGCATGCGCGCACTGAATGTAAAATCGGTCGCCTTAACAAATTACCTTGAATTTTTGTTAGACGAACTAAGGGATGAACGGATTGCGATTATCACACCTCGCGATATTGCCCAAAGGGGGTGCCAGTTGTCTATTCAAGTTCGAAATGCGGATAAATCATTGTTTGAACAAATTACTGCAAAAGGGGTTATAGCTGACTGGAGAGAGCCGGATGTGATTCGAGTGGCCCCTGTTCCTCTTTACAATTCGTTTGTGGATGTGTTTCGATTTGTAGAGATACTAAAAAGTTGCTTGTAGTTTGGGATTTCGATTAGAAATTGATTTCACTTCGCATTAGTAAAATAAAAATTTGATAATAATTGTCTGATTATCAGTGTTTATTGTTTTTGGCGCAAAAAAAAGTTCCAGATTTTTTATGTAAAAAATGCCTTTTCATACACTATATAGTAGGGAATTGTTTTTCCTCGATCAAACGGCCGAATTTACATAGTTTTAGTACTCAGAGCTGCCACTGGGGTTGGGGCAGGTCTGCAGGTTTATCAAGTACTGAGATGTTGGTGTTTTGCTCCCTGATTTTTTCGAAAATCAGGGAGGCGGAGGCGGAGGGTTGGGAAGCCCTCCCTCAATTCAGGGAGCAATGACAATTGATTAACAGTGCATTATAGATTGTAAATTACTTAAATTTGACATGGGTGTTAATTCCAGTTTCAATAAAAAAATCAGGACACTCTAAGAAGAAACATCAAATTCCAGACTAGCGAATAGATATACAAAAAAACAGTGCCAATTAGAAAATTAAAGCGTTAAAGAAGTTATGAAAAAAGATAAAGTACTAATCATCGGCGCAGGTCTTTGCGGAACATTGCTAGCCATCAGAATGGCACAAAAAGGCCATGAAGTAATCCTCTGCGAAAAAAGACCCGACATGCGAAAAGCAGATATCTCCGCTGGTAGATCCATCAATTTAGCATTGTCTAACCGAGGACTGAAAGCACTTCGCATGATTGGCTTGGAGCAAAAAGTTCTTGAAGAATGCATCCCTATGAAAGGCAGAATGATTCATACACAGGAAGGCGATCTTCGTTTTTCCAGCTATAGCGGAAGAGAAGGCGAACATATAAATTCAGTACCCAGAGGCGGATTAAATATCACACTGTTAGACCAAGCAGAAAAATTCGAAAATATCACCCTCCATTTCAATCAAATTTGCACAAAAGTAGATCTCGATAACGCAACCGCCACCTTCAAAGATTACCAAACCGGAGAAGAACAAACCATCGAAGCCGCAGTCATTTTAGGCACAGATGGCGCAGGATCATCCGTCCGAAAAAGTATGGAACAAAACGCAAAATTCAATGCTCAAATTTCCCAGGAATTCTTATCGCATGGATACAAGGAACTGAATATTCCCCCAGGAGAAAATGACAGCTTTCAAATCGAAAAAAATGCCCTACATATTTGGCCCAGAGGAAGTTATATGGTAATTGCACTGCCCAACTTAGATGGCAGTTTTACAGTAACTGCATTTTTTCCCATGACTGGAAATAATGGATTTGATCAATTAGATACCAAGGAAAAAGTTCGATCCTTTTTTGAAGAACATTTTCCTGATTTAGTCCCTTTTGTACCAGCATTAGAAGAAGACTATTTTTCCAATCCAGTCGGCAAATTAGGAACCATCAAATGTTACCCGTGGCAAGCAAATGGCAAGGTCTTGCTGCTAGGAGATGCTGCCCATGCCATTGTCCCTTTTTACGGACAAGGAATGAATGCCAGCTTCGAAGATGTCGTCGTTTTTGATGCTTTATACGATGAATACCAGGGCGATTGGTCAAAATTGCTGCCTGCCTACGAAGAAGTTCGAAAAACAGATGCAGACGCCATAGCGGAGTTAGCGTTAGACAATTTTCATGAAATGCAAGATCATGTTGCCGACCCTATATTTGTAAAGAAACGGCAATTAGAAATGCAGCTTGAACAGCAGTTTCCTGAATATTATTCTAAATATTCTATGGTGACTTTTAATGAAAATTTATCCTATAGACAAGCAAAAGAACTAGGGAGAAGACAAGATGAATTATTAATGGAAATTTGTTCAAAAACCGATCTGGAAACGTTAGATTTAGAAGTCGTTTTGCAGCAGGTTGCCGAGTTATCCGCCAGCTAAAATTGCCATCACCAATTCCTTAGTTAGCGGTTGGCCGGCTGCTTGTTTTTTTATCTCCGCAAAGGGAAATCTGAAGGAACAGCCTCCTTTCCAGGCAGAACACCCATAAGCTGTTTTTCCCTTTACGATACTACCTTTTTTGCAAATTGGACATAGCGGATTTTTAGGTTTTGCAGGAGCAACGGCGGTTGTCTTTGGCTGCTCCAACACCATCTCGAATTGTTCGTTAAAAAAGACTAACCCATTCACTTTTTGGGTTCCATCCTTAAATCCTTTTAAGGAAACCGTACATCCTTTTTCAAGCAATCGAAGCAACTGATTTTCTGATATTTTCTTTTGCATAAAAGTGAACGGTAGTCGGAAGGTACATCCAGCCTGCCACTGCGAACAGCCATAGGCCGTATTTCCCTTCAATAGTTTCCCATTTTTACATTTAGGGCAGTAACATTCCGTTACTGTAGACTTTTTTGCTGCTTTTTTGGTGGTGGCTTTTTTTGAAGACGAAGCTGTTTTTTTAGGAGCAGTATTGCGATTTTTTTTACCATAGCGCCCTGGTTTATCGGGAATAGCGGAGACATCTATTTTTGAAATGGCATTTGACATTCGAACCTCTGTAACCAAATCATCCGTCATCTTTTTCATTTCTTCAATGAAACGAATAGTGTTGTATTCACCAGCTTCGATCAACCTTAGTTTTTTCTCCCATTGGCCAGTCAGTTCTGCTGATTTTAGCAGATGATTTTCAATGGTATCGATGAGCTGAATTCCGAGGTCAGACGCCATAATCGTCTTTTTGCTACGGTAGGCATATCGCCTTTTGAAGAGCGTTTCAATGATATTTGCTCTGGTAGATGGTCGGCCGATACCATTTTCTTTCATCAGGTCGCTGAGTTCCTCATCGTCTATTGTTTTTCCTGCGGTTTCCATACCACGTAGCAGACTAGCGTCCGTGTAGTACTTAGGTGGTTGGGTATTCTTTTCAACTAACGCTGGTTCATGAGGGCCGGTTTCTCCTTGGACAAACAAGGGTAAAATTTTCTCCTCCTCCTTTTCCTTATCACCGTCTGTTTTTGGGGCTTTTTTTGACTTGGGGTAGACGACTTTCCAACCCGGATCTTCGATTTCCTTTCCTTTTGCTTTAAACTGGTAGCCTTCCGATTCACCGATTACTTCTGCATTGTTTACCAGACAATCGGGATAGAAATTGGCAATAAATCGGCGGACAATTGCATCGTACACCTTTCCTTGCTCCCCACTTAAGAAAATTTCGACTCCTGTAGGAATAATCGCATGGTGATCGGTTACTTTTTTATCGTTGAATACCCGTTTTGATTTACGGATGGGAGCACCAAGCAGTGGAGCAGTAAGCTGACTATATTTACTTAATTTACTGAGAATGCCTTTTATTTTTGGATAGACATCATTCGGCAAAAAAGTCGTATCCACTCTAGGATAGGTGACCACTTTTTGCTCGTACAACTTCTGCACAATTTTCAAGGTTTGATCGGCAGACAGACTGTATCGTTTGTTGCAATATACCTGAAGGCCAGTCAAATCAAATAACTTAGGCGCGTACTCCTTACCTTTCTTCTTTTTGGAGGACACAATGGTAAAGGGTTTGTCCGTTATCTTTTCTAGTAAAGATTGTCCATCTTCTATTTTTTGAAACCGGCCTTTCTCGTATCGGAATATCGTTTCCCTGTAGGTCGTTTCTAGTTCCCAAAATGGTTTAGAAACGAAATTTTCAATTTCTTTGTGTCGTTTGACTAGCATGGCTAGGGTAGGGGTTTGCACCCTGCCAATAGAGAGCACTTGCTTTCCTCTTCCATACTTTAAGGTATACAGTCGAGTCGCATTCATCCCCAGCAGCCAATCACCAATTGCCCGAGCGCTCCCAGCATGAAATAATCTGTCAAAATCACTCGATGGACGAAGTTTTGTAAATCCATCTTTTACGGCTTCTTTAGTCAAAGACGAAATCCATAGTCGATCTACTTTTCCAGTGTATTTTGCCTCTTTGATTACCCATCGTTGGATCAATTCACCCTCTTGTCCAGCATCCCCACAATTGATAACTAAAGATGCCTTGTCAAACAGTTTTTTGATGACCGCGAACTGTTTTTTTACGCCAGAATCTGACATCAGTTTCGTTTGAAACTTCGCAGGCAACATGGGCAACGAATTCAAATCCCATCGCTTCCAGGATATTTGATAATCATTCGGACTGAAAAGTGTACAGAAATGACCAAACGTCCAGGTCACCGCATAGCCATTACCTTCAAAGTAACCGTCCCTGCGGCTGTTTGCTCCTAGTACATTGGCTATTTCCCTTGCGACGGATGGTTTTTCGGCGATACAAACTTTCATGTAGGTTCTTACGGTTTGTCTAAGATTTGTTAATGAACACGATCATCAACAGTTTAATTCATTGTCTGACAACTCTGATTGTAGTCATAAAAGTAAAAAGTAACAACCGGTTTTAAAAGTATTGTCATAACAATTTGCAAATACGTACAAATGAGTTAAATACGAATTTCGTTCAAATTAAATATTTTGGATTTTTTAGAATACTAGGTTCCCTTCATACTGCAAAGACTTAGGCTTTTTGTTAAAAAAACAACAAATAATCAACAGGCCAAAACAATCCCCAACGTAATGCAGATATCAATTTCCTAGCATAAACCTATATGAATTATCAATTTATCGAAAAAAATATTAAATTGATTTATAATTATAATTTTAATTGTTTGCATTGCTCCTCTTAGGTGAACCAATCTTACCTTTTCTTCAACAATGTAACCATTTATCTACAAATCTCCTCCCTATGAAAAGCCTACTATTTAGCCTTCTTTTTCTGTTCTCCATAAGTCCTTTTATCGTTATGAGCCAGTCGGTCACCTGGGGACCAGCCTCTCCACCAGGCCAAGCGACAAATCTGATTACATACACCGGAACAGGAACTGCCACTTTTGAATTTACAAACGGTGCAACTCCATTATCTAATGCAACGATGGAGGTTGAATTGGCTACTGGGGTAGAATACATCGCCGGAACCTTAGTCGCAACAACGAGCGCGTCAGCCACAGTAACAGAAAATTCGTCTACTGGTGACAATATCGCACTTTTTACAATTGGCAGTTTAGCAACTGGAGAAAGTGTCCTGTTTACCTTTGGCAGACAAGCTTCTTGCATGGCAAGGACTCATAAAGAACAAGGTGGTACCTTTTCGGATATTTGCCACGTTTTTGAAAACGGCACAGAACTAACGTATACCAACAATAATGGAAGTCCATACTCCGCAGATTATGACGTTTTCTCTGCCAACCTTGTGCTAGGGACGGTAGCGCAGACTCCTGGATCTTCAACTGTGGTCGGAGCAACAATCAATCGAGCGTTAACTATTATTAATGGCAGTTTTGGGGAGGCAGATGAGTTTTGGTATAAGGATGATCACACAACTGCCAATTTATCAATAACCAATATTCTAATAAATAATGCACCGATACCAGCGTCCAACATCACCAATACTTTAACTAATCTTGAGATCCACTTTGATGCAGCCCTTATAGCACTGATTGATGGCAGCATGACAACAGTAGGCAATGGCAACTCCCTTTTTGAGCGAGATGAATTTTTTAACCTTTCCTACGACATTACTCCTTTAAATTGTGGAGTGAATTATGCCATACCCTCCAACTTGAGCGTTTTTTATGGACCAGATATACTAAATGAATGTTCCCCTTCAGGGAATGGTTCTACAAGTATTACTATAGAAAATGGAACTCCAGAAGTAGTCATTTCAGGGGCGGTAAATCCAAGAGTTGACTTCTGTGGGTCCACCACACATTCTGTCACCTACACCAATAATGGAACAAGTTTAGAGGATTTTGCAAAAGACATTACTTTTTTCATAGGATTACGACAAAACAGTTCTTTTCTATCCACGCACAACAACGTATCTATGTGGGGAGGAAGCCGGTTTGGCGTGAAGAATTTTTCAAACATTACTATTGGGGGAAATGTTATCGTTGCCCCTCAAATTGGTGGACTTGCAAATACGAGTATAGATTACATACCGCATGATTATTTTACCTCAGATCCGGATGGTTCTGGTGGATTAGAAGACCTTGATGGGGATGGTTTTTTTGACGATTTGGGACCTGGAGATTCAGTTACAATAGGTTTCGATATCACCATTATCCCATTGACTGTAGCTTGCGGTAATAGTCCTGCAACACAATATATTATGTGGGAACATATTTCGATAGATGGTGCCTGGTTAAATCAATGTGGAGATTTGCAAACGCCTAAACGACAAGAATTTTCTTATGTTAATCAAATCAGAAACTCTTCGAATTCAACCTTTGTAGATGGTCCGACGGATATTCAGGATGGTGGTAATTTTGAAGTAACTATTAAGCCACACCTTGCTACGAGTGTATTTTGTAATGGTGAAAATGGATCAACAGGGGCAGATGTTTCCTGGTTGGTAAAAGCAATATTACCGCCTGGTGTTTCCTTGCAACCTGGAGCTACTACAGATGCAACTTTAGCAAACTACAATCCTTCAATTTATCAATCCAACGATACTGTTTATTATACCATTAATAGGTATATCTATAGATACTTTACCTTTCCACTAGTGATGGATTGTAGTCTTTGGGATGGGACCACTCCATTTGCAATTGATTTTGTAACTACCTATGATTGTGCTGGATGTTATGTTCAGGATATTCATTGTGAATCAATAGAAATTGTTCCGCATTGCCCGAGCAACTGTGCCGGAATTACAACAGACGGATTTACCGCAGAAAGAACAACTGCGGGATGGACGGATAATACAAAATCGACCCCTGTTATCTTGACAAAAGGCATTCATGCAATAGATAAAATTCTGCCTTTTGATACGATTCGTATAACTGCAAAAGGGCATGTTTCTGATACGCTCTCTGATAATTTATATTTGAGAATGAAGTATTCTCCTGAATCCGAGGATGATATTTTTGATTATGTATCGGGATCAATTACAATTTATGATCTAGATGGAGGAACTGGAAACATTAAAAAAACATTCCCAATTACAACTTCTCCAATAGTTACAAGTCCTGTTACCGGTTCTTATGTTTGGCAGTTTGATCTCTCTGGATATTTGGCTTTAGTAGGCCCTGCTTTTACGCTAGGAAGTGGCATGCTATCAGACTCTTTTGAAGTAAACCTAAATGCCATTTACAATACCAACTCTAATCAGTTGTATTATGAAGTAAATGACTTCAGAAGCGATTTTTTCATGTTTAATGCTACTAATGATACCTTAAGTTGTGATAACTATGGAACAAGGATGGGATATACTGGATTTGCAGTCCTTGGTGGTGGGCAGACGATCACCATGCAAGGGTGTAATGCTCATACAACAAGAGGTTTTTCCACCTGGGCAAATTATTCTGGTGATATTTTTCCTTCGGAATATAGGCCGATTCAACAGATTGATTCCATAATCTGGTCCTTCCCTGATGGGGTTGACGTGCTTGGAGCTGGCCAATCTCAACTGGCTTGCACCGTTTCTTATCATTACAATAACTTAGGAGAAGTGGTAGTTACCCCAAATAGTGATTATTTCCCAGCAGACTGGAGATCGACTTATTATCCGGGCTTTTTTCTGGAGGTTAATGGTTCTTGTGAATTGTATGAAGGGGTCAGTTTTGGGAAAATTAGGATATACAGAACGTTGTACAACTACCATCCAAACCCAGCTGTACATGAAATAAACATAAAAATTGATAATAATGATCCTAGAATAACTTACGTAAAACCTGATGTGATTCTTACTCCAGAAGCGCAAATTCAGCAAGGAATAACGGATACGGTAAAATGGGATATTGATGTTTGCAATGGATCTGGTGGACTAGGAGTCAATTTTGGTTGGGTGACTTTTGATGAATCTACTAGCAATGGAATAACGATCACCAACGTTTATGACATCTCAACTGGAGTAGAAGTCCCTGTCTCCACTACCAATCTAGGAGGATCGCTAGAGATGATACCAATCGGCGATATACTCGGCGGAGATTGCAAAACCCTGCGGTTGGTCGGTACTTACAGTGATTGCAGTGCAGATAGTATCAGCATTGATATGGGATGGAATTGTATTGACTATCCAACTGATTTAATGGATTTGAATAATTGCGATGCAAATACTTTTTTAAGTGTCGTACCATTGATCGCACAAATGGATGCCACACTGACTAGTTTATCTGCTTCACCCGTTGACCCCATGGACCCCGCTGCTGGCAATTATAACAATAACGAAATTTCAATGTGCGAAACATTTCCTGTAGAATTGACCATTCTTAGTTCGGGTCTGGGGTCTGTTTTTGATATCAACTTAGACCTGTCAGTGCTAGGCTTAGGCAATGGAATAATGTATGTTGCCAATAGCGCAACCATAGAGGTAGAAGGAATCGATGCACCAAACACTCCCAGGCCGATAGACGCTACCGGAGAAACCATCCTCACATCAAACACTAGTTCCACTATAAACATCCAGCTTTCTGATTTGGACAATGCCAACTTCGGATTAGGTATCGGACTTGCAGGAGCCGCCACCAACCCTGCAGGCAATGAAGTCACCATTCGTTGGCTCATGGAGTCCACCTGTGATTTTACTAGTGGAGAACAAATCAAAATTCAAACGTTCGGAAACGCCGCTTGTGCTGATGTCGCTCAAGGTGCTGGACAGATTACTTCTACTGGCGCACTAAATGTAGATGGGGTGATTTTACCATATGCCGCATTACTAACGACCAGCTTTTTGTCATCAAGCAGTTTTATCGGATGTCAGGCAGAAGAAAATCTAGCATTAGAAGTTTATGTTTCCGGTGGAACAACAGGCCTCACAGATTCTATGTTTATCACCTTGCCAGAAGGACTTTCTTATGCTGGTACTCAAAACTGTACCTCTGCAAAATGCCCTGTTTATCTTGGTATGCAAATGAGCTCTGGGCAGGAGGTATTGGTCTTTAGTTATCCTCCTGGTGTAAGTAATGAGACCATGACATTCGATATAGATGTGATTTCGAACTATGCAGTAACTTGCACCTCTTCGGAGATCGATATCAAAAGTACAGTGAATGTAGGCGGTGTTTCTTGCGGTACAGGGACTTGCCCAAGTGTTAAAGTGATTGCAGGCGCTAAAACTGAATCAATAAATACGGATAAACCAGATTTGACAATCAGTTTTTCTTCTATTGTGTATAATGAGAATACAGATGAATTTAGTTACGACCTAACAATTATCAATGATGGTGCAGATTCCGATTCTTCTACCATAGTAGATATTTATTGCATGGATGCGAATGGAAATCCTGATCTTGCCGGAGGCGCAATGGGCACTTTGCAAATCCCTATTTTGACGAGCAATCAAATACTAACCCTTACAGGTAGTTTTACAGCCGCAGGATGTGATGCCAACAATGGAATATATGCAGCTATAAATCCTACTGCCAGCACAGGAACTCAAAATTGCATTTGTGAATCAAACGATACTCAATTTACAAATATCGATTTTGGTGTTCAGATAAATATTAAGGTTCAATTGGAAGGACCCTATGATGCTTCCACAAGTTTATGTACCGACAATCTTCGAACATCAAATTTGATTCCTACCACGGAGCCCTACTCTGCACTTGGATTCCAGCATTATTTTAGAGGAGGGGGAGAGATAGTTGACCCTTCGGTGTTTACCACAACTGGGCAAAATGCGATTGTAGATTGGATATTTGTAGAGTTGCGGGACCCAACCAGTTTTACTACGATTGTAGCAACACGAGCAGCTTTACTACAAGCAGATGGGAATGTTGTTGATGTCAATGGTGATTCTTTTGTTTTCTTTGCTGGTGTCGCTGCCGGCAATTATTATATCGTTGTCCGCCATCGAAACCATTTAGCCATCATGACGCCTGGGGCAATACCGTTGAGCAATTCAACGGCCTATCTGCATGATTTTACAACTGGATCTGCCTATGGTGTTCTTTCGAATCTGAACGTGCAAAAGTCCATTGCTCCTGGCAAGTTCGGAATGTTCGAAGGCGATCTCGATCAAACGGGACTAATAAACGCAGCGGATCGAAGTATCGCCTGGAATTTCAGAAATTTAACTGGATATGCTCAACAGGACTCTAATTTTGACGGAGTGTGCAACGCCAGTGAACGAAGTATAGTTTGGAATAACAGGAATTTGTCATCCCAGGTTCCCTAACAAAAACATAGAAATTTTAGCAGTATACCAACAAAATATAATTTATTGTGCCACTGAAATCCTAAGGCTTATTGCTGTTGTTTTAAACGTCAATGGGTTCAATTCATTTCGATAGTGCAAAAAAAACACTTGTTTTTAGGGTGTTGTGCTGCTTGTGCAATGTTCGAATAATACAAAGGTGCATCATTATCAGGAAGATAATTTTATTTTAAAACCTATTTATTCTGTAAGGTTGATTGCAACTATTAAGTTTTTATTTCGTCTAGTATATAGAGATGTTTCCTTTTTTCTGTTAAGTGACATACTTCGATAAGGAAAAGGTAACGAATTGACTGAAAATTTGATTGCAAATGACTGACACTACTACTTGGAATTTCAAAGGCATTTTGAAGTTCTTGATTTTCTTTATTGTATTGGGTATTAATAGTACCTTATATGGTCAAGGACCAATCGTAATCAACGAGATCAATTACCGATCTGTTGAGGTCCAGAGTAATATCGATTTTGTAGAGCTGCACAATGTTTCTGCGAATTCTGTAAATATTTCTAACTGGATATTAACAAATGGGATTAATTATGTTTTTCCCTCAGGTACTTCTATTCCCAGCGGCGGCTATCTTGTTGTGGCTGCTGATCCAGCAAACTGTCAGGCCGTATTAGGCTTTTCCAATGCCTATGGACCCTATTCCTCTAGCTTGAGCTCTGAAGATGACCTTATCGAATTGAGAGATAATGCCTTCGTTTTAGTTGATCTTGTAGAATACGCTAGCTGGGACGAATGGCCAAGTGTTCGTCACCTTAACGATGGAGATTCACCAGTTTCCATTCAAAAAATTCACCCGCTTCTTAATGGCAATCATGGGGGTAGCTGGAGTAGCAACATTCCGACTCCCAATGCACAAAACACCTCTGTATATCAGTCAAATCACGTCGAATTACCAATAGTAAAAAAAGTATCCAAAACGCCCAACAATCCAACTGCAGGTGTCAACATGCTGATCGAAGCAGAACTCAAAAATCTATCTGGTATTCTAGGCACCTTTACTGTGACACTTGAATATCAGGCGATGCTGGCAGGTTCCTATATCGGAAAATCAACGGCAGCTTATGCAACAAACTGGACGCCAATCCCAATGCTGGACAATGGAGTAGGAGCCGACCCAATTGCAGCGGATGGAATTTTTTCCGCCCACATTCCCGCCAATATCCAGGTACACAGAAGTTTAGTTCGCTACAGAGTCAAAATACAACATTCAAATGGCTACGGAAGAACCTTCCCTGATCAAAACCATGAAGAAAGCAATTATGCCTATTACGTTTATAACGGTCATGCAAATTTTAATGGGTACAGTTTTGCTGGATTACCAGATTTGCAAGAAATGACAGTCATCACTACTGCAAATCATACCGAACTCTACATGGGAGACGGAGGACCTAATACCAATCAATATCAAGGCAAGAGTTATCTGGGAGAAGGAGCAATGATTTATCAGGGCAAAGTATATGACCATATTCGCTTTAGACCAAGAGGAAGTGGGAGTAGAAGAGATAGAGTCAAACCGGGATTGAAGTTTGATATGAATAATGCGCACAGCTTCTCTACACAAAACGATTGTGGAGAATTGTACAAAGAAAATCGAGGAAAATTAAGACTCTCTGGTGGCTGGGTAAATGATATCGCTGGACATGGGATAACAGAATCCATTGTCTACAAAGTATTAGAACTTGCTGGGGGACTTTCCAGAAACACCGACTACGCACAATTAAGAATCGTTGATTCTAGTACTGAAACTGGAAATGCTGGAGACTTCTGGGGATTGTTTTTAATTCAAGAAGATTTTAATGGCAATTATCTTAAAGAACATCAACTAGCAGAAGGGAATTTCTGGCAGACCGAGCGTCCCGTAAGAGATCGGACTATTGATTACCTTGGCGATTTTCCAGGTTCAGCGACCACGCCCACCTTTGCACCACAAACACAAACAAATGGGAGTTTTACCATCAATAGCTTAGGTCATTTAGATCTATTGTTTGGGGATAAAATCGCAGCAGTTTCTAATGGTTTGAATGGGAATAACTATATCGGAAAACATAGTTATATGGAATATTATGACTCCGGTACCAGTTTGCATCATGGTTGGTGGGGAGATTTTGACAATACTTTCGGCTCTCCATTTGATGATGTAGTGGTATTCCCTCGTAGTCAGTCGAATTCAAGTGCGGTCTACGATAATGACATGCTTATTCCTGCTACGATGTTGATTGATTTTCAAAGCAGGTTTCGGTCATTTTATGATTTGTTTCTCAATGTAGAACAACGTGAATACCTGGTGGACAAGGAAGCCGAGAAAATATTTACTCCAGGAGTAGCAGATGATTGGGCTGAATTGGACCATAGCCGATGGCTGCAAACCTACGATTTGACTACTTTTGACAATCATGTCAATTGGTATAAAACCTGGTTTTCGAATAGATCGACTTTTATTGCAAATGATGCAACACATGGTATTTTGGATGTGAATATTCCAAGCAAGCCAACCGTAAGTCTGATAGGAAGCAATGCACTTGACAACTTAACTTTTTCCAACTCCAGCTATCAAGGAGTCAATGGCTTTGCAGCCTTAGAGTGGAGAGTAGGTGAGTGGAGTGACCCCAACAATCCTGCCTATTCAACAGATTGTGAACCAATTTATGAAGCTCAAACTAAATGGCAAAGTGGAGAGATCACTTCCTTCACCAGCAGTTATACCATCCCCGCAGATGCAAACCTGGAAGCAGGCAAAACCTACAAATTCAGAGTACGCTACAAAGATGCTACCGGAAGATGGAGTCACTGGTCAGCTCCACAAAGTATTGTACCAACTCCAGCAGTCAACTATGTCGGACCAAATTTAGTCATCAACGAAATTTTATACGATCCTACTTTGGAATGCGGCCAGGAATACCTGGAGTTATACAATAACACGCCAAACACAGTTGCACTCAAAAACTTTCAGTTTACGGAAGGGATTACCTATCATTTCCCTGCAAGTGCTTCTTTGCCTGGATATGGCTATTACCTAATTGCAAGAGATAGTATTGATTTTTTCCATAAATATGGTTTTTATCCTGATGGTGAATATCGTGGTGCATTGAGCAATACTGGAGAAGAAATAATCCTTACTGGTCCCTTCAATGTATTGATTGATAATGTTGCCTATTCCAATCAACATCCCTGGGATTTGGCGGCTAGTGATGATGGACGAGCGCTCGAGTTATTAAATCCGTTTTACAACAACAACAATCCATTAAACTGGTTTCGTTCAGACGATGCTTGCGGTACTCCGGGCAGCGTAAATTCTAGAATTTGTACTGGTACGGCACCTGCCATCGTCATCAATGAAATACACTATAATCCGGCAATCAGCAATGACCCTGGTGAATGGGTAGAACTCCATAATCCAGGTTCCACTCCAATCAATTTATCAGGATGGACATTATACGACAACACCAATAAATTTATTTTCCCTTCCAATACAATTATGGAGGGTGGGGACTTTTTAGTGCTTGTAAATGACCCTGTAAAGTTTGCAGCCAAGTATCCTGAAGTTACCAACTTTATAGGCACGGTGACTTTCGGATTAAAAAATGATGGAGAGCGAATTTCTTTATTTAATGGGAATAAATGCCTTTCTGATTATGTAGTATATGATGATTCTGCTCCTTGGACAACTGGCCCAGATGGTTTCGGACCAACGCTTTCTCTGATTACTCCTAATTCAAATAATACGCTTGCCTCTTCCTGGGAAAGTTCTTCGAATATCAATGCTCCCCTGGGAACACCCGGTCGAGCAAATGAGGCCTGCCCAACTTACACCATTACAGGCGCAGCTACTGCCTGTAGAGACACTCCTGCTCAATTTTCAATTAATACCCCGCCAGGTGCTAGACATGAATGGACCCTTAGTGGTAACAACCAAATTCTAGGTACTAGTGCTACAGAAACGTTTACCTTCGCCACTACAGGAATTAAGGCCGTAGTAGTAACAAGCTATTATTATGAATGTGAAACATCTACCGTATTTATAGTCAATGTTCAAAATTGCAACACCAATCCAAATGCAGTCAATGATGCATTTACAACACTAGAAGACGGCTACTTAGCCGAAAATGTATTGATTAATGATACCGATGCAGAGGGAGATAATCTGTCCATAACAGTGCAACCAGCAGATTTTCCTACCAATGGAACATTTTCTTATTCTGTGAATGGTGGATTCACTTATTTGCCGGATCTAAATTTTTATGGAACCGATAGCTTTACCTACGAAGTATGTGATGACGGAATTCCCTTACTTTGCGATCAGGCAACGGTTACTATTACTGTGAATAGTGTCAATGATGCTCCGATAGCACTAGACAATACACGTAATATAGTTGAAGATACACCTGCGAATAGGAGCGTATTAAATAATGACAGTGATATTGATGGCAATCTAGTCGTTAGTACACTTTCTCTGATTACTACTCCACCAGCATCAGAAGCTACGGTGACCATTAATGGCAATGGAACAATCAGAATTACTCCTGCTCCCAATTTCAATGGTACGGTTTCTAGTTTTACCTACGAGATTTGCGACAATGGAAGCCCCGTACTTTGCGATCAAGCGGATGTTTTTGTCATTGTTTCTGCAGTCAATGACCAACCATTAGCAAACAATGATAGCTACAGCGGAAATGAAGACCAGACTATTTCTGGCAACGTAATGACAAACGACTCGGATATAGAAGGAGATGCATTATCATCCACAATAGTCAATCAACCATCCAATGGCTCCTTGACACTTAATGCATCTGGGAGTTTTGTATACACCCCAGTCGCTAATTATAATGGAACAGATTCCTTCAGTTATGAAGTATGTGATGATGGAAGTCCTGTACTTTGCGATCAGACCACTGTTATTCTTACTGTGAATCCTGTCAATGACACTCCGGTAGCAGTTGCAGATTCAGAAACAACACAAGAAGATCAATCGGTATCCTCCACCGTTGCAACAAACGATTCAGATGTAGATGGTGGAAATTTAACTTACACTAGTCTTCTGCAAC
The DNA here is from genome assembly GCA_938016265.1 of uncultured Saprospiraceae bacterium. GTDB lineage: Bacteria > Bacteroidota > Bacteroidia > Chitinophagales > Saprospiraceae > JAHDHB01. Next base: position 27,633 of record CALLWB010000021.1, read on the forward strand.
CGCAAAGCGGGTCTTTGTCCTTCAATGCAAACGGCACCTATACCTATCAGCCAATTGCCAATTTCCATGGATCGGATTCTTTCACTTACGAGGTCTGTGATAATGGTAATCCTTCGCTTTGCGCGAATGCTACAGTTTCCATTATTGTGAATCCAGTCAACGATTCACCAACGGCAGTCGCTGACTCGGAAACCACACAAGAAGATCAACAACTTTCAAGTACCGTTGCCACCAATGATAATGATGTAGATGGAGATAACCTGTTGTTTACTGCTGCAACACTGCCGCAAAATGGAACATTGTCTTTTAATGCCAATGGTACCTATTCCTACCAACCAATATTAAATTATCATGGCCCTGATTCCTTCACTTATGAGATCTGTGATGATGGCACTCCATCGCTTTGTGCGAACGCCACAGTAACAATAAATGTGAACTCCGTCAATGATTCACCAGTTGCTGCTGCTGACTGGGAAATCACGCTGGAAGATCAGCCGCTTTCAAGCACAGCAGCCACCAACGATTCAGATGTAGATGGCGACAATTTAGTGTTTAGTGTTATGGTGCAAACTCAAAATGGAACATTGTCGTTCAATGCAAATGGAAGTTATACCTATACACCAAATACAAACTACAATGGAGTAGATTCCTTTTCCTACGAAGTATGTGATGATGGAACACCTGTACTTTGTGCCAATAATGTAGTAACGATAAGTGTAGAACCAACTAATGATGGTCCAATAGCAATAGGGGATACTCAAACCTTGCAAGAAGACCAACAAGGGACTGGAGATGTCTCTATAAATGACTCAGATGTAGATAACGGGATATTGACTTTTAGTAGCCTTCAACAGCCACAAAATGGGTCACTGTCGCTTAATGCAGACGGCACCTTTACTTATCAACCGATCTCAAATTATCATGGTCCGGATTCCTTTACTTATCAAGCCTGTGATGATGGGACGCCTGCACTCTGTGCTACTGCAACAGTGACACTGACCATCAATCCTGTCAATGATACTCCAGTAGCAGTTGCCGACTCAGAAAATACGCAAGAAGATCAACTATTATCAAGCACAGTCGCTTCGAATGACTCAGATATTGATGGAGATGATTTGACCTATAGTGTTCTTGTCCAACCACAAAGCGGAACGTTGTCTTTTAATGCAAATGGTTCCTATTCCTATACTCCTAATGCGGATTACAACGGGGCGGATTCCTTTTCTTACGAGACTTGTGATGATGGCACTCCTGTGTTATGTGCAAGCAATGTTGTTTCAATTAGTGTACAAGCGGTCAATGATGATCCTGTGGCTATTGCTGATTCGAATACTACACAAGAAGATCAACTGACAGGTGGCGACGTAAGTATTAATGACTATGATACGGATAGTGGCGTACTAACCTTTAGTGTGGTTCAGCAACCACAAAATGGTTCTTTAGTATTTAATTCGGATGGAACTTATGTTTATACTCCGAATGCAAATTTTCATGGTGTAGATATCTTTACGTATCAGGCATGTGATAATGGAACTCCTTCACTTTGCACAAGTGCAACCGTTGCACTTACTGTTAATTCTGTCAATGATTCGCCAGTAGCAATTGCGGATACTGAAAATATACAAGAAGATCAACAATTATCAAGTACCGTAGCGACCAATGATTCGGATGTAGATGGCGATAATTTGTCCTTCAACAATCTGGGACAACCACAAAATGGAACGTTGTCTTTTAATGTTAATGGTTCCTATTCCTACACACCAAATGCGGATTTCAATGGTACAGATGGTTTTCAATATGAAGTTTGTGATAATGCTTCTCCAAGCCTGTGCGCAAGCAACACTGTAACAATAACAGTTGCTGGAGTAAATGATGAACCAGTGGCCTTATCCGATTTAGAAACAGTAGCGGAAGATCAGCAACTACTAAGCGATGTCTCTGTAAATGATTATGATGTTGAAGGAAATGCACTCAGCTATTCTTCTACCTCCTTCCCTCAAAATGGGAGTTTGGTATTTTTGAGTGATGGGATGTTCACCTATACGCCTGTTAATAATTATAATGGAGCAGATTCTTTTAGTTATCAAGTTTGTGATAATGGTATTCCTAGTCAATGTTCAAATTCTACTGTCAATATTACCGTGAGCGCTGTGAATGATGCACCTTTCGTTATCAGTGATCAAAATACACTTTTAGAAGATCAACCGGTCTCCGGCAATGTAGGAGTTAATGACTCCGATATCGAAGGACAAAATTTATCTTTCTTCGCTGTCAGTGCCCCACAAAATGGGAATATCACATTAAATATTGATGGAACCTACACCTACGAGCCTAATCCTAATTATTTCGGCGCTGACCAATTTACTTATGAAGCTTGTGATGATGATCCAGGTCAAATTTTATGCAGTTCTACCACTGTTAATCTTACGATAACTCCTGTCAATGATGCTCCGGTTTTATTGGATGATAGTTTTATCGCAGAGGAAAATGAGACGATTCAAGGTACGGTATTGACCAATGATTTTGATTTAGAAAATGACTTGCTGACGGTGAACTCTAGTCCGATATTTAATGGAGTAGGTTCGCTTAACTTGAATATAGATGGGACGTTTACGTATGTTCCAGTTGCCGGATTTTTTGGCATAGAAACCTTTGTTTATGAAGTTTGTGATAATGCCGTTCCCAGTTTGTGTAATCAGGCAACGGTCTCTCTGGAGATAACGGAGGCCTGTGTTGAATTGGAAATCTTTGCCTTTTTAGAAGGTGCATTCAACGAACAAACTGATTTACAGAATACGACCTTAAATGCATTGGGATTACTTCCTGGGATGACCAACAATACTGGAATGAATGGCCAACCGTACAACGCCCCTCCTTGGAATTATACAGGAACAGAGGGTACAGGGTGGACTGACCAGAGTTATGATCCAGATGTGGTGGATTGGGTAGTGTTGTCCTTAAGAACCGGCCCACAAAAATCAACGGAAGTCTTACAAGCTGCTGGACTATTGTATAAAGATGGGCATATTGAAATGTTGGAAACTTGCTTTCCGGGCTTAAATGGTAGTCAATATTATATCGTAGTGGAACACCGAAATCACGCAGGGGTAATGACACCGTCAAAAGTCTCTATTGTCAATAAAAAACTGACTTGGGATTTCAGGATTCAAGACTCCTATGCCACCTTCAGTTTTGGTCAAAAACAAGTTAAACCTGGAATTTTTACCATGTTTGCTGGTGATGGTAGCCAGATTTTTGACAATATCAGTTATGATATTACTGGCATCGATAAGGAGGAATGGTCTGGGCAAAATGGATTTTTCGATGTATACGACAATTCTGATTTTAATTTGGATGGCGATATTAACGGATTTGACAAAAAAATGTGGTCTGTAAATAATGGAGTATATAGTCGGGTTCCCCGATAGTAGATTTTCTATTAGGAATGGAGTCTACTCAAGGAAAGTCGATTTTTTACTTGCTACAGTAATATGAATGTTTTTTATAGTTAAGTGCCTTTTTTGACTTATTACATGTTGTTCAATTGGGAATTTCCCTGGTAAATACTTTTAGTTTGTCCAGTTAATTTTCTAATTTAATAGGATGAAAGTGAGCACGCTGTCAAATAGAATAAGATCAATTTGTTTGGTCGGTCTAATTTTCTATTTTTTACCCACAACTCAGGCACAAACGGTAAGTATAGATCCCAACGTCCGACTACAAAAATTGGATGGGTGGGGGACTTCCTTGTCCTGGTGGGCAAATTTGGTGGGCAATTATCCGCAAGCGCAAATTGATATGATTTGTGATGATTTGGCTGATCCAAATGAGCTAAATTTTAATATTTTCAGATACAACATTCATGGTGGAGATAATCCGAGCCTGCACCACGGTACAACGGTAAATCATTTCCGATGGGATTCTGGAGATATTACTTCCTACAAGTCTTCCGCAAGTGCTCCGTACAACTGGAACGCAAACGCCGCACAACGAAAAATTCTCACCGAATTGCTACTTAGAAATCCTAACCTGATCCTTGATGCCCAGTCCAATAGTCCACCCTACTGGATGACGCTAAGTGGATGTAGTGGAGGTGGAATAAACAATGCTCCAAACTTAAACTCAAATTACGAAGACGACTTTGCTGATTTTCTGACGGATATAGTGAAGCATTACCATGATAATTTTAATATTACTTTTAATACCATCACGCCTACCAACGAACCGGTATCAGGGTATTGGGGAATAGGTGGCTCACAAGAAGGCTGCGGCATTTTTGCTGGACAGCAAATGAACTTAATAGAGGAGATTTATTCTCAACTAAGCGCAAAAGGGATGCTCAGTTATTGCGGTTTAAGTGGACCTGACGAAACTAGCTACACTCAAACATGGAATGACTTAATCCAATACCAACATGGAAACGCCATTTTTGATAAAGTGAAACAAATAAGTACCCACAGTTACGAAGGGGAGCATAAGTCTGGTATTTCGGGATTGGTAAACGAAAAGGGACTAAAATTGTATCAGTCAGAGTCCGGCCCCTTGTATATTGGACCGATCACCGGCCTACGGAATCACCTGTTTATAGCGGATCGAATTGTAGATGACCTTCGCTTGGCCAACGTAAATGCCTGGATAGACTGGCAAGCAGCTAGCAAAAACAACTTATGGGGATTTTTCACTTTAAATCAAAATAATACCAATCTGATCAAAGGGAAAAACTTCTATGTTCGTAAACAGTTTTCTAAATATTTGAAGCAAGGCTATCAATTGATTTATTCAGGGCATGACCAAACAATAGCTGCGTTGTCACCAGACAATAGCCAGTTAGTTTTGGTATATGTCAACAATACAAATACAGGAAACACCTTGACGTTTGATCTGTCTGAATTTTGTTATGAAGGTGGCCCAGTACAAATATACCGCACGTCAGGGAGTGAAAATACACAGCCGTATACGATCAATGGAACAAATGGAAGTCTAACCTATAGCTCTCCATCTAATTCCATCACTACGCTGTTGGTCGATGTTACCGTTAGTCCGCCACACCAAGAATTGGCTGATGGCTTATACCGAATACGCAACAAATTTAGCAACAAACATGTCGCAGTACAAGGACTTTCTACCGCCAATGGAACGGACATCGTACAATGGACGAATCCTAATTTCGACAACTTCTTGTTTGAAGTAAAAAAAATGGGGCATGATTATTTAATCAAACCGAGATTTCACAATCGTATACTGACCGTTACTGGAGGGGCAACCAATAATGGAGCTATTGTAGAACAGTACGATGATTCAGGAATGGACTACCAACGGTTTATTGTTCGGCCTACTAGTGATGGATATTACAAAGTGGTAGCAAAACACAGCGATAGATATTGGGCTATCCATCCTGCTGTTACTACGAACGGTGCTCGGCTCGTACAGCAAGACGAAGGAACCGGAGACAACTTCAAATGGTCTTTCGAGCCTGCAACTGTTGCCCAACCGATTGCCTCAGGTGTCTACAAAATCAAAGCCGTTCATTCCAATAAATACATGAAAGTTGCCAATTCCTCCTATGGTATTGGCGCACTTATCGAGCAGCAAACTTCTTCGAATCAACCCAACCAGAGATTTCAGGTGGAATACAACAATTCTGGCTATTACACCTTCAGTCCAGTTTACAACAAGAAACAATTGGATATCGCCGGAGGTTCCGGTGCGAATGGCGCTAAGTTAACTCAATATACTGCCTTGTCTGCTGTAAATCAGCAGTTCAAATTAGAACCGGTTGCAGGTGGCGCTTATAAGATTGCACCAAAGCACGCGCCAACTAAAGTCTTGAATGTAGCTGGGGAAAGTCTGGTAGATGGAGCGGATGTTATCATTTGGGACTACAATGGAGGCGACCATTGTCATTGGGTTTTTGAAAGCCAGTTGATTGCTCCGACCTCTTTGACGATTTCTGACCCAAATGCTTGCCTTGGAAATGTGGTTGCTTTAGCTGCCGTTGGAGGTAATTCAGGGGGTGTTGGAATTCTCCGGTACTTTAAGGACAAATGCGGTGGGACTCTAATCTCCAACCCTAATGCAGTTACTATAACAGAAGATGCGGAATACTTCGTTCGGTACCAGTCGGCTTTGGGACACACCCCTTGTGTTTCTGCCGAGGTAATTTGTAACTGTGAAAATTTTGATTTGTTTTTGAATGCGCCCAATTTGGAAGGATTGTATAAAGTTGGAAACACGATCATTTCGAATGGTCAGGTCCAACCAGGAGATACTACCTTATTTGACGGAGGATTAGAGATCATTCTAAAACCAGGTTTTGACGCTAATTTTGGTAGCGGTTTGGATACCAGACTGGATGGATGTAATCAATAAGGGTAGAAAATATTAATGCAGGAATACGTGCATATCTTGAATAAAAAATAGTTTAGGTTGGGAACCACCTCGAAACCTTTCGTCATTGCCCACATTCACGCATTCAACAAACAAACACAAGAAATTTTTAAATTCCAATCATTTTGTATTATATTGATAATGAACCCTATAGTGCTTTTTTCATATTAAAAACACGAGTAATAGCATTATGAAACAAATCTTCATTATTGCCCTTTTGATTTCCCTTTTTCTGACATTTACTTATGGACAACCTTATGTCAATCTAGTAAATCAGGGAGCATTTCCTGCCAATATACATGAGTCCTCCGGGCTTGCTTATTTCAACGATACTGGCGTTTGGACGCACAACGACAGTGGAGGTAGCAACGAGGCGTTTCGAACAAATACCACCGGCCAATTACAAAACACCCTTACCATTGCCAATGCCACCAACAATGATTGGGAAGATATGACACAAGATGATGCCGGTAGAATTTATATCGCAGATCTCGGATCGAGCGCTCAAAATGGCAATCGAACAATTTACCGATTTAATCAAAACAACAATACTACTTCCGTGAATGCGGAAACGATTCATATTCAGTTTAGCGACACAGAGATTTATGATTGCGAGTCGATGTTTTATTTTAACAATAGCCTCTACTTCTTTTCCAAATTTTACCTCTCTAGCGTCAACGATCCAAATTACGGGTATGTAAGAATGTACAAACTATCCAACCTTACTCCAAATACAGCCCAAAATAGACATACCGCTCAATATGTAGGCAGAAAATACATAGGCATCTCCACCACCGACCTTAATGGTGATGAACAAGCAAACGGCGCAACAGGAGCCGCCATTTCCCCAGATGGAACAAGAATGGCCATCATCGGAATTCAAGTAGTTTCAATTTTTACAAACTTCTCCGGGGATGATTTTTTTGGTGGAACGATGACACAACTCGCATTCAACCTAAAGTCGCAAAAAGAAGCCGTCGTATTCAAAGATAATGACAACCTATACATCACTGACGAAAATTGGAATAACGCAACAACAGGCTGGTTGCGGACACTAAATATTGCCTCCTACCTGCCTCAAAACAGTGTCTCCGTAAGCAGAGGACCCTATTTGCAGACCGCCACTCCTACCAGTATAGTATTGAAATGGCGCACCAATCCTGCTACAGACACCAAAGTATGGTATGGCACAGATCCGAACAACCTGAATCTATCCGAAACCACCGCACCCAATGTCACCAATCACGAAATAAAAATTTCCAACCTCAATCCCAATACAAAATACTACTATGCAATTGGCAATGCCGCCGGTCAATTGCAAGGCGCCACCAGTGACTATTATTTTAAAACACATCCTACACCCGGTTCCTCGCTAAACTCAAGAATTTGGATACTGGGAGATGTCGGAAAACAAGCGCCCAACACCCATCCGCAATCCGTCAGGGATGCCTTCCTGACACACAACAATGGACAATCGCCTGACATGATTTTGCTGCTAGGCGACAATGCTTACGACAGTGGGCTGGATAGTGAATACCAAACCGCCTTGTTTCAAAATAGATTTGAAAATCAATTTAGAAACACGGTCATCTGGCCTTGCCCTGGAAATCACGAATATGCCAATAGCAGTCCAGTTGCTCCTTACTACGATATTTTTGCCTTGCCTACTAATGGAGAGGCAGGGGGAGTGGCTTCTGGTACGGAGAAATATTATTCCTATGATTATGGGAATGCGCACTTTATATCATTGGATTCAGACAATAATAATACGGGGCCAACCTCACAGATGATCTCTTGGCTACAGCAAGATTTACAGGCAAACACCCAGGATTGGGTTATCGTTTATTGGCATCATGCACCTTACACAAGAGGGTCTTATGATTCAGATACGCAACCTTTTATGAAGGCCATGCGCGAGCAAGTAGTTCCCATTTTAGAGCAATATGAAGTGGATTTAGTCCTGGGAGGACACAGCCATGTTTATGAACGATCATTCCTAATTCATGGGCATCATGGGAATGCTGCTACCTTCAACAATTCTATGAAAATTGATGGTGGGAATGGGCGTGAAAACGACGATGGCACCTACAGTAAAAACACCAACAATGAAGGAACTGTTTTTGCTACGCTAGGCTGTTCTGCTAATGCTTATGCTGGTAATGGCCTAAACCATCCAGCTATGTTTACTGGGTTTGTAGATCATGGTTCGGCGTACATGGACATCAATGGAGACCGACTGAATTTTTATTTTTTGGATGAGAATGGGAATATTGATGATTCATTTACACTAGATCAAAACAACCCTAATCCAGGCAATACGACCACCATAGCAACAACAGTAAATGCAGGATCCGACGATATAGAAGAAAACGAATTGACTGGAAACATGTACACCAATTCTTCCGATATTGAACTGGTCAATGATGGGGCAAACAACGGCAATCAAACCATAGGTATCCGTTTCAACAATGTGAACATTCCAGCAGGTGCAACAATTACGAATGCCTACCTACAGTTTAATGCTAAGGAAAGTGATAGTGATGCTTCTAGTTTGTCTATTCATGCTCAACTGACTCCTAGTTCTCCACCAATGGATATCACTCCTTACTGGTTAAGCGGGCAGACATCGACCATTGCTAGCGTAGCATGGCAGGCTCCTGCATGGACATTCGGAAACATTTATCCAACACCAAATATCAGCACGGTTATCCAGGAGTTGGTAGATTTGAACGGATTTAATGAAAATAGTAGCATTACAATAATAATAACAGGAACAGGCTCCAGAACAGCGCACTCCTACGATGGAGATCCGACAAAAGCAGCAACCCTGGTCATCGACTACGAAACTCCGACCAATCCACCAGATCCAACTATCCCCGGACCATACGCCTGGAAGCAATTGCCGATTGGAGGAGGTGGTTATATTACTGGAATGGTCATCCACCCACAAAATCCGAATTTGCGATTTCTAAAAACAGATATTGGTGGAGCTTACCGATTTGATCCGATAGGAAATAAGTACGACCAAATCCTCAACTTCCCTTTCGACGATCACGAGATTGGTAATGGGAACGACGCTGAAAACGACGGGACTAACAATCTATATGGAATAGACGGTATTGCAGTACACCCAACCAACACTAATATTGTCTATATGGCCGCCGACAAACGCTTGCAAAATAAAGCCGCCGCCATCATCAAATCAACTGACCAGGGAACGACCTGGCAGGTGATCAATGCTCCGGATGGTATCGCCTTCGGTGCCAATCAAATGGTGCGACAGGGCAATTGTTTGGCGGTAAATCCAAACAATCCAAATGAACTTTGGATTGGTGCACGAGGCAAGGGACTTTGGAAATTGAACGGCACCTCCTTCACACAAGTTAATACTGGGCAAATACCAGAATCAACCCTAGCAAACCAGGGTATTCGGGGGATCGTTTTTGATCCGAATAATACCAATCGGATTTACATCGGCTATTATGGCAAAGGAGTATATCGGAGCACAAATGGAGGAAGTTCATTTAGTTTGATCCCTAATTCTCCCACCAATGTAAATGACCTCAGTCTTTCTGCGAATGGGACCAAACTGTATGCTGCTTGTAGAGAACAAGGCGTATATCGGTTGAACACTCCGCAGTCGGCTACTTCCTGGGTGCAAATCAAGTCGGGGACCGCCACTGCGCCATATTTTACGGTGACAGCCAGTCCTTCAAATGACAATGTCGTACTAACTTGTATAAGTGCCTGGAATGCGCTCAATGGCTACAAATTTCAAGTGTCAAATGATAGTGGGGACAATTGGATTTCTAAAAATCACTCCATCAATCAACTATATGACTGGCATCCAGTTCAGTATCCTGGTTCTGCAATTGCCCAGATTTCCTTCGATCCTACACCTGGGTCTAATACCGTTTATTTTGTCGATTGGTTTAGTATTTTTAAAACCACAAATTTTACAGCAAATCCTATCGTTTGGGACAATTCAGAAAGCAAAGGACACGAAGAGGTGGTTACCCAATCTCTGGCGGCCCCTCCTAGCAATACAAACAATACATTGCTCTATTCTGCTTCAGCAGATGTCACTGGTTTTGTCCACAATAATCTGGTTGACTATCCCCTAAAAAATATCAAGCAACAAACCCTCAACATGCCCAATAATTTAACTGCAAATGAAGGAACAAGCTTTGATTTTTGCGAATCAGATTCGGAGTTCGTCGCCTTTGCTAATTGTAGTAAATGGGAAGGTACAAATGCTGGACTTTTCTTCTCGGAAAATGCTGGAGTAGATTTTTACCCTGCAGCAGGTTATTTAGCGGGTTGGGGGCGTTCTAAAATTGCTGTCAGTTCCTCCACTAAACAAAACATTGTAGCGGTGACGAATGGTGGAATTCGGTACTCTACCAACAAAGGATCCAGCTTCTCTTCGTCGAATCTGACCATCCCTTTTGGCTTTGGTATCTGGGAAGGAAATATCGAACCCATCGCAGCAGACAAAGTTTTGGGAGGACAGTTTTATGTGTATGATTATTCTAATGGAAAATTTTATCGGAGTACGAATAATGGTGCTACCTGGACCAATACAAGCACTCTGTCTGCCAGCTCGCAATGGGCCGGTGGAGTAGCTGCTACTCCAGGGAAAGCCAACCACGTGTGGGCTTATCTCAATAACCGTGGACTTTTTCAAAGTACAAACGGAGGCAACACCTGGACCCAAAAAACCGCCCTGGAAAACGCAAGGACGTTCGCAATCGGAAAGGCAGCACCAGGAAGTAACTACCCAACGTTGTACACTTATGGCAGACTTGCTGGAGATGATAACTATTTCGTTTATCGGTCAATTGATGAAGGCAGCACCTGGGAAAAAATAAATGATGAATCTAACTTTTTAGGCAATCAACCAGGTAAAATGGCCGCTGATAGAAATGTGTTTGGCCGAGTTTTTATCTCGCAAGGTGGCTGGGGTGTTTTTTATGGAGAACCAACCCAAGTTTGTCCAACTGAAGGCACTAGTTGCGATGATGGAGACCCAACCACCTTTGACGATAAGTACGATAACAATTGCCAATGTATAGGGGACACTGAAAATATCTATGATGCTTTTATCCGTTGTAATCCGCTTAATCCATCCATCAATGGAAACGTTGGCCCAATTTGGGATCAGGCGATTGATTATTCGCTAGAGAAGTTTGTTGGAACTGCAGTTCCTATCACTGATTTATCTGCCGAATTTGGTGTGATTTATAATTCGGATTATTTGACACTTTACGTGAATGTGGTGGATGATGTCGCCCAACGAGATTCAGGAAACCAGCCATACAATGATGACGCAATTGAAGTATTCCTGGATCCAGATAACAGTCGGAGTACGACTTACGATGCCAATGATATCCAACTGGTTTTTGGTCGGGGAGATGCTTCGTTTACTGCTTATCAAGGTGGGTTTTCTGCTACGATACCAGGAGTGGTGCATGCCCAACAAGAAAACTTAGGAGGTTATTCCTTAGAGTTACAGATTCCCTGGAGTTCTATCGGCGTTCAAAGCGTTAGTGAAAATCAGAAAATTGGTATTGAAGTACAAGTAAATGATGACGATGATGGCGGCCAAAGAGATCATAAATTGGCTTGGAATGATGGAACAGATAATGCCTGGAGTAATCCATCCTTATTTGGCGTTGGGAATCTGGCTCCTTGTCACCCGGCCAATCTATGGGCTTATCTACAAGGTCCATTATTTACAGGAACGTCCCCTACTTATGGTCGTACCATGCGTGCAAATCTGAACAAACAGTTTCAACTTTTGCCTGGGATGAGCGGGAGTATAGAGGATGGTCAGCCTTACTCAATCGCACCCTGGAGTTATTTTGGTAATGAAGGAGTTGGATATACGGATGCCGACTATTTGAGGTTGGAACGCCTGCACGGTAACTTGCCGATTGTGGATTGGGTACTGGTAGAATTCAGAACGGGCCTTGCTGCAAACACCAGAGTTGTCCAACAAGCAGGTCTAATGCTGAGTGATGGTCAGATTGTTTTTGAAGACCCTTCTGTCTTTGGCACTCTGAATGGCGCTTATTACCTCAAAATTGACCACCGGAATCATATAGGAGTGCTATCTAGTGTGCCTGTCAATATTTCGAATGGTACTTTCCGCCATGATTTCAGATTGCAAAATTCTTATGCCAATGGTGGGGTAGGGATGACGGAAGTCGCTCCAGGCAAATGGGCACTTTTTGCGGCTAATGGTGATCAGCTTGCTGACGGTCAGTTTTATGATATCAATGCCTCTGACAAACAACTCTGGTCCCTGGACAATGGTAATTTTAATACCTACCGAAGTTCTGATTTTACGATGGATGGCGATATTAATGGATTGGAATTGATATTGTTCAATATGAATAATGGGGTGTTTTCTACCGTGGAGCGGTAGGAGAATTGGTATAGGGTTTAGGAGGACAGTTATTCACAAATAAAAAAGACCCCTTCAGAATATTCTAAAGGGGCCTTGGTGACTATTCTATATTCCTCGACTATTCAAAAACTATAAATTTTATTGATTTAAAACTAGATGAAGCTAAGTTTCTGGTTTGAAGGATGTAAGTCCCTGACCCAAGATTCTTTGTATCTATTGTAATAGTGCTAGAAGATTGACTATCTACTGTCATTTCTTTGACTACCTTTCCTACCATATCGACAATTCTTATTTGGATATCTCCTGTGGAACTTAGGAAGGCTTCACCCAACGCTAAGGTTAGAGGGGCACCCACAAAAACCGGATTTGGAGATAACGCAAATTCATCACCTTTATTACAGTTTTCAAAGCGAGTAACCTCCACCTCTGAAAGTTTGTATGTCCCATCAAGATCAACAAGTTTTAATCTATAGTAGACATTATTGTCAATTACATTGGTAACGTTATCCTTATAGTCATAGCTGGAGGAAGTAGTTGCATCTCCTTTTCCAGTCACATTGTTTATTGTCGTGTAATCTCTGCCATCAAAACTTCTCTGAATCTCATAGTGGCTAAAGTTGACTTCCGATTCCGAAGTCCAATTCAAAATTGCAGTACAAGATGCTGTTTCGACAGTGAATGCAGAAAGCTCAACTGGCAAGATATTGGATTCAACTGTTAAGGAACTAGTCCCGCACATACAATTGGTGGCGCCCGTACTTGAGGTCGGCGTAACAATAGCTGCGAACCCGGTAAGATAGTTGCAACTTGTGCCCGGGAAAGTACCTGACATCATTTGCATACCTCCAGTGGTGATAACAGGAACGGCAATTGTAGTTACAATACCAAGTCCTGCATCAATATCATCAGACGTCGCATTCGCACAATAGATGTCAATTTCTGTAGGACTATCGGTATCAATTCCTGCATTCTGGACTTCTAAGGTATACTCATACATTTGAGTGTTGATATTGTAAGTAAGCGTAGTGAAATCTAGGCTAAATTCTGGTTTTTCTAATACACTTCCAGCTTCTACCACTCCTGTTATTACTTTTGAACTTGGACAAGCGACCAAATCACAGAATAGACCGCCAATTTGAGCCGTGCTTTTTATCTCAGTGGTCGCAGCAGCACATGTTGAATTGTCTGTAGAAGTCACTTCAAAATCAATATTGAAATCCGGGTTTACCAGCCCTCCAGGGTAATAAAAGACAACTACATCTCTTCCAAGTACAGATCGCACCTCAACAAAGGTTGGACAATTTACAGAGGTACAGTTTAAGCTTCCATTAAATGATAATCCTTCCGATAAGGTAACAAATAAGGAGTCTGTACTGGCTGTTGTTCCACCAGAAACTTTTGCATTTATGTCTATCGTTTTGGTGTCTCCGCAGCCAGAGAATACCTCATCCGGTGAAAAGCTAGAGGTCAGTATCGTAGTATACGGTAAGGTCACCCCATTAATTTTTAAATCTGAACTAACAATCTTTTCTCCATTACCTGTAGCGACATCAGAACAAGGTGCATTTCCAAAGGTTTGGATAGATAATTTTTCTCCACTGGTCATTGGACACTCCGGCTGCAATAGCCATCTGACCGTTACTTCATTTTGAAGAGCGTTAGTTCCGGCTCCTGTAAGACCGTTGTTAGCGAAATTAGCAGCATCTAATTCAGCAAGCGTAATATTCCAAACTGCACCGGTTGCGCCTGCAAACGCAGCTTCTCCTGCAGGGTCGATTGGTCTCGGAGTGTTTGGCAGATCAATTCCTTCTACTTCAATAGTTGCACTATTAGGGATGTAAGTAAGTCCAGCTCCCAAATCTGGTATGATAATATCAAAGTTAATATCGTAGATAATTGCACCACCAGAACTGATTATTGTGTATTCAACCGGAAAGGGGTCGCACATGTCAACAGTGGATTGTCCATAGTTGCCGGCTGCCGGATCTAGTGGGTCTGCAGGCGTGGTGGCCAATGGTGTGATCGTAGAAGCCATTTGTGCATCTTCTGGTACCACTCTCAAAAAGTTGTCTGCAGCACATTCAGGAAGACTGGCAATATCTGTAGGATATTCATGGCAATCCCAACCATAATTGATTGGCAAATCATCTGGTGCACAATCGGTATAAGTGGCATATAGTCGCACTGTTCTGCATTCTCCACCAGCGAGGTCACTTGTCTGTATCAAATAAAGCCCTCCGGTTAAATCAACAGGTGTAACAGCAACCTCAGAACCTGAAGTGATATCTGCTACTCTGACTACTTCGATTCCATTACTTGCAGATTCGTCGTAGGTGATCCATGAATACTCTACTCCAAGATCACTAGTACTATTGCATATCTCCACTTCCCAAGCAATTGTATCGGCTATACCTTGCTGTATTTGTCCTAACGGAGTTGCAAGGATGGCTGGTTCGATATAAGTGAATCGGGGTGTTGTATTATTTGACTCAATGTTAGTTTCATGAACAGCTGGATCTGGATGATAGTTGTACAGTGTTCTATGTTGGGTCACAGGGTAAATATGAATTCCTGGGTCCAATTCGCAAGTACCAGTAACATAAATATCAAATCCTGGATAGGATATTGTTGTCCAATCTCTTGGTGAATAATCGCTATTTGGTTTGATGACTAGCATTCCATTGGCGTCTATGTAATAAGTTGCTGTTCCATTAGAATAAGAATTGGCCGTTATATTGGTGACCTCTACTCCATCTGGCAAATCCACTACTACTGAATCTAATTGTTCTATAGGTCGATATTCATCCGGGAAAATATCGCCTGCGTAGTTGTACCAGGTGGCATATGTTCTCAAATAAATTTCATTGCATCCTTTTAATGTAACTTGATTACCACTACTACTTAAACTAAATCCGTTGTAAAATAACGGCGCTCCATAACTATTACATCCTCGCTCAGAAGGTACATCGTCATTCATAAAGAAGAACGCTCTGAAATTGCTGACTGAATAGTAGTTCGGTCCTGTATTCTGGTTGAAAACAGCTTTTAACACTACTTTAAATGAATCTGCTTCCATGCCCTCTCCAATCACATAGGAAGGATCAATCATAGAATGGTAACTTGAAAGATCCAGCAACCAATTGAAAGTACTGGCGGTGACCGCTGTAACTGTAGGAGCAGTGGAAATTGGGAAGGTATACTCCGTGTTTCCGTAAGCACCGTCCAAATCGTAAAAGGTAATTTCTCCTTCTATATAATCAAATATGTTGCCTCCAAAGTCTGGAGTATATTCTAATCTCAAAAATAAGTTGTCTGTTATAGTATCAGAAACATGCCCTTTTGCTGTCAACTGAATAGTATCAAATGGAAGTATTTTATCCAGGGCATGTACGCCATCCGTCAAACTAACCGGAGTGGTCATTGTTGCATCCGTCCAACCTGGGGTAGTTCTGACAATATCAAAATCATCCGTTGTAACACCTGTACAAGGAGAAGGACAGTGAGGAATGGTTAAAAAGGATTCACAATGAATGTCGTCTTTATAACAAGTGCCACATTCATATGTAGTAATAAAATCAAATGATATTGGATTGGAGCCATCCCACAAACTACAATCTAGCGTTAAAGGAAAGGTGAACCATTCGTACTGGTATCGATTTATGGTATAATATGCAGTGTCATTTGATTGATAGATGGTTGGTGCATAGGGCAAACTTGTATCATCTATTGCCGGATTTGCTTGCAAGGAAACACCAGGAGGCAACACACATTTTACTGTCCATGTTACATCTGCGCCAGTCAATCCATCTCCTCCATTGCATCCAAGTGAGTTAGAAAGATGGGGTTTGATTTTTACATCAAAGTTATCGCCATCATTGACATCAGAAGGACCTTCTACAAACGTAGAACTGATATAATTTCGAATAAAATTTCTATAACTAAACTCTTGTCTTAGTGGCACTTGATCCGCGCCACACTGGTTTTGCCAAGCTACATCTGCAGAGATATGTTCCCATTTCATATAATCAACCCTTCCTTCTCCACAAGCGTGCTGAATTGGGTCTGTTGTTATATCAAATCCAATCACAATAGATTCTCCTGGGCCAAGGTCATCATAAAATCCGTCCGCATCCAAATCTTCAAGTCCTGATCCCGCAGCATCTGGATCGGATGTTAAAAAATTAGGTGGTAAATAATCGATCATTGTCGAATATAAACCTGCGATTTGAGAGGTAGGAAGTGGATTGCCATCTATAGTGAAGTTGGAAAATTGCCTTGTCCCTTGATAATCTCCTCCCCACATGGTAATGTTGGATAGTGTTGAAACTGCAGAATAGTTGTAGCGTAATGCCATAAAAACAACTAGATCCTTCGCAAAATCATCTGCTGCAACTCCATTGTTCGTAATTCTAACGGAGTGTGTTGATGTTAAGCAAATGTCTACTCTTTCATTTGTTACCGCTTGAAGAGTAATAAGTGGTGTTCCATTGGTTAGCGTCACGCTTGTTGAACCTGTACCTGAAGGAGCACATTCCGTATTTACATCTTTGCCATAATAGGCTTTGAGTGCAGAAGGTTGTGTATTGTCTGAACCACAAGTTAGTGGTGTAACATCGTAGGAAATTGTAAAAAATTCATCTTTTTCGAAAAGTGCATTGGCATTACCATTAGTACCGGCTGCTCCATCAATAAGTGCAATAAGAGCGGCATCGAAATGTATAATTACCTGGCCACTATTTTGAGTGATGTTTGCTGTGGGAATTACTACTCCATTTATTTCGAAGTTGGAGAGCGCTATTCCTGTAGCAGAAAATACATCTTCATACCAGAATTCATTTATAGATCCAAAACTACCGTTTGTGATGTTTAGTGAACGGTTGATTACTCCACCGACGGCTGTAGCTGAGCCAGGTGTTTGAGTAACTGTACCAAGAACCAAGTTACCATATGTTACATCATAGGTAGCGGAAAATGGGCTAGCTCCATTATTCGAATAGGTAACTTCAGTACCACTTTCGAATACATGACCGACATCAGTAAAAGTTCCTCCAGCAGATTTGTGGTCTCTGGCAGCGCAGGTAGCTGTTCTATCAAAGGTGATCGTTACCCGTTCTCCAATATCCAGTTTGCCAATATTAAATACTGCAGGATTGTCTCCGGTAATACAGCCCTCCGTTACAATGGCACTGCCACTGGTAGAAAAAACCAAACCTCCTTCCAGGTATTCAATACCTGTACCTAGATTGACTTCAATGGTGGCATCTGTGAGGGCGGTACCGTCATTTGTAAACTCAAAAGTTGCCGTTGTTGCCTCGGAGTAAACTGATATATTATTTCCACTTCCTGCAGGGTTTGTTGGGCCCCAGGTAACTGATTGGGCGTAGGACGAAGAATATCCAACAATCAGAAAGGAAAGTAATAAAATCATTAATTTTTGCATAGTTGTATTGTTAAATTTGCTTGAACTTAGTTGTAATGTATTACCCTGTCACGATAACGGCATTTTTTTGTTTCGACATTTGTGACATGGTATTTATTGTTTGTTGCGATTGTCTACTAATTTATATAGTTGTTCTTTGGTTTTTTTTGTTTCAAAAAAAATAAATTTTCATTTGGATTATCTGTTAAATTATTCTTTCAAATCCTATACGGATAGGCTATTCGATTGTTTCGATTAATTTTAACAGGTTTTGACAATTAATTGAGAAAGGATATGCTATTTTTTGGCCAGATAGTTAGTTGTGTGATTATCAAGATTTTATGTATTTTTATCGAATTAAGTTGTTCCCCGAAATGAATTTAATTCCCGTAATGGGAAAACGTAGAGCGTGGTGTTCTTGGAGAAGAATTATTCCATGAGGAGGAAAAATCCGATACTAAAGTGTTAAATGTTTTTAATTGTACTGGGAATTATAGGCTTGAAATAGGAAGGAATTCTGATTTGATCCTAATTGAACTACTTTTTTTAACTGTCTTTAGAAAATCAGAACCAATCTCAGGAAAGACAGGGTTATTTTTGACTTGAAAATTATTAACTTCGCGATATTATATAGTTCACCATATATTCAATTTGTCACAAATTAATTGATGCACTTCAATATAATGTGTAATCTTGAAGTGACAGCGTTAAAATAACTGGTGAATAGAACGTATTAATCAAGAGCAGATAAACCTAATATACTATGGCCTTCTCCACACTTCAACTCGAACAGAAAAACAGTTATACCATTATTACCATGGACAATGGTAAAGTAAATGCAATCAATACTGAATTAATAAAAGAACTAGGAGATGCCTTTAGAATGCTGGATAAAGACGAGAGTAATAACGGTATCCTACTTACTGGTAGACCACATTGCTTCAGTGCAGGATTAGATGTCTATAGTTTGGCCGCAGGTGGTGTTGAAGGAGGCAAGGTGTTTTGGAAGCACTACTTGGAAACCTTGCAGGCGATGGTACGCTATTCAAAACCCTTCGTTTGCGGGATTACCGGATATGCCCCGGCAGGAGCTACCGTCCTTGCTATATGTGCAGACTATCGGATCATGGGTAAAGGAGAGAAGCATGTCATTGGTATGAATGAGTTTAAAATGAATTTATTGATACCAGAAATGTTGGCCGATATCTTTGCTTACGGTATGGGAGAAAAAGAAGCCTGGAAAGCTGTCCAGAAAATTAAACTGTTTAATAGTGATGAGGCGCTTGCCATTGGCCTGGTGGACGAATCTGTAGCGGTGGAGGAGGTATTGCCAACAGCAGAAAAGCAAATGGAGCGATTTGGGAGAATTCACCCACCGATCTATCAGAAAACTAAATCATATCTAAGAAAAGGATTGTTGAAAATTGTAGACCGCGATGTTCAAAAAATGATTGATGAGATCATTCTGAATATGGAGGATCCGTTTACTCAGCAAATGTTACAGTTCTTTTTGGCCAGTATGTCTGGTAAGTAGAAGATTCCTTCCCGATCTCGAAGCGTTTTGAATATATTCCGACTTTCGGCAATCCAAAAGTAAAGGAACCGAGAAGGCGAATAACGAATTAACCTATAACAACTAACTCAAATTTTAGGTAAGATTATGATCATTTGATGTTTCGAAATTTAGTGAAGAATTACTACATTTGGTTATATAACTAAAAGGACAACCAATGGCAATCTTAAATGTTTTTGATCCTGCTACCACAGCAATTACCTTAGAACGATTAGAAAAACTGACTCCAGAAACTCAGCCTCAATGGGGAAAAATGAATTCCGCACAGCTGCTTGCCCATCTTAATGTAGCCTACGATATGGCCTACGGCAAAATAAAAACCGACAACAACTTCCTAGTTAAATTTATGTTGAAAGCATTTGTCAAAAAAGGAGTTGTCAACGAAAAACCCTATCCAAAAAATTCGCGTACCGCTCCTGTTTTCCTGATTTCTGACGAACGGGACTTCCAGAAAGAAAAAGAGCATTTCATTGCGAATGTAAAAAGGGTACAAGAAGATGGCGTTTCCCATTTTGAAGGAAAAGAAAGCGATTCTTTTGGCCCCTTGACTTCTAAAGAATGGAACAATTTATTTTATAAACACCTAGATCATCATTTTATTCAGTTTGGTATTTAGTGGAAGTAGAGATTCTTATACGATCTCATAGAGCTTTGAATGTGGTCCGACTTTCGGCAGTTAAAAAAGAACGAACCCCGACAGCAGGTATTAAGTAGAGGTCTACTACTTCCTAACCTAATACACTCAATAATCTAATAACTACACTATTAGTAGATAACATTTAATTTGTACCACTCCCGGTATTCTCTGTCAAAAATGTCGCATTCTGCTTCATAGGGATTTGGGTACTCGGTGTAGGATTTACAGGGCTTTCGGTCGTCGCCGTACGTTTTGTATTCTATCATGTCAAACAGCGGAGCTGCTTTTTTTGTAGTCGCATTAAAACCCCAAGTATAATTCATCGTGACGAGAAATTTGTGATTTCCATAGGCAGGAGCAGCATCTGGCAATTGTGGTCCAGTATCCGTATTCGGAATGTCCACAACTTTTCGAGTTTCCACTTCTATACTGTATTGGCCCTTTTTCCATTCACAATCAATAATTTTAACTGAAGTAACTTTTACGAGGGCAACTGATTCAATGTCGCAACAATCGCAATAATCAAGAACGTAAGGGTTTTGCTTAAGAAACTGCACCACTTTTTTTGCTTCCTGTTTTGTTAAATTATCCCAAGGATCAGCAAAAACCGCCAATGAAACAAACAAAAATAGTGTAAAAAAAAGTATCTTCATATTAAAATCTTATTAAATTAGAGAAGAAAGAGGCTAATGATCTTCATTACCTGTCTAAGTAATATAGGAAATTATTTTAATACTAATATAAACCCAAGCTATGAAAAATTTTCATGTACTCATTTTTTCGATTTTAGTGCTTTGTTGGTTTGACGCTGCTGCCCAGAATGTTGGAGTCAATCAAACAGCACCCACCAATTCACTGCATGTTTCACCTACTGCCCCCGGGCAAGATCCAATTCGGGTGGATGGGGTGCAAATGTATAATATTGGAGACACTTCCTTATTAATGATCAACCCCACCAGCGGGCTTGTCAGATATATCAATCCAACTGATTTTGTTTCGGATGTTCTTACGACGAATGATCGGTTCAATACAGAAGTGCTTACCCTTGTCCGAGATTCAATTGAAACCACTATTGATAGTGTCACCCTTGCAGGAACAATGCTGACCATTCATACCGGAAGCAGTAACGTTTTTGTCGACCTGACTTCAATTTCTGCTGATGCAGATGCGGATCCTGGCAATGAACTACAAAGTTTGACCTTAGCAGGCAATACGTTGACCCTTTCCAACTCCCCAGGAAGTCCTGTAAGTCTATCAGGCTTTTTGGATAATACGGATAATCAAAATCTGAACAGCTCCGTTTCTGGTAGCACAGCAACCATTGGAATAACGGGTGGTGCAGGAACTTCTTTCTCTGTAAATGATGCCGATTCCAACCCTGCGAATGAGTTTAACACAGGAGCAACCCTTACGGGAACCAACTTAAATATCATAGATGGAGGCGGTACACAAACGGTCAATCTCGCAGCGTTACAAGATGGTGTCAATGACGCGGATAGCAACCCTTCTAATGAGTTTAATACAGGAGCTACCCTTACAGGAACCAACTTAAATATCATAGATGGAGGCGGTACACAAACGGTCAATCTCGCAGCGTTACAAGATGGTGTCAATGACGCAGATAGCAATCCTTCTAATGAGCTCAACACTAATGTTACCCTTTCGGGAACTACGCTGAATGTGATAGACGCTGGGGGTACTCAAAGTGTGAATCTTTCTTCCTTAGTAAATGATGCCGATTCCAATCCATCAAATGAATACAATACCGCTGTTTCGCTGAATGGTACAACGTTGAATGTGGTAGATGGTGGCGGTACCAAATCTGTCAATCTTTCTTCCCTTTCTTCTAGTGATAGCGACTGGTTTGAAGTAGGAGGAACGAATCCACCAAATGCAATCACAGATAATATGTATACACAAGGCAGAGTCGGAATAGGCGTACCTGCCCCCACCTATACTATGGATATTTATCAGAATGTTATCGGTACCACCGTTAGAATTTCTTCTAATAGAATTTTGCAAGGGAATTATGACTACGAGGCGGGACCAAATTTGTTGTTGGAACTACCTGATTTTTTCTATTCTGAAAGAACGGCACAGGGTATCTTTTTCAACAGAAGCGGTGAGAATGTAGAATGGTTTGCTGGTAATCCTTCTGAATATGTTTTTGGTGCGAATGGCGATGGATTTGGAATTGGTCGAATGGTCACAACAGGTGGTGCACATAATAATGATGCTGCTCGGGGCCAAAACATAAAACTCTATATAGATAATGGCGGAGATGTAGGTATCGGATTAAACAATCCTACATATGCCTTACAACTACCTAACAATGCGCTAAATGATGTCGGACGAGCCATCGGCTATAGCTGGAATACTTATTCCGATGGTCGATTGAAAACGAACCAGCAGCCGCTTTCCTATGGACTGAAAGAAGTAATGGATATCGAGCCTATGTCTTATGAACATCATTCTTCTTATTGGGAAACAATAAATTCAGAGTTTACGGTGGAGGCTGATTTTTCAAATGACATTGGTTTTATTGCTCAGGATTTGCACAAGATTATCCCCGAAGCGGTAAGCCAACCAGCTGATGAGTCGAAGGAATTGTGGTCTGTAGACTATACACGCCTGGTTCCGGTATTGACAAAAGCACTTCAAGAACAACAAGAATTAATTGAGGAATTGAAGTCCCGAATTGATGCGTTGGAGGCGAATCAAAACTAAATTTTGCTTAGCACTTTAGAGCACTTTTAGAAAGTCGTAAAATAGGTAGAGACATTGCATGCAATGTCTTTACCTATTTTTTTGGTATTTGTTTTCTTGTATTTGGTTGGTTTTAAAGGTGGTCGGTTTTTCCACAAAATTCAGTTTTCCCTTTTTCCAGGCATTGGTCTTCCGTTTTTTGTTCCTCTTTTTTCTCTGATTCGGAATGGTCTGTGGAACTGGTTTTTGGGTCAACGGCATTCCTTAGAATGTCTTTGATTGGTCTCCGTCTTTTTGTTTGGTCGGTGTTTTTCTTATCCATTTCTATAATTTTAGATTATTTATTTTCATAATGTATGAATAAATTTTTGTTTATGAAAGAGAAGATGGAATAATTGAGTATTGAGTGTAGATTTCCATAAATGGGGTAGGGTATTCACCATCAAAAATAATCGACGATATGCCATTCGCAAAGATTAAAACCGGGAATTCACATGCCTAATTGAATGGCTTGTTGAATTAAGTCTTTTATGCCAGCACCCCTCGCTGCAATTTCTTCTAGATTTGTTACTTTGAGAGTCCTTGCTTTAGCGCCTGAACCACTCAAAATTTTGTGACCGTCATTAAGGCTAGCGCCTTCCATAAATAATAAAGTGACATGGGATTTGGCTACTCTAAATCCACAGATGTTCTTTTTATTATAGAACGCAATACTGCCCCATTTAATACCCTCTTTTACCTTATCATTTGCTGAAAGAACCAGTTCGCGAATTTCCAAAATGAGTTCTTTTTGAAAATCTGATAAACTGTCGAGGTAATTCAAAATTTCTTGATTTTCTGAAGGTTTCATAATTCGTTATTTTTTGAAGTTATAGATAAAAGATACGGCAAGGCCCATGAGTCCACCAATCACCATATGAGCAAGGGAGTTCAAAAGAAAAATGCTGTTAAAATCAACTGTCCAAATACTCCGAACAACGATACCCGAAGGAATAAACATGACAGCCCCCATCAACAATCCATAAATGAATCCCCTCGAAATTTTAGGCGATTTTTCAAAGAAGGAGGAGAAAAGCAGCACAAATAGAAGGGCGTAAATAAGGTGATTAATAACCAATCCTAAAAAATTCATTTCTTCTCTTCTGAAAGAAACAAAATTGGCCTCATCTGTTGTCATGTACCATATTGTAGTTAGGATATTGCTCAATAGAAAGGCGACTATAACCGCCAAGGTTGTTTTTTTGAAGTTCATCATATAGATTTTTGTGAATGGTTGCACTGTTTTCTTAAAAATTGGGCATCTTGTTTTTTACTTCTCAGCAAAGTTACAGCGGAATTATTTTGATAAATTGACAAAATGCGCCATTTTTGAGGATGTATTTTTCAAAAATGATTTTAGCTGATATTGTTGAGTTTGGTGTATTGAACGGTGCTGACCGAGCGGATTTATGTCGGGCTATTGGCATCACGTTATCCAAGGAGACCAATTTGCAGGAACAGGTGTCCTACAATACCATGGTTAAGGCCCTGAGCATTACCGGACAAACAATAAATGACGATTATCTGGGGCTTCACCTTGGTGAACAAGTCATGCTAAAAGGAACCGAACCGATAGACAACATCATGCGAAATAGCCCAACTATTGAAGAAGCTTTTGCGAATGCTGTAAACTTTAGCAAGCTAATAAGTGATGCACTAACAAGTACAATGGTGAAAACCGAAAACTATACCCGCATTTCTTTTGAGGTAAATCCCAATTGGGCCGTCCTGCAAAGTTATGCCGTGCAACAGATCATTGATATGACATTGGTTTGTACGCTGAAGTCAATTTACTGGTTGAGTGGTAAAAAGCATTCCCCGGTAGAGGTGCATTTGAATTATCCCACCCTCAAGAAAAAAAAGGAATACTACAGAGTGTTTGATTGTACGGTGAAATTTAAGGAATTGGTGCCTTGTATTATCTTCCACAACCCTGTTTTGAACCAATCGGTGCCCTCCCATAATCTGGGGCTCTTGGATTTTCTGAAAAAAGTAGCCAATGAAGAAATTGAAAAAATCCAAACAGAAGATCCGCTAATCATTCAAATCAAGGAAATGGTTTTGAAAAACCTACCTCAAAAATCTACGATCACCCACATCGCCAAAGAGTTGCACCTGTCTTCTAGGACATTACAAAGAATGCTTTATGACTTAAAGACAAATTTTAAACAAGTAGAAAAGGACATTCTCCTAAAATTAGCAAGAAAGCTAATCCTTTACGAAGATCGAAACATGGAAGAAATTAGCTATCTATTAGGCTTCTCTGAGTCAAGCGCTTTCATCCGATTTTTTAAAAAGGAAATGAACGTAACACCCAAAAAATATAAAATTTCGAATTTGGATGGTAATGCGAGCTAATTTATCCTCTGCCTAATTGACATTCAAAACCCCATGATGCAATTTAGGAAAAGAACACTATGCATATAGTTGGAATACTATAATTTGACTAAAATGAAAAACCTACTTTTACTATTTTCGTGTGTATTTTTTGCCTCCTGTTTTCGCTATGGAGAAAATCCAGATCATCGACTTACACTGGATCAAAAGGAAGTGCGGCAAATGATTTTTCAATGTGGAGATAACCTGGTTAGTCTTGATTCGGAAGAAACGGCATTACTAGTCAACAAGATCAATTCAGCTATTCCTATTGGACCCGTAAAGGGAATTGTAAGACAAAATTTGATTATTTACCTGCACAACAACGACACTATAAAAATGAAACTGCTGGGTAATAAATTCAAATGGAATAAAAGCGGAGATTGGGCGTATGAAGTTGATTTTGATGAAACCTATTTTGAAAAAAAATGCGCCCTGGCAATAGACCGTAATAACAACCTGGAGGCGACACTAAAAATTCAAAATCCTATCCAAACAATTGAACGAATTTTCAATAGATACAATACTGCTCAAGAATCAACAGACAGTCAAAGTAACTTGGATTCCCTAAAACAATCCCTAAAGATTTTAGAAACTACTCCTCTTAATGCCAATGACCTAAAATTGATTGTAAACGTTTGGATGTACTACACGGTAACCGATTTTTCTACAGTAAAATATACTAAAAATGTGCTATTCGCCCATAAGGAACAGAGCATAATCGCAGTAGAACAACGAATCGCCAACAAAATGAATTGGGAGACGACCACCGGTGCGCCCTATTCAGAACTTCCCCTGCTTCTTGAAGAACTAAACGCTGCCCAAAATGTTACCCCAGATTAATATTGCTGAAACAGAATGCCTAAAAGAATTAGAAGATGTTCGCTCATCTGGTGATTTTTTATATATCTTACGCGAGCAATGAATGTCTATGAGGAAGATAGAATGGCAAGAACATCAAAGTCAGTAGCCAGACAATGCGTATCATTCATTAAGGTATAAAAGTTATAATTTTATTAATGAATCCTATTGTATTAATAGGCTGTAAAAATCACATCATGAGAATTTTTTTACTATTTGTTTCCTTGTTTGCTTTTTCAATCATCCATGCGCAATCGTTACCCATAGATTTTGAATCCACAATAACAACTTCCAACTTTATAGACTTCGATGGAGGCACTGCAACTGTCCTTGCCAACCCGCAATCCAGTGGCATTAATACCAGCACAATGGTCGCACAGATAGTCAGGGATGGCGGGGAGACGTGGGGAGGAAGTAAGATCGTATTGGCAGCAAATTTGGATTTTTCTTCTATGAACGGTATTTCAATGAAGGTTTTCACGACTGCACCAGTAGGAACAACAGTGAAATTTAAACTGGAAGGAACAGGAAGTGCAGAAAGAGATGTACAAACCACTGTTACCAATGAATGGGAAGTTTTGACTTGGGATTTTACGGGTACGCCTGCCGATTTTAACGAGGTGGTATTTATGTTTGATTTTGGAAATGTGGGGGATGGATCTGCTACTTCTACCTTTCTTTTTGACGATGTGGAGCAACTGTCTGGCGGTGCCCAAATCGATTTGCCAGTAGACTTCGAAGGAGCTACCGTAAATTATACGACGACTGATTTTGGTGGGAATGTTTCCGCTCTGGTGACTGATCCTTTCAATGCCAACAACACCGTAATCCAAGCAGTAAAAACTGATCAAGCCGCTACTTGGGCAGGGACTACAATTGGCACGCCCGCTGGTTTTGCAACGAATATTCCTTTGACTTTGACCGACTCCAAAATGACCGTCCGTGTTTGGTCTCCAGAAGCCGGCACACCGATAAGACTAAAAGTAGAAGATTCCAATGATCCAACTCACACTTGCGAAACAGAAACCAATACCACAGTTGCTGCTGGCTGGGAAGTCATCGAATTCGACTTTCTAAACCAAGCACCTGGAACTGAATCATTGAGCGTCGGTTTGTCTATGGGATGGACCTACAATATGGCTTCCATCTTCTTCAATTTTGGAACGGATGGCCCAACTGCTGGAGAAAAAACGTATTATTTTGATGATGTGAATTTTGGTGAATTGGTCTCTGGAATTACAACACCAGAAATCCTAGATTTGCGTCTATTCCCCAATCCAACTAATGATCAATGGACGGTTACTACCGGGAAGGAAACGATGGAATTGATAGAAATATTCGATGTAGCCGGCAAACGATTACTTACACTTCGTCCTAATCAAAATAATGCCAATATTGATGCCTCCCAATTTGGCAAAGGGGTTTATGTTTCCAGGATTTCTACTAGTTCAGCATCTAGTATAGTGCAGCTTTTGAAGATGTAAATTTCGATGGCTTTTTAGGGGCTGGGAATTCAATTAAAAGACTAAACATATTTGTGATTCGTGAATAGCGAATCACAAATATGCTTTAGATGGATAATATGCTGAAGTTGTTGTTTGAATTCTACTAAATTCGAACGAATGCCTCCTAATTAGATTGGCCTATTTCAAACAAAAAATCCTTCATCATTCCCTCCCTTCAGCGAGTATGCAGTAAACGACCATTAGCCGAATAGGCAAAAATCTTCAATTAAATGCTCCGCAACTCCTTGCATCCCTTGTGATGGCCTATACAAGTCAAATAAATTTGAAGTGGTTTCTATTTCTTACTTGTACTATTAATTCGCCTTTTTTATTAGTTGCTTGAGCAGTTCTACTTCTTGGTGTAGTATTTTGAGGTCATTTATCTCTTTTTGTTGTTGCTCGATGATTTTGTCTTGCTCATTTATTTTAGTTTGCAAGGATTTAATACTTGAAGTTTCGATTTGTTTAAGTTGAATTTCATTAGAATTATCGTCCTTAATGTAAATAAGACTTTCGCCACTTAACTGTTCTACCAAACGAACCGTTTTAGCCATATCAACATTGATTGTTTTGCCATTTCGCTCGCTGTAATATGCCCAGGCAAGATCTTCGCTTCTTCCTTCCGGTATTAGATTAAAGTTGTGGGGAGAAATAACGGTAATATTGTTAGACTCATCCTTCACTCTAATTTCGCCAGACTGATTCCAGATAGCCGTTTTTCTAGCGGTGGTAAGGGAACCAGGAGCGGTCCCTCTATTCAAAAGAAGATTGTAGGTCCCCGATGTCAATCGACTTCCAGTGCCATTGCTACCACTCCAATCGGAGCCTAAAAATAGATTTCCTCCATAGTGGACAATCAATGCTTCTCCATCTACGTTTCCAGCACCGCTTGAATTTTGTCGGCGATTCCCAATGGTAAACAAGCGATCGGATAACGCATTTTGACAAAATCTAGTATTACAACTTGGTGTATAGGTTGTATTAGAACATCCAATAACCACCTCATTTCTAGCAAACGCTTGCAGATCAATACCTGCAAAAGTGCCTGCTCCGTCTCCTACAACATTCGCATTCCAAGTTCCTAGGGAGTGAGCGTTATAACCATCTACATTACTGAAAGCACCACCGATGGCGGTCCCGTAGGAGGCGGTAGAACTTATTTCATTTGTACCACCACCGATTGCAGTACTGAAGGGCGCAGTGGCGATATTCGAACTCCCAATGGCAACAGAATAGTTGCCACTAGCTGTATTGGAGAATCCAGCAGCAAGTGCGTATGATCCAGAGGCTGTGCTGTTGCCGGGTTTGCCTTCTAGGGCAGTCCCATTAATGTCCCAATCGCCGTCATTTGAAGTAACTGAATTTCCCAATGGCAACAACGAAAGAATTACATTCGTAGAATTTGGAGGAGAGGAAACGGCAATGGTTTGCAATTCGTTTGTCGTACTAGGGTCGCCAGAGTTCGTAATCGTAAGGGTATTTCCTGATTCTGATAATTGGATGCCGGCTCCACTGCGAATGGTCACATCGGATCCATTTTCCATATCAATAATTGAAGTGGTGGAACTCCCAACTCCGAGGCTAAGATTTTGATCATCGGTGGAGGTTCCTGCGCCTAATTGGGTCCAGCTAGTTCCACTCCAATAGTAGAATCCTACACCAGTTCCTCCAGCAACAGTCGCATTCGTATTCCAGACGAGTAAACCAGTTGCAGGACTGCTTACCGGACTTGTACTGCTAGTCACATTGCTTAAGGAAACTCTGGGGACAAGCATCCCAGAAGAAGTAGAAACTACATCTAATTTTGCACTAGCATCCGGCGTTGAAGTTCCAATACCCACGTTTTGAGAAAAGGCATTTGGAAGTAAGTAAAAAGAAAGAAAAAGGAGTGTGGTAAAAAGGCGAATTGTATTCTTGTTATGCATTTCTGGGGGTTTAGATTGTGGGTGATTAAACCCCAATATAGATAAAGTAGCTGTTAAAGTGAATCTGTTTTTCATGAAATTTTTAACCTAGAAGTGGATGTTTTGTTAAATCTATGTCAGGTTTCTAAAACCTAATAGTAAAAACGGTCCATTCAACTCGGAAAAAAGTACTATAATAAATTAAAATTAGAATATAAATAGTAAGTTTAATATTTCAATTACTAAAAAACGCCCTATGAAATCCTTCCTTCTTTTATTGCCCATTATTTGCATATTCTCCCTGTGTTCTTTTGCGCAGGGAGTTGGAATTACTGATACAGGAGCCGCAACTCCTAATTCGAATGCAGTCTTAGATGTTTCTTCAGATACGAGGGGGACGTTATTACCAAGACTGACCACTGTGGCTAGAAATACCCTAGGCACCGCATTGACTAATGCTGAAGATGGCATGTTGGTTTATGACAAAGACGTAACTATTTTTTACTACTGGGATGGGCCCAATTTACAATGGATGCAGGTAGGCACGGGGTCTGGCGATTTGTGGGGAAGTCAAGTTGTGCAAACCGCAGGCACCAATATTACTGGTGATGGGACGGCAAGCGCCCCCCTTACCGTAACAGAAGTGGATGGATCGATAACCAATGAACTGCAAACTATCTCAGAAACAGGTAATGTGGTAACCCTAAGCAACAATGGTGGATCCTTTACCGATGACGATACCCAACTGTCAGAAGCTCAGGTGGATAACTTTGTAAGCAACAACGGATACCTAACCTCTTTTACTGAAGTGGATGGTTCGGTGACTAACGAACTGCAGAATATTGCTGGTTCCTCCTTCAACGGTTCTACAGGAAATTTAGCCATTGGTATCCAAAACGGAACTGGCCAAACTATCAATTTGAATGGTCTAAAGGATCATGATTGGTATGAAACGGGGGGAACGATACAACCAAATAACATAAACGATGACATTTACACACAAGGCAGAGTCGGCATTGGAACAACAAACCCAACGCGAGCCTTAACAAATATTGATGGCAACAGCTCCTTCGCTAATGTTGCTTCAGGGAATACCGGTCAAAATGTCAAGTCCTTTTCATGGCATACCAATCTACAAGGATTCTCCGCAGCCATAATAAACACTTCAACCGCAAATGGCTCTAACGGTTTGCAAGTAAGAACGGAACATGCCAGCGCAAATAGCAAAGTTATGGTACTAGGGACAGGGATCTCTTCATTAGCAAATGCCAATACTGATTACCTGACGGTACTGGGCAATGGGAACGTAGGAGTTGGAGTAAGCACTCCCTCTGACAAACTCCAAGTACAAGGAAAAGTCAAAATTGTAGATGGTACACAAGGGACTGGCAAAGTATTTACGTCAGATGCTAGCGGAAAAGGAAGCTGGGAATCGATAAAAAGATCAGGTTTGTTTTCAAATACAGCAGGTGCAAATTCGTGGTCGGGAGAAGTACCAGGCAATGATCCTCCATTTATTTATAATCTGGTCGGAAAATCTAATGATGTACTAATCACAAAAACTAGTCAATATGAAATCCAAGGAAATGTACCACTGTATCTTACTAGTGGGGTTTATTATATTGGTTTTTGCCGATCTGATGGATCTGTTTTTTCTTGGTATGAATTAGACCTGCCAAGTACTCCATCTAAGAATGTTCCATTTCCAAGATCAACCATGATACTTTCCCCCGGAACCTATTATGTAGGGATATTTTGTGTGAATGGAACCTGCACTGGGTCTTATCCGCATATGAATTTGACAGTTCAGGGGATTGGATATTAAAGGCTTTTCGCTGAAGGGAAATGGCGTGAAATTTATTTTGCAGTATAGAAGAATAAACCCAAGGGAACTTTTATCACTTTTTCGCTGTCTTCTAGGTGCAAGTAAATCAATTCTCCAACAAAAATAGATTCGCAAATAGCATGCAGGAAAACGCTGAACTAAAAGAACTAGCAAGGTTAGATCAACTAGACCGCACCCGATACTGGTTAGGAGAATTGTCCGAACAAGAACTTTGGAAGCGCGACCGCATCCGACTGTTGAAAGTCATTGAGTTGGTGGAGCAGAATATAGCTACTACTGCGAAAGACTTTACCAATGCGGCCATCGTTTTTCAACACGGTAAGGATGAACAAAATGAACGATGGGCATACGCAAGTGGCATGGCCGTAAAAATGATGAGAAAAGCAATAGATTTAGACCCATCCACTCACAGATGGCTCCTCGCAGCAGCAATCGACAGAGATCTGATGGTGAGAAACCTCCCACAAATTTACGGCACTCAATACACCAGGAAAAATGAAAACGCTCCCTGGGAGTTTTACACACTAGATCCCACAAAAATAACCGATGTAGAAAGAAAGGAATACCACGTCAAGACAATTCCAGAACAAAAATCAGCGCTCATACAAATGAATAAAAAAAAGCTGGTACAAGTTTATTCAAAGCTAAAAGACATCAACAAAGTCCTGCAATTTTGCAAAGAGAATTTTGATATAAATTCGGACTACGATTTCTCCTGGAGGGGAATCAGCACTTTTGCTTTTCAGTTAATCAGAATAGGAAAAAAGGAAGAGGCACTGAGCGTCTTCCAATTGTTGACCGGTTTGTATCCAAAGGAATACGATCCCTTTCATAGTTTAGGCTTCTTGCAGGCAGAACTTGGTTTGTACAAAGAAGCGGAAAGCTCCTATTTGCGTTCGCTGGAGCTCCATCCGGGTTTTGAAACGGCAAAGAGGGATTTGAGTAATTTGAGGAGTGAATTTTTATAAGGAGTGAACGCAAGAATGGAGCGTAGGAGAAAATGGGGAGAACATGCTTCAATGTTGAATACGAAAATAACAGAACCTTGTGTAGAAGTATTTTTTAATTTTACAGTATATCTTTGATAATGTTTCATATACTAGGGAACTAAAAATAATCAATGGAAAAAATTGAAATTGAGGGAAACACGATAGACTACAAGGAGGTTGGAACGGGATATCCGCTGCTATTTATCCATGGCGCATTCTCAAGCGGGAAAACTTGGAGAAAAGTAGTGCCGGAGCTATCTGCCCATTTCCGATGCATTATTCCCGAATGGCCATTTGGAGGGCACAAGACGCCAATACAGCATGAAATGGACTTTACGCCATCAGGAATTGCGGAATTAATCTCCAAAGTTCTGGATTCGCTGAATTTGACACAAGTGATGATTGTTGCCAATGATACTGGAGGAGCCTATGCACAAGTGTTTACTGCAAAATATAGTCAGAAAGTGTCAAGTTTGGTTTTGACGAATTGTGAAGGATTTGAGATTTTCCCGCCTAAAAAATTCCAATCCTTAAAAACAATGGTGAAAGTGCCTGGATATCTGCGGGGAATGGCGCGATTGTTTCGCTTTACTTCTTTCTTAAAATTGAATATTACATTCGGTCTATTGTCCAATAGTTTGAAAAAGGAAGAAATCTATGAATTCTACGTAAAAGAATTTTCAGAAAACAAGTTAATCCAAAACGACTTTAGACAATTGGCTGCTGGATGGGATCCAAAATATACAATAGAAGCCGCTAAGAAGTTATCGAGTTTTGAACAACCGGTTTTGATACTCTGGGGAACAGAGGACAAACTACTGTTTCCAGTTGAACTCGGAAAAAGATTGAAAGCGCTTTTTCAAAACGGTACATTTGTAGAGATTCCTGATTCTATGACCTATGTTCAAGAAGATAATCCGAAGGAGTTGGCTAGGAATATTATCAGGTTCTCTAAAGAACAAGGGCTACTTTAGCGTATATACGTTTTGTTGTTCAGAAACTACTGGTAATTTGATTTGGCCTTAAGGGGAATTAACAAAAAAAGAAAGATGCAATTCAGAAAAGCAGAAAGAAGAGATGTCTTCGCAATCGTGCAAATGATCGCCAATGACAAACTAGGGCAGCTCAGAGAAAATTTTAGCGACCCACTTCCCGATAGCTATTATTCGGCCTTCGAAAATATCACCAATGACCACAATCAAGAATTAATCGTCCTCGAAGATGACAATAAAAAAATAATCGGCACCTTACAATTGTCCTTCCTCCAATACCTAACCTACCAAGGAGGCATCCGAGCCCAAATAGAAGCAGTACGAGTGCATCCCGACCACCGAGGAAAAGGAATCGGCGAAAAAATGTTTACCTGGGCAATCAACCGGGCAAAAGAACGAAATGCACACCTCGTCCAACTCACCACAGACAAGAAACGACCAGAAGCACTTCGATTTTATGAGAAACTTGGATTTAAAGCATCTCACGAAGGGATGAAATTGCATTTTTGAAGGGGATGAAATGAGGAAAATAATACCACTTATTGTTTTATTAATTTTAAACGCTTGTACTTCTCAATACGACGAGTTAAATGGGCATTGGCATATTACCTTAGTGTCAAAAAACGACTTGCTTGGACACGGTAGAGCAATAATTGATTTTGAGGATAATTTCGGCATGTGGAATAAAAATGTAGAAAATGCATGGGGTGGGTTTGGAATATTTCCGCAAGACGGTAATATTTTAGTGAGTAATTCAGCATGCTGGTCAGAAGAATTTACGTTTACGGTAGAAGGAGATTCCTTAAGTTTATTTAAGGAGGGAATTCTGAAATATGAAGGATATAAATGCGAATTGCAATGTTGCAACAAAGAAAAGGATTTTTTTTTATTATCCGATTTGAAGATAGAACTACCTATTTCGAAAGATTTACATATAGATAGTCAACTACAAAATAGAGATTTCTACCCAATCCAAATACTGATTTTTGGTAAAGATTTGAATGGGGAGATCACATTGGAATTTGGCCAGGATTTATCAAGACAGATTGAAATAGAATCCTGGATAAAAGAACTGGAAGGCCTGTATCAATATAAAGAAAATGGGGAGCATAAAATTTTGGTCTATATAGACAAAAGTATACAGTTATCAAGTATAAAAAAGGTATTACTCGAATTGGAAAAATGGGGAGTAAAAAAAATACACTATGCCACCAAGATGCCATTAAATTTGTCCCAAGAATATAAACCTATTCTGTACGAACTAGATGTCAAAGAGAATTTTGGAACAAACGCGATAAGTGATAATTTTCAAAATTGGATAGATGTAAATATGGAATAAAGAAGCTCCAATCCCTCAGAATCAATAAACAAATGAAAATATACGCAATAAGCGGCCTCGGTGCAGACAAAAGAGTGTTCCAATACCTAACTCTCAATGATCAGCTTATCCTATCGAATGGATCGACCCCAAACCTCAAGAATCCATCGAAGCCTACGCCAGCCGCTTTGCTACAGTGATCAACACCAAGGAACGCTTCGCTATACTAGGAGTGAGTTTTGGAGGATTAGTCGCAGTAGAAATCAGAAAAAAATTAAAACCAGCATTAACCATATTAATATCCTCCGCCGAAACTAAAAACGAACTGAGATCAATCTATCGCCTCATCGGAAAATCTAAAATAATCAAGCTCCTTCCTAGGCAATTGTTCGACCCACCAAGAAAAATAGCCCACTGGCTATTTGGAACATCACACACAAAACTACTAAGCCAAATACTAGATGACACCGACCTCCAATTTGCAAAATGGGCAGTCAACGCACTACTAAATTGGCAAAACACCACCCAACTAGCCCATCCAACATTAAAAATTAGTGGCACTAAAGACAAGCTAATTCCTCCACAAAAAGACAGTAAACAGATACGAATAGACCAAGGAGCCCATTTTATGATTGTAGACCGAGCAGCCGAAATTAGCAAAATCATAAATGAAGAAATTAGGAAAATTGACCAACAATCAATATTATCCTAATCAGAATCGCAACATCAAGCACAATCAACAACAATATTGAAAACGCCAAACAACAATAATCATGTGGAAGCACCAGAGGAGGTCTATCTATACAAAGGGCCGTCTCAAATTCCTGATTCCGGAGATGGATTGTTTACCGCAATAGATATCTATCAAGGAGAAACGATCGCTTTTTTTAAAGGAGAAATATTGACAGAGAATCAGGCAAAAACAAGAGCTGACGAAGGAAATGACCAATACTTTATCAATTTGCTGGATGGCAGTATAATGGACTCGCTTAACACTAAATGTTTTGCGAAATACGCCAATGATGCGAAAGGGCTCACCAATTCCAACTTTACTAACAACGCAAAAATCACCTTAGATGATAACGAAAAGGTATGCCTTGAAGCTACTAGGGATATAAATGCGGAGGAAGAATTGTTTTGCAGTTATGGCAAAGAATATTGGGAAAAACATGGTTAAACGTATTGGTTTTTAATGATTAACATTGATTACTAAGGGATTCTTTGGCAAGGCAATTCTGGTATTTTTTCAGTGGTACCTCGTTGAAAATTAAATTGCAAAGATCAAATTTTCTTAAAACGATTTTTAAGAGTAGGTTTATCAATAAATAAATATGGGGTTGAAATTATTCAATCTTTAAAACATGCTTCGTTAGTCCATACCGATCATCTTGATATTGCACAAAATATACGCCAGCATTCCAACGAGCGGTATTCAATGTAATATCATGTCGAACCTTCCAGTCTATTTGGTGACGATCGACCAGCTGGCCAAGATTGTTAAAAACTGTCAAAACGCCATAGTTGGGCTGCAATTCAGTGCTAAACAAGGTGATCTGCACATCTTCGCTAAATGGATTCGGGTATACGTCAAAATCAAAAGTTTCTTGAACAGGATTGTCCATCCCAACATAAAGATCTACGCAATCGGGAATACCATTTTGATTTAGATCAATGCCATCATCCTCCCCAGGACATTCGTCATTCGCATTACAAACCATATCGCCATCATCGTCCTCGAACGTACCTACACAGTTACAATTCGTATCGTAAAGGTCATTCCCAGTGCAAACATCATTGTCGTCACATGGATCACCTACTACACATCCAAGGCTAACATCAACAGTAATTTGATCTAGCGCAAAGTCGCTGGTGAAACCACTGGTCGTGCCAGTAAATCGATAAAGCAATGTGCCACCAGTATAGATGCTAAGATCAATGGTTGTATGCTGCCAGCTATCTCCCTGATCACCGGAAAGCGACCAGATACTTGCCCAGGTAGCACCAGTATCAACTGAAACTTCTAGCGTTAATATACCCATATCTTCGCCATACATATGATACCAAAAATCAATGGTTGCCATGGTTGGAGTCGTCAAATCATAACAACTACTTTGAAATTGAGCACGTTTAGAAAGGTGGTTTGGAGAAGAAGACTCTGTGAAAAAATAATTGGTGCCTTGATAAGCGGCAGTCGGACCCGTATCTGAGGAAGGAGTTCCTCCAGCGTTGACTTCCCAATCGAAGTCATCATTCTCGCTTTGGCAAATAGTGCCCAATCCATTTTCAAAATCTTCTATATGTGGGTAGGAAGAAATGGTTCCAATGCAAGTGCAAGATGGTCCTTCAAAGCAGTCAGGGACTCCATTTTGATTTAGATCAATCCTGTCATCTTGCCCTGGACACTGGTCATTTGCATCACAAACCGTATCGCTATCAGCATCCTGAAAGGTACCGGAACAAGTGCAATCACTTAGGAAAACGTCATTTGCAGTGCAAGGATCATTGTCTTCACATGCAGCACCTACTGTACATCCAACACCCACTTCAATGGTAATCTGATCTAAAGCAATATCACTGGTCCAGTCAGAATCAGTGGTTCCTGTGAATCGATAGTTCAAGAGGCCACCAACATAATTTGTTAAATAAACAATTTCGTTTTTCCAGATATCACCTTGATCTTCACTAATCGACCAAATAGGCGTCCAGGTAAAGCCAGCGTCAACGGAAACTTCAAGCACTAATGTTCCCATGTTCTCCCCAAACATATGGTACCAAAAGTCAATGTATGCCTGGTTTTGACTAGTCAAATCATAACAAGCACTTTGAAATCTTGCTACTTTTGTAGGGTAATTTGATCCAGAAGACTCTGTATAAAAGTAATTGTTTCCCTGGTAAGCCCCAGAAGGACCCGTATCGTTGGAAGCCGTGCTGCCTGATTCAATGCTCCAGTCAAAATCATCGGTAGTTTCTTGACAAAGGTCACCAAGGCCATTTTCGAAGTCCTCTATGTGTGGATACAAAGAAATGACGTTGTTACAAATACAATCGGGCGTCACTTCTTCTAGTACCACACTAGAAAAAGAAACACAATTGTTTGCATCCGTTACATGAACGGAATAGGTGCCAGCAGGTAAATTATTGATCGCATCAGTATTTACCCCATTATTCCAAGTATATTGGTAAGGTCCTGTTCCTCCAGAAATGTCGGCTATAGCGGAACCATTGTTTCCGTTAGTTGGATCTGTCGATGTAATGCCTACCGAAAAATTGCACGCTCCTGCTCCTGTATTTAATGATATATTGTCTAGCGCAATATCAGAGGCAAAGTCTGAACCAGTAAGCCCAGAAAATCGAAAAGCAAATAAACCACCTGTGTAGTTACTTACATCTACACTCGTGCTATACCAAGAATCCCCCTGATCTCCTGATAATGACCAAACAGAATTCCAGGAAGCTCCATCATCGGTGGTTACCTCCAATTCAAGGCTCCCCATATCGTCACCATACATGTGGTAAGAGAAGGAAATTCCTGCTGTATTGTAAATGGATAAGTCGTAACAGGGACCGCCCAGCACAGCCGACTTGGATGGGTTGTTTGGGTTACTGGCCTCCATGTAGATATAATTGTTGCTGCCGCCGGCTCCTGATGTTGGCCCCGTGTTGTTGGAAGGCGTATCTTCGCTATTAATTCTCCAATCAAAGTCATCTCCTGATTCATTACAGTAGTCCCCCATGCCAGATTCAAATCCGTGAGAAGAGGGTAGTGTCGTCTGATAGGCCTGACATCCATCACATATGGAGTTTGGGGTAATTAGAATGCGTTGAGCAATAGATCGTTCCCCTTTTATTCCATTTCCATTTGCTGCAACGGCAAACCAATATTCCTGATTAGCTTGTAGATTTGTGAGTGAATAGTTTGCTACAGAAGAATTTCCTATTACCTCCATGTACTTCACCCCTAATTGATAAACATCATAAGAGGTAGCTCCGCTGACTGGATCCCAGGAAATGGTAGTACCGTTTTGTGAGGAACTACCAGAGATGATATTTGAAGGTACTGGAAAAATGTTGAAGGTTTGCTCGGATACGTCTGACTGGCCTCCTCTAGATACTCTTACTAGTGCGAGTCCTGATGCACTAGCTGGCACCACCCAGTCGATTAAGCGTTGATCACCAGGCACTGACCCAATAGATGACCACGTGGTACCGTTGTTCGTAGAATATTCTACTAGGAAGGTTCCAATTGATCCAAAGGCATCCCAGTGAATGATTTCTGTTCTACCCGGTATTAAACTTTCGCCACCTAAGGGGTAGGTAACTTTAATGTCGTTTTCAATAAAAGAATAAACGACAACATACTCCTGCGGCCCCATTGGTACATTAAATCCACTAATATCAATATTATAATTTCCTGCTGCTGGATTGTCAATAGAAACCTGCTCCATGTTGTTTAATCGGTCAATTCCATTAGTTGCGGGGGTGTTTAATGCAGTGGGATTTGGTGTGTGATCTAAAATATAGGGTAGCAAATTACCATTTACGCTCAAATCCAGATCATTTACTAATGCTTGAGTGACATTCGGTGCAGCAGCGGGATCATGCCAGTAAACCATGATTCTTAGTTGACCTAATCCAGGAGGTACATTAATGATATGATTGTTGTTTTGTCCTTGCAAAATTGTAGAGAAGATAAACTGATTATCAGCAATAATGTCGTATGCTCTTCCGGTGTTAATAAGTCCCCATCCATAGATGAAATCCGGGCCTTTATTACCAAGATCTGTAGCAGAATTTAAAGCAGCAGCTTTTATTAGCGAAGAGGGGGGATCAACTCCTCCGTTAAAAGATCGGTACGCCTCATAAAGTTGGCCGAGGTTGCCAGCCATGCTGGGGGCGGCGGCAGATGTTCCTCCAAATGGAGAATAGGCATTATTGGGATCAGTGGAGACCTGTCCGGCACCATGACCAGCAATATCTGGTTTGATACGACCATCATGAGCAGGACCTCTTGAACTGGAGCCGACGATAGTTGCGTCTTCATACAAATTGGCGGTGGTCATCACATTTTTACCCATTTTATGTCCTCCGGTAACATTTCCCCACTGGTTGCCCGCTCCATAACCGCAATCATTATTGTTAGAATTTCCTGCAGAAAAAACGTGCAGCAAGGTTGGATTGAAATAAGTTTGATTGTCAACAGTTTCAGTAGATGTCGTATATCCTGCATTACAACCATTGGAGTAAGAAGAATTCGTAATTAGCACTCCATCATACAGGTGCAAGTCAAGCGTATTGTCTTGAAAAGTTGGTTCATAACCAATGACAGAAACATCTGCTCCAGAAGCGCCACTTTCTGCGCTGGGGTCTAGATTTCCTGCAGCTGCCATTACACCTGCGACACTATCTCCATGCGTACCACCATCATCAGTATCCAGGTTGTTCAATCTTCCTTGAAAATCAATATGTGGTCCAACATTTCCGTCATCACGTACAAGCATGCCAATCCCCGCCGCATTAAATCGCAATCCGCCAGAAAGATCGTTATTGATCAGGTTTGATTTTTGAACTGTTCTTCCTTCTGTTGATTCTTTTTCTCCAGGCTCGTCGATGATTTCGATGTATCTAACCCAAGGCAATTGAGCTACTTGTAGCACCTCCGTTTTTGATAATGTCAGGTAGGCGAATCGGGTGTTTCTTCCATAGTATTCAATGGGCAGTTCCAAATTAGCAAGGTCCGATTCAAAAGAGGTTACTTCCAACCCCTTCATGGCAATCACTGCAACCTTTGCGTTGTTTTCGACCTGGGCATGAGCAGGAATGTCCCAATCGGTAAGGCGGTATTCTATCTTTGTGGCTGGAGTTATTTTAGAAACCACCCTAGCCGAAGTTTTTAGTAGATTGTTTTTTGGGAATGCACTTGGTATTTCTACCAAAAATGCATTTTCAGGAATGTATTCTAAAAATTTCATTCCGGCAGATCGAAGCAAAGATTGTTCCTCCACTGTTGGGGCTTTGCTAAACTGGATGATCCGAAAATAGGCATTATTGACCAAATCCGATGGCGTTTTTCCTTCAACAAACGATTTCACGTTTGACTCATAAGTAAGTGTTCCTGTACTCTGAAAGAGCAAACCCTGCTTGTTTTGAGAAAATAGGAGCACAGGAATCATTAAAAAAACAAAAATGAGCATTTTCTTAAGAGAAGAAATCATAGTTATAGTGTTATTGTAGGAAAGAATATTGAATCCGATTTCGTACCAGGGTAAGGTGAGAAACGAAATAAAACGGGAACATGCTATTCAATAGCTTGGTAATAAACTATCTATCAGTTTGTCAATTACTTTTTAAAAAAGCCTCATAACATATGCTCTAATATACTTATTTAAACTGTAGAATAAGATGATTTGTTCATCATTATAATAAATTTAACATAAGCAACTACGTAGATTTAGTAAGGATTTCAAGTAGTTTGTCTAGCAGCAAAAGAAGAAAACATCGAATCTCAACTATCAATTTCTAATCTTGCCATTCTTGTAATGAGATTTGTTTAAACCCATGGGGAACAATGCAATAAGGAGTGGAAATTACTTTGTTTGAAAGTTATAATGTGAGTCAACTACTTTGATGTTTGCAATTATGCAGAAAGCATAGGAGATACGCAATCGCGTCCACTTCCGTCTTTTGTCCTGCTTGTCCCTGCGCCGGCTCACTTTGCTAGAGCAAGTTCGGCTAGTTTTTGCATGGGGTAGGGCGAATCTATTAAGCTTTCAGTTGCTTCAAAAACCAATATTTTTCTGGTAAAGGGTTTAGGGTGTTGACTTCTGAGGTCAAGGCAGCCCTTGCTTGCTTGTCAAACGGATTTAGATTGGCCAAATTGTTCAAACAATTGATGAAGTTTTGATAGTTGGTGCGATGATAACTTATGACTTGTTTACGACGAATAAACGTCTGAAAATTACCAATAAGCGCTTCTAAAGCGTCTAAATCTCCTAGTTCATAATACATTTTTGCCAAGAGGATTTTTGTGTCGAAATTCACATAGGCATCATCACTTAGAGCGGTCGTCATCAGCAGGGAAAGCGCTTTGTCGTAGGCCTGGATGGAGTAATTGAGTTTGGCCAGATTGAAATGGTAGGTCTCTTCCTTGTAGACCGGGTCGAGCAGGTCTTTGTACGATTCAATAAACTGTTTGGCCCAGTCATATTCTTCCAGTCGAAGGCCGATTGCGATAGCATTTTTATAGGTAAATCTGCTGATTTGCCCATTGGTGAGCAAGTAGCCCTGTTCAACACCGACCTTATACAATTCTAGGGTTGCACTCATTTGTTCATGTTGATCTTTATTGATAAAACGTATGCCAATGTTGACGGCATGCAGATAGATGTCGCGGATTTCTTCTTGACTAAACAAGTGCCCGTTGGAAATGATTTTTTGCTGCAATTGGTTGAAGTGGTTTGGGTTGTCGGTTTCGGTGAGGGCGAGGTAGACGTAGTAATAAATACCGATGGCGGGGATATTGTACAATTGTTTGCGGTTTACTTCCTGGATGATTTGATGGATGATACCGAAGTCGTATTCCGCTTTGTAAACATTTTTGTGAGAAAGCATGGAGCAGGTTTGGCGCAGTCGGTTGGCGAAGTAGCTGATGTCCAGATGGTCGGCGACCACTTGCAGGTTGGTTGCTGTAGTTCGTTTTTTATCGATGAGGGCGAAGTATTTTTCCTGTTCTAATTGATAATTGTTGTAGTGAAAGCTCATGTCTTTTGTAGGTGCTTTTTCCAGCGCACTAGAAGACCGTTTTACTGAGGAATCAAAGAGTTTCCAGAGCTGGCGCTTGCGATAGGAGGTAGAAAGTGCGATCAATTCGGAAGGTTTGTTTTGATAAAGTTCTTGGTAGGCGAGAAACTGTTCTAGCACTTTCAGGAGGTAAGACATCACATCTCTTATTTTTTTGTCATTGTACGGCTCATTTGGAAACAATTGCTCGAAAGCCATCGTTTTGTCCATCACAGACGTTCTATATCTAAGCTTACTTCTGATGTACTCGAAAAGAAGAACCACATTTTTATGCTGATTAAACAATTTGGAGTTGATAAATCGACTGAATTGTCGACGTTCGTCTTCCTTTAATGTTTGGATGATAGAAACTAATTTGGAATTTTTCATTTTACCGACAATTTATCTACATAGAGCTTGTTTAGTAGTTAATATAGGAAATTATTCACGTAAAAATTCCGACAATTTGAATTATTTGTCTTTGAGATTCTAGTTGTTTTAGGTGACTTTTGAAGTATGCAATAATTATTACCTTGAATTTACAACACTATTTTATATGAAAACAAGAAATCACCGACCCGGAATTTTCACCTTTTTCACCTTTTTATCGTTTTTGATAGTAGCGTCTATTCAAATAAATGCCCAGGGATGGAGGGCAACCACCACTGATGAAACCTATCAATGTTATCTTGAAAGTGGAGTTGCTAGAACTGCCGATGGCGGCTATTTGGCCTGTAACTCTTCGATGGATTCCACTTTATCTAAAAGGACCGCAAGATTGCACAAGGTGGATCAGGATGGGAGTGTTCTCTGGACAAAACATATCCCAATTCAAAGAAACGTTTCAATAAATGATTTCATCGCCTGTTCTGATGGCAATTTTTTGATGGTAGGTAAAGCAGATTCTCTCGGTAACAATAGAGCTGCTTTTGCCTTAAAGGTGGACGGTTTAGGGAATATTATCTGGGAAGCTCCTTTAAATTCTATCAACGACAAAATGGTTCTTAATAAAGTAGTAGAGTCTTCAAATGGTGGCTATTTGTTCTCAGGGGCCTCTTTTGCAGGGAATGGTAGTGTTCCCTATAATGCAATGATGTTGTTAAAACTAGATGTAAACGGGGATAAAGTTTGGTCTGTTAGCTACTCCAATGCATATTATGGAAATGACCTTGTTGAAAATTCTGATGGCACCATAATGGTTGTTGGAGCTCGGCGATTAGTTAAATTTTCTGCAACAGGTGGTTTAGTATGGGAAAAAGATTATGGCCCCATTTCTACTGTCGGAATAGAAAAAGCAACTGATGGTTATTTCCTGATTTTTAATAATGGGTACCTCGGGTTTGGTGGTACTTTTTCCTTAATGAAAGTAGATCTGGATGGCAATGAAATTTGGACAGTAAATAATCCCAATAGCAATGAACATCTTAATGGTCTCCTAACGACCAATGATGGGCAACTTTTTCTTTATGGTGTGTATTCTGATGGGGCACTTTCCATGAAAATAGATACCAGCGGGGCAATTATTTGGCGCCAGGAAATCAGAGAGAATATTGGATTTCAAAATGCAGTGCTCACTGCG
Organism: uncultured Saprospiraceae bacterium; assembly: GCA_938016265.1. Taxonomy (GTDB): domain Bacteria; phylum Bacteroidota; class Bacteroidia; order Chitinophagales; family Saprospiraceae; genus JAHDHB01. The sequence goes on from CALLWB010000021.1 coordinate 71,952, forward strand.
AATGGGGAGTATGTTTGTTCGGGGCTAGCCGCTTCTTCCCAGATAACTACACAGGTTTATTCCGGGCCGGATTATACCATTCAATTTGATATTGATTGTAATGAGGCTAGACAAGACGAATGGTGCGATTATTCAACAATAGGCGTTACTGCTACCTTAAATTCTCCAACTGCCACACCACCGTTTAACTATATTTGGTTTGATGGGAATGCATCACAAACGAATCCCTCCGTTTGCTTAGCCTATACTTATTATCTTACCATAACCGATGCTGCTGGAGTTTCCTACCCTTCTCAATTAAACCCTGCAGGTTTTTCAGGAAATAGGGTGGAGGTGGTAAAACTTGATTCTACCGGGCAACTCTACAATAGCGTTGTATCTGGAAATGTATTTAAGGATGACGATGGTGATTGCAGCTATACTGTTGGAGAACCTGGATTGCACGACTATATGGTGCTCGTGGATGGTGATGAAAGTTTTGCAACGCTGACCGATTCCTCCGGTAATTTTTCATTCGGTATTGATAGTGGGGCTTATACTATAACAACGGTATTGCCTAGCAATGCATTTGTCAATTGTGTCCCTTTTCTTCCATTCAATGTTAACAATAATGACTCCGTACAAATAGACTGGCCTGTTTGGTCCTATGAATGTGCGAATATGCGAATCAACATTGTCGGTCCCAGTGCCAGAGATTGCATGACCAGGAATTATTATTTTAACTATTGCAACACTGGATCGCTGGATGCCTATGACTCCTACGTTGAGGTCGAGTTTGATACTTCAATGACTGTTGTTTCTAGTTCAATTCCATGGTCTTCCCAATCTGGAAATTTGTATACTTTTTCGCTTGACACGGTGCCATTTAATACCTGTGGTACTTTCTCTGTGTCTATTTTACACTCTTGTTATCTTACTTTGGGAGAAGCAATTTGTATGAATGCCCATATTTATCCTGACACGCTGTGTTCGCCTCCCTCCGCCTTATGGGACGGATCGTTTACAGAATTGTCTTCTCAATGTCTGGCGGACTCCGTCGAATTCCAAATAAAAAATACTGGTTTAAATTCTATGAGCGCTCCGCTCAACTACTATGTCGTGGAAGATAATGTGATTTTAAAAACAGGGAATTTCCAGCTGAATCCCAACGAGATAGAAAATGTAAAGGTCCCATCAAATGGGTCAACCTACCGAATTTATGCCGATCAAGCTCCCGGATATTTCCCGGATGGCTATCAACCTACGGAGTTTGTAGAGGCTTGTGGAGTAAATAGTTCTGGAACATTTAGTACAGGATTCGTTAATCAATTGCCGCCTAGCAACCTTGATCACGAAACAGAATTCTGTGCGATTGTGACCGGTCCATATGATCCGAACGACAAAACTGCAATACCTGAAGGTTTTGGTACCGACCATTTCATCCATCAAAACGTAGAACTCAATTACCGTATCCGTTTTCAGAATATTGGTACAGACACCGCTTTTCAAGTGGTCGTGCGGGATACCTTGTCAGAACATTTGGACATTGCCTCTTTTCAACAAGGAGCTAGCAGCCATCCTTATCAGTTGGAAATTGTTGGGAATAATATTCTGAAATTTACCTTTTCGAATATCAATTTGGTCGATTCTACCACCAATGAACCCGATTCTCACGGTTTTGTATCCTTCAACATCTGTCAAATGAATAATCTGCCAATTGGTACCATGATTTACAATTCTGCAGCGATCTATTTTGACTATGAAGCCCCAATCATCACCAATCAGACCTATCATGAAGTAGGAGAAGACTTTATACCTAACTCCAACCTTACCGGCGTAAATGTGCAAGTTCGGCTACTCCTAGAAGGCCCCTACCTGGCTGCTAGCGATTTGATGACAGACAATTTAAGAATAATGGGGCTTCTGCCTATTGATGAACCATATACTGACTTGGGATATGTACTAGGAGGCTGGGAACGCGTATCCTCTTCTGTTTTTGCTACCACAGGGGCGGATGCCATTGTCGATTGGATCGTATTGGAACTAAGAGACGCCGGAGATTTTACAGTGACGATAGGAGCGCGGGCGGCCTTGCTGCAGGCGGATGGTGATATTGTAGATCTGGATGGCCTATCCAGCGTTTTATTTGAAAATGTGCCTGCCGGCAATTATTATATTGTAGCACGTCATCGCAATCATCTGGATGTTATGACACCAGGGTCGATAGCACTATCTCAGACCTCCACGTTGCATGACTTTTCTAAAGGTTCTGCCTATAGTAATACAAGCACTCCGGCACAGAGAAATTTAGGAGGTGGAAAATTTGGAATGTTCTCCTGTGATTTCGACAACTCAGGCTTGATTGATGCGCAAGATCGCAGCGCGGCCTGGAATTTTAGAAATCATATGGGCTATCTGGTGCAAGACGTTGATTTTAATGGAGCATGTGATGCTTTTGACCGCAGTTACTGTTGGAATAATCGAAATTTGTTTTCCCATGCTCCATAACAAAAGTAAAAACGAGTGAGTCATGATTAAGGACAATTAATGCTGCAAGACAAAAAGGCCAGTTTTTTCGAACTGGCCTTTTTAGGTCTTTTGGATTCTATTAAATGCCATCAAATATCGCAAAAACAAAGTCTCCGATCCCTTCAAAAATGCCTTCAAAGGTATCTCCAAAATCCAACCAGGAGGCATCCAAATCTAAATTAGGAATCGTTGTCCAGTCTGCAGGTGCAGTAGTGGATAGCCCGCTCAACATTTCTGTTTTCATGGCCACATAATCGCACGCTTCCCCGTTTGCCGCGTGGTAGTTGTCAAACTCTTCGTGGGAGGAAAAGGTGCTCATTGCCCAGCAGGAAAAGTCAATAAAATCGATGGTGTCATTCCAAGTACTTTTTTTGTGTGCTTTTTTTACATCTTCTGGTAGATAGTACTTCTTTTTTCCGTGTTCTTCCACCAGTATTTTTCCTAGATCACTGATGTACTTTTTTTTGTCGGTAGGAGAGGGTGGGCAATTTTTGTGCATAGATGCAATTTTGTGTGTTTTTTTAAAATTTTGTTAGTTAGCTGTTCCAAATTTAAGAAGAATTGGATTTGGATCATCATCAAAATCCCTCTTCTGTATAAAACGTCCCCAATACAATCAAGAACCATAAAATACCCCCTACCAGCAATAATCCGATCTGGCGTTTGTTAAACCCTTCCAGGACGGTTAGTTTGTGGGTTGGAGATTGGTCAATGGCAAAATTGTAGGCAGCCAACGGTTGTAAATAAGCAATAAAGCCCAAATAAGAAATCAACATAAAGGGCTCTGGTAAATTATTAAGCAGATTAAAAATTATAAATACAAAAAATAATAAAACACTGGAAAAGTTCTTCGTATACCCCTTGTCAAGAGCGTCTGTTCTAATCTTATTGAATAAACTAATCATGAAAAACAGTGCAAAAAAGGATCTGGCAGCGGGCATGATATCTAGTTTTTCCTTTTCTTTGTAATAGTTCCATGCTTTGTACATCCACCAAAATGAATACAGACTGAGCGTTGCAATATGTAAAATGATAAAGTTGTTTCTGGTAATGGATTCCAGTGCTATTTTGCTATCTACAGACTCAAAATTTGCATCTAATATTTCGTTTTCCTTCATGATGTTTTTGTTTTCCCGGTTTTTTAGGAGGATTGTCTCAGCCCAATACTTCCATCAAATGCTCCCAATTCATAGCTTTTGCATAGTCAATTGGAAGTTTTCCTGCATTCGTCTTTTTCGTTTTATCCGCACCTAGTTCCAGTAAAATTTCAACAGATGTTTGATTACCAGCAATGGTTTCGGTGTGCAATACGGTGCGCCCATTTTCATCTGCTTGAGCCAATTCATTAGGATTGTTAGTATAGTACTCACGAAACTGCTCTGCCATGTTCTTGCTCATTGGATGTTCGATTAAGTTTTCCGGGTTTTCTTTTTGTTTATAGACAAGTAGAACCTCGTTGTAATCACCAAAATCCAAGCCCCAGGCAGTGTCGTGTGTTTGTCGTTCTTCGTCACTCATCCCTGAACGCATAGCTTGGATAGTAAATCCTCCATGAACTTTACCAACGATGGAGATCATCCAATCGCCTATTTCATTTACTTTCTTGGCCACTTTATCCCCTTTGGAGACATTTGTTAGATAGTTGGGGGCATTTACTAGTTCTCCAGTGATTAACTCTCCATCAAAATTGATGTTGTTGATCCACATATGCTCAACACTTGGCTCCTCATATCCCTCCAGTTTTTGTTCGAAAGGAATTTTTATCATTGCAAAATCGTGGGCTGGTACAATTCTGCGGTATTCCCAATACAATTCCCTCCAAAAGTATTTAAAACTCTTTTGAGCAGCTAAGGTGGCTTCTTTTATTTTTTCGTCTGGTTGCGCATAAAAAACGGGCTCTTTTTCGGGCTGTTTTTTTTCTTCCTTGTTTCCTTTGCCAAATAGTTTTGAAAATAATCCCATGTTCTTTTTGATTAGGTGTGATTGTTTAAATATTAATTTTGATGCATGAATGGAGTTGTTCATGTCTGAAGTAGTATATGTTTTTTGTTAGGTGGACAATATACGCAATTCTCTTTTAGGAGTTGGATGGATTATGGTTTTATTCTTTAAACAATAGTTCGTATATTCACAATTGCAATCATGAAAAATCTTGCAAAACACATTAAAAGTAAGAGAGAATTATCATACGCACTGCTCAGAATTGCAGATCATCATTCCCCAAAACAACAATAATCAATGAACCATTTACAAACCATTCTAAAGTGGGCATTAATCATCCTATGCTTTCCAATTTCACTGATTTTCATAGCTTATTTTAGGCAAAGAAAAGCGCAGAAAGCCTATTTTAAGCAGGAGGATGACTTCAGTGAGGAATAGTAGGTGTCCTCCTCCCTGAAAAACAAAGAACGCTCCCCTGAAACGGCGACTTTTGTCGCCTAAATATTTTACCGATCAAATATAAACTGTAGGGCAAAACACGATACGCTCAACCTGCATTAATATCCAAACATGTTACTTTTTACCTCCCTCGTATTATATTAGTAAGAAACACCAATAACACACTAGCGCTCTTTCTTCAAGCAGCAAGTAAATTGGCATACCCTCAAGTAAAAAGACAACATGAAAATCATTCAAATCCTAACAACATTGGTCATCCCATTGTTCTTGTTTGCTTATCAGTACTTCTACACAATTCCACAAGCATCAAAAAAACAATCGACCATTTGCTGTACATCCGCAACCGCCTTGAAAGAAAGCAATAAAATAATTGTGAATACAAACCAAAGAGGACTCGAACACTTAGCAAAAGAAATATATAGAAAACCAGACTACCAGCAAATACTAAGTTCCAGTAAAGAAATTGATAAAAATATGCACGATTTTGTTAGCTTTTTGGACAGCCTTACTAATATAATAGAAAAAGAAGCAATTCAAGGAGCAAATACCAGAAATCCAAACTATTCAAAAATAAATTTACAAATATTAAATAAAAGAATTCAAGCCTTAACTTCAAGAATTATGGAGTCACTTAAGTCTGCCAAAATGCCAAGGATGGAGCCAGAAGAATTGAAGAGGGTAGAGTCGGAGTTATTGCTTCCCAACCTGTTGCCCTGCAAGTATATTGAGGAGTTAATCACTCATCAAAACGCTTCTTGTGCTGGCCTTGGCTTGTTAACTTTGAAAAACAAGATTTTAATCAGCGAAAAGAAGCTGTTAAACTACCTTATGGGTAAGATTTCCTGGTCAGACTATATACGAGAATTTTGGATTCAACCACTATCACTGCCAAATGACCGAATAATAAACAAAGGAGAATACTTCGAATCCAAAATTTTTCTAGCCGAGCTAATACACAATTACGGAGCAATGAAAATAAGCGTTGACGGAAATCCACTAGCTATAAAAAATGGTGTAGCAAACTACAAAGAACTACCCAAAAAAGAAAGGCGTCCACACTTACAAGGTTCAAGTTTCAATAGAAAATCCCTGGACTAAAAAAACGGAAATGTATTCTAGAAGTTTTAAATACAAAGTAGAATAAGCCCCCAATCAACATTAACAACAAAAAATGGAATCAATTCAACAATTTTAGCGTTACTCCTATTCAAATATGAACAAATTTGAATTATCAAAAATCGGAGATTTCCACATCAATCACAATGAAGACGCAAGTGCAATAACAGAAATTGGAGAAAATAAAGTACTGATCGCCGTCATGGATGGATGCTCCATGGGAAAAGAAAGCCATTTCGCATCAACGCTTATTGCTAAGATCCTTCGAAAAGTAGGCAAAGAAATTAGCTACAGAATATTCGCAGAAAAAAAAGAAAAAACTGCCGAGGAATATCTAAAACATATCTTGAATCGATTGTTTGACGAGTTATTACTTGTCAAAAATCAATTGCTATTAGAAAGGGAAGAAGTGTTAAGTACCCTAATTCTTGGAGTTTTCGATAAGGATAAAAATGAAATTAATCTAATCATAATTGGCGATGGATTAGTTTGCTGCAATGGGCAATTATACGAATTCGAACAGGAAGATAAACCAGATTACCTGGGCTATCATTTATTGGAGGAATTTGATAGCTGGTTTCAAAACCAACACCAAAAACTAAATCTAAAAAATGTAGTCGATGTAAGTATTGCAACTGACGGAATTTTTTCCTTCAAACCATTCGACAATAATGTGTACGAAAAAACCAATGAAGAACAAATTGTAAACGAGCTCTTAGTCAACCAAAAATGGAATGATCAGACAAACATGCTTCACAGAAAGTTACTAGAAATCGAAAATGGATTTGGACTTAGACCAAGTGATGATTTAACAATTTTGAGACTAACAATGAAATGAAAGCTTATGGAAGAGAAATTAATAATTGGTTGCTATAAAAACACGAAGTGTGTTAAGTCTATATATGATTTATAAAAGTGCATAAGGTCAAGTACGCTTTTCTTGTTAAACTGAATAAATTATTTAACTTTAATGGCAAGAATAGGAGATTTTGATATTTTTTGTGCCCACAATATAACGTTTGGAAAATAGCACCCAAAAGCTTCCTAATATCTAGCACGATTCCATGTTGCCTATATAAGAGATTCATGTTTTTTTTGTAAAAATGTTCCTCGGTATATGCCAGCTAAGATCTCCATTTATCTGAAAACCAAAAGCTATGAAAAACCGATACTCCTCATTGATCCTTCTCTTATTTTGTTGCCTGTTTATAAGCATTTTTTTTAATAAACTACACGCACAACAACCACTTTTAGATGGCGCCACCATAATCGAACAAAGTGGAACTCCATTAGACTTGATCATAAAGAATGATACCGTTTACCTTCTATTTACTCCTATAAACTCTACGATAGCGACGGTAAATAGATACCATTATTGCAATTATGATCTGATCGATTCAAAAAGTATAAATGGGCTCGGTCGCCCTGAATCTGGTTATATACATGTTGATGATAATAACGTGCATCTTTTTATCGCCGATGAGGCAAACCTTTCTTATACCGCACTCGATAAAGGTTTAAATCTAGCACAAACTACGGTCTTAAATTCAGACCAAACTGATTTAAATATATCGCTGGACGATATTGAATTTGTAAATGGAGTTGCTCACCTGGTAGGCACAACAGGAGCTAATTTGCCAGCCACAAATGGCACTACCTTCACAGTTAGTACTGGTTACAGTTACTATGGTGTTGCACCTGATGCTTATTATTTGCAATTTGATCTTGTCTCTAAATCGATATTGCATGCCACTTATCTTGGTGGTTCAGAGGTGGATAACCATTGTGTAATAAAAATAATGAATGGCATTGCACATATTGCTATGTGGACGACTTCAGATGGTGTAATGACCACAAACGGTAGCACACATAGTGGAGGAGATGATTATTATTATTACTATTATGGCCTAGTATCTGACGTTCTGGTTTATCGGATAGACGTTGCTACAGCTAGTTTCTTGGACGTGGCCTATGTTGGCGGAACGGGGAATGACCAATCAAAAAATATCGATGTACTGGATGGAAAAACCATCATCTCCGGGTTTACCCTTAGCACAGATTATCCTGGTAATTTTAATGCTGATTTCCAGACTGATTTTGTTACTTATTTGGATACAAGTCTAAACATAGTTTCTTCGAACACAGTTTTGTCTGCCAGTGGATTCTCCTTTTACTCGTCAGAAACGACTACTGATGATTCTTATTTATATACAGCTTCTGAGGTGTTTCAATATTCCAATACACAAATAACGAATGGAAGTACTTACGGCTTTGATCGAAGGATTTATCTGCGAAAATTCGATGCTGTTGGAAATCTTGTTTTCGGCCATTTCGTCGAAGGAAGTAACTTAATAGACCTTCAAGTAGCAAATGACAAGATACACTTGCTATCTGTTCCTAATAATATCTCAACAAGCCTGTTTTCTTCAGATGGATATTTTCCGCCTGTAATCAATCGACAAGCTAGCTACTACAGCTCCTTTGATTTACAAGGAAATCTTCTTTCTTCCATCTTCAATCCAATCAGTACAAGACCCAAAAATAGTGGTCAAAACTTTACCAATAGACTATTCATAGAGGACACTAGAACGACGATTTATGGATATTCCAATTTCAATCCTTTGATGTCGACAAATGGGACCGTTTTTGTCAGTAGCTCCAGTTATCAAGGTATTGCTTCTTATGAAAATTGCCCTATGATGGGGATTTGTTACACGCCAACTTATCTTGGGACGACTAGCACCACTTTAAGTCCAGCATCTCAGGATGTCTGTTCTTTTGGGTTTGTTCAGGAAGTCCTTGGTGGCGACTTTTTTATGGAGGGAAGTTCTTACCCCACCATTAATATAGACGGAGTACCTGTAACTCAACGTGATATCAAACCTACTTTCCAGTGGCAGAAAGCATTTTCTGCTAATGGTCCATGGTCGGATATTCCAGGAGCACAATCCAAAAATTACTCTCCTGGTCCACTAGGGACGACTACTTGCTTTAGAAGAATGGCTTTTTCTCACCCCTGTTGTGGAGATAGTCTGCTACAAACTTCTGATGTACATTGCATAAACATAAGCTCCAATGTAGCCCCCGTCATCGATGCTGGTGGGATTTACAACAGTTGCCCGACAACCCCTGTTTCACTCGTTTCTACTACAACAGGTGGTGTGGCTCCTTATTCTTACAATTGGGCAGCATCCAATTCGAGTACCCTCGGTACTTCTTCTTCCGTTTCTGTCACGTCAAATGACATCGGTGGAATAGTGTACACCGTTACCGTAACCGATGATGTCGGGTGTTCTCAAATTGATCAAGCCATCGTAAATATCTATGCAGCAGACGCAGGGCCAAATGTCGTTGTTTGTGACTCTATACCGATAGGAGGGACTCCACCTCCGGGGCTATCTGGTGTTTCGTATAGCTGGTCTCCTTCTACAGGTTTAAGTTGCCCAACTTGTCCGCTGACCTATGTCTCACCTACGCAAACAACCACCTATACCTTAACTATGACACTTCCCGTTACTGGAGGAGGGACTTGTTCTACTACGGATGATGTAACAGTAACAAACATCGCTCCTGCCAACCTTAATTTTGCAGGACCAGACAAAACGTTTTGCGCAACTGGAAACTCTTTTGGACAGGTTGGACTCCCGGGAGTAGGGGGGTATACCTATTCTTGGTCCTCCCCACATTTGTTTACTAATCCCTCTAATCCACAAGGTAATATAGACTTTAGCAAATGGAGTTCGTCAGAGCCAAATCCAATTACACTATACCTAACCGTAAAAAGGCAGGATTGTACCTGGGTCGACGAGGTAGAAGTAACCATTATCGACGCAAATGCGGGGAATACTGCTTGTTCGGGAACATCTATTGGAACACCTGATACCACTCCCTCTATCAACGAAACGTACTCCTGGGTGCAATTATCTGGAGATGGAACGATAACGGGGCCCACAAATCAAGCTCAGACAACCATTACGCCTCCTACCATACCGAGTAGCTATGAGTTGACCGTCGAATATAATGGAATCGTTTGTACGGATATCGTTAGTGTTTTACCCTGTGTTCCTACTACCTGTTCTGCTAACATATCTATGAATGGAGGATGCGATGCATTCCTGCAAGGCGATACTACTTATTTAACGGTCACTAATCCTACCGGATCATATAGTTATGAATGGTCTCCTACTGCCGGACTTTCTAGTCCGACGGGCAATTCTGTTTATTTAACAGACAGTATCTCCAGGGTCTATACCGTAACGGTTACTAGTCTATCGAATCCTCTTGAAGTTTGTACCGCAACCGTTTCTACCAATCGTGGTCCATTTACAATACCTACGTTTTCCGCGCCCGACGTTTCAGCCTGTATGGGGGATTCTGTAAATATTGGGGGACCTGATGATCCTGGCCTCAACTTTTCATGGTCACCTACTACTGGTCTTTCAGACCCCAATATCTCTAACCCTAAGGTCCTGGCAGATACGACAACTCAATATTTGGTAACAGTTACTAATGGCTCCGGTTGTTCTATTAAGGACACCGTTCTATTAACGGTCCTTGGTGTAGCTGCAAATGCTGGTCCTGATCATTTCATTTGTGAATTTGGCGTGATCCAGTTAGGAGCACCTGCTGAACCGAATGTTGATTATTCCTGGATGCCGCTTGCCAATTGGCAAAATGGAACCTCTGATACCTCCGCACAACCAGAGGCCTTGGTAGCCATCAATACTACCTTTGTTTTGACAACTTTAGATCAACAAAGCGGCTGTACAAACACTGATACTGCTTTAGTAACCGTTGGTCCACCAATACCTCCATTTTCGATGCCCAATATAGACTTTTGTGTTTCTGGTGGAGCATTTGATCTTGGAATGGGCGCACCTTCAGGTATGGATGCCTATAGTTGGTCTCCTGGGAATTTGTTGGTCGATTCTACCGTTCAGATGCCGACGTTAATAGATCCACCACCATCAAAAATAATAACCTTTACACTTACCGTAACAAACAATGTAGGTTGTACAGCAGATGTTACTCAAACAATTACTCCTGTTGTAAACGAACCTGATGCTGGTACTTCACAGGTGCTTTGCGTAGGGGAGTCCGTTCAAATTGGGGATGCAAACCCACCGATGAATTCTAGTATTATCAGTTGGAGTCCAACGACAGGGCTAGATGATCCTATGTCTCCCAATCCAACATTTACAGCTACAACTGTAGGTTCGTTTGTCTATACAGTAACACGAACGGATGCCACTTGTACTTCTTCCGCCTCTATTACCATAGACGTAAATGATTATGAATTGCCCGTCCTCACTCCATCTTTTATTGTCTGCGAAAATGCCTGTATTGCGATCGGCACTGATGCGGAGGCCGGGGTTACTTATTCCTGGACACCAACGACAGGACTAAATGACCCTGCTAGTGCAAATCCTACAGCTTGTGTCACTCAAAATACTACTTACGAGTTAATAGCAACCGGACCTGATGGATGTAAAGATACTGCGACTGTCGACATGGTAATAGGCAATGATATTCCAACTTTTACCATGCCGGATATTAACTATTGTACTTCAGGTGGGGCACTCATGCTTGGTGCAAATGCACCGGCAGGTATGGCGCAGTATAGCTGGTCTCCTGCAAATTTACTAGTAAATCCTACTTTCCATACTCCAACTACGTTGGATCCACCTCCTTCCTCACCGGTAACTTTTGTGTTGACCGTTACCAATGCTTCCGGTTGTGAAAGAGTTGCCACTCAGTCTATTATTCCAGTTGTAAAACCTTTGGCAGGCGGGGCAAAAGTGCTTTGTTTTGGAGAATCGACTTCCATAGGAAATATATTGAATGCTGTAGGACCAAATATTTCTTATAGCTGGAGTCCGACAACAGGACTGAATGATCCGACTTCTCCAAACCCAACATTTACTGCATCTGCTGCTGGTTCGTTTGTATATACTCTTACTAAAACTGACAACGGTTGTATTGCCGATGCTTCTATTAATATTGAGGTAAAAGATAAGCTTCTATCATTCATTCCACCAACTACTGCTTGTCAAAATTCGTGTGTTGCGATCGGCATTGCTCCCGAAAGTGGCTTGAGTTATTTTTGGAGTCCGACAACAGGATTGGATGATCCTAATAGTTCCAACCCGGTGGCTTGTGTCACGCAAGACATCGTTTATGAGTTGACTGTTGTTGACTTAAACGGTTGTTCTGATAAAATAGCAGTTCCGGTATTTCTTCATTCGGTACCTGCTCCAACGGTTGTGGTCAATGATCTAATAATTTGTTCTACAGACTCTTCAAGTAGTTTTTCTATCACGGTAAGTCCTCCAGGTAACTATTTTTATAATTGGGGGCCTAATGATAATGCGCTGGTAAGTCTCTATACGTCTTCACCAGTGGTTTTTCCAAATTTTGTTGGGTCCAAAACTTATTCTGTAACCGTTACAAATGGAACTACTGGATGTGCTTCTGTTGGGGCTGCCAATTTAACGATAGAAGTATGTCCGATTATTGATTTTGATAACGATGGGATCCCTGATGATGTGGATATTGATGATGATAATGATGGAATTGTTGATGTAGAGGAATACGAATGTGGTTCAGGGACAATTTTTGGGAATTCTTGCCCAATGTCAGACCCAAGTGGTGATGATGATGGGGACTTGATCCTAAATTATGAAGATCCTGATTGGGCAGATTGCGGAGTTCTAAACTCTTTCGATATCTGCAGTTCTGTAGATTTAGATGGCGATGGCATTCCGAATCATTTTGATCTGGATTCTGATGGCGATGGCATCTCTGATATTATAGAAGCTGGCGGTATCGATCCAGATGGCGACGGACAAGTAAGTTACCCTATACCTGGTGATCCAACTTCAATGAATGATGCGGATGAAGATGGACTGAGTGATGATCCTGTTTTTGATTCTACAGGTGATGGTATTGCAGATGTTCCTGCTGATATTCATCCTAATGGACCGATTACGAGTTCCTCCCTGCCTATTCCAAATTCAGAAGGTACAGGAGCACCAAATTTCCATGATTTGGATTCAGATGACGACGGCATCCCTGACAGTGTTGAAGCAGCTTTCTCAACAAACAACTTAGATTCGGACAACGATGGCGCTCCGGATTATATAGATTTGGATTCGGACAATGATGGTATCAACGATATTGTGGAAGCCGGTGGCGTTGATGCTGATCAAAATGGCTTGATCGATTCGCCAATGGCTGAAAACTCCCTTTTCCTACCAACTGATACAGATGGCGATATGCTTCCTGATTATCTGGAGGTCGATTCTGACAATGATGGCAGAACAGACATCAGCAATACGCAAAACTTTACACTAGATGGTGATGGAGATGGAGTAATTGACAACATAACAGACCCAGATCAAGATGGAATTCCTAATATCGTAGACGGTCTACCTGCAGATTGGGGGGATGCCGTTCGTGGAGTGTATGTTCAAGTTCGGCTACTCCTAGAAGGTCCTTACCTTTCTGCTACTGATCTGATGACAGACAATCTAAGGGCAACGGGACTTCTGCCGATTGATGAACCATACACTGGCCTCGGATATACGCTGGATGGCTGGGAACGAGTTTCTCCCTCCGTTTTTACTAGTACAGGAGCTGATGCCATTGTAGATTGGGTGGTGCTAGAGCTAAGAGACGCTGGAGACTTTTCCGTGACTATAGGTACGCGGGCGGCCTTACTGCAAGCGGACGGTGACGTAGTAGATCTGGACGGTCTGTCCAACGTCTTATTTGATAATGCACCTGACGGCAATTATTATATTGTAGCGCGGCATCGCAATCATCTAGATATTATGACACCTGGATCGATTTCATTGTCTCAGACGTCTGCTTTGCATGACTTTACTACTGGGTCCGCCTTCAGCAATTCAAGCACGATGGTTCAGAAAAATTTAGGCGGTGGGAAATTTGGTATGTTCTCTTGTGATTTCAATAACACTGGCTTCATTGATGCACAGGATCGCAGCGATGCCTGGAATTTTAGAAATCAAATGGGCTATCTGATTCAAGATGCTGATTTTGATGGGGAATGTGGTGCTTCTGACCGCAGTAATTGTTGGAATAATCGAAATTTGTTTTCGCAAGTTCCATAGTAGAATAAAAACTTAGGAACATCAAATTGAGGTAGATTTTGTTTGTAGGCTAGATCCATTAGACTTCAGTCTGCAAAATAAATGCACAACTACAAGAAAAAAGGCCAGTTCGCAAAGAACTGGCCTTTTTGTGTTTGACCCATTTTTCATAATCCATATGGGGGTTGGCACTTATCCTTTTCAAACAAAAAAGTGATTATCCATTCATGAAAATCTCCCGCTGTGTCTTCTTGGTGCTAGAAGATTCCTTCTGCAACGTTGGGCGTTTTATTCGCATAAACAAATTTATCCGCTCAGATTCTTCATCGATAGACACGTTGGAAATATCGGAAACACCGGCATTTATTGCTAATTCTTTGAGTTTGTTTTCGTCCCGGTGGTGCAGTTGCCAAAGGGTAAACTCCATGCATTTTCTGGTTGGATTTCTAGGGTGAAAATTGCCGATCACGATTTCTCCGTTTTCTGTGGTGTAGTCTAGAATACTGGTTAGAATACTGGTAAAGGTTAGGTCCTCAAAATAATCAAACAGTCCTGCAGACCAAACCAAATCATACCGTTCGAAGGTCGTAAACTTAAAGATGTTTTTTTGGATGAAATTAACTCTTTGGTTGGGGCCTAAAATCTTCTTCGCATACGCAATAGCTTTGGGGTCAAATTCTAGACAATCAAACGCTACATTGCTATAAGCAGAATTTTCGTAAAATTCTTTCAAGTCCCGGCATGGGCCACTGGCTAGATTTAATACCCGCAACTCAGGATTCAGTTTTGCCTTCTCAGTAAGTAATTTTTTAAAATATTCTTTTCTGTTAATAACTGCTTTTACTGCAGGAGTGCTTAGGAAATACCGATCCCAATTGGCTAAATTGTCATTGGTAGACACTTGCTGTTTATAGATTTTATCTATGATTTCAAAATCTCCTCGATACCCATAAGGAGCTGTAAAAACCTGCCCAAACAATGTTTCCAAGCTACCATATACAATGTTTAGCGCATTGCGCAGTTCCTCAATTTGTTCTAGTGAAATTTCCTTGTTTTCAAAGGCCGTCCAAACGAGGTTGTACCAGTCATTCAGTTTTTGATAATCCGTTGGTTCTGGGCCGCCCTTTTTTATAAGATTTTGCAAATATGCCAAAATCGTCTTGTAGTCAACTAGTGTGTCCATTCGGTGGGTGTTTTGATTGTTTCTACCAGCAAACAACCAGCATTTCAAAAAATCCTGATGTGTACTAAGGTGCTAATGCTGCAAGATATGAAATATATTTAAATAATCTATTGACTGTCAGGAGTGAATGAGTGTTCTGGCAACTATTTTTATTATTGTGAATTATTCATAATAAAAAAAATCTCCTTCAAATGTGGAGGTATTTAATGTTTATTATGACTTTCACTGGCCCATCAATTTTGATTCTCTCCAATACATTCATATACTTAATAACTGGTTACGAGGAGTAAATGTACCCACGGACTTTTAACCAATTCACCATTTACCAATAACTATGCTATGGCAATTGAGATAATCGATTTCGATGATTCCAAATAATACTTCGGTCACCAGAATCAATAGAGCCATCCAAGTTTATATCAGCATTCAGGTAGCCTGTCTGGTTGCGCAAATTCCAGGCAGCACTTCGGTCTCCTGAATCTATAAACCCATCTTGACTAGCATCTCCCGACCAAAGAGCGCGTGTGTTGCCAATTTGCAGCAGCGCTTGATTGCCATAAGTTGGCACACTAGAAAAATTGATGCTAGTTGGTGTGTTGGAAAGTGAAAACTGATTGAGCGTCATTGCCCCCAGATGGTTGCGGTGGCGGACCGCAATATAATAGTCATCAGGTACGGCGTTTGTAATAAAAAGAGGGGCGCCCGTTTGATCAACTACATTTCCATCTCGTTGTAATAAGCCTGCTTTTTGATGAAGGATAACTGCACTATCATCCTTGTCTCTTAGTTCTACCAATACCCAATCTACGATAGCGTTGTTCCCCGAACGGCTTAAAATGGATGAAGTGGTTGTTTCTGTGCCTTCGTAGTTATATGGAGGTAGGCTGTAAGGCTGAGTTATTGGGAGGTCGAGCGTTCGCAAATCATCGCTCATTAAGTTGGTAGACGGATCATAGGGGCCGTCTAAGACAACGTTTACATTTACTGCAGGTGCTTCGTTGAGATAATACCAGGCAGCACTCACGCGGCTATATAAGTCATTTTTAACGGCGATAGCAAAGATATAATTTCGATCTTGTGTAAAGGTTATAGTTTCCCCATTGTACTGCATGCTATTTGTAATATCTAGCCCTTGGATCACACTGGCTTCTGTCCAGGCCTCGCCACTGCCAAAGGTGTAATAAATGGTGCTCCCGGGCTCTGCATGGATTTGGAGATCAACGGTATTTCCCTGGGTGCCTGGTGTTACTGAATAAAAAGGGCGGTCAGGTACCTGGTCCAAATCTACATTGATTTTAAAGTGATCTGGATCTGTCACTTCAGAAATAGCTCCTCCTGTTAAGAAAAACTGGCTATCAGAATCTATATAAACCTTATTATCATCAAGTTCATTATAGGTACCATTTCTTAACAGCTCAAAACCGTTTAAGAATCCATAAACCGTAACATTGTCGACAAGGGTCCAACCTTTGACCTCTAGTTTGAACAAGTGATCGTAGGTGTTGTGCGCTTTTACCGCATATTCTCCACTCCATTGATGTGCTGGAGGCATGGCGTCATCCCGTAGTATTTTTACATTTTTAAGGTGTAAATTGCGCATGTAGGTGATGGCAAGTCCGTATATTCCCATTGGGTTTAGCACGGTGAAGTCTTCAAACAAGTTGTTTGTATTAAATTTACCGTTGAGCTCCAAATCAACAATCGCAATACCGTTTCTGCCACCATAACTAACGTTGTTTCTAAAGAAATTTATCCCCACCCATTTTGTATTTGTCAGTTTAATACCACCTCCCTGACTAGGAAAGTCATGATTGGCAAAGTCAAACTCGTGGATATCATTTGGTGCTCTTCTGGAGATAATGGCATAGCCGGACATATTCTGGTCGGTTGCTACATTTCCTTCCCACCTTACAGTAGCTCCCGTGGTGGCCCAAAATCCAACTCCAGCATGTCCGTGGTCTCCATTGCTTCTTGTTTTTTCTACCCAATCTCCAGCATCCGGGGATGATCCCTCCGAGTAGATGGCGATATTTCTACGGAAGCCTCCTAGTTCGGTACCATTTTCATCTGTAAAATGGGAGCCTAAAACATTGTAGGAGCAATTGTCGTCAAACCAGACAAAAGACTCATGATTTACGAATCCCCATCCTGGACTTCCCCATAAGGCACATCCTTGTACATAACCATAGATACCATTCGGATCTGTATCGCCTGCTCTATGAAAATGTAATGCATATCTTCCTACCACGTTGGTTGTTGGGGAGGTTACTGGGCTTTGTAGTTCAATTGCCTTGTTTGTTCTCCCCAATTCTTCCAGCTGGACGTAGCGCATATCGACCTCTTGCTGATGCATGAACATAATATGCCCTCGTCGGTGAATGTCTGTTTTATTTTCAGATTCAATAATTACATTTCTGGAATAATTGGCTACATATGGATAGAGACCATCAAACGCGGGATTGGTGGCTAGAATCCGCCGATCATTGGAGGTGGGGCTGTCAAGCGTGATGTTGGTGCCGTTGATGTTTTGAATGGTGAATTCCTCCTGGTGTTTTCCCTGTAGGCCAGAAAGAACCACTCGATCTCCTGCCTTCCAATCAACAGGTACTTGTTCTACACTAAAGCCAGTTGTTCCGGCTGGGAACCATTGACTTGCCTTCACAAAACTTGTCTTTTCAGCGCCGTGCCATTTTATTTCTCCTAGTCCAATAATCCCTCGACTGAGTAGAGTAGGGTCGTAGCTGGTGTTTATATTCCCATTGTCCAAAATGAGGATTTTTGCAGTAGAATTTGTAGCAATCGGATTGTCTGACGTACCTATAAAAAATTGACTCCCTGGCATAGTGACTATTGTTTCTACCCGGAGTTCTGTATTTGTATTTGTAGCAAATTGCAATGTCCCATCTACTCGGATAGTTGCTAGTCGAGCAGTGAAAACACCGTCGACAGTAACTGTAATTGCTGTTGGAATAATAACTCTTGCCCCTGCTGCAGGTACTGAGTTGTCCCAGGTATTCGGATTACTCCAATCACCGGAATTTACTGCGGTGTGGGTGGCGTCTGCATCTGATGCTAGATTCATAGACATTTGAACGTGGGGGGCGACTTGGCTATAGAGGGAGGTTTTCCATCCAATGACCAACAAAAATGCGATTGTTAAGCATAAAAATGTGGGAGTAGTTATATTTCTCATTGAAGTTATTTTTATTGTTACTCTAAAATACAATTTGAAAATCTTAACCAATAGAATTTTCCTGTTTTTTAAAAGATTTATGTGAGGGATTTTGTGAATTAGTCATAGATGTTGGAGCTCCATCCAACTGTTGCATTTTTTTATCGGATTGTTTCTTGAAAAGCAGTTAGGTTGTAGCTATTTTTATAGGATGCTATATGTTTGTTTTGAATGGATTGTGCCTATTGACAGATAATGAATTCCTGTTGGGAGTCGATCTATTTGGAGGGTAATTTCATTTTTCAGATCTGAGCTAAAAAATGAAAGGTAGATTTTAACAACATCAAAATTTATTTTCACCAACTAAAAGTTTTTTACCCACAATCTCAAATCCAAATAACTAAATACCCGTTTTTCCGCAGGCAATTCAAAAAGGACAAGAATCTCTTGTTTAAAATCTTTAATCAGTTTATTCTTCTCTTTTTTGTCCACGCAATTTAACAGTTTTTTTAGAAAGCGGAACAATGCCTTTTCTGTAGCATAAATGGCTCTTCTCGGTTTTAGGTATTTGGGGGTAGACTGCAGAAGAGATTCTAGTAAAGTGTAATTATTTAGTTCAAAATGTAGGAGTAAATTTAGAATTCTGGCGAAGTAAAAAATCTCCTTGACAACATTTTCTTTGGGGTCATTAAGTAGGAGATTGTTCCATTTTAGTGCTTGATCAAATTTGCCATTCTGGAAAAGTAGATACGCTACCAAATAATAAAAAGTAATCCGGTTGTGCTTTGCTATTTTATTGCCAAATTGAGCCAAACCTTCTTCAATTTTGGGTATCCATTCCAAGGCTTTTTCAAAGTCCTGTTGGCTCAGACTCCAATTGATGAGGAGTAAATAGCGCTGTCGGAAAACCCTGGCTTCTATATTTTTAATTGATTTGAATTCTGGTCTTTCCAGCGTCATTTCCAAACGATGGATACCTGCTTCGAGAATGTCATATTTCCCAATGATTAAGCTGTCGATTAACATGTTGTTTAGGGTAGCCAGATAACGCTCTCCATACAGTCTTAAGAAGTGTGGGGCCGCTTCCATCATATCCAAAAACTGACTATTGATTTCGTAGGCTTTTTCAACATTGCCCATCATAAACTGGTAGGTGGCGTTGGCCTGATAAAAATAAAACTTGCTCTTAAAGTTGGTAGCTAAGGATAGATTATGAAATTTGGGAGATTGGGTAAGCGTTTCTGCTTGTTTTTGTTGCTCCGGATTCTGAATTTTTTGGTAGCGGATTTGAAACTGCGCCACCTTTTGAAAGAGATACCAATATTCATTGGTATTTTGTAGTTGCTTCAAACAATTGACTTCCGTCTCGAAAATTTGCTGGAGAGCCTGTTCCTCCTGCATCTTGAATTGACGCTGGGTAAGCAATTGCTTTTCAATACTGCAAAGTATAATTTGCTGGGGGTAAAATTCGTACGCTTCCGCAATCTTTTTTCCCTTTTTCAATTCGCGAAACGCTGCCAGATACAACCCTTTTTCAATCAACACATTTGTGGCCGTTATCTTTTCGGAGATTTGATCTTCCAACTTTTTTTTGCCAAAATTTGTCAGCGATTTGAGCAGCAATTCATAGAGGTAACGCTTATTCACTGCAAGGTGCTTCAAAAAATTCGCTCCCTTGTTGTCCGTTATCAGTTTTTCCTCATTAAATGTCTTTTGAGCAAGCAAGGCATCCAACAATTGCAGATAGTCTTTCTCACCGGAACCAGATTGCACTTTTAGGTATCTCTTTTCAGACTTTGTGAGCGTTTTAACTAAATCAAATAAAAAAGAAGAAGATGTTTTCATGAGAATAATAATTGAATCCTAATTAAATCTAGTAAATTCTTTTAATTATAATGAATTTTGATTCAAAAAGTTCAATTTAGAAACCTTATTATCCAATGTTTTTCTACTTGAATGCTCAACAAGATAGTGCTAGTTTTGGTTATGTTTAATGGATATCCTAAGTTCTTTGTGTCCAGTTATTGTAAATATTAAAAATATGATTAGTATGAATTTCTTAAAATTTGCCTTCTTTTTTGTTCTAGTATTGGTTCTTCAACAATCCATATTAGCACAGGACTGGGTTTCTTATCAGAGTCAGCAACAAGTTAATGATTTGGTAGATACAGGTACTGAATTATTAATGGCTACAGACGCAGGACTAGTAGTGGTGAACAAAGCCAACTTAACAAAAACGTTCTTTAACAAAGGAAATACAAACCTAAAGAGCAATCATATTCAAACGATAACGGAAGGACTAAATTCCTCCGTTTGGATAGGCACCTACGATGTAAGAGTCGCCGTTTTTGATGGAACTGACTTCCTGGAAGTCTTTGTCCCACAAGGTAAAGCGAACAATCAATATACCTTGCTTTACGACCTGAAAGTTGCTCCTAATGGAGATCTTTGGTTAGGGACGTCTGATGGTGTTTTACGGAGACAAGGCACTATCTGGACACAATATGATGAGGTGGAGATCGGTGCTACTTTTTTCAAGGCTTGGGATCTTGCAATCAATAATGCAGGAGACGTTTTTATAGGCTCCCAGAACGTACATAAATTTGCAAATGGTACATGGTCAAATATTACTGACACTGCTCAGATCTCAAGTTACGATGATGCAGATTTGTTTTTCAGTAGCACAGGTGATCTGTATGTGACTGGCGACCTTGATAGGATTGGTCGGTACGACGGGACTCAATGGGAACTTTTTGATGACTTTAGTTCCCAAATCAATGGTGCAAATGTTTTAAAATTAACGGAGGATGTGAATGGAGATATGTATTTCAATACCCAGTTTGACGGAATTTTCAAACTGTCAAATACGGAGTGGCTTCCCTACAGCGATGCTCAAACACAAGCCGGTGGAGACAATACTACTTATTTCTATATTGACCAGAACGGTGATCGTTGGCTGAACAACGGGATTGACCTCTCTGCTAGTAAAAATGGGAATATCCAATCCACCATGATTTCCCAATACCCTATAGAGCATAACAGAACACAGAATGTCCACAAAGGAGATAATGGAAAAATGTATTTTGTGAAAAGTAGAGACAGCAATTTCCCAGTAGTAGATGCTAATGGCAATTGGACGACGCTTCAGGTACCAATGAACACTGGGTCAGAATTCTATCAGGATATACTTGTTTTATCAGATACTGATATTTGGTTAAGTTCCAACATTGGACTTCATCACTATGATGGCAGCCAATGGACATACAATGGCTCCTTTGGTTCTTTTAGTTTTGCCAGGGATGCTCAAGGTAAAATTTATATGCGAGCTACTACAAAAATCTACATAATGGAAAACGGAGTAATTACGGAATACAATACCATGAATTCTCCATTATCTACTACGCTAATCACTGGTTTTGGTGTGGATGCAGACGACAATTTATGGATTGCTTCCGAATATGAAAATGCGATTCAAAAAGTCTCTACTACAGGTGTTTGGACAACTTATTCGCAAGCAGATTACCCTGCACTCAGTGGGCCTAGAGGGGATATCCACTTCGATAGTAATGGGCATCTTTGGGTAAGGACATCTGGGCCAGGTGCTGCGGGAGCCGCTACATTTGATGGGACTACCTTCACCAACCCATTTACGGGAAATTTTGGTATGATGGCGAGCTCGGAGGTGCTTTCTATCGAGAACGATGCGACAGGAAAACTTTATTTTGCCCACCGGTATGGGGTGACGACTTTGCTCAATGGAGTATGGGGTGATTTATTGATTGAGGATGTCCCGAACAACAATGGTGGTTCGCATAATTCTAATATCGAATTTGATGATGCTGGTACCTTGTGGTGGGGCAATACAGCGCTTGGTGTGTTCTCTTATACCCCACAAACAGCGACATCTGTTAGTAACAACCAAGAAATATCCTTTGATTTCTCCTGCTATCCAAATCCAGCAAGCAGCTATACAATTGTTGAAGTTGTCCTCGAAAAAGAAGCAAATGTTCAAGTTGTTATTTATAACAATCTCGGCCAACGCTTGTCTAGTATAAATTTAGGCCAATACCCTTCAGGAAATTTTCAACAAACACTAGCGTTGGAACATTTACCAAAAGGCTTTTATACGATCCAACTACAGGTAAATAATCAATCAATTTCAAAGAAAATTATCGTTCAATAGTCCATTGTCAGACGAGAGGGAGCAAATGTGAGATTTATCAAACCAAATGAATCCTACTCATTTGAATTCTGATTAACTTAACCGGTCAACTACTCATAGTTGATCGGTTTCGTTTTTTGTAGGAGTGGGAAACACGAATTGTAGCGGCGACTGCACTCTCCTGAACCTCCTTCAGCTCAAAGAAAAACTGGAAGGATGAATTGATTCGAAGGCAAAAGGAATTTGATTGTAGACAAACTTTTTTTTAAAAAACAAAACACCAAACTGTAAAATAAAAAAATAGAAGATCGGTTATAAATTACACGCTTAACCGAACATCTATTCTATGAAAAAAACAATCTTCTTCCTCTTTTTATCGTTTTCAACAGCGTTTGCAAACAACAAAAACAAACAAACCTCCATGTACCAAGGTTGGTTTACTGTTTGATTTTGTATTTTGGACGATTAATCAATTAGAAAAGTCCATAGGCCACTAATTTATGTCCGATAAAACACCACAGTTCAAGGTTTTAGAAAATGGTGAACTAGTAAACATCCCTTCACCAACCTCCTCCAAAACAGACTTCGATTTTTATGCGGGCAATTGGAAGATTCGCAATAAACGACTGAAAACAAGACTAGACAACTGTACAGAATGGATTGAATTTGAAGCCACTCAAACTATGAAAACAGTGCTAAATGGCCTGGGGAATATCGACCATTTTTACGCGACTTTCGATGGAGAACCCTTTGAAGGAATGTCTATTCGGTTTTTTGATCCCAAGACTAAATTATGGAGTATCTACTGGTCGGATGTAACAAAAACCGGAATACTAGAACCGCCAGTACTCGGCTCCTTTTATGGCGATTTAGGTGTCTTTTACACCAAAGATGTCTTCAACGAAAAGGAAATTTTAGTCAAATTTGAATGGGACAAAACAGATCCAGATAATCCAATATGGCGACAAGGTTTTTCAGACGACAACGGACAAACGTTTGAATGGAATTGGTACATGCACATGTCAAAAGTTGAAGGAGAAAAATGATAACAGAAGATAAAGATTTAAACGACTATTTGCTAGGACTTTGTAAGATCTCATCGATTTCCGCTGACAAGTTTATCGAAGTTATGGAGGTCAGAAAACTGGAGAAAGGAAGTGTTTTTATCAAGAAAGGTACACCAGCTTCAAGAGAATATATCCTCCTAGACGGAATTTGCAGAAGCTTTATTACCAACCCAAAAGGCGAGGAGATAACCCTTTCCTTTTTCCTCGAGAATACTGCCGTCGCTCCTAGTTTAGTGCGGACAAGTTTTGGGAAGTCCATCCTTAATGTTCAAGCAATAACCAACATAAAAGTGGCTACGTTTTTGAATGCAGATTTGATGGCCTTAATGGACGCCAATCAGGAGGTCAGAGCTTGGGGCAACAACATTTTGCAGCAGCAATTGATCAGAAAAGTAAACAAAGAAATTACCCAAATCTCTTTGACCGCTAAAGAAAGACTAGTCGATTTTCGTCAAAAATACCCACTACTCGAAAACCAAATACCACATTCCTTTATCGCCTCTTTTCTTGGGATTACCAATGTCTCGCTAAGTCGAATACGCAAGGAGCTTGCTGGCAAATAACTTCAATTTTGTTTTTATTATCAAATGTTAATGACTTTGATTTAAAGTAAAATGACCTTTGTAGTATGAATACACAAAGGATAGCTTTTTACTTGATCTTATCACTTATGTTGCTTCTCAGCAATACAACTCTTTTGGCACAGAATAAGGAGCCGCTGCATTTTTTTATCGATCTTCCACTAATGGAATATCCCTACGATTTCAATCATCGATATCAAGCTGCTACCATGCAGCAATCGATCAAATTGAGTAAAAGTTTTTATTACTCGCTCCATGGTGGTTTGGATATTTTGGGCAAAAATAAACTGGGGAAAAAAGGAGCTATTTGGAGTAAGGTTTTTATGACGATCCTTGACTTTGCTCCCTTACCGCTCTCCAATACCTGGCTGCATGAAGAATGGCACCGCTCCATCCTGACGCTAAACCATATAAAAAGTAAAAATGGTCATTGGACAAACAGCGTTAAACACATAGACGATGACGATTTGATCAACCTGAAATTAAACAGTCCACAAGATTTGGTTAGAGAAGCTACGGCGGGCAATGAAGGTAATCTGGAGTTTGTCCATTCTCTGGAAAAAGATGTTTTTTTTAACCAAGTAAATACCTGGAATTATGGCCTTTATTGGGGCAATTATCTAGTAAATTCCTTCTATCTGTTCGGTTCCACACGCACAAACTCCAAACCACTCGTCAGGTTTAAAAACAAGGAAGATGAACATATTCATAAAAGAGATGCCAATGGATTTGATCCGATCAATGCCACCTATGATTTATTCCATCCAAACAGCCCCTACGAAGATCGAGGAATCCATCCCTCAGGTCATGGCATCGACCGATACATCGAGTTCAACGATTTGTCTCCTGCCGGCCAACAGTTTCTGAAAACTCAATTTTCATTATCGCTTCTTAATTTCCTTGATATGAATCTGATTGGGGTGGATGAATTGGGCAAAAAAATGAAATACAATTTATCTATACGCCACCACATGACTCCCTTTGGCTACATGGTAGGCGTCAATTTTCTGTTTAAGAAAAACCAATTTGGAGGTATGGTCAAACCCAAAATATACAGAAACGAACGCAATACCTTCCTAGGGCTCGACGTCGAATTAAGAAACAATTGGGGACAGATAAGACTTGCAGGTTGGCAACAGCCCGAAAATCTACTTTATTATGATACGAATGCTGCCTTTGGAGGTCTGATTGGGGCAAAGATTTATCCTTTTCAAAAAAGCCAGATTCATCCCTATTTCGAAGGTACGTTGAAGTCTAAAGGTTGGGTAGCTGGCCATCCATATCTGGGCGGAAATTTCTCTTTCTTACTAGGTTTGAGAATACGACTTAAGGAAAAGGTGAAGGCAAAATAGGAGCGTGCCTGTGAAGAGAAAATCCTCAAAAATTCCTAATATTGAGCATAATCATTTGAAAGATCAATCAGAATTATTATTCCATATGAAACCACCAATTCCACTGAGCCAACTCATCAACCAACTTCAGTTTAACTATTTGTATTTACTGGACCTAGTTGAAGACATTAAGGAAGAACATATGACTTTCATCCCAGCAAAAGGATTGGAAAACCACCCCACGTTTACCGTTGGCCATATAATTACGGCATACGGATTGACCACTAGATCACTCGGAGGGCAGTATACAATAAAAGACGAATGGGATGCGATTTTTAGAAGAAATGGTCCTGGAGATCCAAGATATCCAACACTGGACAAACGTTTATATCCTACCAAAAAACAACTACTTGCAGAGCTAGAGAAACAGCACAATATGTTGTTGAAGTACCTGGGGAAAACTTCACTGGCTACCTTAAATGAAGCGGTCACCTGGCGATTTAGCAAGTATTTCCCAAAAACCATCGACATGCTCTATTTTATGGTGATCACTCATTATGCTATGCACATTAGTCAATTAGCTGCCTGGCGTCGAGCAATGGATTTACCGTCGTCATTAGCAAGATTATAGTTTTTGCACCATTTTACTAAAAACATAATTGGGGTTAAGCTGCATTAGGAAAAACACGAGAACATCCGATTTTTTTGGCTTTAGCCAATAATTTATCATAAATTGATAGTTTATTTTACCCATTTTTATCCCCGTTAATTTCTCCAGATAAGCCAACTATCCTATCTTTATTCCCAACTCTAAATTACCGCGCAAGAATTGTTACGTGTAATCCAATCATAGTAAATGAAATCAGTAGAATTAGTATTACTAGTAGTTGCCTATTCCACCATAATTATAACCATCTTCATTAGTTTGATTTGTTATAAAAGAAACATAGAGAAGTGGGAAACCATTGCTTTTTCGGTTTCTTTATTTCTTCTTATCGTTGCTATGACCATCCCTGCTTTAGTTGGAGGAACGCCCCCCCTGGATTCGACAAATGTTTTCACGCTACTGTCTATGATCCTGGTAGGTTTGACGACTCCCTTGAGTATTATGTCGGAAAGGCAACACAACATTGCTCCCAGATGGATTAAGTTGCTTTATGCGGGGTCTCTTTTCCTGTTTTTGGGTACGGGTATTGCCTATTTTGCAGGCAAATTAGCTATTTTGGAATACCCCGTTGTTTTTTTTCTAGGGATTTCCGTTATTCTATCTATGATTTTGGTTAGAATGACTAAGCCCCAGAAGAATGTCGCTCATCTTGAAAAAACCAATCGAATTTTTGCGTTCGCTTTTTTGATAATTGTACCGCTGTCTTTGCTGACCTACTATGCTTTTTCTGATAATAGTTATCCCATGAGAATTGGTTTTACGTTGCCATTTGTTTTTATTCTGTTATCACTCAACAAACTTATTGACGACTTGCAGCGGTTGTCCCTGATAAAACCTGCTAACAAACCAACAGAGCAACATTTCAAAAATTATTTGCTGTCAGAAAGAGAAAAAGAGGTGGCCACCCTGCTAGTAGAAGGAAAAACCTATAAACAAATAGCTGAAACCCTTTTCATTTCCATCCCCACTGTCAAAACCCATACTAGCAATGTGTACAAAAAATGTAAAGTGAAAAACAAACATGAATTGACCATGTTGATAATTAGCTGATGACCTCCAAAAATCCATTTGATTGGAACAGCTCTCCTACGAAAACAGTTTTGTCTCCCTGCAATTACCCAATAATAATTTTTTTCATCGATCCTCTCTTTTAACTTACAAATTTGTAGTTTTATATGATCAAAATAATTGTCAACTATGTGGTTGAATAAAATCAATCATCGATTATGTACATTTCATAGTTGTCTTCTTTTTTTAATACTTGAAACTACCGTCTACCAATGATTGCTTACCATTTGTAACAAATAGATTTAATACCTGATAAAAAACTGAATCACCCACCCCCCCCAAAAAACAAATTTATCATGTTATCTCCAAGTGCGATTGCAGGGCGCTATTTTCTAGTTTTATTGCTGTTTTGTGCTTTCTTTGTTGGAAGGCTGCCTACTGTTTTTGGGCAAACACGCATGGACGACTCCTTGTCTTTGGTCGATTTATATAACTCTACGAATGGGCCTGGCTGGACAAATACTTGGGATTTGTCAATGCCAATGGATACTTGGTACGGGGTGACACTTAATACTGGTCGGGTGAATTGCTTGGATTTGAATGGGGTAACTGGCTGTAACTTTAACAACGCTGGAGGAAATAACTTAACTGGCCCTTTACCCAATCTAAATCTCACTGAAGTTACAGAACTGTGGTTGGATTTCAACAATTTGAGTGGACCATTACCAAATTTAAACCTCCCCAATTTGACGAGATTGGATTTGTCCGCCAATCAGTTTTCAGGAACGATCCCCAATTTCAATTTGCCTAATCTAAATGATTTATGGCTCCAAAATAATCAGTTGACAGGTACGATTCCTGATTTTACAAACCTTCCTTCTCTAAGTAACTTTTGGTTGGATAATAACCAGTTAGTCGGGGGTATTCCAGATTTTAACTTTGCAAACAATTGCAATGTCTATCTTAGAGACAACGACTTATCAGATTTAGTTCCTGGATTTACTGGCAACTATTCGATCTTTGTGATTACTGGAAACCAATTTACCTTTGAAGACTTAATTGACTCTTATACAATTAACAATAATATTGTTGGAAATTATGTTTATACCATACAGCAAGATATAAGCACACAGGAAACGATAAATGTACCTGTAAATTCCAACTACACCATAGATTTGTTAGTAGACGACACGGTCACGACCAGCACTTACCTTTGGTTCAAAGATGGCCTTCCATTCACAACTACAAATGTCAATGTCTTAAACTTTCCTAACTTCCAAACTACAGACGAAGGCGTATACTACTGCGAAATTACAAACCCCAATGTACCCGGTTTGATCTTGATTTCCAGAGAAAAAACATTAGTTGCTTGTCCATTCGAAATATCTATTTCTACAATCAATACCTCCTGTTCTCTAGACAACGGATCCCTCACGGCTACTCCTTCTGGTGGAGACGGCAACTACACCTACCAATGGTCTACAGGAGCAAGCTCCCCAACTATTTCCAACCTACCAAGCAGCAGTTATTCCTTAACTGTAACAGATGGCACTGGATGTGTTGCAACAATAAGTACCATCATTCCCTTTGCAGGACAACCAACGATCGAATGGGAGAAATCCCTAGGAGGTTCTAATGGTGACGAAGCCTATGCTATTCAACAAACCGTAGATGGTGGTTTTATAGTTGCGGGGTCTACCAATTCAGACGATGGAGATGTAGTAGGCTTCAATGGAAGTTATGACGCCTGGGTGGTAAAATTGAATACTATTGGAAATATTGAGTGGCAAAAATCATTGGGAGGAAGTTCGGTGGATGGTGCCAATTCAGTCCAGCAAACTCAGGATGGTGGTTTTATTGTAGCAGGATCTGCACATTCGAATGACGGGGACGTATCTAACAACAATGGTAATGTTGACGCCTGGGTAGTAAAATTGAATACTATTGGGAATATCGAATGGCAAAAAGCATTAGGAGGAAGTGGAGTAGAGTATGCTAATTCGGTCCAACCAACTCAGGATGGTGGTTATATAGTCGCTGGGTATACCAATTCGAATGATGGAAACGTATCTGGCAACCACGGCA
The DNA here is from genome assembly GCA_938016265.1 of uncultured Saprospiraceae bacterium. Taxonomy (GTDB): domain Bacteria; phylum Bacteroidota; class Bacteroidia; order Chitinophagales; family Saprospiraceae; genus JAHDHB01. The sequence goes on from CALLWB010000021.1 coordinate 101,343, forward strand.
GCAATGACTTCTGGGTAGTAAAGTTGGATAATATAGGAAACATATTATGGCAAAATGCATTAGGAGGAAGTTTTAATGATCGAGCTTTATCCATTCAAGAAACTCTGGATGCTGGCTACATTGTAGCTGGATATTCCAATTCGATTGATGGAGACGTTACTGGAAACCATGGGTTTAATGACTATTGGATTGTAAAATTGAACAACCTAGGAAATCTCCAATGGCAAAAATCATTAGGGGGAAGTGCTGCAGATGTTGCTAATTCGATTCAACAGACGTTGGACGGCGGCTATATCGTGTCTGGATATTCTGCCTCAAATGATGGAGACCTGACAACCAACCAAGGAGGTTTGGATTACTGGGTCATAAAATTGGATAATATCGGTGATATTGAATGGCAAAAATCATTAGGAGGAAGTTTGCCGGATAATTCCAAGTCAGTCCAACAAACTCCAGATGGTGGCTATTTAGTAATAGGCAATTCTAGTTCGAATGATGGCGATGTTTCAGGGAATAATGGAGATCAAGACCATTGGCTCGTAAAATTGGATAATGCAGGAAATTTAGTTTGGCAAAAATCGCTAGGAGGAAGTTTAGGTGATTATGGATCTTCAATTGAACAAACGCAAGACGGCGGCATCATTGTAGCTGGAGGCGCATCTTCAATTGATGGAGATGTAACTGGCAATATCGGAGGTACTGATTTTTGGATTGTAAAACTAACCCAATCCCTGCCCCTCACCATCACCTTAACCCCAACTGACCCACCATGCAATAACACCAGCACCGGAAGTATCGAAACAACCGTCATGGGAGGAGTACCGCCCTACAGCTACAACTGGTCAAACGGAACCACGTCTTCAGTCGTCAATGGCTTACCATCGGGTACATACAGCATTACAATTACAGACGCAAATGGCTGCAGCGTTACCAATTCTACCAACCTTATAGAACCACCAGAACTATTCACAGGAATGCCTGGTTTTGCTGAAATTTGCTTCGGTGCATCAGATGGTGAGATCGACTTGACTCCTACTGGAGGCACTCCCCCTTATACCTATCAATGGTCTAATGGTACAACAACGGAAGATCTAACAGGACTGGCAACTGGAACCTACGAAGTAACATTAACAGACGCCAATGGCTGTAAGGTGACGAATAGTCTAATGTTTGACGAAGTTGCAGATTTAACACCAACGATAACGATACTTTCAGACGCGGGATGCACTGGCTCAGAAGGTTCCGCAACAGCAATCGTCAATGGAGCTATCTATTCCTATTTTTCAATCGAGTTTTATTGGTCAAACGGGTATACTTCCGATAGCTATAATGGTGGAACGAGCACCGTTACTGGTCTTGCACCAGGCAACTATTCATTGACCGTTTCTCAATTTGATTATACTGGGACTGGGGATGTTTGCCAAGCTGTTGGTACGTTTAATATTTTAGGATCCTCAACAGTTACGCTCTCGGCAATTGTTGATCAACAGATACAGTGTTTTGGGCAAAATGATGGAGCAGCGACAGCAACCGCTTCTGGTGGCCTGGCTCCCTACAATTATCAATGGGGCAATGGAGAAACTACTGGTTCAGCAACAGGACTTTCAATAGGCACAAATGCAGTAACAGTAACCGATCAAAACGGGTGCACAGAAACTACCTCCGTATTCCTCACTTCTCCCTTTGTGATCAACACCACTGCAACAGTTGTAAGTGATGTATCCTGCAACGGATTTTCCGATGGGAGCGCCTCCGTTGTTGCTGCTGGAGGAGCAGGAGGTTACACCTACCTCTGGGACAATGGAGAAACAACAATAACCGCCACTGGTCTATCTTCAGGCATTCATGTTGTTACTGTAACTGATGCGAATGCTTGCACTGTTACTGATAATGTTACCATTTCCAGTGTATCTAATTTCGCTGCCACAGCTTTAGAAGATAACCCTGTATTATGCCTTGGCGAAAGCACAGGAGCCGCTACAATAAATGCTACTGGAGGAACTCCGAGCTACACTTATCTCTGGGACAATGGAGAAACAACGACAACCGCGATTAGTCTATCTGCCGGAAGTCACAACTTCACAGTGACAGATGCGAATGCGTGCACCGTTGCGAATAATATTATAATTTCTAATGCATCTAATTTTGCTGCTACAGCTATAGAAGATAGTCCAGTATTATGCTTTGGCGAAAGCACTGGAGCCGCAACAGTTAATGTTACTGGAGGAACTCCGGGTTATACTTTCCTCTGGGACAATGGGGGGACAACTGCAACTGTTTCCAACCTTACAGGCGGTGCCCACGCTGCTACAATTACAGACGCAAATGGTTGTTTTACAACCACAACTGTGAATATTAATACAGTTCTTGAGTTAAGTTGTACGGTTATTGCCAGCCAACAAATAAGTTGTTCCGGAGCAAGTGATGGGGCGGTCATTTCCACTACAACAGGCGGGAGTATTCCCTACAATTACCAATGGAGCAACGGACAAACCGTTATGAATTTAACGAGTATCTCCGGCGGAACATACACACTAACCGTAACTGACGTCAATGGATGCAGGGCAACAGCTTCAACAACATTAGCAGAACCCAATGCCTTATCAACTTCTGCTACAGAAAACTCCCCGCTTAGTTGCGCAGGGGCAAGCGACGGTTCCGCTACTGTATCCGCAAGTGGAGGAACACCACCAGGGTACTCTTACATTTGGGATAATGGAGAAACAATCGCAACACCCACCAATTTATCCGCCGGCAACCATTTTGTTACAGTTAGTGATGCTAATTTTTGTTCGGCAACAGCTTCGGTTTTCATCACTCAACCCTTTCCAATGCAAGCGATGATTCTCAGCAACACACCTGCTAGTTGCTTAGCCTGCATCGGGACAGCAAATCTACAAATAACAGAAGGCACTTCACCCTATACTTACCTTTGGACAAATGGCAATACACAAGAAGATCCAATGGATTTATGCTCCATATTAAATACAGTCACCGTTACTGATGCAAACGGTTGTCAGGTAATTGCATCTGTCAATATTGGCAACTCGACAGATTTTGCGATTTCTACTCTTACCATCAATAACAATGTTATTTGTAATGGGGAAAGTAATGGTAGTGCTTCGATTTTTGGTAGCGGTGGAATGGTGCCATATACGTATATGTGGAGCAATGGAGCAACTGGATCATTCACGGCCTCTTTTCCTGCAGGAAATCATGGTGTAACTGTCACAGATGCGAACGGGTGTATTGATTCCAGGCCTGTTACAATTACTGAGCTACCAGAGTTGTCGATAACTAATATTACGGAAACTGACCCTGCCTGTCAGGCGCAAAACGGGGAGATCCTGGTTGTTGCAACTGGCGGTACGGGTACTTATAATTATTCTATTGATCTGGGGATGACCTTTGTGCCTCAAAATAATTTGACGGGACTTGGAGCCGGAAATTATGAAGTGGTCGTCCAGGATGCAAATGGCTGTACGGTCACCTCCAATATGATTACACTTACAGACCAATTGCCTCCAACTATTGATAATGTAACGACTGTCGATCCTTTATGTCAAGGAGCAAACGGCTCCATTACCATTATAGCCTCCGGCGGCACGCCCCCCTTAAACTATAGTTTGGACAATCTAACTTATCAATCCGCCAGTTCCTTTAATGGGTTGGGGCAGGGAGGATATACGGTTTATGTCCAGGATGTAAATGGCTGTCTTGCTACCGACATGGTTTCCCTTACGGAGTTAAGTGGCCCATCAATTACAAATGTAACTACTGCAGATGCTACCTGCGGTATTCCCAATGGGACGATAACTATTCAAGCAAATGGATTGTCTACGCCACTGGATTACAGTATAGATAATGGGAATACTATTCAAAGCAATAATCTATTTACTAACCTTGCTCCTGGAAATTATGTTGCTTTTGTGTCGGATGCAAACGGGTGTTCACAAACAATGAATACCTTTGTTAACGACGCTTTTGGACCAAATATAGTTGCAACAAACACCAACGATCCAAGCTGCGGGCAATCTAATGGAAGTGTCACCATTGGCAGTACTCCTGGGACAGGAAGCACTGCATTTAGTATAGACAATGGCGCCACTTTTTTAAACAATAATATATTTAACGGACTCCCTGCCGGGAGTTATAATGTGGTCGTTCAAGACGCAAATAATTGCACGGATACTGCTTCGGTAACGTTGGTTGATCTTCCTCCTCCAACTATAGATTCTGTTCAGCAAATAGAACCAATTTGTAATTTAAGTAACGGAGGAATAATTGTTTTTACCTCTTCGGGAATACTGCCGATTCAATACAGTATTGATGGGGGAGCAACCTTTCAAACTTCGAGTTCGTTCGCGGGACTAGCTCCAAACAATTACTCTATTGTTGTAGAAGATGCGACGGGGTGTATTGCCTCCAGCACTATAACATTGACCAACCAGCCACCTCCAGTTTTTACATTGCTTCAAGGAGTGACGGCCACTTATTGCGGTAAGTCTATTGGTCAATTGGTCATAAGTGCCCAAGGCCAGGCTGCTCCTTTAGAATATTCATTGAATAGTGGAATTCCCCAAAGCTCAAATATTTTTCCCAACCTAGCGGCAGGTGTTTACGATGTGGACGTAACAGATACCAATGGCTGCTCCGTTACTCGATCATTTACTATTCTTGATTTGCCAGGTCCGATGCTTACCAGCAATGTGTTGGCCTCTCCTGCTTGCGGTATGGCAATTGGGTCTGTAGAACTTTCTACTTCAGGGGGTGTCTTTCCATATCAATATAGTATGAACAGCGGTGCATTCACGCCAAGTAATGTATTTACTAACTTGCCCGCTGGGACACATCAAGTTATTGTTTCCGATTTTAATGATTGTCGGGACACACTGAGCATCACCCTCACCGATCTTCCGGAATTAATGATCAATTCATCGAATATAACCTCACCTACTTGTGGTTTGCAGAACGGCAGTATCGCTATTGTTCCCTCAGGAGGAACACCGCCGCTACAATATAGCAATGATGGAGGAATGACCTATCAGGGTTCTAATATTTTTACGGGATTAGCTACTGGGACTTATGATCTAGTTGTCCTGGATTTAAACATGTGTACAGCAAGTTTGCAAGCCATTTTGGCTGACCCTGGTGGCCCTGTAATTGACAATGTGATATTCACAACACCTGCTTGTGGCAATGCGAACGGAGGCCTTGTAATTGAGGTAGTTGGAGGGACTGCGCCATTTTTATATAGTATAGATGGAGGTACGACATTCCACGCAGATTCTGTATTTACTAATTTATTAGAAGGGGCATACGCGATTTCCGTTGTTGATGATTTTGGTTGTACTTCGGATACTACAGTATTCCTGATGCAAGTGAACGGTCCAAGCTTAACCTTAACGAGTGTTGACCCTTCTTGTGATCTGGACAATGGATCTGTAACTGCTAATCCATCAGGAGGAACTGCTCCGTATTTGTATAGTTTGGATGGGGTTAATTTCCAGAATAGCAACATGTTTATTGGCTTGTCGGCAGCAACGTATTCTATTGTGATTGAAGATGCCAATAGTTGTCAATCTACAGCCACCGCAAGCTTAACTAATATACCTGGCCTAAGTCTTAGCATTGCTTCGGAACCAGAAACTTGCGAGATTGGGACAGGGAGCATATCCGTCTCTGTTTTTAATGGTACAAGTCCGTTCTCTTATAGTTGGAATACGGCTCCAACACAGACTAATGCTCAGGCGACTGGTCTGCAGGCAGGAGCATACGCGGTGACGGTGATTGATGCGGATGGCTGCAGTGAAACAGCTGCTGGAATAGTTACTGCAGATTCGTTAGCTATTGATCTAGGAGGTGATGTTGTTATTTGCGGACAGCCGAATGTTTTGTTAGGTAGCCAATTGCAATTATCAAATATGAGCTATCAATGGTCCAATGGATCAGACAGTGCTACTATTGTAGCGAATACATTTAGTATTTATAGTCTGACCGTTACTGATGCGAATAATTGTTCAGCTATTGATTCTATTGAAGTGGTAGATGCGGAGTTTGATCCTCAAGTTATGCCTTCGGATACATCGGCATTGGAGGATGAATTTGTTGAGTTACTAGCGGTAGGAGGAGATAATTATGAATGGCTTTTTCCAACTAGTGGATTGAGTTGTACATTATGTCCTGATCCAGCGTTTACGGCGGTTGATTCGGTCACTTATTCGGTGGAAGTCTCTTTGGATATTGGTTGTGTTGATACGGTATCTGTAACTATCAATGTGCTTGATTCATATTTTCCACTTGTTGAAGTTCCAGATGTTTTTTCACCAAATGGAGATGGGATGAATGACAACTGGATAATTCCATTTATCGAGTTTTTTCCTGAAAATCAGTTGACCGTTATCAATCGGTGGGGTGATGTAGTCTATCAAGCCAATCCCTATACGAATGAATGGGACGGAACATTCAATGGCCAATTCTTACCACAAGGCACCTATTACTTTATATTGGAATTGAATGTGAATCAATTTGAGACTTTTAAAGGGCCGCTGACTATATTGAAGTAGTGGGTTGAATGCTAGAATGTATCCATTCTTAAAAACAACCCCTCACGTTTTTTACTCCTGTTATTTTTGTTTCGAACCAGCGGAATGTGCATAAGAACACCTAGGTTCCGTTAAGTCTACCTATTCAAGTCAGCGATATCTATCTCTTTTTGGGTACTTTCCACTAAGTTGAGTGCGGAATAAGTTGGTCGTGTCTACTCGGTCAGATTAGAATGCTTATCCTTCGAGCCATTATTTTTTCCGTATTTCTAAAGGTTTTATCAAAAACAAGTAATTATCTAATTGACTGCTAGGTTCTGTATGTCAGGTGAATACATGTTTTGTTTTGTGAGATGTTATGAAAAAAAGTGCCGTTCCAGTTAAAAAAATGTAATTGAAATCCCTCCTCCAATCTTTAATATTTGTAGTTCGAAATCGATTTTCAATCCTCTGATCAAGGGTGCACTTATCCTATGCAATTTCAATCAATAAACAAAATCATTATGAATTACAAAATTTTCCTTCGACGTCAAATCGACATTCAAATTTGTCTATTCCTTTTTTTTGTCTCTGCATTTTCAGTTAATGCGCAAAAGTTGGCGCCAGTGCTGATGGCAGGCGAATCACTTAATTACAGTCCAAATGTAGAGGAATTCATTACCCAAAAAACAATCCCTCAAAAAATGGTTGATGGACATTACTACAAACTCCTTCAGTTTCAGCAGATCCCAACACCCCAGGAAAAGGAGCACTTGCTTGATGCAGGTGTAGAATTATTGCAATACATCCCGCACAATGCTTACTACGCAAAAATCAGCGAAAAGACGAAACTCCAAAAGCTAAAACCACTAGGGGTTTTGGTCGTAAAAGATATCGAAACTTCCTGGAAAGTGTCTCCAGCTCTCCAAGACAGACAACGCACCACCTCCAAGGAAAAGCTAGCTGTCACCATCGTGGCAATGGAGTACAAAATCATCAACCCGCAGCAACTCCAAAAGCTAGGCATCAAACAATTCGAAATTGAAAATAAAGGGATCAGCGCTTCTTGCCAAGTGACTTCAGATCAACTAGAAAAATTGGCAAATGCAACTTGGGTAGGAGCAATCGCTCAAAACAATACCTCTGAAGAAGTATTGGGAGACAAGGACATGGCTATCCAAAGAGCCAACCTGATCGATAATAATCTATCAGGTGCCAACAATTTAAACTATGACGCTTCTGGGATTTCTATCATAGTGGGAGACAACGGAGCCATAGGCCCACACGTAGATTTTAAAGGCCGTTTAGAAAACTTGACAACACCTCCTGGAGGTACGCATGCAGATCGAGTAGGAGGTTTGATTACCGCAGCAGGAAATATTAGCCCACATCTAAAAAGTGCAGCATCGGGTGCGCTGTTATACTCAAAATCTGGCCGTTTGTTTGAAAGGTTTGGTGATGTCGTGGAATTGTATCATGACAAAAATGTAACTGTTGCTACTTCTTCCTACGTCCATGGAACTTATGGGGGATCTTATAACCTAGGGGCGGTATTGTACGATCAAGAGGCTCACAAAAATTCGGCTATTAGTTCTATTTTGCCATCAGGTAATAAGGGCGACAATGATTTTGGGTACGGAGCAGGCCCTGGCTGGGGCACACTAGTCGGAGACGAGCACATTGCAAAACAGATGATCAACGTAGGAATGGTCGATCCGCTAGGAGTCCGCTACAGCAACAGCTGCAATGGTCCAACAGCAGACGGCCGACTGAAGCCTGATCTGATGGCCCTTGGCCAAACACATTCTACCTGGCCTTACAACAAATACAAGTCCTTCGGAGGGACCTCTGCAGCTGCACCAAACCTTACTGGCAATATCGCACAACTTCACCAGGTCTACAAAGAACACAACAATGGGCAAGACCCTAGTGCTGCATTGATAAAAGCCGCAGCACTAAACTCCGCAACCGATCTTGGAAATCCTGGCCCAGATTGGAATCACGGCTATGGATTAATTCACACCAAAAGAGCGCATGATATCCTTGCAAACAATCAGTATATAGAAGATGAAGTAGCCAACACCGCAACAAATATACACACCTTCGATGTACCTGCTGGGGTCGCTGAACTTCGGGTGATGCTATACTGGTCAGATCCTGCACCTGCAACAAATGCAACCAGAATCTTAGTAAACGATCTGGATATCAACGTGAATGCAAATGGTACCAACTACCTACCTTTGGTCCTTGACAATACTCCTGATCCTTTATTGCTCAGTTTACCTGCAGTACCCGGGATTGATCGACTAAACAATACAGAACAAGTAGTAATTTTGAATCCAACAGCAGGCCAGATATCTGTCAATGTAGACGGTTATGAAGTCGGACAAGGAAATACGCAAAAGTATGTTGTCGTCTATACGTTCATTTATGATGAAATAGAAGTAACCTATCCAGTTGGTGGGGAAAAAATATGGCCTGCAACAAGAAAAATAACCTGGGACGCCTATGGTGATTCTGGAGATTTTACTATTGAATACTCTGCAGATAATGGGAGTTCCTGGAACCTGATAACGGATGCTGCGCCAGCCGATTTGCGCGTTTTTGATTGGGTAGTTCCAGCGCTTGAAACAAAAGATGCGTTAATAAGAATAACAAGAGGCACTTTATCTGATACAAGTGATGAACCATTTACCGTATTGGCGCTGCCTACCAATTTGAAGTTTACAGCGGTGTCTGCCAACTCGGCAAATTTTACGTTCAATCCGGTTGCCAATGCGACGGCTTATGATATCTATGTCCTAGGAGACAAGTACATGGAATTGCACGAAACAATCACCTCCACCACTTACACTTTTGATAACCTGGGCGGTGCTCCAATCTTTGTAAGTGTTGCTGCCAGAGTTGGCGATATTGTAGGAAATCGTGCAAAAGCAATTTCTTATTTGGATGATTCTTTTTTAGGATGCACCGGCTGTTTGAATCAAATTTCTGACTTTCCAATTACAGAGGTTTTTGTTGGCAATGAACTCACTTCAAGTTTTTCCTATTACTGTAATGATGCTCAGAATGAGCTAGACTGGGTGGCTACAAATTTGGCCTCACCAACACCAAATACGGGGCCGTCCGGTCCATTTATGGACTATAGATATCTCTTACTTCAGGCTACAGCACCAAACAAAACTGCCCGTCTACTTAGCCCATGTTTAAATCTTGAAAATAAATCGAATGCAAATATAAGTTTTGCTTATCATATGAATGGTGCGCAAATGGGAAGTTTGAGTGTTGAAGTTTCTACGGATGGAGGAACTACCTGGTCTGGCAATATCTGGGCTACTACAGGAAGTATTGGTGATTTTTGGTGCCAGGGCCAAGCAGATCTTACTCCTTATCTGGGACCTTCTGTCATTGTTCGATTTGTAGGCATTACCGGAAACGGTATAGAAAGTGATATTGGCCTAGACAATGTTATTATCAATGCATCTGATGCTGCACCTTGTGACCCAAGTGGATGCGCTGGATGTGCGACTACCGTAGCAGATTTTCCTTACGTAGAAAATTTCCGATATGAAGGATTAAGTACTTTTTGTAATGACATCAGGGACAATAGCGACTGGAAGGACTCTGGTAATCAGGCAGAATTCCAAACATGCTCCTCCAACAAAACAGCCCGTTTTGTAAGTCCAATATTCGATTTAAGAGATTTTGAGGAAGCTTATTTCAGCTATTCTTACAACACCTATGGATATGATTTGGCGGAACTCAGCTTAGAGATTTCCCTGGATGGCGGTCAATTTTGGTCAGCGCCTCTTTGGACAAATCCAAGTAATCCTGATGTAGCCTGGTATAATCACAAAATCAATTTGACTCCATTTATTGGAGGACAAACTATGATCCGGTTTGTTGGTAAAACTGGCTCCAATGCAAGTACGAAGATCGGGCTTGACAATTTTTTTATTGAAGGAATAACCTATGACCGAGACTGCCCTTTCATTGGCTGTATTCAGTGTAGCAAACTTGTTGATGTTTTTCCTTTTGTAGAAAACTTCAACAATTCCTATCAGTATTTTTGCGATGATCTCAATGATGACACCGATTGGAGTAAAATATCAGGACCAACACCTACACAAGGTACTGGGCCCAATGATGGTTTTCTGGAGGAAAACTATCTTTATTTGGAATCACTGGAACCCAACCTAACGGCAAGGTTACTCAGCCCTAAGTTGGATCTTACAGGTGCGGAACAGGCAAGAGTTGTTTTTTATTATCATATGGAAGGTGCAGATATGGGGTCTTTGTTTGTTGAAGCGTCTTCCGATGGTGGTCAAACCTGGTCTGCTCCTATTTTTACGATCAGCGGAGATCAGGGAGGTGCTTGGGTGGAAGGGTATGCTAATATTACTCCATTCGTAAGCAGCGAAACGATGTTGCGCTTTACAGGTATTACTGGAGATGGACCATTGAGTGATATTGGTCTGGATCGCGTTATTGTAGAACTTTTTGATGATCTCTCAAATTGTCCAACGATTGCCTCTCCACAGGCGATTGTTACGCATCACAATACTTGTTTTGGAGGGGAAGATGGCGCTATATATACAGCGAATGCTTCTGGTGGAGAATATCCTTACTATTACTACTGGGGGAATGGCGTTATTGGTAAATGGCAATCTAGTTTACCTGCTGGAATTTATTCACTTACTGTTAGTGATGCGAACGGATGTACTGCTTATGGACCGACTTTAGAGATTTTGGATGGACCGGCGTTTGATTTTGGTTTACTTGTCAATGCCCCTACTTTTTCTGAATTGGGAAGTGCTTCTGCGGCTCCTTCTGGAGGACAAGGTGCACCTTATTCATTTTTGTGGAGTACCGGGGCAACTACTTCTTCTGTTTCCAACCTTTGTCCGGGCTCTTATTCGCTTACTGTTAGTGATTCGGATTGTGAATATATTGAAGATTTTATTATTAATGGTGTTAATTCATGTGAGGTAGTAGATGTGGAAGATTTTGAATCTGGCTGGGGAATATGGAATGACGGGGGCAACAACTGTAGAAGAAATATCAATGACAACCCATATGCTTCGTCAGGTCAGTACTGCATACGTGTGCAATCCAGAACCAATTCATCGTTCCTCACTTCAGACCCACTAGATCTTAGTGCCTTCGAGTCGGTAAATGTTGATTTCGATTTTGAAATCACTAATTTTTCGGTCGCCAATCATGATTTTTGGTTGCAGGTGTCTAATGATGGAGGAACAAGTTTTACCACCATTGAAAGTTGGGCATGGTCGAGTGGGGCAAATGGCTATAGTAACAACGTTAGGTATACCGCAAATGCCTCCATTGAGATGTCAAACTTGAGTACGGCTTCTATTCTAAGAATACGCTGTCATGCTGGTAATGTGTCGACTAGGTTGTATGTTGATGATGTAACGATTACGGGTTGCTACAAAAGCAGTCCTGATTTGATCGCTCCAGCTAATGAAGTGACGAGTTTGCCTACGCAAAACGATTTTACCTGGTCAGCAATCAGTGGGGCCACTTCCTATGTATTCCAGCTTTCAGGTGATGCTACTTTTGATTTTATAGTAGAGGAGTCGACGTTGAGTGGTACGTCCTATTTATCAGCTGTTACGCTTTCAGAAGGGGAGCATTATTACTGGAGAGTAAAAGCTATTCTAGGATGTGTGGAGACGGAATGGTCTTCTCCTTTCACCTTTGGGACTGCAGGCTGTTTGTCTTTTGAGGAGGAAGATTTTGAAGAAGGGTGGGGGATCTGGAATGACGGAGGTAACCCTAGTAGACGATTTATCGGCGATGCACCATTTGCAGCTTCTGGCGAATACTGTGTCCGGTTGATCGGTAAAGCGAATGGCGCTTACACAGAAACAGATGTCCTTGACCTTGCAAACTCTGAAGATGTAGCGATTCAATTTACATTTATGGCAACAGGTATGACGTCGCCTACGCACGACTTTTGGTTGCAGAAATCACTGGATGGCGGTGCTACTTATGAGGTATTAGAAACCTGGGAATACACCGTAGATTTTGATAATGATCAGTTCTACACGGTTAGTTATGTTGTTCCTGCACCGTTTAGTACGACGACTGTTTTTAGAATTCGTCTGCATGCAGGTACAGCGGCTACAAAGTTGTATCTGGACGATATTTCACTTGCTGAATGTACCGATGTCAATAATCCAATTGCGCGATTCAACACAACTGCGACGACTGTGGAGACGAAGGAATTGACCAATTTTCTGGATGCAATAACAGTCTATCCAAATCCGACGAAGGAAACGATACATCTGAATTACAACGCAGATTTAGCGTCGGTAAGTATTGTCTCTGCTACTGGTCAGGTGATTCGTCAAATCGGAAGATTGGAGCAGGGATCAGCGATTTCTGTGCAGGATTTAGCTCCAGGTATTTACTTTTTGAATATTAGGGATGCTAAGGAAGAAACTACTAAACGATTTGTAAAATTTTAATGATTGATTGAGTTGAAGGAGGGGTTTTTAAATTTCGAGTTGGGCGCTTTACGGAGTGCCCAACTTTTTTATGGCTCTACTCTTGAGCAAGAAGTAAATCTATCTACCGCTTTGCTTGATATAGCATGTACAACGCATGTGGCAACATCAAAAAGGTCATTCCCGAAAAGGGAATCATAAACACTCCAATCAAAACAACCACCAAATAGGCCTTCAAAAAAGCGGGAGGCAGCTGGCCGTTTTCTTTTTCCACAAAATTTACCAAAATGCCAATGGGAATAAGCAGGAGGCCAAAATAGAAAAACCAAAAAGCCGCAAAATTTTCATAATTCATTACACCATTTAATAGTGGAAATTCAAGCAGGCCTTCACTTATTTTAAAAAAGTACTTTTTAGAAAAACCTAAAAATTGTTTTCCGAATGCAAATGGTGAAACCCCTAGGAGAGCGTGAATGATTCCCAAAAAGATTAAAATGTTGCCGTTGCTTGTTTTCATATTGGGAATATAACAACTTTAGGGGGGATTTGTTGCTAGGACATAGTTTGCTACACCACTTGAGTTGGATTTGGAACAGGCAGTTTTGATAGGTAAGTTGGGCAGGGTTTTCTAGTCAAAAAGGCCACTAAATCTTTCGAATTAGTGGCTTTTATTGCGAGTTGTTTTTTGTGGTTTGTAGCGTTTAGAAGTGGTCGGTTTCACCACAAAGATTGCCATTGTCATTTTTATCTTCGAGGCATTCGTCCTCACATTTCCATTCCTTTTTCTTATCGGATAGGTTGGTTGTTTTTGTTGTCTCTTTTTTGATTGGAGGGGCTACTAGTTTTTCTGCTAGTTTGTTTTTTTTGTCCATGGTTTTATGTTTTATCTGTGTTGTAAATAGAAGTAATCTTTATCATCGGTTGTTGGAAGTAAAACCGCCGATCATACCGCCAATATCATCCATCACACTGCCGTCTCCATCTCGATCCAATAGTTGGGATTTTGCTTTATCAGTAATTGACGGGTTTTTCTTTCCAGGCTTAGCGGTCAATTGAGGATTGCTAGTCTCTTTTTCATCACTCTTTAATACTTGTGTCTTTTTCTTTGCTGTTTGTAGGATGGATTCCCATTCTGAAATGTTTTGGGCCAGAGCGACTGCTTCTTCAGCGCCTTCTTTCTGGAGGCCTGCCAATCTTTCTTTTTGGAGAGTTAGCTCTTTTTCACCTTCTGCAATGAGGTTTGTTGATTCACTGCTAGATAAGCTAGAGCTGGCTTCTGCTTTTCCAATACGGAATAATCTTTTGAAAATGTTCATACTCGGATTTTTTATTTTACATAATGAATGTTAAATATATTGAATATGTTATTTAATCCCAAAGATGTCTGAAGATTTTATTTTATATGATTTTTGTAAAAGTACATAGATTAGGTTAATGGATTAGTGTAAACGAATCAAGTACTTTCTGCGTATTTCCTACTCGGGATAATCGGAAAAGGTAATTTTGGGTATACTTGGAGGTTGATTTTCTTCTAGTAACCAACGAATGGTTGTTTTATGGTTGATAAGGACCTCCGACTTCTCCCCAGCCCCATTTAGGCATCGGCTCCTCTTCATTCATTTCAATTTCTTTTTCATTGGAATTGATAACTGCGAGTCTTGTGCCCCATTCTAAATAACCAACAAATGCGGAACGGAATTCCGGGTCGTCGGGCAATCCTACTTCATCGGCGGCTTCGAGTAGCAATTTGACAAACTGCTTTCGGTGTGCTTCGGTAAGGTGTTTTCCCAAGTGTTTTTTAATCATTCCGTAATGGCTTCCTCCTTCTCCAGTATACTTGTTTCCTCCTCCAAACACTTCCGCAATAAAGTGTGCTACGTGCAATTGATGCTTTCTGGACATGCCAACAAAAATGGGTTTTAATAATTCATCCACTACCACTTTCTCATAAAAACGAGTAATCATGGTTTCAATTGCTCCCATTCCACCTGCCCATTCGAATAAGGTCGGAATTGATTTTTCATCTTTTTTCATCATTTTATATTTTGGGATTTGTGTATAATAAGCTGTTTAACCCAATTCATGCAATAGGAAGTTTGTTTTAGGTTGAAAACTCAATAAAAATGTGCGCTCTACGGTAATTTTGACTCGCAGACGTAGTAAGATTACGGTGAGAATCAAAATTGACGGACGTGCGCAGTTTTGCAGAGTTTTCAGCATAAAATGAATTTTCTATTGCATGAATTGGGTTTAACAGTCAAAAGAGGTTGTTGGTTGTAAATTGAGTTTTCTTTTCGATGAATGCTGGTATTTAAACGATTAATGTTTGGCAAAGGGTTTTCTTGTTGTTATAGTTTTTCGATTTTGAATCAATATCTAACTTTAACTTTCTAGAAAGTATCCTGCATTATAAAAAATATATACTACTTTGTCAATTGCAGGTCTAAAGTTCTCCTTGTCTCCTGTTTGGTTTTCCATCTTTGTCATAGCATATGCGGGTTCTTTCGCCAATACTTCAACCAGTAAACAAAAACCATAAAAAAAATTTAAAAAGAAGGTAACACTTTCCCAACTAGAAGTACTTAGGTGTAAAGTCCCCTAATTATGAAAAGAAAAAACCATATTCAACCCAATTCATCCAATAGGAAGTTTGTTTAGGTTGAAAACTCAATAAAAATGTGCGCTCTACGGTGATTTTGACTCGCAGACGTAGTAAGATTACGGGGAGAATCAAAATTGATGGACGTGCACAGTTTTGCAGAGGTTTCAGCATAAAATGAATTTTCTTTTGCATGAATTGGGTTCAACTACAAATCCCCAAAAAAATCAGCCCTAGAGAAATTCTAGTTTCTACTTGATGTACAAAAATGCCCACCTAAAATTAAGTCAACCTTCCTACTAACTAAGGAAAGAAGACCTTCCTTCCGTAGCCCAAAAGGCAGGTTTATAATTAAACTTACTAGAACGCTTGAAATTCAATTTTCAAGGATTTATCGCTTCCATTTTTCGTTTTAAAACGGAATTTAGGAGTGGGAAATGGAATTGTCAAACCCCAAAGTGGGGTAGGGCTCCAACCGAATTGTATCAACCGAATTTGTACCATAAAATAATGCTGGCTGGAGCGCTACAGTCAGTAAATTGAAAAACTATTTTTTAACTAAAAAACTTTATTAACTATGAAAAAGTATAGTTCATTTTTGGGTTTGCTGTTTATTATTAGCAGCGTATGGCCTTCTATATCAACTGGAACCTGTTTGTCAGAATCCTATCTCCACAAGATGCCTTATGATGTTGGAGCTGCAGCAATAGAAAAACTAGAGCACTTCAATCCTCTTTCATTACAAACTACAAACTTAATTTCTACTGTCAGTCACAAAAACGTAGGTGGAAAAGAAGTTGTATTTTTGAATGAGTATTTCGCGGCCAATGGAGCGTTGAGAAATTCAATTAGAGTAGAAGCAGATGGCAATCGAAACTACTACGGAGTCGATCTTCTCGGTAAAGGAGTAACGTCTATGTTTGGTGGCCTAACAGAATATTACATTCTTGCAAACACCAGCCACGGCAGCAATCCAAACGACTTTGGAAGGGTTGCCTTATTTAGAGTTAGAATTACCTCAGCAGGTATTCCCATATTGATGTGGGAAGTTCAGCTTGGACACTCTACTTTAGGCGACTTTAATAACTTAATAGACAATAAAGCTGTTTCTCTAAAATGGGCAGCCGGTGGAGGAGTGTTGGTAGTTGGCAATAAAATTGAAAATAAAACTGGATGTGTAAAACCTTTTGTAACCCGAGTAGATCCTATGGGAAATGTAGTTTTTCAAAAGTTTTACGGAGAATGTAGTTTAGTGGCTAATGGTTCTACCATTGCTGAAGTCTATAATGACTTTTCACTTCCAGGCTTCCGCCTTGCCATAACGGGAGAAAAAAAGAGTCTCACTGGTGATTCAGATGTTTTTATCATGTTAGTCAATGAACAAACTGGTGATTTAGCCTGGATAAAATCTTACACTTTTACACAACTGCCAAACGTCGAAATAGGACGATCAATTACTAGCTATACAGAGTTTGTTCCCGGTCCAAATCAGGTCAGGGACAGATTGGTGGTGACTGGTGAAACAAAGGTGCCAAACACGCACCATCACGAACAAAAAGTTTTTGTGTTGCAGGTAGCAACCCTAACGGGTGTTTTACATCAATTCAAAGAATATAGTGTCTTTGACGGTTCTACTGAAATTTTTCCGCAAGGACTAGTTGTTCGCAAAGACTTTAATGATGATTTGGTGGTTGGTGGACGATTGTTCGATATAGTAGATCCCAATAGTGCAGGAGTACCGTCCCCGTTTCTTATGAAAGTATTTATAGATGGATCAGTTGATTGGTTTAAGACCTATATGAGTAGGGATATTATTACACCAAACATAGACATGATTCCTTCTAAGGGCGATGATCTATCTTGCGATTATTACAACATGGTAGTAATTGGGCAAGGAACATCTCCCATGTTAGATTTCCATTCTCTGCAATTGAGAGCGGATGTAGATGGAGAAATAGAGGATGCAGATTGTCCTCCGCAACCGATGACGGTTACCTCTTTTGATGGTGGCGGGGAGCAGGAATTACCAATTGTAATATTGGATTACCCTTATTGGAGTGGATTTCCAACCTCTGTACATACTGAATTTATCAATATCCTGGACTGTGGTGACTTCCCAACTCCGGGTGGTCCCCCATTTGGTTTCAGAATGGACAATACGACAGATGAATTGGAGCACTTGACGGATCATTCCTGGAACCTTTCGATCAACCCTAATCCAGTAGCAGATGCCATGGAAATTAGCGTTGATTTGAAGGAGGCTGCTCCCGTTAGTGTTGACTTTTACAATGTACAAGGCCAATTAGTGGATCAGCTTTCCCAACAGGAGATGGCAGAAGGAAACAATAAAATTCCTTTTAATGTAGGTCATTTAGCTAATGGCGTTTACTTCTGTAAAGTGCTTACTGCCGAAAAATCAGAGACTATCCGTTTTGTTAAGTCCAATTAGCTTGGATAAATTGAAGATGCTTTTATCAGACAGTTGAGACTAAAGCCCAAGGGGCATATTCCTTAAAGAATATTGTCCCTTGGGCTTTTATGAATATGCAGCCAATTGCCGAAACAAATTCGCTACTCTTATTTAGTAAATGTTCGCCTTTTCAAGAAGCCAAATTCGATCTGGGAGATTTTTAGTGTTTTCGATCTGATTTTTGATGGAAGGAGTTTTCTTTGCCTTCAGATGCCGCGAATTCGCCAACGCAAATACGAAATTTATGAACTTCCGGTTGGAGTCGATATGGTAAGGATGCATTTTTGATTTATGCTCTGAAAGGAACTTTCTAAAACTATTAATCAAATCTTCCAATAGAGAAAACATTTCCAATTCGTAATAAATTTTTAGCCGGATTCTTTTCTCTTGTATTTTGGTATGCAAGCTGATGAATCCTAATTCATTTAGCTTAGAAAGTGCTTCCTCATATCGTTTCAATTCGAAGTGGTAGGATGCCAGGCAATACGTGTAAATGTCTTCCTTTTCTGCATAGACGTTCGCAATTTTGTCCTTGTGGGATTCTAAAAACTGATATGCCCAATCCAATTTTTTAAGCCGCAAAGCCACCACGAAAATGTTTCTAAAAACAACAGGAGTTATCAGGCCATTGACATAAAGAAGTCCCATCTCCAATTGCTGCTCATTCAGATTGAAGTATTCCGAATAGTAGGCATCACTGCCCGCCGGTAAATTTAGCAAGATGTTTTCTAGGTAAATATGCAAGGTACGGGCATCGTCAGGATTGAGCAGATGATTGTTTTCTTTCAACAACAATTTTAGTCGTTCATAGTTACTTTTGTTGTCTGGTTGTTGAAGTACTTCAATGACCTTTTGCCAGACTTCAAATACCTTTTTATTGTTGGAGTTGGGCATCTTATTGGTTGTTACCAAAGAAAAGTGCGTCTTATCATAGGGAAAAGGAACAACTTGTTGCCGATTGATCATCAAAGAAAATAGCTTCAATTTGTAAAAGAAATAGTATTCATCCAAGCGGCTATTTATTACTTGAAGATTAACATCACCCGTTCCGCTTTCCTCTTTTGCACTTAAAAAGGCAGAGTATTCGACTTCTTTCAATACCTGAAAATTAAAATATTGTTCGTTTCTGTAAGGATACTTTTCAAGCGCTCTTTCCAGACGCAGAAGGGTTTGCTTGAACAATTTATCCAGATGGTTTTTGTTGTAATGCTTCAATAATAGAAGAAGTTTATCAATCTCCTTGGTTTGTTTTTCTTTTTCACTCAGAAACTTATCATAGATCACTAAATAGTTTTCTAGGCATAAAAACAAGCGAGAACATAACTTGGTGACAAAATCCTTTTTCTTTGAGCTATCCGGGTTGATCGCCTTGAAAATACGGGTATAGGTAACTTTCTTTTGCTCAAAATCAGGATAACATTTTATCAGATAATCCAACAAACGTCGTACCTGGATATTCTCATTATGTAAGGGAGAATAAACAAATTTTCTAAACTGTTTCAGTTCCTCTTTTGATAGTGAAAGTAGGGCAGATATAAGCTTACTATTCTTAATATGGTCATTTTCAGGCATAAACAAAATGGATAACTATCGATGTCAAAGTAATGAAGCTGTTCTTATAGAAATTATGTCCCTAGATAAATAGTTGAATTTTACATTCAATTTTATTTAATTTTCATGAGATAAAATAGAAAAACCGTATTTGGATTTTTGTTACAAGAATAACTAAATTGCAATTTGTTATATTTTTAATAAAATGTGTACAATAATGACTAATAAACTAAATTTTTCGGTTTCGCCTGCCCTTTTTATCATTTTTCTTGGAATAGGTTCCTTGTTTTTTCGGCCTGAAGTTATGTATTCAAATCCATCGCCTTGTGTACAGATCATCTCTTTTCAGTCTGCTTATGTTACTTCGAATAACATTGTTTATGAATGGATGGGCTCCACAAGTGGCTTGTCAATGGATCTAACTGTCACGGTAAATGGTGGTCAGGTGTTTGCTGGTGGGGTAACTGGGAATACGTATTCGCTTTCCCTGGCCAATAACCTGGTAGATGGAGATGTTGTCGCTAGTGAATTTGATGTTTCTTGCGCTTCAGGAGGGAATAGCATCTTTTCCGAATCATTTATTGTAGCTACCAGCCAGGTGGTCCTGGATTTGACAGCACCTTGCACGACCAATTGTCATTGGGTTAACTTTTGTGATGGGAACAACGATGAATATATTCCAGATGGCGTTGAAAACTATATGCTCAAGGCTGGAGATCTGTGTGCTTGTAGCAAAAAAATAGGGGGAGCTCGATACGATTGTATTGAGGGATTAATGAAGGGATACCAACTTCGGCGAAACATTGAGTGTTCCTCTTTTTTTAATGGGAATTCGTGTGCGTACGAGCAACCTAAAGAGTTGATTGTAAGCAGTGGAAAAACAGGAGGAGGCGGAAATGCGCCTAGCGGAATTTTAACTGGCTTCCGGTTAAACAACAGTACTGGACCCGGATTTACCGTTTATCCTAATCCGTTAAAATCGACCCTCACCGTTGTTTTGCCAGCGCAATCGACATCAACTGGTGATCTGGAAATCCGGGATATCTATGGGAAGATCGTCCATCGTCAATCCATGTCCCAAAATCTACCAGAGATCAATCTTGATTATCTCCCGGATGGGGTCTACTGGGTCTCATTAAGCTCCAACCGCTCCTATTTGCAGAAGATTATTAAAATCAGATAAAAACAAGATTCCTCTTTCATATACACACCTTCCTCATTCCTCCAATAAAAGCAGTGGCCATTTCTGGTTACTGCTTTTTATAATTATATGAAGGTGGAAGGGGGGAGGGTGTAATTGTTCCATGGAGCGACAATAGTTGCACTAATCAACGATTAAATTGATGGTAACTTCTTACTTCACCATGTGATTTTTTTTATAAATAGTAATTGTAATACATCACTTTTCTACCCAACTTAGCAGCAGAAATAAATCATAAAATACTCGCACCGGGTGGCCACCTAATTGATGTTTTATTATTTGTTGTGACGTTGTTAATGACCTAGCAATCAGTCACCTTTTATTAACACTTTAAATCATTTACTATGAAAAGTTTACAGTTAAAATCACTTTTACTTAGCCTTCTGTGCATTGGCTTTTTCTCTTTCTTCATTACATCCTGCGATAAGTCGCAGGAACTCCTCGAGGAAAAAGAAATCGTCGAAAGTAACGAAGTATATTCTAGAACCACCTACCAGCTGCCAGAAAGACTGAATAACAAGTCTGATGCAGAAATCCTTGCTTACGTTGACCAATTGTCAAAAGAGGAGTTATCAAAATTGTCTGTTGAGCATGAGGTAGAAAAAAATGATGCTCGATTTGATATCGTTATCTTTCATTTTGATTGTGTGACCGCAACCGATTGGGTACTATTAAATTCTCAAGTTGTTCCTTATGCGGCTTGCCCAGGAGGTTCTGCAGATATTAGCAATTACAAGATGGTCTGTTTGGATAAGGATGGTAATACGATTACTTATTTCATGACCGTTACTACTTGTATTCCTGCTCCAGGCGGTGGTGGTGGTCCTGGAGGCCCTGTAGGTCCAGGAGGATTATAGAGGACGTTATATTCTCGAAATTATGTTGAAAGGGGCGGTCTAGATAGTGGACCGCCCCTTTTTTATTCTACTCAAAAAAGTCCTCAATAATAATTTCAAAAACTCTTTGATCAAAAAGGAAGATCAAATATTTATGTATTTGGAGTCAATATTTAATAATTGGGTCCAAATTTTATTTGTGCCTATCTTATTCACTCCGAGGTATTAATAGCTAAAATTTAACCTATCCCATTAGCAAGTCGCTGTGGACTTGTTAAGTAATTGCAGGTATTAAATTTTTAGGAAAGGGAGGTATATAAAACTGCCTCTTTCAATAGTTGGCTACTAACGCAATTAGTTATCAACGAATAGCCTATAAACTTGTAATTGAGTTATTCTCAATTCTTACCATTTTTGCTTTTGCTCTGCGCTACACCTGAATACTTACAATAGATAAAAGAAGACTGTTCATTGAGAAATATTGCTTGTTCATTGAATAATAGTTGAATCTGGCAATTTTGGCTTCACTTTTGAAATAACAAGATTAAACAATCAGTTTTAACCAAAACAATTTTAAAAAAACACTTAATACAAATATCATGAAATCAGTTAAAAATTTAATCACAGTTACCTTAATGGTTAGTTTAAGTTTCATTTTTGTGAATGCGCAGCATGGCGGGATGAGTCAAACTCCTGAGGAACGGGCCAAGCAAAAAACAGAACGACTTGCGGAGTATTTATCACTTTCAGAAAGCCAAACGACTCAAGTTAATGCCATCAATTTGGCGTACGCTAATAAGATGAAATCCCTGAAAGAAAAATCAGCACAAACGGAAGCAGACCGAATCGCCATGAAGAATCTTCGTACCGAATCATCTACCGCCATCAAAGCAATCTTAACTCCTGAACAATTAACCAAATTTAATGAAAGGACCGATCGCAAAAAAGAACATGGTCATCACAAAGGAAAAGAACACGGTGGTGACAGTGGAAAAGCAGACTACAAAGGAAAAGAACGCAGTGACTACAAAGGAAAAACCACCATCCAAAAGAATAATCTCGAAGTAACAAAATACAAAGGAAAAGCTGGCAAATCTGCCTCCTCGGAAGCTAAAAGTAAAATGACTCCACAGGAGCGTGCTGCTAAGCAAACGGAAAAAATGACGGAATCACTTTCCTTAAAACCAAAGCAAGTAAAAAAGATCTCCGCCATCAATTTGACCTATGCTCAAAAAATGGAAGCGACTAGAAATGCATCGACTGACAAGGAGGCATCAAGAGCAGCTATGAAAGCATTAAAAACAGAAAAGTCGAATGCCATCAAAGCGGTATTAAAGAAAGAACAACTCAAAAAATACATGGAGAAAAGCGACCGAAAGTCGCATGGAATAAAAGGGAAATCCAGTAAGAGATAAGTTGAATAATAATTATTTGGTAAAAGGGCGTACTTCGGTGCGCCCTTTTTTTGTATGTCTGATTATGTTGAGGTGCCCAATTACAGAGGTTTCAAAGACATTAGAGAAAGAGAAATTTTTCACTTATACTGCTATTGTTTGTGATATCCGTAATCAAATCATTTTTCATTAGAAATCAACTTTCCGCCACAACTGCTTTTAAATAATTCCGTACAAAAATCTTTTCAAGCCTAGGCAAATGGAGTAATTCGCTATGAAAGAGAGAGGTATCGTATTTATAACAACCTTCCAACCATTGGATGTTTTTTGTGAAGTTATCTTGCATTTCACATTGAATAATGCAAGTAAGCACACAATGGGGTTGGATAACAGCAATTCAACCATGTAAGAAATTTCTTCTGTTTATAAAATAAAAATAGCAGTCTCCTCTAAATTTGAAGAAAAAAGAAATGAGGCTTTTCTTCACCATCCTTATCAATGTATTGTTTTCCTTGTCCTTAATCGCACAAGATCCTATGGAATTACAATTTTGGGGGTCGACTGGAGTTCAATTGAAAGTGCATAAGAAGTTATCGTTTGGCACAAGCTATTTCACAGCCTACAATTTTGAAGACCAAAGGATCAGCTTTACACAATTGAAAGGATATTCCTCTTATTCTCCCTGGCGCGGCACCTATTTCGGTCTAGGATATTTGATGGCCAGATCGACTAGAAAAAAGACAAATAGCCATCGGATTTATGGTAGTATGAGTTATGCACCAAAGGGATTTCCAATCAGGCAATACCTAATAGTAGAGCAATTTTTTCCTAAGCTAAAAAAATATGGAACACGAATCAATTATGCCATCCGAGTAAAGAAAACGCTGATCCGAAAACCCTTCAGGATGGCTCCTTATACAACAGCTAGGTTGTTTTATTTTCTAGGAGGTCGTTCGGTATCTCATTACGAT
>CALLWB010000022.1 GCA_938016265.1 uncultured Saprospiraceae bacterium
CAAATATGATAGCAAAAATCATATTGAAAAAATGAACCGTCCCAATGGCACTCGAAAACTACCTTAGAATGATATTCTGAATCTCCTTTTCGATTTGATAGACAGCACATGTCAGCGAATGAATTCGAGCTGTACAGATAAATTAAAATCATTTGAGTGCCATTGGTACGGTTCATATTGTAGCCTAGGGTTTCAACCCTAGGATTTATATGGAGTAGTAGGCGAATGAATTTGCAGATATACGTAGCACGTTTACTTTTTTACTTGTAGGTTGGTGACTCCACGAATAGCGCGACTCCCTCCCCAAACAATCTCCGGAGAATGCAATTGCAAACCAGGAAAATATTCAAAAATAAGCTTAGGAAGTAGCAGACAAGCTTCCCGGATAATTGGTGCACCTAGACAAGCATGTGCTCCTAAACCAAAGCTCAGGTGCGCCACCGATTTGCGTTCCAGATCAAGTTGCCTGCCGTTGGCAAACTGAACATCATCCCGATTGGCATGCACTAAAAAAAGAGCCAACCGATCTCCTCTTGAAAATGTTTTCCCAGCAATAGTCACCTCGCTTTTTGCCACTCGATAAACATACTGAGTCGGACCAGACATTCGCAGCAGCTCCTGCGCCGTTTCCCTGGGATTTCGTAAATAAACAGCTTGATTTTCCGAAGAAGAAAGCAATGCTAACATCAGATTGCCAAGCAATAAAGGAAGAGACGTAGACAACCCTACAAATAGCTGGATGACCGGAGATAACAACTCCCCGGTAGACCTACTCTTGTCTATAAAAGAACTGATCAAATCCGCTTGAGGAAGTTGACGTCGCTGCTCAATTATTTGGTAGAAACAACCTGCCAGTTTTCCTGTGGCCGCATCCGCAGCTTCCCGATTATTGCCGTCGGTCATCATAAAAACGGTTTGTGCATTGGCCAACATTTTTTTTTGCGTTTGTCGATCATCCGCCATACTAGATGCTTGCAACGCAACCTCTTTGCACCAGGGAAAAATCAGGTCTTGTTGTAAATCAAAATTTGCTAGATTTTGTTTTTTGCAAAACTGCTGACCTGTTTTGACCATCAATTTTCTTATCCAATCCATTTGTTGGTGCATTCCCTTGATCACTTGGTCTTTGGCTGCAGTTGGATCAGTAAAATCGGGGACGGCTTCTTGATCAATAGTTTCGGAAGCAGCAGCGGCAGAAAATTTCGGGCTGTTTAATACGAAAGCGACGTCCGCATACCTGGCAATTGTCCATGCTTCCAGTGTCGGATTCCATTCCACATTTGTTGTGGGTTTGTCTATGAATTGTTTTAGTGTTATCAAGCGAATAATTCTTAGGAGTAAGTTGTTGGTAGAAGGTAGAAAGTCTGATTGTATATACCTAATTTCGTGAAGCAAAATTGACTATCCTTTATGTTTGGTTAATGGTTAATAGTAATGTCCTGCATTTGTCCCTCTCTGCGCTCTATCATCAGTTGTGCAAGACAAAACAAGTTTCTATACCTTCTATTAACTTAATCCATTCTACGGCCGGTAGGTTTTTCTTTTTGTCTTGGGTAATAGAATCTTCCTGGTTGAACAAGAATTTCAACGTAGTCTGTGCCTGGTTTTTGGTTGGCAACGGCGTAGCCAATTACTGGGCCGGGCTCTGTGGCGAGCATGGCTTTTCCTGGGATGGAGCTGGTAGTGAGGAAGTCACCTGATTTTATTAGGCCTTCGCCATTGTTGTCTGCAATTTTGACTTTTACTCTTCCGGCGAGTGCTACTGGAGGTCCTACAGATGGATTGTTTAGGACAACAGATGGATTTTCTGAAATCACACCGACTATGTGTTGGGAGTAGGGTTCGGCGGCCAGGTCGTATTCGTTGTCTGTGCCAGGTTTTAGAACGACAATTTGTCCATATTCGATGCCTTCGTTTGTTTTTACTTCGAAGTGCTCGGCAAGGTCACCAACTTGGTTATTGGTGTTGGAGAATATTCTTCCGGATGCTGCAATTTCTCCTTCTTCCAGCGGTTCGGTATATTGGTAATAGATTTTGATGTGGAAATTAAATACGCGCATATCGTCACCTCCACAAAAAGTACAATCTTCATCCTGCACACGCATTCTTAAATTTTGATTGCTAGCCATTGGGAGGCTGATTCCATTACTGACATAGTGCCAGTTGACGTCTTTTGCGCCATTACTTGCGTTTCCAAACCAACCATACCAGCCACCTCCTCCCGTATAAGTAGTGCCTTGCAGCGCGATCCACACGCCATGATCTTCATTAGCATCTTCATGGTAACCATCCATTTCCCAGATGATTTTGGTAGCGGTAACAGTAGCAGGGACATTCCCAGGTAGATTTACATTTCCAATATTGTAATATCGATATCCATCCGCATCAAAGGAAATATTCATAGTAAAAGACCCCTCCCAAACTGCGTATCTTGTTACAGAATTGTATTCTGCTGTATTTCCAAAAACATTACCATCACCTACCACCAACCAACCATCACCAATTTCCACATCTCCCCGGAAGGCACCAGCCCTACTGCCATTATTTGTATTAGTAGCATAAATCCCGTAGTTGCCTGTCCCAGTTGTAGAAAAATACCCTCCGTAAGCGGTACCCGTACCACTTGCAGTGATCGTATTGTATATGCCATAGGCATTATCGGGGTTTGTAGAATTCATGGAAATATTGTTGCGCACCCCATAAACATAGCCATCTGCAATGCCTGAAAACAAGTTGTAGACGCCATATTTTGTAGAAGGGCCATCGTTGTATATAGTGTTATACATTCCATATATGGTCCCACTAGCTGTTGAGGTAGAAAAGTTATTTCGAATTCCATATTTTGTTCCAGCAGCAGCAGAAGGGAACGAACTGAATACACCGTATTTTACAGAAGTCGAAGCAGCATCAAAGTTGTTTAACATCCCATAATTAGTACCTGAGGTTGCTAGGTTAAATCTATTCCAGATTCCAATTTTTGAAGTATTTACACTACTTAAGAATTCATTTGTAACACCATATTGTGTACCGCCAGAAGTGCCAAAATTATTATACAGCGCATATTTTAAGCCGGTCCCAGTGTAATTTAGAATTTGATGAGTGCCATAGACATTGCCAGAAGCACTTCCTTGTATATAGTTGGTAATTCCTTTTTTCTCAAAGCCAGATTGTGTGATAAGAGAAAGATCTAAAGTAGTTTGTGCTGAATTTCCTGTGCCTGCCAGCTGAAAGTATCCAGCTGCGCTTGTTTGGGTATTGTCTCCATATACATTAAACTGACCATTGGAATTGGTCTGACTGTTTACTGTTACCTTTCCTTCTGTATAGATGTTGTCGGTTATTGCGTCTGGCGCTACTGTGGTACCGACTTCGTACCAATCATGATCATCCATAGGTGGTGCATCAATCGATATCCAGGCTTCTGTTGGCAGACCGTAATCATTCAAATATTCAACGCAATTACAAACGTTAGAATATCGGAGTTCGCAATGTGTTATCCAAGAAGTTCCGGCGTACTCATTGATACAATTTTCGGTGGTATTAAAAATGAACAATCCATTAGCAGGGGAGGTAATGGCATCTCGTTGGGCGGTGGTCATTCTAGGAGGTAGAAAGCCTTTGTTTGTGCTTAGTACCTCGAGGGCTGCTGAAGGGTCAGCAGGAGTTACTAAGTCTGCATCTGCTGCAACTTTTACTTGCGAATGAAGACAATATGGGGCAATTGCAAAGAGTACAACTATAAAAATGGAGAAATTTTTGATCGTCATGACAAAAAAATTGAAGAAACTCTGCCTATATCAATGCATAAAATTTTAGTCTGTTTAAAGATACATTTTTTTTGTTACATATTGAACTGGCCAAAAGTAAATAGATTTTATACATAAATACAATTTGACTTTGTTGGAAATCAATCAGGAATAAGCTTTTAGCCAATTTTACCTAAAATCAAGGTTGACTTACTAGGAAACTAAAGTGCTTTTGTATATAACTTTGAATGTCCCATTTTTAGCAATAGACATTCAACGTCAGTTCTTACAATAAATTTGTTTAAGCATTGGCCTAATCTCTTTTTCGGCCAGTCGGCTTTTCTTTTTCCGTCCTTGTATTTTCTTCTGGCAGGTGGAAGCCTGGTTGAACTAAAATTTCGACATAGTCTGTTCCTGGTTTTTGATTGGTGACTGCATATCCGACGACTCTGCCAAGTTTAGTTGCCTTCATTGCTTTGCCGGGTACTTCACTAGTAGTTAGGAAGTCGCCAGATTTAATTAATTCTCCAGCATTTTGAGTAAGTTTGACCTTCACTCTTCCTGCTAGAGCGATTGCAGGACCGACTCTTGGGTTGTTCAATACTACAGACGGGTTTTCGGAGATAACTCCAACAATATGATTAGAATAAGGGCGAGTGGCCACTTCATACTCATTGTCAGTGCCTGGCTTGAAGGTTACAATCAACCCCGTTTCTATACCATGGTCATTGTTCACTTCAAAATGTTCAGCAAGATCACCTACTTGACTATCCGTGTTTGAGTAAATTAATCCTGACGCAGCAATTTCCCCTTCTTGTAAAGCTTGCGTGTAAGTGTAGTAGATTTTTACAGCCATATTAAATACACGCATATCGTCTCCTCCACACAACGTACAGTCCTCATCTTCCACTCTCAAGCGCAGATTCTGGGTGTTTGTCATAGACACAGATAGTGGATTACTGACGTACTGCCAATTGACGTCTTTAGCGCCGTTGCTCGCATTTCCAAACCAGCCATACCAGCCAGTTGTCCCCGTATAGGTTGTGCCTTCAAGTGCTATCCAAACACCATGATCTTCGTTAGCATCTTCATGGTAGCCATCTACTTCCCAAACAATTTTAGTTGCGGTAACTGAAGTCGGCACATTTGAAGGAAGGTCTACATTTCCCAAGTTAAAATAACGATACCCATCTGTATCAAAGGAAATCGATGTTGAAAACTCCCCTTCCCAAACGCCATATCTGGTAATTGAGTTTGCTTCTGGATTGCTACCAATATTGCCATCACCAACGACTAGGAAGCCGTCACCAATTTCCACATCTCCTCTAAAAGCTCCTGCATATCCATTCGAAGTAGTATTTACAGAATATACACCATAATTGTCTGCACCACTAGTAGAAAAGTATCCAGCATATTTAGTACCTGTACCTGAACCTGTGACCGAATTATAGGTTCCATAGGAGTTGTCTGGGTTCGAGCCATTCGTAGAAACATTATTTCTTGTACCATAGGTAATCCCGTCATCTATCCCTGAAAGCGAGTTAAAAATGCCATACTTTGTGGAAGGACCGTCACTGAATATTGAATTTGATACTCCATATACTACTCCTGTTGTTGAATTACTTGAAAAGACATTTCTTACTCCATATTTCGATCCTCCTGCAATAGAATTGAAGTCATTGTATACCCCATATTTTACAGAGGTGTTCGTGTTGTCAAAGTCATTCCTGATACCATAGGATGTTCCTGATGATAAGGTGTCAAATTGGGTTTGGACACCATATTTAGTTGCCCCTCCAGTTGATTTAAATGCATTATAGACACCTGATTGAGCGCCGTCTGTGGTAGGAGCAAAATTATTATAGAAGCCATATTTTGTCGAATTACTTGTTTGTATTAAATCATTATAAACCATGAACACATTTCCAAATGAACTACCAACAATAGTGTTTTCTATTCCTTTCTTATCACCAGAAGTCGGTACATTTTGATGTAACGTAAGCGTTTGATTGGGATTGGTAGTCCCAATACCTGTCAATTCAAGATAGGCGGCCGAATTTGTTTCTGCATTATTACCATAAACATTAAATCTAGCAAGGTTATTAACCTGACCTCCGATAGTGACTCTTCCTTCGGTGTATACATCATCAGTAATCGCACCTGGTTCTGTTGTAGATCCTACTTCGAACCAGTCACTATCCGCGCTACTAGCAGGTGGCGCTACTGGCACCCATGCCTCTGTTGTCAGTCCGTAGTCTGTTAGATATTCAACGCAGCCACACGTACTGGAAAATCGTAGACTGCAGTAAGTCGTCCACCTACTATTTTGAAATACATTGATACAATTGTCGTCGGTATTGAAAATGGTTAGCCCTTCTGCGGTATTAGCAATTGCATCCCTTTGAATAGTTGTTAGTCTTGGTGGTAAAAATCCGCGATCCACACTGTAGGCCTCTAGTACAGCCGATGGATGCGGGGCATTTGGCGCGGCAAGATCATCTGAAACTTTCACCTGTGCTGTCAATTTTATTGAAAACATTAAGAAAAGTAAAGTTAGCGCTACTAAAAATTTCTGAAATAGGGTAGTGTTTTGCATGGTAGAAGGTTTTTAATCATCAATTAGATATACTTATTGAATTATCATACCTGAAAAAATCATTTATTTCTAATCGGTAATTGGGTAGATTTCTAGCAGGTGGTTCCTATTAAAAATAAGGAATAATTCTTAGAAACTTGGGATAAACCTCTAATTACTTGGAAGCTAGAGCGCAGATTTACTCTTTTCTTGTAGACGAAACTATGGAAGGAAAAGACCTGATTGTTCGAAAGGAGTATGCGAATTAGAAAAATTTAAATCATCAAAGATCAAGGATGTCCGATCTACCACTTTCTAAATTGATGGCATCTTCTGGCGGAGTGGTGGCTGTTTGTTCTAGAGTAATTAAGTTTTTTCTAAACATTAGATATCCAGCAACTCCTCCTGCTAGGTAAGCAACTGCCAATGCCCAGAAGATCCCTTTTATTCCAATTTGACTAGAAAGTAAATAAGCAAGCGGTACATACACGACAAACATCTGAACAATAGTGATGGAGGAAGCCTGGAATGGTTTTTTGATAACATTTAATGCGGTATTGCAAATGGTATAGACTCCACGGACACCATAACCTAACGGAGTAATTGTTAGGTATAATATGATGATTTTGGTAACGGATGGATCATCACTAAACAAAGGAGCAATGTACTGTCCTAAAAAGAACAAAATCACCAACATAAATAGTCCCCAAGCAATAGAAAATTTCATGACCAGTCCAAATCCTTCTTTTATTCTATCAATCCTTCCAGCACCTAGATTTTGTCCTATAAAAGGAGCCATTGCGCTTCCTACAGCGATCAAGACCGTGACGGCCAGCACATCCACTCTGGAGGCGACTCCAAACGCTGCAACGGCTTCTGCGCCATAGGTAGAAACAAGGTTGGTCACTAGTGCAGTAGACATTGGCACCACCAAATTTGTAGCTGCTGCTGGCAGACCGATATACAGTATATTTTTCCACGATTCCAACATTTGCTGGAAGGAAGGAATATCAAAAGTCAATAATCCATCCCTAAAATGAAGCACATAAATCCCCATCACCAAAGTAAGCATCCTTGCGATAACCGTTGCCACCGCTGCCCCCGTCAGTCCCATAGCAGGCAAAGGACCAAATCCAAAAATAAACATCGGATCAAGAATAAGATTGACCACCACCATGCTGATCATAATAAACGCCGGTGTTTTAGTATCTCCATTCGCCCGAATCGCGCTAATCCCAACCATTGGAACAATCACAAAAATAACCCCCAAATACCAGGGAATCATATAGGCTCGAATCAGCGGCAGGATATCCTCAGTTGCCCCTAGCGCTCTAAAAACCGGATCGATGGTCAGCAGCCCAATGATTACGAAGGCAAACCCAAAAATCAAAGCCAATATTATACTGTCGGTAGTGGTGCGTCGGACTTTCGCGATATCATTTTGACCGATAAGCTTGGAGACAACAGCAGAGGTGCCCATGCCTAGTCCCATCCCGATACTTCCTAAGATCATGACTACAGGAAAGGTAAATCCAAAGGCAGCTAACTCCATCGTACCAATCATTCCTACAAAAAAGGAGTCCACTAGATTAAAAGCTACGATACTCAGAATACCGAATATCATGGGAATCGCCAGTCTAGTGATAGTTGCTGGAACGGGTCCTGTGGTCAATGTAGCCTTGGGAGTATTTGCCATTTGCTCAAATTCAAACTGCAAGTTATTCTAATTCGACAAATTAATGAATGCAAAAGTATTTTTTTCTAATGTTTATGCTGTATTGCGGCTTTTTGAGTTGTTTCGTGTAATAAGTATACTATCTACAAGAGACGAGTAAACCAACAAAAACAAATAGTGTAGGCGAATCA
Organism: uncultured Saprospiraceae bacterium; assembly: GCA_938016265.1. Lineage (GTDB taxonomy): Bacteria > Bacteroidota > Bacteroidia > Chitinophagales > Saprospiraceae > JAHDHB01. The sequence goes on from CALLWB010000022.1 coordinate 8,188, forward strand.
TCATTCGCCTACACTATTTGTTTTGAATCGCTACCATTAACTAAGCTTCAATGGTTAAAACTCAAATGCCATTTGAGCTTTTAGCAGATGATTCATTTTGGAGTCGAGATCGCCTAGCCAAGCACTAGTGTCGAAAAACTTGTTTTCCCTATAATGTTTATCATACTCAGAAACGACTTCGTAGCCTAGTTTGAATGAAATATGTGCATTCTTTTTTGAGGCTAATCTAAACCCAAAAGAGGTGGCCATCGACCAAGCTTTACCATTTATATTAGTAGAAAACCATCTAGCTTGTATCGTTTTGTATTTTGCTGCTTTCAGACTTAGAAAAGGAGATGCACTTTTATTCCACAAGTAGTATTTGTATTCTAGTGCAATTGGCAAAAAAATGTTAGGATGACTCGGACTTGATGACCCCGATGACGATAGTAGCGATAGAGAGTAGGATGATTTGCCTATCTCTTCATATTCAACCAATGATCTAAATCCGGTTCCGATAGCTATTATAGAGTTTTTATGGCGGAGACCAATCATAGTTGTGAGATCAACTCCTCCAATATTGCCATTTCCGACAGCTCCTAGTCCTAGAGAAAGATACAATGGACTTTTGGGAACATGAGGTGCTTTTATTCTCTGCGTTTTAACATTTTTCGAACTGTTGTCCTTTTGATATTTGTGATGTCCCTGACCGTAGGACAATGCCTTAAAAAGAAAAACAAAGGAGATTAAAAAAAATGATTTTAGAATAATACTTTTTTTGATTGACGGTAAAAATTTCATGTTGTTAGTTTTAGAAATAAAAATTGAGTGTTTGTTGATGTTGTAAAGGTGCAGCATCAAAACGACGGGAGCAAGAAATATAATGCCGTTTCCTACATTTAGGAAATATGTAGAAAACATTGAGCAAATATTGGAAAAATTTCCAGATCAATCAAAAGTCAAGTAACCTAATTCTACTAGCAAAGTTTTAACTACAAGCGCAGTAAGTAGGTGAAGAGAAAGTGAAAGTGAAGTAGGAGAGAAGTAAGCAGGGGCAAAATCAATATTTCTTCTGATTCCATTTAAAATTCCAGGTTATTGTAGGAATAATGGGGAACAGACTTACCCGATAGGCCTTCAGATTGACGTCGCCTCCAACAGCATCCGACTCCGGACTAAAATAAGACAGGAAGACATTCTTGCGATTGTACACATTGTAAATAGACAAGTTGTAAGTAGATTTGAATTTTTTCTTTTTCAGTGCTTTCGGGGTGAAGGTGACGCCCAAATCCAATCGATGGTAAGCAAGTTGCCGGGTACCGTTTCGAGGGCCGTACTCTGCTTGTACATTGAAGTCAATAAAATAGAAACTTTCTGGAAGGGTATAAGCATTACCAGTTCCATAGACAAAGGTGCCACCAAACGACCATTTTTTGCTTAAATCATAGTTTGCTACGAGGGACAGATCATGCGTTCGGTCATATTTTGCAGGGAAAGCGCGCCCGTCTTCAATGTCTGGGAAGCTTCTTGTCGTCCTGGATAGGGTATAGCCCAACCAACCATTTAGTTTGCCAGTTCTTTTTTTCAAGAACAACTCAACTCCATAAGACTCCCCGGTACCAAATACAAACTCGTCCTCCTCTTCCGTAGTCAAATCAGGGACATAACTTTCCGCGTAATCAATTTGGTTGAACAAATCCTTGTAATAGACTTCTATTGACGCTTCGTATTTGTTATTTAGGAAATTCTGAAAATAGCCAAGTGCATATTGGATACCGATTTGCGGCTTCACTTTGCTTGAACTTGGCACCCACAAATCGGTAGGAAGTGTGCTCGTCGAACTCGCCACCAAATGGATATATTGATTTGCTAAAGAAACTCCTCCCTTCAAAGAAGCGGTATTGGACAGACTGTATTTTGCGGCCAATCGAGGTTCAATGCCGCCATACCTTTTGATGGGTTGCAGTGCTTTATACACCTCGGTAGAATCTTTATTTGTGAACGGCCCAACCTGCGTAAACATAGACATTCGAAGTCCAGCATTCAACGTAAACCGATCGCTCACCTTCCAATCATCAGAAATATACAATGCAGACTCATGGGCGTGCTTAGGATTGGTAAGATTGTCAAACTCAATATCTCCAGAAACAGCAGAGGCGGAATTTGGAGTAAACGTATGGTAGGTATAATTCAACCCAAATTTGAAGTGGTGCTTTGTGGAAAGAAAATAGTCGAAATCCAATTTACCATTCCAGTCTTCTACACCAGAATACAACTTAAATCCGAAATCCGCTTGCTTGCCCTCCACCGAAAAATCATATTGATTGTAAATGGCCGTAGCATTCATAAATAACTTATCATTGAACAAATGATTCCAACGAAGTGTAGCCGTCGTATTTCCCCATGGCATATTCAAGGAAAAACCTCGTTGATTGGAAACATAATTCAACACATCACGTCCAAAATAACCACTAAAAAACACCCGATCTTTATCAGAAAAACTATAATTCATCTTCGTATTCAAATCATAGAAATAATAATTCGTCCCTGCAAAATCTGTCTTTTTTAGTGCTGATTGTGCAAGATCAAAGGCATAAGTACGTCTTCCGGAGACAATGAAGGAGCCCTTGTTTTTCACTATCGGCCCTTCTACGGTCAATCTGGAAGCAATCGCGCCAATTCCACCCTCTACTACAAAATTTTTGTTATTTCCATCTTTCATTTGAATATCGACGACTGAAGATAGTCGTCCACCATAATGAGCAGGAATACTGCCTTTGATCAGGGTGGTACTTTTAATAGCATCTGCATTAAAAATAGAGAAAAAACCAAACAGATGTCCTGGATTATAGACAACGGCTTCATCCAAGGTGACTAAGTTTTGATCAGGGCCACCGCCTCGTACGTAGAACCCAGCATTTCCTTCCCCAGCCGACAGCACACCAGGCAACAGTTGAATAGATTTCAGTACATCCACTTCTCCTAGCAAAGCAGGGAGTTTTTTCAGTGTTTCCGTTTGTAGATCTACCGTTCCCATTTCGGTACTTTCTACGTTTTCGTCTTTCTCTTCAGCAGTCACCACAATCTCCTCCGTGAGTAGGACTCCGCCTTGGTTTAACTCGATGTTCAGGCGTTGATCTTGAGTAAGGGATATTGGGAATTCTTTTTTGTCGTAGCCCAAATATTCGACAATAAGAGTTTGTTCTCCTGCGGCAACGGTCAATGAATAAAATCCATAGATATTGGTCGTTGTGCCAGTGGTAATGTTTGATTTGAGGTAAACGTTTGCGCCGATCAGCGTTTCACCGGAAGCAAAATCTTTAACATACCCACTAACTGTATGTTTTGATTGTGCGAAAATACTGACGTTCAATAGAAAAAAGAACGCAGTAAAAACAAGGTATTTAATATCCATATTTTGGTTAATTGTTAATAAGGATTGGATAATTATTAATGGTGATAATTAGCGTTGACCTGAACCATTAGCTATTAACAAATCCAACCAATCGACTACTTGCGAGGATTCTGTGATTTAATGTAGGAAGATCGGCCTCCTATATAATACCACATTTCGCCAAACTTTTTGTAGGTAGCTCGCTCCCGCATTATGAAGGTTTGTCCTCTTCTAGAAAAGCGTGCTTCAAAATTGACGATTCCATTTAGTCCGTTTTCGGAGGAATTGACTACACGCAATTGCTCCCAGGAGGTGGTTTTGCAGGCCCTTTCCAGATTGGGCTTAGTATTTGGTCGTTTCAACATTTCTGTTTTCAGAATAAAATCGACCTTCTCCGTTGCATAAGCAACAAATCTTGCCCGCATCAATTCCTCCGGATTAGCAGGGTTTTCATCATGATCAATAAATCGAGCACAGCAAGTCGCTATTTCTTTGCCAGAACTGCAATGACAATTTTTAGCATCCATAGTTTAATATTTGAAAGCAAAAATAGGGATTTTAGGTATACTTTGTATTTTAGAAACCATTTTCTTTTTGACAATTAGCTGGCAAGGCGCAGAATGACTCAAATGCAGCATTTTTTGAATTTCTTTCCACTTCCACATGGACAAGGATCGTTTCTTTTTACTTTTTTTTGACCACTAGGTTTTGCTTCGAGCCAATCTGCATCACCTCCTACGTAAAACCATTGATTATCAATATACTTAAATGAAGATTTTTCTTTCAATATACCAGCATTACCCGAACGGGTAAAACGAGCTTCGAATTGGACTATTCCTTTGGTACCACTTTTATTGGAATTTATCACCCTCAAACCTCTCCAGTTGGTAGCGGCACAGGATTTTAGTAGCCCTTCATATGTATTGGCCTCTTTAAGCATCTCTGTTTTCAGGAGGTAGTCTACTTTTGAGGTAGCAAACGCCACATATCTAGAACGCATCAACTCTTCAGGATGGCCAGGGAGTTCTCCAAGTTCAATAAACCGATGACAGCAAGCCTGCTTTTCCTTGCCAGATCCGCAAATACAATTGTCCATACTCCTTCCATTTAAAAATTAGTTGCCAAAAAAGAAAGATGAGCTACAACTCATTGTAAATCATAGCCCGATGGTGTCGTTGTAAAATTGCCTTCAGTTCATTTTCCAACCGATTGACAATCTCTGGATGATTTGCTTTTATGTTGTTAGACATCAATCCATCTGCTTGATAATCGTACAGGCCGACCACCTCTTTACCATCAAAAAGAAGGATGTGCTGCTTGTCCAGAATTTGATAAATATTGTTGACAAACATACAAGCATACGGCGATTTATTCTCCTCAAAAACACTCTGTCCGAAGCTATTGAAGGATTTAGGATAATTAATATAATCAAGCAATGTTGGCATAATATCGACTTGCTGGATTACTTGCGTAGTAGAGTCCTTCAAACTACCATCAGGTGCAAAAAACACGATTGGAATCTGATACATTCCTTCCCTCGTTTTGTAGCGTTCCTCAAAAATATATCCCACATGATCAGCCAGAACAATGAATATCGTATTATCATACCAGGGCTCTTTGGAGGCATCAATAAAAAACTGCTCTAAAGCTGCGTCTGCGTAATAAAAGCTTCTTTTCAGCTTATTCATTTTTGGATGTTTCTTTTCAAACCATTCCTCTACTTTGAATGGATGATGTGAACTTAAGGAGAACAACACCGAACAAAATGGAGCCTCCTGCTTGCTTAGCTCCTTGACGGTACGACGGAAAAACGGGTAGTCATAAATGCCCCAATTCCCATCAAAGTCCTTGTCGTTGTTGTATTCATTTTTACCAAAATAATTGTCGAATCCTACGAGGGCAGAAAATCGATCAATATTGAATGTTCCGTTTTTCCCACCATGAAAAAAGTGTGTGCTGTAGCCCATTTCTTTGACCAAAGTCCCTAGTCCACGTATTCGATTGTTTTGAAACTGGGAGATCATCAAGGGGTCTTCCATAAGCGAAGGGATGCCAGTGATGACAGAAACCACGCCCTGATTGGACTGACGTCCGTTGGCAAAGGTATGTGGTGTGTACAAACCTTCCCCAATCAGCGAGTCCAAAAATGGTAAAGTGCCTTCATAGTTATTGAATCTGCTTAACATATTTTTCCCGTGGCTTTCCATCATGATGATCATGATATTTTTTTTGTTTGGCGGGCCTGGGGTTGGATCAATGCGTTCCAACGAAAAACGTTGGTCCAATTCTTCTTTGGAGAAATAGGATAATTCTGCAATCCTGCGTTGTTGCAACGAGAAAATCATGGTGAGTGTCGTATTGTTCACTAGCGGAGCAAGCGTGACGTCTTTGACGTACTGACCGGCAGATACAGGCATCAAAGGAACCAATTGCAAACCACCGCGAGCCGCAATTCCTGCCAGAAGTGTTCCAACCACAAAGATGCCGATTTGAATCGCGTAGTTGAGTTTTATCGACTTCAAATTCCGAAATGTACGATTGTACACAAAGTTAGCGACCAGCATCATTGTCACATGAAGAACAAGCCAATACCAGTAGTCCATAAGGATCTGTGGCAATAAATTTAAAGCATCGCTGGTTTGATCTGCCAGATTAACGGTTGTCCGCCGAAGCACAACTTTGAAGTACTCAATATCTGAAAACTCCAAGAGCAGTGCCACGCCGTTACAAAACAGAAAAACAACTTTCATCATCTTCTGATACCAGTCCTTGTTCCTAAACGAAAAAGGCAGCAGATGCCCTAGAATAACCAAGGCATTCAGGTAAATAATTGCAGATAGGTCAAAACGCCATCCTGCCATTATCACTACCAGCTTTTCCATAAAACTAGTCTTCGGAAAAAGATGCTCATTTGACAAATAAAAAATACCTCTGGTAAAGGTAAATAGCGCCATTGCAAGCCCTATACGATAAACCAATAATTTAGCGTGAAAAAACTGTTCTTTCATTTAGGGAGTTGGGATCAGCCGGTATTCGTATAAATTTTCTCCTAATTCTTCTTGTGCCCAGAAAACTCTTTCTTTTAATCGGGTAATCGTCCATACTTGGTTTTGTCCTTCTGGGGGAACAGGCACATCATAGGATAATTCGATTTTGGCATCCTCTTCGATAAATCCCCAGGTACCATCATATTGTACCGTATAAGATGTATCTAAACTAGTATAATTGACAATAGAAGTAAATCGGTTGTCATCATTGAAACCGATAGAACTATTAGAAAAATTGACAGACAAGTCCGCAGCTCCACTAGTAACATCTAGTCCATTTCGATAAACCAGATTGTATTGCCAGCTATTGACCACCCTTTTTTTCCGACTTCTAAAAGCGATAAAGGGGCCATCATCATACTTGCAGCTAGTCTCTCCCAGCAAAAACAGCGCTAGCAAAAGAAATAGAAAATAGGGTTTAGCAATTTTTGATTTATACATATGTTATCCGATATTTTGAAAATCAGGCCAAAATTAATAAACAAAAGTGTTTATTTGCAGTTCATTAACATCTCTTTTCATAAAAATAGATTATTTATGAGTATTTATTCCTTAAAGGTTCAAAGAACGGCCCATTATCATATGTTGGGTACTCCAGGAAAACACATCAAACGGTTTTGTATTGCTTGTCATGGATATGGGCAATCTCCAGAAAGATTTGTGCAAAAATTCAGAGATTTGGTGGATGGAGAAACGCTGATTGTAGCGCCAGAGGGACTTTCAAAGTTTTATTTTGGTGGAACTTTTACTGGGAATGTCGGTGCTTCATGGATGACTAAAGAAAACCGGGAGGCGGAAATTGAAGATTATGTTAATTATTTACAACAAATTTATTCCTTGTTCGTACCTCAATTGGATAAAGAAGTGCAGATTACTTTGTTTGGTTTTTCGCAGGGAGGTGCTACAATTAGCAGATTTGCGGCATTAAAAAAGCCCTTATTCCACCATATCGTGCTTTGGGCTTGCGATTTTGCTCATGATGTTGATTTTAAGGGGAATAAAAAATTCTTTGATTCGAAAAAAATGTTTCTGGTCCTTGGAGATGAAGATCAGTTTATCACTCCCGATAGATTAGAAAAGTACCTGGAGTTTGCAAAAGAACAGGAAATCAAATTTGAACAAATCACCTTCAAAGGAAAACATACGATAGAACGTCCAGTATTAGTCGAACTTTTTGAACGATTTTAATACCGTATTCCATAAAAATATAAAGAAGCATTAAAATGAAAAGAGTACAAGATTCTGAAGCAGTAATGATGGAAATGATAATGCCGAACGATACCAACCCACTAGGCAATCTAATGGGTGGCAATTTGTTGAGACTAATGGACGTGGCAGGAGGGATCTGCGCCGGCAAACACTGCGAAGCCCATGTGGCAACGGTTTCTGTAGATCATGTCTCTTTCCAACTTCCGATACCTTTGGGTGAAGTGATTACCATCAAAGCAAACGTCACCCGCGCCTTCAATACTTCTGTTGAAGTCTATGTCGAGGTATTCACTGCGACTATAAAAGGACAAAATCCCAGACGCTCCAACGACGCCTATTTCACCTTTGTAGGAATAGACGACAAAACCCATAAACCTATCAAAGTCCCACCAGTTCTAGCAATTACAGCAGAAGAGAAACGCCGTTTTGATAGCGCCCAAAAGAGAAGAGAACTTCGGTTGTTACTAAGTGGAAGAATTAAAGCCAAAGATGCTACAGAAATCAAGGCGCTTTTTGATGAAAATTGAGTTTTGGGTGGAGATTCCTTTACGTCTCGCAGCGTTTTGAATGTGGTCCGACTTTCGGCAGTTCAAAAAGTGAAGAAACCGTAACGGCGAGTGTTTTTGAACTTTTTCATACTTCCAGTGGCCTTACGAATTGTAAAATTAGTTAATAGAGGATTGGATAATGGTGAAAATCGAGTCGTGCAATTTGTCTCTTATCTCATTACCAGCAAATTTTGCAAAACAAAACGAGTCCCTCTACAAAATTCATTTAAAAAACCCCATAATCCAAGGTTTAGCCCAAGCAGGAACAATCTTATAGTGTTCCTGCTTTTTTTGTTCCTTACGGAAAAACACCAATCCCATAAAATACAGATCTACAGTAAGCGTAACACGCTTGTCTTTTTTGATCGTTTCCCAGGCTTCTCTCATCCCTGCCGACCAATAAATGTCATCAAACACAAAAACGGAGTCATTCGTAGCGAGGAGGACGCATTGCTCAAAGTAGGCGAGGGTAGGGGCTTTACGGTGATTCCCATCAAAAAAAACATAGTCCAACTGCTTCACAGACGTCAAAACCTCTGGAAGAATAGTATCAAAATTGCCTTGTCGGAGTACAATGTTTCTGGCGTCCATCTTTTTGAAAAGAGAATTGGCAAATTGAGCAATTTCAGGGCTACCTTCCATTGTTATTAATTGTCCGTTGGTGTATCCTGTAGACTGATATAAAGAATTTAGGCCTAAAGAAGTCCCAAACTCCAACATGGTTGCCGGCTTGAAGTATTGCACTAACCGGAACATCATCTCACATTGTTTTACTGGACTGACGGCCGATTTGGAAATGGAGGCAATAGACCGGATATTGCTTTTTGTAGTGTGCGAACCTGCCCCAAGATCAGTTACTTCCAAAACAGATTTATTGTCCGCTAAATCCTCCCTCAACCGCTTCAAAATCCGAAAAGAATAAAAATCACGATCGTCTTCCACGACCTCCTGGATCAAATCAAACACAAAAGGCGAATGAATCCTGTACTTCGTAGTAGCGGAACTGTAAAATTTTAAAAAATTCGATATTTGAAACCATTTGCTCACGCGGCGAAGATAGTATTTATTGGTGAAAAGCTTCTAATATTCACACATTCACTCACTCTCCCATTCATGCATTCTTACAAATTCATTCTTCACATTCCAAAAAATGGAGTAAATTGCAGCCATGACAATAAAAGAGGCCTTTGAAGAACTAAGTAAAGCATTGTCTGCTATTTACGAACCTCGTGAAGCAGCCAATATGTCTACTATTGTCTTCGAAGATGCATTTCCTGACTTACAAATTAATGAAACTGCAGTCCTTGGAAAAGAGGAAGCGGATCAACTAATGAAAATAAAGGAACGGTTGCTGGAACATGAACCGCTACAATATGTGCTGGGAGAGGCCGATTTTTATGGTTTACGGTTTAAATGTGATGCTAGAGCACTGATTCCTAGACCCGAAACAGAGGAGATCGTCCATTTGATGATCAAGGACATTCGGAAAACGACACATACGGGCGAGGCACTTCGATTGCTGGACGTCGGTACAGGTACCGGTTGTATTCCGCTTACGCTAAAACATCATCTTAGGGAACTGAAAGTGCATGGTTTGGATGTTAGTCCGGGAGCACTGGATCTTGCTTATGAAAATGCAGAAATGCTAGGCCTGGACATCCATTGGCATCTGGTAGATATTCTGGATGAAGAGCAGTGGGAGACGTTACCTAAATTTGACATCATTGTAAGCAATCCACCCTATATTCCGAATAAGGAAAAAACACTAATGTCTAAAAATGTACTGGACTTTGAGCCAGACTTAGCGCTCTTTGTTGAAGATGAACAGCCAATTGTGTTCTACAAAGTAATAACAGATTTGGCAAAATTGCACCTTGAGAAAGGAGGTGCACTGTACTTTGAAGCCAATGAATTTAATGCGACAGCAGTCGCTGAATACGTCCTGTCCAATGGTTTTGAACAAGTAGAAATCATTAAAGATCTGCAAAAGAGAGATCGTATTATCAAGGCTACCATCTAGTATTTCTGACTAGAAATTGATGCCATCTATAACTGCTAGAAAGAGAGCATTCATTTAGTTTGGGTGGTGCTTATTTCCCTAAACCAAATTTGCGCAGCAAAAAGTCTACATTCAATACCTTCTGCTTTCTACAATTAAAACTATCCACCTGATTTTTTTGCTTTATAACCTGCATCAAGCAAAATACCCATGATTTTTTCCCGATGATTTCCTTGTATTAAGATTTCGCCATTTTTTGCTGTTCCCCCGACACCACATTTACTTTTCAGTAGACTAGCTAGCGCTTTCAGGTCGTCTTGCTTTCCGATAAATCCAGTAACTAGGGTTACTTCTTTTCCGCGGCGTTGCTTGCGATCGATCATCACCTTTAAGTTTTGTTTCTCGGGCGGAAAAGTATTGCTAGATGGTTGATAATCATCATCACTGTCTGTATAAAAGACAATTCTTTTTTTCTTGGCCATAATTAAATTGTTATAATTGATTTAAGGCATTCAAAGCTAGAAAACCACAGTCCAGATTAGCAAAATTTGTCGAAGTAGGATCAAGCAATAATTCTTTTAATTCTGGTATTGAAAGGTCGATTACGGTGGCAAATTCATTGTCGTCCAATTGTTGGTCGGCTATTTTTTTGCAGCCAGTAGCGAGAAACGAATACTTGACAATGTGAGAGTAGGGGTTGGTTACTTCTTTTAGAAAGGTAAGTTGGTCTACTTGGTATCCTGTTTCTTCTAGCAATTCTCTAGCGGCGGCCGTCTCCATAGATTCTCCCTCCTCAATATAGCCTGCAGGAAAACTAAGCATATTCATTTCTGGTCCAGGGCGAAACTGCTCCACCAACAACACTCTATCATCAGCAGTAATCGCAACCACAGATACAAAAGACTTGTCATCAATTATATCAAAATCACCCATATTCCCATTAGGAAGTTCATAGGTTTTTTGAATGATATTCCGATATCCTTGAAACTTATACTGTTGATTCAATTTTTTCCAACCCGACATTATGCTTTTATAAATTTTTGATAATAGATATAGTTCAGATGCTTTACCGCAACAAAATAAACACCGGCCTCCAAATTGTCCAAATTATCCAAAGTAAGCAACTGATAGGAGTTTGCAGACACATTAATTTCCTTAGTTAATTTGATATTTCCTAGCAAATCTTGCACTTCCATAACAACCGATTCACTATCATCCGCACACCAAAATGACAATACGTATTTGTCCTTTACTCGGTTGAAAGTAGTGTTGGCAGACGATTTAGACCTGCTGCGGCCTCCAATTTGTCCAGCAGCTCCAGAAAGCGATAGGTACGCCTGATACACATCAGGAATCCCATATCCAAGTCCAATACTCGGATCGTCTGACAGATGTGCACTTTCCTGCACTGCATCCATGATTTCAAGATTCGTTTTGTCAGGAAATGCCTGCCACAAGCTAGTGACCATGCCTGCCATCACTGGAGAAGCAAAAGAGGTACCATCTGCTCGATCCGCTTCATAAGAATACAGCGAGCCGACAGTCGTACTCGAACCTTTTGCTGATATATTAGGTTTGATGAGTCCTTGAGAACCAGGACCAAAAGAGCTAAAATAAGCCTTACGGCCAATGGCATCTACCGCAGCTACCGCGAAGACAAAATCACCATCTGAAGGCGCACCAATATACTTCCAGTCTCCGGCGCCAGAGTTTCCAGCGCTATTAACCACCAGAATCCCTTTGCTAGCAGCGATGTCTGCCCCCTGCGTGCATCTGGCAGTATTCCCATCCATATCCTTATACGAATAATTCATTGACTTATCGTCAAACCTAGTGTATCCCAAGCTAGAATTGAGCACATCCGCACCCAAACTATCTGCAAATTCAGCGCCTACCACCCAATTATCTTCCTCTATTCTCAACTCTGATCCGGTTTCTTCTGTCTTTACACAAACATAGGTTGCTCCAGGTGCCGTACCGATCATCAGTCCTGGCAGATTGGCCGCCATCGTAGATAGCACCTGCGATCCATGAGAGCTGGATTCGTAGGGATAATTGTCATTGTCGACGAAATCTCTGCCTTCCAACAATCGTCCATCTGCCCTTAGGCTATCGAAGAACGGCATTATGTCTGTGTTCGTAAAACCACCATCAAGGACTGCCACTAGCATACCGTCACCATCGTAGCCCATATCGTGGAGTGTGTGCCCATTGAGCATAGTTATTTGATTGGCGGCACTGCCGTATGGATTTTCTGATTTGGAATAATTTTTTGGAGGGATTGGAGATTTTGCTTTTACAGTTCTTTTTGGATGGGAATAACCAACTGGTTCTCCGGATTTGACGAACGGTAATTTGAGTATTCGCGCGTAGCTCTGACTGTCTGCTGTGATAGAAGCTGCATTAAACCATTTGGAGGTGTAATTGACTTTTGCGCCCAGATCTCTTAGGCCCAGGATATAATTGGGATCCACAGGAAGGTCATTTTCCTCAATAGCAATCCCTTGTTTTCTTCTTCGCTCGATCGCTCTTGGAGAAAGATATTCCTGAGGTTTAAGCACACTATATGGTGTGTTATCTTTGTCTGTAAATTCTATCCAGAATTTATCATATTGTTTGAATGAATCCTGAGCAAATGCCTGACTAAGGCAAAAAACGAATGCTAAAAGGATAAAATACCGCATCTTCTTTTTTCTTTTCTGCAAATTAAGCCAATAATATTATATTTTACATCCTGTAGCAAATATTAATCCATGTTGTTTTTGACATTTTCCTCACAAAAAGATAGTTGCAACATGCTACAATTGCTTAATTAAACATAAAAAATGGAAGAAAGTTACAAGGAAACCATTTTGGATAAAAGTATTGATGACGAATCATTAGTACCTCCGGAGAGTAAATACCCAACTATTAGACAAGCAGTTATATTCTTCTTAGTAATGATTGGTTGCCAGATACTGGTAGGAATTCCTGGGATAGCAGTTGAGAAATACACGTCACTTCCTACGCCAGTTTTCAACTCTATGGGGTTGCTTGTTTCTTTTTTATTGATGCTATTATTTATTCATGTAAAAAGAGGACATTCTAATTATTCGTTTAAAATGCCTCCACTTATTGCTTTTATTCCCTTTATCTTATTAGCAATGACGATGCCTATTTTGTTGGAACCTGCGGTGTCTTTAATTCCAATGCCAGATTGGATTATCGAAGTTTTTAAGGAGCTGATTGGTAAGGATTTCTTTTCATTTTTGTCGATTGTAATCATTGCTCCATTTTTTGAGGAGCTAATTTTTAGAGGAGCAATATTGAGGGGTTTTTTGAAAAACTATTCTCCCCAGAAAGCCATCATGTGGTCCGCTTTTTTCTTTGGATTGGCGCACATGAACCCCTGGCAGTTTATCGGTGCTTTTTTTGCTGGAATGCTGTTGGGATGGGTGTATTTGAAAACTAAATCACTGGTACCTTGTATACTGATTCATGCCGTGAACAATGGGTTTTCATTTTTGCTGATGTTTTATGTGGATGATATTGAAGAAACCTTTCGTTCCTTATTAGGTAATGACACGCAGTACTTATTGTTTTATCTAGGAAGTTCAGCCATTTTCGTCGGCTGCATTTATTTTTTGAACAATTTATTTAATAAAATGAGCTCGACTGTACTTGACGGATGATTTTTGCGGGTAGTTTAATATTAAATTATTGTTATCATTTTTGTTTTCATAATCCGGTTTAATATAAAATTGACTTACAAATAGTGCTTTACGCATTGGACATAATCAAATGACTGTCAGATGTGTTATAGTCGAATATTTACAATTTTTATTAAGTGGTTTTTAGTGAAGAAATAGACTAATTTTGTGTAATTAATCACTTCAAAACCTAAAAAATGAAAAACTTTCTACCCTTTCTTATTTTTCTATTTGCAAATTCGGTAAGTGTCAAGGCCGATGTGATCATTACTGGAATAGTTGATGGTACCTTGTCCGGTGGTTTACCAAAAGCCATTGAACTTTATGTTTGCGATACGGAAGACCTAAGCAATTGGAGCCTTTGCAGATCGTCAAATGGTGGAGCCTTTGGAAGTGATTTTACGCTTAGTGGAACCTACACGAATCAATATGTCTATCTTACAAATAATGCCGCTGGATTTGCTAGTATATTTGGATCTTTTGGCGATTTTGCAAACGTTATTGTTTCTGGAAATATCAGTGGTAATGGCAATGACGGTTTTGCACTAAAAAATGCTGGAGGAACCGTCGTAGACATGGTTTGGGAAGCCAATTCAAGCAATTACTACCTGGACAGTTACGCTTACAGATTGAGCGGCACAGGGCCAAATCCCGTTTTTGACGCTGCAGAATGGGCTGCTCCTGGAAACAATATACTAGATGGTTTGACTGCTGCTCAAATCGGCAGCGCTGTTCCTTTCGGAACCTACGCAAAAGCATTACTTTCTGTTGAGTTATTAGACTTCACTGCCACTCCAAAAACCAACAGTATTCAACTAGATTGGGTGACATTAAGCGAAAGCGATGCACATTCCTTCATCATAGAAAAAAGTACAGATGGGCTTACTTTCCGATCATCAGCCACCATTGCTGCAAATGGCAACAATACGCAACCCACCAACTACAAATGGGAAGACAAACGTCCTGAAATTGGAGCAAACTATTATCGGCTGAAAAGTACGGATACAGACGGTAGTTTTATCTATTCAGATATTGTAGTTGCCAAATTTGAGGTTGAAGGCAACACGATGACTGTTCTTACTAATCTTTCTGAGCAAGCGATCTCCGTTTCCTTTTCTAAAGAAGCAGACAAGCCAGTTCAGTTGAGTATTTATCATTTGTCAGGTCAACTTGCACAGCAATCAACAATTCAAAATACGACAGAAGTGGAAACGATTAATATAGCGGAACTTCCACAAGGGATGTATTTGATAACTGCGAAAATTGACGCTGAATTGATGACAAAGCAGTTTATGAAATTCTAGAATTTAAAACCAGTAGGCGAGAAGAGAGATTGAATAACGAACTCCTAGTTCGGAAAGGGACGATCTCTCTTCTCGCAGCGTTAAAAACCTGAATTGTAAACTTTTTTTTATTTTTTTTTGTTAATTCTGTAACCTCACCTAACCAACGAACCACTATTAAAATAAAAAAGAAATTATTTATGAATAATTCAGCCACTTTAGTAAACCGTTTTTTGGAGGGAGATAAGACCGCATTTGACCAACTGATTGCCAATCATTATGGTTATTGCCTGGCCAAGGCAACTTATATTGTCAAGGACCAAGAACTAGCAAAGGATTTGACGCAGGACGCATTGATTCAAGCGTTCACAAACATAGAAAAGCTGAAAGATACAAGTGCTTTTAAGGCTTGGCTAGGAGGAATTGTACGCAATGTTTGCAACAGTTATCTAAGATCGAATAAAATCTATACCAAAACATTAGATGACGAACCGCAGCACCTGTCAGACAATGGCCATTCTGAAGAGGAAGAACAGCGCACCTCTCTACAGTACAGACTACAATCTGCCATCAACAAACTAAAAAACAATCAAAAGGAAGTTGTCAATGCGTTCTATTTTGAAGGAAAAACGATAGAAGAAATTGCAACCCTTAAAGACATAAATATCAGTACGGTAAAAGTTCGTTTATTTAGAGCCCGTAAGCAATTGCGCACGCTAATGAATATTACCAACTGTTGCAGTGCAGGAGACAATTTGATGAATGGACATGTTTATGTTTGGCATAAAAACAGCCATCTAATTGGGAATCCATTGGTTTGGAATCCAGAAAAATATGAGGTGTTACTTCGGTCCAATCACCAGGTATGCTATTCTTAAACCGACATCTTTATTCTGTTAGAACTTTTCATGGGGGAAATTAATTGTAGTCAATAATAGTTTGTCGCATAATAAATCCCTCTTCCGCCTTTTCTTCCCAAGGGATGTCCGGATAACATTGTACGAATTCACATTGGCTATCAAATATTTTCATTTCTTTTTCCACCAAACCAACTCCTTTGGCATAGGTTTCCTTTGCAAATCTTCGTTCTATCGCATTGTTTTCATCTGCTTGTATGATCGTCAGTGTAGAATCGAAATCAAAACCTCCTATGTATTTAAATAGATCCACCTCCTGATATTCGTAAGCCCAGTACTTGAAAGGCTGGAGAGATTCGCCTGCTACAGAGATGGTTGTTAACTCATCAATAAAGGCATTCCCATCCCATGGAATTCCATTTTCATTTATTGGAAAAATCATTTTTATAAATCGGTAATTTTCTTCTACCCGATGTGCCTGATTGTTTTCAATATGGGTCACCCAAACGTCTTTTACCCTCCAGGGCGAACTGGAGTTTGTTCGTTCAAAACGTTCTATTTTAAATACCTCATTGCCCGAACCATCAATATAAGAATCTACAATTTCTTCCTTTAATTGAGAAGAACGGATTTGTGGAATTATTTCTCCTTCCTGATTTCGGCTATAAACTGTTGAGTCCACATTATAAACTAAGTATTTTCCTACTTCGAGTGGGAAATACTCATATCCATAGTCCAATGTTAAGTCCGAATTTTTCGTACAAGATGCTAGCAAACAAATTATAAAAAACGTAATATTTTTCAATAGGGTATTCATAGGTAATTAAGAATTTGTTAACATAAGTTATAATTCTTCAAACGTAAGAAGTAAAAAAAAATTGCCTTTTTTTAAGTAGAATTATTTTTTTAATTTTTCTATAAAAACGCTTAGAATAAAGTCCTAATTACCAACAAAATACCGTCTGATCAAATTACTAATTAACAGTTTATATACTGTAGGATTTCATATTGCTCCCCATTTCATATCACAAACAACTATATTCTGTAGTAAGAACTAGTCGAAGTATTACAAAAAGAAGACAAAACATATTTGGATGTGGGTATTATGAATATTAACTTCGTTAAGTTTTTTTTAACTAAAACCAATTTAATTATACTAAAACTTACTCTTACATGAAAAATCTTACTAAATTATTATTTCTTTTACTCATTGGGATAGCTCCATATACACTAGCTGCTCAATGTAATTACGTGCTTGTCATGCAGGATTCCTGGGGTGATGGATGGAATGGTGGATTCATCGATGTCAGCGTTGCTGGAGTAGTGACGACCTACACATTTGATGCTACCGTTGGAACACCACTTGGTGATGAGTGGATTGTACCAATTGCTGTTAATCCAGCAGACGTAATCACCCTTACAGTAACGAATGGCCAGTACCCTACAGAACAAGCCTATGAACTTAGAGATGCAACAGGAACTGTTGTGCACTCAGACGGATCGGTACCTTGTATCGGTTGCAGTATGGACGATGCATTAAACCCTCCAGCTACAGGCTTGGTTTACACAGGAGCAGCAGCATGTCCAGCGTGTATGCAACCTGCTGCGACTGCAACAGTTGTACCTGACTGCGCTAACAGTCAGTTTACAGTAAATGTTGCCGTTACTAGTTTAGGTGATGCAACATCATTAGCTTTGAATTCTGATTTAAATGGATTAGAAGCTACTATTACTGCAACAGGAACAACTACTTTAGGACCATATCCAAGTGGAACTTCACTAGTTTATACCTTTGTACATAATGTAGATACACAGTGTAACTTAACATTGCCTACCACCGCCTTCACTTGCCCTCCGGTAAATGATGATTGTTCTTCTCCTACAACTCTTGTAGATGGTGTTGCTGTCTCTTCTACAAATGTAGCAGGTACAGTTAGTCCCGCTGAGTTTGATGGAACTACTGGTATTCTAGCAGTTTGTAATCCTCCTGCAGGTTTTTCAATTGAAAATGCTGTTTGGTTTACATTTACTATAGCAACTGCAAGCACTTATGAATTTGAAATGGTAGCTACATGCGCCTTATCCATGGCTATTTATGAAACTTCAAATGTAAGTTGTACTGCAATAGCAAATAGCAATCTTACTGTAGGAGAATGTGCGGCTTTCGCTGGAGGAGGAGATGCAGCAAGTTTTGCATTAACTCCTGGAACTTACTACGCTATTGTAGATGGTAGTGGAGGCCAGGAATGTCCGTTCTCACTTAAATATTCACAGTTTGTTCCTCAAACGGTTTGTTCTGTTAGCGATTTAGCTGCTCCAGGTACAACAGCAGTTTGCCCTGGTGGTTCATTTGACGTAGCAACTTTAGGAGTTGACACAATTCCTAACTCACCTACCCAAGGAGGATTGGGCTGGGTATTTTCGGATGCTTCTGGTGGTACAGGTGCCCTTGGTGGTACTTTTATTTTAACAGGGGTTTCTTCAATGGAAACTTACGATGAAGATTTAAATGGTGTACTAAGTGGTAATAATTTCCCTGTGTTTTCTGGCACATGGGTAGTTTATTCTGCTATATATTCAGATCCTTCTGATACTTTTGGTTCTATCTGTAGTGTCTCTTCTGATTCTCTAATTGTAAACTTCCTTACTGCTGCTCCTTCTGCAGGTACAATGGCAGGTGGCGGCAATGCATGTTATGATGCTACATTAACTGCAACTGTTGGTACACCAGCAACTGTTCCAGCAGGTACCGATCAATACTATGCATTGACACAAGGATCTGGTTTAACAATTGTAGCGTTGAGCACTACTCCAACTTTTGACTTATCGACTATTGACTTTACCACTTTGGGAGTACCTGATTGTGGATTGTTTACTATACATTCTGCAGTTGTAGATGCTGGTTTTGATGTTACTACTATTGTTCCTGGTACTACAACAGGGTTAGATATCGTAGGATTAATTTCTGCAGGTACTTTATGTGGAGCGTTAGATGCTCCTGGTGCTTCGTTTAATGTTGCTTGTACACCAGTTGCCATTACAGCTACTTCTACTCCAGAAGCTTGTGGAGGCTTAGACGGTACAGCAACTGCTAGTGGTGCAGTTACTTATGTTTGGAATACGGGAGCAACTGGTGCGACACTTATGGGTGTTGCTGCAGGAACTTATTCTGTGGTAGGAACAGACGCAGGTGGATGTACTGGATCAGCTTCAGTCACTGTTGGTAGTGCTGGAGGACCAAATGCTACAGCTACTTCTGCTAATGTAACTTGTGCAGGTGATGCTGATGGTTCAGTGACAATTACTGTAAGTGGAGGTGCAACACCTTATACGTACGCATGGTCAAATGGTGCAATCACACAAAACTTGATGGGAGTAGCAGGAGGTTCTTATAGCTGCACTGTTTCTGATGCAAGTGGATGTGCCTTCGTTGTTGCTCCAGTAACTATAACTGAGCCTGCAACTTTAGGATACACTATCGATGTTGCTGTTATTCAGCTTCCTTGTGCTGGTTCTAACGCAGGAGCAATTGGAATTACTACAACTGGTGGAACAGCTCCATATACCTATTTATGGTCAAATGGTGCAACTTCAGAGGATGTTTCTGGTCTTACTGCTGGGACTTATTCTGGTACTATTACGGATGCTAACGGATGTACGCTTGCTTCACCTTCTATTCCTGTTACTGAGCCTATGGCTTTAGGATATAACATTGACGCTGCGGTTATTCAGCTTGCTTGTAAAGGTGATGCAACAGGATTGATTGCTATTACAACAACTGGTGGAACTGCGCCTTACACTTATGCATGGTCAAATGGTGCAACTTCAGAAGATGTTTCTGGCCTTACTGCCGGAACTTACTCTGGTACTATCACGGATGCTAACGGATGTATGCTTGCTTCTCCTTCTATCCCTGTTACTGAGCCTGCAATGGCCTTAGTATTAACGTTGGATGGCGTAGTTGATGAAAATGGTGGTGATGGTAGCGGTGCTGTCAATATTACTGTTACAGGTGGTGAAGCGCCTTATACTTATGCATGGAGTAATGGAGAAATGACTGAAGATATCGCAGGTTTGTCTATGGATGACTATTTTGTTACGTTGACGGATGATAATGGTTGTGAAATCATTGGTGGTCCTTATTCGGTTGGTGATTTCGTAAATACTGAAGATATTGAAGGATTGAACTCACTTACTGTTCAGCCAAATCCAACATCTGATATGGTATTTATCCAACTTGGATTGGACAAAGCGATGGATGTAGAAATGGACATTTACTCTGTTTCTGGCCAACGTCTTGCTAGCTATGCAGATGGCAACATTGTTGAAAAACAATATGAACTTAACCTAGGAAACTATCCTACAGGAGTTTATTTTGCTAAGTTTACAATCAATAACCAAGTTATTACACGCAGAATTGTTGTGTTGAAATAAGTTGGAAAGAATTTGATATAAAAAGCTCCTTGCCGTTTCTGGCAAGGGGCTTTTTTTTTGTTTGGAGTATATGGACTCATTCTACTTTACAAAACGGATTGTAGAGGCATAGAGATTCCTTCCTGATCTCGATGAGTTTTTTAAGGGCAGTTCAAAAAGGAAAGTTTTTTAAGGGCAGTTCAAAAAGGAAAGAAACCGAGACGATGGCTTCAACTGTGCGATTCATCCAAAAAGGAAAGGAACCGCGACAGCGGGTACTACAGGAGACGATATAACCTATTTACCATTAACAGAATATCCAATAATTCAATTGATGGCGCTACCTGAACGATCGCGATGAGTTTAAAAAAGAAAAACCCACGATGGCGGGCGGGTATATATAGAAGAATGGATTCTGCAATTAACCAACAAAATCAACCAGTAGAGGGCAATGATTTGTCCCTACGCCTAACTGAAACAACTAAGTAAAGTAAGATTTGAGAGACGCATACTCTCCTAGACCAATTGCGACGTTAAACCATTAACTTAATAACCAAATAACTTAGATAACCAATTAGTTGTGGTCGATAATGGTTTGTTTTACGATAAACCCCTTTTCTGCTTTTTCTTCCCAATCTTCTCCTGCACAATTAGAGATGCATTGGGTATCTAAGATTTTCATTTCTTTGTAGATTAGGCCGACGCCTTTGGCATAGGTTTCTGCGGAGTACCTCAATTCGATTAGATTTTCTTCACTTGCCTGTACGACGGTAAGGGTAGAGTCGAATGCAAGACTACCAAGCTCTCGATACTCATCAACTTCCGAATATTCATACAACCAATTTTTGAAAATGACGACGCTTTCTCCAGCCACGGTTACTATTGTATTAGGATCGATGAAAGAATTACCATTCCATGGAGTAGTTTCCAGACTGACAGGGAAAATTAATTTGATAAATCTAAGATTTTCTTCTACCCGTTGGGCTTGATTGTTGGTTAATTGCGCTACCCAAATATCCTTAACTTCCCATCCTACACTTGCATTCCGCAGTTCTGACCTTTCTACCAGGTAGACTTGTCGATTTTGGTTATCAAAAAGCGTATCGGTTATCGTTTCCTTCAGTTTAAAGGAAACTGTATCAATGACGGTAATGTTTCCTACATTATCATAAATAATAGAGTCCACATCGTAAACCCAATATTTGTTGAGTTCAAGAGGAAAATAGTTCTCTCCAAAATCAAGATCAGATTCTGGTGAATATTTATTACAAGACGATAACCCCAATAATACAAGAGATAGGAGGCTTAAAATTGCAAATATTTGGCTGAATTTGTTCATCTAATTGTGTTCCTTTTAATTTGGTAGCGAAAATAAGAGAAAAACATTGGTTTAGTATATTTATTCAAATAGAATTTACCTAAATATTTTTAACCGTGCCTCTAGTATTAACGTGTTATCTAGCAAATATTATACCTCTTTACAATAAAAAAGATTCATTTTTTGATAATTTATTTGAATTCGGAGACGTTTCTTCTAATAATACCTCCTCCTACTACATCATCTCCCTCATAAAAAACTGCAGACTGCCCCGGGGCAACTCCTTTTACGTTGGCATAAAATTCAACGCTAACCGTATCCCCATTATTAGAAAGTTTGGCTAGTGTGCCTTGATCCTTGTACCGTATTTTAGTCAGGGAATCCATTCCATCAGGAATGGTATCGTATTTCATAGAATTGATCTTTCCAACGGTCATTCCATTACGCACTAGATCTTTGGAAGACCCCAGTACTACGGTGTTCGACTCCGGCAGGATTTCTGTTACGTACATTGGAGTTCCAAAAGCAAGACCCAGTCCTTTTCGCTGTCCAACGGTATAGAAAGGATATCCCTTGTGTTTTCCAAGGAGGGCACCATTCGAGTCGACAAAATCTCCATTTGCTACTCTTTCTTCCAATCCAGAAACATTTCTTTTTAGAAATCCTCTATAATCATTGTCAGGTACAAAACAAATTTCATAACTATCACCCTTTTTGGCAAGGTCGGTATAGCCCCAGTCATGTGCCATTTGCCTAACCTCTGGCTTTGTGAGTTTCGCTAGGGGAAATTGACTTCGTTCAAGACAGTGCTGACTTAATCCCCACAGGACGTAGGATTGATCTTTATTTTCATCCACCGCTTTTGTCACATATCGCCTGTTATTTAACTCGTTTATTTGAGCGTAATGTCCAGTCGCAATAAACTCACATCCAAGCGTGTCTGCTCGTTTTAGCAATGACTCCCACTTGATATGGGTATTACAAAGAACACAAGGGTTTGGAGTTCGGCCAGCTAAATACTCGTCGACAAAGTTATCAATGACGTAATTGCCAAAATCTTCCCGGATGTCCACAATAAAATGGTGGAACCCTCGGTGCACTGCAACTGCTCTGGCGTCATTGATCGAATCAAGACTACAACATCCTGTTTCTTTTTTATTGCCACCAGAATTAGCATAATCCCAAGTTTTCATAGTAATACCAATAACTTCATAACCTTGCTCATGCAAAAGTAGGGCAGTTACTGTACTATCAATTCCGCCACTCATGGCTACTAACACTTTACCGTGCTTACTCATTTTTTGATTTTAATGATTTACCCAAATTATCCCTGCAAGTTAAGTTCGCAGTATAATCTTAATAAAGCTAAAAAGAATTATTCAACAAAATTACAAAAAAACAGGGGGTAAAGTTCAAATGAATAGGGGATGATTCAATTTTATTTGCCTAGTAAGTGTATACTCTCGAAACTAAAGCAGGATAAAGACGTTCAACAAAAGGTTCAGGGTGGGATTATTATTTAATATTATTCCATAATGTTATAACATATAGTTAAATTTATCCGGCAGACAATGTATTGATTTTCAGTTTTTTCAAAAACTGTAAGAATCAAGACTGTCACATTCCACTTTGATACTAATTCTGACTAACGCGTTTTGTTTTCTATTATTGTTTTTAAGTAAGTGACAAAATCTTATTATGAAAAATACATCCTTGTTAGAAAAAATCAATTCAGGCAACTATTTATTGCTTCTCCTTGTAGTTTTTACCGGTTTTCAATCCATGGCTCAATCAAATGAAGCTCTTCTGGCTTATAATAAGGGACTGGATCAATACAAAATGGAGAACTATGATTTTGCATTGCCGTACTTTAATGAAGCAGTGAGTCTGGCACCCAACTTTGAAGCCGCCTACCAGCTCATGGCAATTTGCTATGATGAGAAAAACGACGTTCAAAACGCTATTCAAAGCTACGAGAAAGCGCTACGCATTTCGCCAAATCAAGAAAAAACATGGTACAACCTGGCTTTATTGTACATCTCGGACAAACGAGAAAAGAATGCGATTGATGCACTTGAAAAAGCCATTGAAGTAAATCCTGACTATGGTAAAGCGCATAATAAACTAGGTATCCTTTATTCTTCAATGGATGAATCGGATAAAGCTAAAAAGCATCTTGAAACTGCCAGTAAAAAAGGCGTCCAATCAAATTCTGAATATAGTCTTGCAATCGCATTCTACAAACAAGGAAAATTTGATGAAGCCCTCGAAAATGCGGAGATCGCAGTAGACCGTTCGCCAACTGCAAATGGGTACTACCTATTGGGCCTTTGCCAGCAAAAAAACATGGATTTGATTACTGAGGCAATTAGCTCCTACGAAAAAGCAATTGAGCTTAATGACAAATATTTGGATGCTTACTTAAACTTAGGCGTATTATGTTATAATGAAAACTATTTTGAAAAGGCCGCTAAAAACTTTGGTGTTGCCTCTAAATTGAAGCCCGAAAGTTCAGAAATATTTTACTATCTGGGTAGATCACATTTGAGTCTTAAGAGTGGAGAACAAGCAGTAGAAGCTTTGCGAGAAGCAGTTGCGTTGGATTACAAAAATGGAGAAACACACTATTTCCTTGCAAGAGCCTATCAGGTGTTAGGAGAATTAGACATGGTTTCTACCCACTATCAAAAGTCTAAAAGTTTAGGGTATTCCAGAGCAGAACAAGGCCAAAAAGCCATGCGTGTTAAGTTCTACAACCAAGGGATAACCGCTTATAAAGGAGGCCAATATGAAGAAGCAATTGAGTCTTTCCAAAAAGCAATAAAGGAAGATCCCAAAAATGCCCGATTTCACTTTAATCTAGGTCTTGCTTACGGAAAATCCAAGCAGACGGTAAATGCTACAGAATCTTTAGAACGTGCTATTTCTTTAGATAGCAAATATGGGAAAGCTCACCTGGCATTAGGAAACCTCAATTATAACGCTGGCAAACTTGATGTCGCTGCAGAAAATTATGAAAGCGCCATACGAAATGGGATAAATGACTCAGAAATGCTGTACATTTTAGGGAATACTTATTTTTATATAGAAAATTATGACAAGGCGATAACCATGTACAAAAAGGCCAGTGAGAAAAAACCAAACGACTCCGATTATATCTACAACTTGGGAATGGCCTACATTAAATCTGGCAAGTTTAATACCGCAATTACGAAATTTGAAGAAACCATTAATATTGATCCTAAATACGTTCAAGCATACTACAACATCGGCTTGTGTTACAAGGACTTAGAACAATACCAAAAAGGGTTAGAAGTAGGGGAGAAGCTACTAAAAGTAGATCCTGATTATGCCAAAGGCTATTTGCTCATGGCAGTCATCTATAACAAAATGCAAGATTCCTATAATGAAGGAAAATACTTGCGAATTGCTAAAAAGATGGATCCGAGTTTGAAGATTTAAGCGGTAGAAAGAAATTGGTAGAGCGACTTAATTTTCGCGTTTTGTGCTAGTAAAACGAGGCACTATTCACTTCGAGCGTTCAATCAAAAAATTCCAAAAACAGGAAGAAAAACAAATTCGTGCATTTTTTTGTTTAATACTATTCAAATCTAGCACATTTATTGTAATTTGTGAATAGAATCAAACTTCTACTCATGAATACATTTTGCAGAATACTTTTCTTTTTTATTGTTTCTTACCAATTTGGTTTTGCCCAGGCAGAATACGGTATGGCCTCCTACTATGCTGATAAATATCAAGGAAGCAAAACAGCAAATGGCGAAAAATATGACCGTCGTCAAATGACCGCTGCTCACCGAACCCTGCCTTTCGATACAAAAATAAAAGTGACCAATCTTGATAATCAACGATCCGTTATCGTCCGAATCAATGACCGCGGGCCGTTTGTAAAAGGCAATATTGTGGACTTGTCAAGAGTGGCTGCTGAAAAATTAGATATCATTCAGGTAGGCATTCAAAAAATAAAACTAGAAGTTGTTACCGAAGAGACAATACCTGCTCCCACACCGATTGTGATCGAAGAAAAGCCAGCCCCATTGGTGATCAATGCTCCAACTACTATAAGCAAACCAGCCCCTAAGCCTGCCCTTGGAAAGGGAGTCACTAAACCGACACTAGGAAAAGGCTCCAATTTGTTTCAAATAAATGTCCAGGAAATCTCAAAAGCTGCTTACGGCGTTCAAATTGCATCGTACGCTCAATATGAAAACATTCTTAGACAAATTGCTGATTTGAAAGGCGATTGGAGTAGAAATGCAATGGTCTATGTTTCCAGAAACAATAATGCGCCTGTTTATAAATTGATTCTCGGCCCTTTTACAGAAAGAGCGACTGCAAATTCCTATCTCCAACAAGTGAAGAATCAAAAAATGGAAGGCTTTGTCGTGGATCTTAGTAAACTTTAGGGTAGCAAGTAGTTCGTAGAAGATAAAGGGCCTCATGATTGCTTCGCAATGACTTTTTGTAGGGAGTAGGGGCATCCACTTGAATTATTTATAACCAAATGCACGAGGGACTCATTTTGCGTTATTGTATTTGATTTCTATCAGTATGGCTAGAGGCTTAGTTTACTTATGCACAGGTTTTGCCTTGGCATAACAGTTTTGCGCCAGCAAAACAAGTCGTTTTACTTTATCTCAACCGGTGGTCGTTTGTTTATCCATTTCGAAGAGAAGAAAGGATGTATTTTTGCTTTGCTGAGGTCTGTGTTTGGATCTACGATTGGAAAGTAGCCAGGTCTTCCCATAAATTTTACTTTGAAATCTGCTTTTACTTTTGGATTGGTGAGCCCTTTGCTAATTCCTTCTTTTTTTAGTCGTTGCGCAAGTTGCGGTATTAAATCCGGATAATAGATCAAATTGGTGTATTGCTTGGGACTGAGCATTTTGGCGACGGTTACTGGGTATTCTTGTCCATTGTGGCCTTCTAGTTTGAACTGAATGTCCTTTATTTCTTTTAACATGATTTTCATCCTCCAGGCAAATCGTTGGCCTTCGCCTGTCCAGTCAACGTGACCTGGATAGAGTAGATGGCGAAACGGGAATAATAGATGAAATATCAGATATCCTCCAACTAGATATGGGATTATTTTTTTTGTTTTGGGAATACTGGTTTTTGCTGATGGTTGATCGGAATTGCTGATAGAGAAGAACTGGGATACAAAAGGCGGGGTTCTTTTAATAACCGTAGCTGGCTCTAGAAACAAAACAATACTGGCAATCATCAACAACGGGAAAATACCAATCTCTCCAATATTATAGAACATCCAAAAATTAATCAGATTAAAGAGTATCAGTGCGATTGCAGATGGGATCCTTGTTTTTTTCCACCAAAGACCAATTCCAACAAACAAATCCAACAATAGCCCGCCATAACAAAAGAATAATAAGATGGGAATACTTCCACTGAACGTCGCTCCGGAGGCCAGCGCTTTCTGCTCTAGAATATACTTAATCGGCTGATAGTCAAATAGCCAGTAGGGATTAATCTTATTAATACCAGAAATAACCAGGACTATAACCAATTGCGCTTTTAATATAAATGGTTGCCATCGTGGGATGAATTGCAGGGCTGATCCGGCTTTACTTCCATTTTTTGCAGATTTAGCTTTCAAGGAAAAACAAGCATCAGCATTCATAAAAATCATCAAAAAACTAAGCAGCGAAATCAGATAATAGTGGTTATTGAAATACCCCTTATCCAACAACCATAAATAAGTAAAGGAAACAAAAAACACGACCATCGCCTTCCTGTATTGCCAGCCAATCATCACCAAAATTGAAGCAATCAATAACACCCCCATCAATCCATGCATCCCAAGAGCAGGCAGTGGTTCCAAAAAAGAAAACCAATAAAACTTAAAGTGAATGATTGGCTCAATCACCTCCTTCTCCACAAAACCAGAAGCAATAAACCAAACCGTTTGAATTGCCATCACAAGCCCAAATAACATACGAAACAGACCAAGATTGGCCGGATGTATTGGTGTAATCAAATATTCATTATATTTTTTAAACAAGCGCTGCATGGTAACACATAGATAGTAGATTTAACCAATACCTCCAAATCTTTCAAGGGATGTTTTTTGCATTATTAAAAGGACGATTTATTCCTAAATAAAATCAGTATGATACTAAGAAAAAAACAGTACTTTTACACCTATGACACCAGATCAAATTAGACAACTAAAGGACCGTGTAGGTATGCTAAAGAGGTATCTTTGACATCGAGAACCGGGAAATTCAAGTCAAAGAACTTGAACAAAAATCAATGGCACCTGACTTTTGGGATGATCCAAAGCAAGCAGAAGTTCTCCTAAAAAAACTGACTACCCACAAAAATTGGGTAGTAGACTATAATAAAGTGGATACCTGCTTGGAAGACTTAGTCGTATTGGACGAGTTCAACCAAATGCAAGAAGCTACTGACGAAGAGGTCAGCAATCAACATAAACTGCTCTTGGAAAACATTGAAAACCTCGAACTGAAATCCACACTCAATAAACCAGAAGATGAATTGAGCTGCATCCTACAAATAAACAGTGGGGCAGGTGGCACAGAAGCAAACGACTGGACTGAAATGTTGATGAGGATGTACCTGATGTATAGCGAGTCGCAAGGCTACAAGGTAAAAGAACTATCAAGAGTGGATGGGGACGTTGCCGGATTGAAATCTGTCAGCATTGAAATAAACGGTGGAAAAGCATTTGGCTATCTCAAAGGCGAAAACGGTGTACACCGGTTGGTCAGAATTAGCCCATTCAATTCTCAGGGAAAACGCCAAACCACCTTCTCCAGTGTATACGTATATCCTTTGGTAGATGACTCCATTGAGATCGACGTCAACCCTTCGGATTTAGATTGGGATACTTTCCGCGCGAGTGGAGCAGGAGGACAGCATGTCAACAAAACAGAATCTGCAGTACGTCTGCGTCATGCGCCTTCAGGATTGGTGGTAGAATGCCAGGAAGAACGTTCCCAACATTTGAACCGCGAAAAGGCCATCAAAATGCTAAAATCCAGACTCTATGAACTGGAAATAAATAAAAGGAATGCCAAAAAAGACGATATAGAAGCTTCTAAAGAAAAAATAGAATGGGGTTCGCAAATTCGGAATTACGTCCTCCATCCTTACAAAATGGTCAAGGATGTACGATCCGGTTTTGAATCCAGCAACCCAAAGGCAGTCCTAGACGGCAAACTAGATGATTTTATTAAAGCCTATTTATTAAGTCAAAAAAAAATTAGTCAATAGCAATTAGAATAAACACGAATGACAAAAAATACATTTTCAGCGAATCACCGAGAAGAATTGATGGCTGAATTAGATAATGACCACTACGATTTGCTAATAATTGGTGGTGGAATAACTGGTGCAGGTATCGCACTTGACGCAGTTTCTCGAGGACTAAAAGTTGCACTTGTAGAAAAAAAAGATTTTGCCTGGGGAACAAGCAGTCGATCTACAAAATTGATACACGGAGGGCTTCGATACTTGAAACAATTTGAAATCAATCTGGTAAGAGAAGTAGGCAGAGAACGCGCCATCGTCCATCGAAATGCGCGCCATGTTGTCATTCCTGAAAAGATGTTATTACCTATAATAGAAGGTGGTTCCCTAGGAAAAGCACTCAGTTCTATTGGTCTTTGGGTATATGATTTTCTAGCAGACGTCGAGAAAGAAGAACGCAGAAAAATGCTTACCAAAAAAGAAGTAATCAAAGCAGAACCACTAGTAAGAACGGATATACTCAAAGGAGGAGGTTTGTATTTTGAATATCGAACGGATGATGCCCGCTTAACTATTGAAGTCATGAAATCGGCCGTTAGCCGTGGAGCAAAGTGTGTCAATTATGCGGAAGTAATCGAATACTTGTATGAAGGTAAAAAGGTAAATGGCGTAAAAGTCAAGGACCATAATTCTGACAAGGAAATTACTATTCATGCAAAGAAAATAGTCAATGCCACAGGCCCTTGGGTTGATAATCTGAGGAAACTTGATACTGGCAAGGTAAAAGGAAAACGACTGCATTTGACCAAGGGCGTCCATATTGTAGTCCCTTACGAAAAACTTCCTATCAAACAGGCCGTTTATTTTGATGTCGATGAAGATGACCGGATGCAGTTTGCTGTGCCTCGTGGAGAAATAACCTATATCGGTACTACGGACACCAACTATACAGACAACACGAACAATCCGACATCGATGAAGGACGATGTTGATTATATTTTGCGATCCACCAACGCCATGTTTCCAAACGCTAAATTGACGTCAAAGGATGTCGTTTCTTCCTGGGCTGGCCTTCGCCCCTTGATTCATGAGGACGGAAAAGACCCTTCGGAATTGTCCAGGAAAGATGAGATCTTTTATTCCAAATCTGGCTTAATCTCTATCGCTGGTGGCAAACTGACCGGCTACAGAAAGATGGCAGAACGAATTGTCGATGTGGTCGTTGAACAACTGGGAGAGGAATTTGGCAAGCC
Source organism: uncultured Saprospiraceae bacterium (assembly GCA_938016265.1). Lineage (GTDB taxonomy): Bacteria > Bacteroidota > Bacteroidia > Chitinophagales > Saprospiraceae > JAHDHB01. The sequence continues at coordinate 38,428 of CALLWB010000022.1, forward strand.
ATACAACGATCTACCTTATTGTCAAACAGAACAACTGCAGGTTTCTGGTGGTAAGTTTAAATCCGATAAATCTGTTGCTAAATACATTTCTAAGAAAGTCTCTGAAGCCAAAGAATTTGGACTTGGTAAAAAAGAAACCCTTTCCTTGATCAGAAAGTATGGCCGAAACACTGATGTTATCTTTGAAAAAGCCAATAGCCTTCTCACTCAAATACCAGACGCCGACGAACGATTGTTGATGGCAGAGGTTTGGTATGGAATCAATCATGAGCTTTGCTGCAATCTAAATGACTTCCTTATCCGGAGAACAGGACGACTGTATTTCGAGAGACAAACGCTGGACAAAGTGTATCCGCAAGTGGCGGATGAAATGGCAAAATTGTTGGATTGGTCAGCCAAAAAGAAAAAAGTGGAACTCGCCACTTTCAAGAAGGAATATGAATCCGTTCTTGATTTTTAGATAAACAATTTTCAAGTGCTACATAGCACTTGAAATCTATACTTGGTAAAATCTAGATAGTTAATAGGTGTTTTATCCAAGCACCAGCTTCCCAATACCATGTGCTTCCACGTCTTTCCGTTCCCAAAGCATTGGCTTATACTCATTATTCAAAAACAGATGGACCTGGTCACCATAGTGTTTACTCAACGGATTGCCTGACTGTCCTGGAGGGAGGATGGATTTAGATTTGGAAAAATCCCCTAAATTGATGATTTGCCGATAAGAAGGTCCAACAATAACTCCACCTCCATCAAATGGCTTTTCAGGGAGGAATGACATCTGACAAGGAGTATCCGGATCGCCACCAATAGGGAAGGGGCCAATATTCAAAATTTTATCAAATGGCGCTTTTTGTGCAAAAGCATGAGAAAAAGTCAGCGTATGCAAACTTCCCCATTTCCATTTATCAGGATTCGTTCCTAGTTCTTTTGCTAACCAACTTACTGCATTCTCGATAGAATCGAGCAGGATTTTTTCTGTTCCTCCTGCTTCAAGATTCCACCAACTTTTTTCATTTTTCAAGATTCGTTGGAGCGCGGTAATATCGTGTCCAAAATACTCTGAAAATGGAAATGCATTCTCAAGTGTTGTCTCTCCTTTGAACCGATTGGCCAAGTGTTCATTCAGTTGTTTTCTGATCACCAGATCCACCATTTCTTTTTTTACGACCTGATAAATTGTCCCTGGAATACTGTCCGCTTTTAGAGAGCCATTCCAAGTAGAAATTAGATCTATTGCTTTTTGTACCAAGGGATTTTTATGTTGAAGTCCCTTATACATTTCTCCCATTTCTTTACCTGGAATACAGTCAAAATTTGCCTGCATGTCTACAAAATCAGTCCAGTCAAATTTCTCTTTTGCATTAAACAACTCATCTAGTTTTGCTGCTCGAAATCCGTTCATCCAATAATTTCCAAGGTAGTGGGGGTAGTCATCATTAATGACCTTGTTGTTGCAAGTAAACACCAATCCGCGCTTCGGATTTAGAGCATGCGGCATTTCTTCGAAGGGCAAATTTCCATTCCATTCATGTTCTCCTGAACTGCCATCTCTAGGGAAAGCGCCTTCATCTTCCTTGTTGCGTTTGGGCACTTGTCCCGTCATCCAGTAGCCTATGTTTCCACTTGTATCCGCATAGACCACATTAAGGGCTGGTGCGATAATTTTGCGCATAGAATGTACAAAGCCGTCCCAGTCTTTTGCCAGATTCAATTCATAAAACCCTTCCACCATTTTCCCCTCTTCCAGAGCTTTAGATTTAAGCGCTATTTTTTTAGTTGGATAACCCACAACATCAGAAATCACAGGCCCATGATGCGTCAAAACTACGCGCTCGATATGGGGTTCTGCAACATTTAAAACATTGATTTTTTCCTCTATGATCTGCGCCTTTCTTATTTTGTTTTTATACTTGTATTCGGTCAAAGTATCATCTACAAATTCTTCAACATAGGTATCTTGAATGTCTGCAAAAGCAAGTGTCATTCCCCAGGCAATATGTTCATTGTGGCCAATCATCACGCATGGAAGCCCAGGAATAGAAACTCCAGTAACCCGAACATCGGGACATTCCATATGGTTTTCGAACCAAATACTAGGTAAGGAAAGGGGCAAATGCGGATCATTGCACAAGTATGCTGAGCCAGAAACCGTGCGATGTGGTGCAACTGTCCAGTTATTACTTCCTCCGGAAGGTCTGAGGAATGGACCACTAAATGCAGCTAATTTTCCATCATCCTGCATAGTATACGTCTCGTTCCCCAGCGGCAAAACACTAGGATTGTCGCTTCTATAATGGATGTCAAGTTCCGCTGCTTTTTCAGCGCCAATGGCATCTACCATTCGCTGACGATCGATCTCGATGAGCCAGCCATACGACATTTGCAAGGCCAGCATTCTAGAAATAGCAAGAACATCGACAATCTTCCAGTCCGCCACTTTTCCTTTCAACAACTTCATTTCGAAGGGTGGGGTATTGCTAAATTGAGTGATGTATTCATTAATCCCTTCAACATAAGCCTGAAGGTGTGGATAGAGTTTGTCTTTTCTAATTTTCCGCTCGTCATCTGCTGCAATTCTGGCAATTCCTATAGTGCGAATGGCTCTGTCTACTTGAAAAAGTTCTTCTCCCATCAATTCACTAGCGGTTCCTGTGGATACTCTCCGGTAAAGTTCCATCTGCCAGAGTCGCTCCTGGGCATGCACAAATCCTTGAGCTCGCAAGGCATCCGGCAAATTGTCTGCATAAATATGGGGGACACCCCATTCGTCACGGATGACTTCTACTTGCCCGCTCAAGCCTTTGAAGGGCAAATTCCCATCAACTTTAGCAAGGTTTTTTTTACTAATACTCTTTACTAAATATCGGAATGCCGGAGTCAGCATTTTTAAAAGGATCGACATATTTTTTACTATTAATTTTGATCTAAACTAAGAAGTTTTGATGTTGACAGATTTCCCTGAAATTTTGTTCCAAAACTCACTACCAATAAACATAAACGTACGATGGTTTAACGGAAATTCCAGAAAAACATGTAATAAACTTAAAAAGAACAGCGCCATCAATCCGATTCTATAGTTGTAAAAGTACAAGGCAATTGAGGCGATCCAAATACTAAAAGAAGCAACGATCCATGCACGTGGTACTTCATGCCACTTTATAATGGAAGTTTTAGAAAACCAATTCAAATAATGATAAGTATAGGAAAAAGCTATAAATGCCTGTATTCTAAGTAATAAATCATTATTATACGAAAATGGGACTATGGTTTTTTGGTCCACAAACAGCTCTCCGATCGCAATGGTCAACCGGTCAAATTTGGTACTTGCGAACGTGTCTTTTACATACTGCCCAACCTGATAACTACCCGCATCCATCCCCACCAGAAAAAACGCGATGATGCAAATGATAAATATCAAAAAGGAAAGGTAGGCCGAGAAGTTTTTACTCTTTAAGGCACCATAAAGAATAAATGCACCGGTAAACAGACTTACATGAAGGATCGTTGGTATAAATACGCCGAAAATCAATAAAATATTTTGATCTCCAATATTTGTCATTTGGTAGGCAAACAATGCGCCTACGACAATAAGTGCTAATTTATAGATGGTCTTATTAAAAATGGTAAAGGCCAAAGCAGCTATAAAAGCGACAAAAATAAAGTTTGCCTGCCATTGAATAAGCAAATTTATGATGTCTTTAATAAAAGGTGTTGTGCGCAGCCATTGGTATACACCTGTTGTTGACTTCCAATTGCCCGTCTCAATAGTCAATGCGCCAACCGTTACCAACAAGCACAACACCACCAACCACACATAATCGGATTTTTTCTTAGTGAAGTATTGTTGTTTTTTCAACCACCCAATCTCTGTCAAATAGTGCAAGGGGCCTAATATCGCATAGGAAAACAGAAAAAGTTTGAAAGGCATTAAAATAGCTAGAAAAAAGGAGACCACCATTAAACCTATGTTAAGATAATCGACTTGTTTGGATTTCATATTTTGAAAATATTATATGTGGTGTATCCTGAAATGTAATATTACATAATTAAAATAATGTTAAAACCATTCTGTGTAAATTATGTAATTGTAAACTAAATTTATAAATTCACTTAGAATTAATCACTAACCTCGATTATTTCCAAACTAACATATTTTTCAAATTAAACCCGTGAAAATGAATCTATCTGCGAGAATTGTATTCTTCTGCGCTTTTTTATTTTTCTATTGTTCCACTGACCTCTTGGCACAAGCAAAATCTTCTACCCTTGTTCTAAATTCGACCCTGTCCAGTGAAGAAAAATTAAAAATAGAACAAAATTCTGAAAATGCTGCACAACAACTTCTTTTAGCCCTTCAAAATAACGACGTTGCAGCCTATTCCAAATTTATTCCCTCCAAACAAACTTATGAAGCAATGATTCGGCAATTCGGATTCAAAACAGATGCTGGATTAGCAACAGCACTTAGAGATCTGGACCTTCATTACGATCAGGAAAAAACAAGAATATTATACAATTTCAATTATATCCACGAACAACTCGCCTCAATAGACAATTGGTCGTTTGATCAATATGAATTTCTTCTAAAGGAAAATGTTTTCCTCAAAGGTGGACGAAGTGCCATGCAAATCATTGAAGATAAATCTGCAGAAAAACACCGCATTACTTTCTACAAATTTTATGAGTACAAAGGCCAATGGTACGTTACCAATAAGCTTAGATGGCAATCCTAACCAGTTTTTCCAGCGCCCTACTTCAACACCTAACTCACTAATTTCACACCAATGAAGAACATAACTCAATATATACTTACCTGTTTCCTCTTTTGTACGTTTCTCCTACCTTCTTCTTTTTCACAAATTCGTGTCGTTGTAACTATGAATGTTATTAGTACGACCAGTACCAACGATTGCGACGGTTTGTTTGGAGGAGGAAGTGATTTTGTATGGGAATACCAAGCCACAGACAACACTGTTGGCAATAACAACAACAATCCCGAAATCCCATTTACCGACTGGAATTTCACCCACGTCAATGACAACAACGGCCCCTACACCCAAACAGTCAATGAGACCTTTTTTGACCACCATTACGCATGCCCCGGACAACTACCATCAAATATCATCATCACCTGGAATGCCTACGAAAATGACGATGCCACAAACTATGGCCTCCTCCTCACTGAGGGTGAAACCGGCGATCAAACAATCAACCTCCCAATACCGCCCATCGGAGGAACAGGCTCTATTTCAGACAATGCAACAGGCGCCTCTAGTTGTACACAAGGATTTACCATCAGCTTTTCTATAGCCACCTTTCCAACCACCGGATCTATAGCCGACAATATCTGTGACGCTCCAGTTATCCTCGTCGATGGAGGAGACTACGACTACAGCTGGTGTGGCAATCAAACCTTCGAGCCCGGCGAGCCGTTCGACAACGGAAAAGACATTGCCAATCACGGTTCTGCATGGGTCGTCTTCACTGCTCCGGCAACCGGAGAAGTAGACATAAGTACAGACCTCGGTATTACCGATTTCGGAACAGAAATTTATGTATATCACGCTGCAGACGGCATGGGGTGCAACGCAGGAACCAACCAATGCACCGGAGTCCAATTCAAAACAAAATTCGACTACCTTTCCTTCTTAGATGATGCAGATTTAGGTGGCCTCTTAAACCTCGAAGGAGAAGCAGATATTAGCATGACAAGTTGCAGTGCAGCTTTCTCAGGGCTAACTGTTGGCCCAACACTCATACCAGGAGAAACCTACTACATACAGGTGAGTACTGACAACAATAACCAATCAGGCGTCCTAGGAATAAATGTTTCCAGTCAAGGAAATGATCCAGGAGATGCTTACGATATTCCATGCGGAGCTATCCCCGTGACCATAACACAAACCGTTCAACAGCAAGGTGTTTCGCCACCAACCGTTCCTAACATAAACTACGAATGTAGTTTTGATTTTGAGACGGATGAAGACCATCTCGCTGCAGCCTATGCATTTGATGAAACACCAACAGGTGATGATCCGGATGAGTCGATTTGGCTATCTTTTGTTGCTCCTTGTAGTGGAGCCGTTCATTTTGAGGGAGAGATCCCGGATATTCTTGGTATTCAGGGAGAGGCTATTTCCTTGTATGAGCCTGATCCGGCACTTGCGCCTTTCCTTTCAGGAACACAAAATTGCTGGGATTTACACATCCCAAATTATACTGAAAACTTTGACAACGCTGGTTTCTTTAGCATTGGTGAAACTGCACTTATTGAAAAAACTTGTTTAGAGCCTGGATATACTTATTTCGGTATGATGGATCCAAACACTGTTTCTTTGGGTGTTTTTAATGTCTGGTTGTACGATCCAGGATCAATGGCTCCAGGCAATGATGTCTTATGTTTGGCATTAGAAGACCCCGCATTTGAAGTTCCTGTTCAATTGTTAGGAGCACCAACGACTCCAGTTGTAGGAGGAGACAACACCAATTCTTGTTTTGAGTATTTAGCAGGTGAGCCACTATCTTCTGCGGTAGGTGCAGCTGCAAATCAAACTAACTGGCATTACTTTGTAGCGCCTCCCTCAGGAGTTGTTGATATAACTGCTAGTGCTGGTTCAATTGGGGCCATAAACTTCGCAGTATATCCTCTTTTAAATACAAATACGTGCTATGGTGGACTTTCTGGTAATACTGCCAGTTGTCCTTCTCCAGCTGCAATTGCGGGAGCAACCTATACCTCAGATGGTACTCCAGCTACTTGTCAAATAGATGCACTTGGAAGTTCAGTAGCAAATACCACAGGAAGCACGCTACAACTTTGCTGCCTTAATCCTGGCCAGACTTATGCCATCCAAGTCGATGGTGCCGGCGCTGGAGATATTGGTTCCTACCTTATCGACAATATTTCTGAAGTAGAAGTTACCGCGGGGAATACTTCCTACACTGATACTGATGGAGACACTTATGATGCCAATAGCACGGCTCCTAATATCGGTTTGATTTGTTTTGGCGAATCTATCACTGCTGCTTCTGCAAATGCCGTTCTTCCTTCTGGAGGCTGTCTCGCAGAAGGATTTTTATTGCATGACAATACAAGCATCACCAATCCCTTCACCGGAACAACTATATATGAATCGGCTCCACCGAATACAACTCCCGAGTTTATCAACGATGGATTGCCAGCAGGAACACCCTATAATACGATCATTTATGTGTCTGCATTAGCGGATGAAGCCGCCAATTGGGGTAACATTTGTCCTAGTGCAAGAATCACAGATGCTGCACCCGTCGTCTTCCTAGAAGAAATTGTGTTTGCAGCACCAACCATAAATCCAAATACTTGCGAAACTTCCATTTCTGTAAGTGGTGGACTTCCTGCTTATGATGCTTCCAACTTTGACTTTGAAGTTACTGGACCAATCCCATCAACGGATGTCATTACTTCAGGAACGACGTTGGCAAATGGAGGTACAATTGTTTTCTCTCCTACGCTAGGAGGTGGAGCAAGCTACCTAGTTTCCGTAACAGATGATGAGGGATGCACTCAGACAACCACCGTTGTTGTTCCTGTGGCTTGTGATCCTTGTTTATTATACAATCCGATTGCATTAGCGCCAACTCCAGTGGTTTACGTTTGCGATCCAGCTACACAAACTGCAACAGTAACACTTACACTGTCTGGCGGTAAGCCTGAAACTGATGGTTCCAATTATATTATTACAGTTACTGGCTCAACGGCTGGTGGGAATACAAGTATGACTCCCTTTCCGGGAATGATGGCTGGTACTGTGCAATACACATTCGCAGTTGGCGATGGGGACACTTGGTCTATTTCAGTTACAGATGAAGACAATTGCACACCAGCAACTGCATCGGAGACCTTTGTATTTAATACTACGAATTGCCCGGATGTATGTACCATGTTTCCAATAGTTGTTTCAGGATACGAATACAATTGCCTTGGAAATGGAACAGCTGAAGTTACCGTCACAATGAATGGCGGATTGCCCTCTGCTGATGGAGGAGCAACTGGGTATTCAGTTACAATAACTGGTTCTACAGGAGCTAACGGAACATTCCCAGTAGCCAGTGTCGGCGGTGGAGCAACTACCTATACCTTTACAGTAAATGATGGGGATACTTGGGTCGCCAGTGTAACGGACGACCTCGGATGTCCTGCGGCAACTGCAACCGATCAATTTAATGAAGGAACACCGGATTGCATCAGCACTTGCGCCACCTTACCAGCAATAACAATAAACGGATTTACTGGAACTGAATACGACTGTAATGGAGATGGCACCGCAAGTGTCACTGTAAATGTTACCGGAGGTATTGGCCCAGAATATACAATGACGTTAACCATAAATGGTACACCAACTACCTCCATGAGCACCGGGGGAGGAAACTTCACTTTAACTGTGAATGATGGTGATGTCTGGTCATTGTCTGCAACGGATGCACTAGGATGTCCCCCTGATCAAATAGGAGACACCTTCGAAGAGGGAATACCAGATTGCTTAGAATCCTGTAATGCACTACCTCCAATTACTATTAGCGGATTTACTGGAACTGAATATGATTGTCTTGGAAACGGAACGGCTAGTGTTACGATCAATGTTACTGGAGGTTTTGGACCTGAATATGAAGTGACCGTAGTAATAAATACTGTTACCCAAGCTCCAATGATGACCACGAATAACGGAGATTTCACACTTGTTGTTAATGATGGCGATGATTGGACAATTTCTGTAACTGATGTTGTTGGTTGTCCAGGGGATGCTGTTGGTGATTTGTTTGAAGAAGGGATACCAGATTGTCTGGAACCTTGTACTATGATGCCACCAATTTCAATCGCTGGTTTTACAGGAGCCGAATATGACTGTATGGGAGATGGAATAGCATCGGTAGATATCAACGTGACTGGCGGTTTCGGACCGGAATACGATATTACACTCACCATAAACGGAAATTCCTCATCAGGTACTACCTCCAATAATGGAGCCTACACTTTTGTAGTTAATGATGGGGATGTTTGGACACTGGAAGCTACAGATGCTGTGGGTTGTCCACCTGACAACATAGGAGATACATTCATCCAGGATCCACTGGAAGATTGCTTAATCACTTGTAACATGCTAAACCCTGTGATCATAAATGATAGTCAGGGATACTCCTATGATTGTGATGGAAATGGGAATGGAACTGTTGCCTTAACCATAACGGGTGGTCTGCCAGAAGCGGACATGGGAGCAACTTCCTATTTCCTTGAGGTGACCATTAACGGAAATACAAGTTTAATTCCTTCTAATGGATCCTACACGATCAGTTTGATGGATGGAGACGTTTGGAGTGTGGTGGCTATGGACGATTTAGGCTGCACGCTGGATGATCTAGGCGGCACCAATCCAATTACGTTTAATGCAGTAGATGCAAATGCGGGATCTAATGTCAGTATTTATATAGGAGATCAAACTACGCTCAATGGAAGTGGCGGACTTAATTATGAATGGGATCCTACTACCGGATTGAGTGATCCAACAATAAGTAATCCAGTTGCTAATCCTGAAGCTACCACGACTTACACCTTAACTGTTTCTGATGATCAGGGCTGTGTCGATGTTGATGAAGTAACTGTTGAAGTCATTGATATGCTGGATTGCCTCGAAACTGTGCTTGGATTTACTCCGAATGGAGATGGGGTCAATGATTTTTGGGTAATTGAATGCATACAATTCTTCGATAATGAAGTAGAAGTTTACAATAGATGGGGCCAGGAACTCTATTCTGCGACCAACTATGATAATACCTGGGATGGAACGTATGAAGGGAAACCCGTTCCCGACGGCACTTATTATTTTGTTGTAAAAATGCAAGAACCTAACGACGTCAGAGTTTTTAAAGGAACGGTAACCATCATCCGATAAATCGCTAAAAAATGAAAATTATCATGAAAAATATAGTAATAGTTTGTTTGTCTTTTTTCTTTATTTCTACCCTATATGGTCAACAGGAACCACTTGTTTCTCAGTATACCATGAATGGAAATCTTTATAATCCTGCTATCGTTGGTAGTAGCAAGTACCATGAAATAAGGAGCTTAAACCATTTTCAGTGGGTTGGATTCGGATTTGGTCCGGAGACGAACACCCTTTCCTACAATGGTGGGTTCAATAGATTGGGTTTAGGTGGCGCTTTTGTCTATGATGTAACTGGTCCTACCTCAAGAATAGGCGGAAAATTAGCGATAAGCTACCACATACCATTTAGTGAAAAGGTGAAACTTTCAATCGGTGCGGAAGGGCGATATACAAAATATGATGTCCGAGTGGAAACCATCAAGTTTGTAGAGCCAAATGACAATGCGATTCTCAATGGTGATGAAGATGTGAGTACTGGGGAAGCCGGGATTGGCGCTTATTTTTATTCAGAGAAATTGCGAATAGGATTTTCGGCGACCAACTTATTGCAATCTAAGCTTGATTTTGGCACGAATGCCGACTCCAGACTACCTGTAGCTCAATACTATCGGCACTATTTTTTAAATGCGGGGTATCGGTTTGATTTTGACAAATTCTCTTTTGAGCCAACTGCATTGGTAAAAATGACAGCTAGCACGCCGATTCAATATCAGGCGCTATTGCAGTTGCACTTTCTGGAAAACGATCAGTTGACGATTGGGGCTGGGTATCGGAGTCCTGGGTTTGTCTCCTTGGTTTTAAAAACGGTATTTGACAAGCAGTTTCCTATTGTTATTTCGTTCGATGTAGCGACTTCAAAATTTCAGAATTATAGTTTGTATTCTTATGAGTTTTCGCTGGGGGCTGATTTCTTAAGAAGTGAGTTTCGGGAGGATGAAATGGTTGATCCTTAGGGAGGAAATAGACTAAAAGCAGCTGCCAGAAGACAGATCGCTTCCGCTAACAAAAGACAGTTAAAACGCTGATAAAGAGTCGTTCTAAACGTGTTTTAGCCAAAGAGAAACTTGGAAATATTAGCCTTGCTAAATTCTAAATACCTTCTACTTTATTCCAGCTATTTCTACTTATTCAGGAATAATGATTTGGTGATAAGAGGCTCCATAACCTCCCCAAATACCTATCCCGCCATTAATATTGGAAGATACTTTGGTGAAGGAGCTGAATGGTCCGTCTGCTGAAGTATTGTATTCTAAGGTACTCCAGAAATTGTAGTGGGCTTCATCGATAGTGGCCCATTTGACCTGGATAGTGTCGCCTTTCCAAAAATAACCGTATGTATTGATATCAATTGCATCCGTTCGTGCTTGTCCGCGTGTCAAGGGGAATTCAAATGCTTGCCCGTCGAAAAACACATCGTCAATTACAGAAGCCAGGCCTGCATAGGATGGATCGCTGTTTCTTTTGGTGAAATATCGATAGAAGCTGGTGTATTCGGCCGGGTCATTAATAAAACATCGGACCTCTACTAAGGAATCGTTTCCTGGATCTGGTAGATCTACAAAGGATAAAGAATCAAGGGGCACCATAGGCGGAATAGTCGTGGTGGCCGTAATTTCCTTATTGTCTGTTTCTATTTTTAGATCGTAGGTTTTGCCTTCTTCTCCTAGTGTTGGCGTGAAGGAAACTTCTAGATAAATACAAATATTTATGCCTATAGAATCTGCGCTTCCGAACCCTAGTAAATCCTTTGCCAATTCTTGTTGTGCAGGTGTCAGATCATTCAGGCAGAGTTCCTGTAGCTCGATGGTATTTGTTCCATCATTTATGGTGACAATTGCATCGTGTACAAACAACTCATTGACGGTATTGGCATCTAAGCTGGAAAAAAAGGGGGTGCTTTTAGTTAGTAGCACATAGGGTGGGGTGGCGTCTTGACCAGCTTCTATAAAACCTTCCACAACAATATCAGGATTTTCATTTTTGATATCTGGCGTATATTCTGTTTCACAGCCAAACAACATAGCAAGAATCATTACCATAATAAAAGCCTTAAGTGCTTGCATTTTCTATAATTTGAAACGAAGTTACTTATTTTTTGTAATAATGGCTAGTCTCTTGTTTTAGAGATGCCTGGTTTTGTATATGCTGGGCTAAAGATCTGAAAAATTGCTTCCCAATTTTTTCGAAAATTGGGAAGGCGGTGGCGATTAGGGTGGGAAAGCCCTCCCACAAGGAGGGGTCTTTATGATTTAAATCACATTACATGATTAAACAATATTTATATCGTTGAAATAATGACAAAAAACAATAAAACATCCATCTATTTTCCCTCCAATTTTTCCAACATTTTTTTGATCAACAGTTCTTGGTCCGCTAGTCGTTTCTCTAGGGACTCTATTGTCTGTTGTTGTTCTTGAATTGCTTTTACCGTGTGGGGAATTAGGCCTGTATAATTGACACCTTTATACTCAAGGTCGTCTTCCAGTCCATAGAATTCAGCATCTTCGTTTATAGCATTTCCGGGCTGAATGTGTTTTTTAACTAGTCCTGGAAAAACTTGTTCCAGCTCCTGAGCTAGGAATCCCGTTTGTTCTCCGGAGGGTAGATTCATCCTTGCAAATTGAGTGGTATTGTAGTGGTATTTTTTCACCTCCAGGTTCATCAATTTATTTAGACTTGAGGAAACCGGTCTTACCTTATGCTTCAGCTGCGCATCGGAAGGCAAATACGCACCAGTAGAGTAGACATCCCCTACAAAAAATCCAGAGTAATAATTTGTAGGCGTCGAGCAATTGTTCGAATAGGAAGAATAGACTCCATAGCTTGCCCCTCCAGATCCATCATTGCATACTAAATACCGACTGCCATAGACTGCGCTTGCTCCATCTTTCGCAATAGAAATAGAATGGACTGCACAAATAGGAGATACACTGCTGGGATTGCCAGTAAGTCGATTTACATACGTACGGCTGCCTTCCATATATTGATTGCTGGAATAGCCGGTGAGGTTGAGCGTGGAGCCTTGGGTAGAGCCCGTTGTTCCTGCAGCACGGGTTATTGCTGTCCGCTGTCCTTCTATTGGCGAATTGCCGTATTGTACGCTGCTTATTTCCAGACTTTGAATGGTGGCGGTGGTGTCTATATCTTTGATGGTTTGAATGTAAAGACTTTTCATAGTCTCCTTGCCTTGAGTATTGTAAACACCAAGAGTTGCACTGGAAAGTGCATTTCCTATTGCTACACGATCACTTAAATTATAGACGTGGTCACTCCCTGTCAACCAGTCAGTGTCGGAACTAGGAGCTGCCCAGTATGCTGCACCATTGTTGCCTGTTGTAAGCACGTGGCCACTCACTGCTCCAGTTGGCATAATGAAAGCATCCGCTCGCAACGTACCAGCGACATCCAGCTCATAAACCGGGGTCTTGCCGATACCAACAAAGGACGTCGTTCCATTAAATTCGACATAATTACCATTGAAATTGGAGATAAAAACATTGCTGTTTGGCGCACTGGAAATAATAACATCTTCACTTCCTTTTATTTTTAAGGAATCGCCCTCCATATAAATTCTGGAATCAAATGCCAGACTACCTGTTTTCTTCAAAATTAATTCTCCGGATTCAATATAGACATTTCCATTTTTTACGTGCAATAATTCAGTAGGGAGCGTATGGCCTATTCCTACATTTTGACCATAAGTAATAAATGGATTAAAGCAGATTACTAGAAGAAACAAGGTGGATTTGAGTATAAATAGTTTCATAATTATTTTTTTAGAACAGATTCACTAACAATTTAAACTAATATATATTCTTTTTAATCAAAAACGGTACAAGTAGAAAATCCACTTGCACCGTTTTTGTTTCAAAGAATACCTACTAGTAATGCATTATTTTTTCTACTGCGATACTCCCTTTCGTACGATCTGTAATACGCAAGAAATAAGTACCTTCTGTAAGACGATCTAATGCTTTGATTTGAAGTTTATTCACCCCATTGTTGGCGGATTCATAATTCTGATAAACAATACTTCCAAATATATCAATCAATTCTACCGTTATTTCTGTTTCCAAACTAGACAGATAATCAATTTGAATATCATTCTGGAATGGATTAGGGTATACTTTTAGTATTGACATTTCATTGTTCCCGATAAGGGCATCAATGTAGGACTGTGGATATTCTCCATCAAATGGAATCGATATTACTTCGAGACAGAGACAGTTCAACTGATAGGTAGAATTTGTTGTAGGATTGCCATCATCGCATGGATCTCCTGGCACTGAACCGCCACCGCAATCTGTCACGCAATTACCACCACTACAAGATTCTCCAGGTGGACAAGATGTCGGAGAACCGCCGCCACAACTACAATCAGATTGAATAGTTTCGCCCGAAGTACAGAAATCTCCATCATCACAGAAATCACCCACATATACACCATAGCAATTCGTAGTATCGGATACACAAATTCCTCCACTACATAGTTGTCCTGGTGGGCAAGTTATTGTAGAACCACCGCCACAACTACAATCTGATTGAATGGTTTCGCCTGAAGTACAGAGATCTCCATCATCACAGAAATCGCCCACATATACACCGTAACAATTCGTAGTATCGGATACGCAATTTCCTCCACTGCAAATTTGGCCAGGTGGGCAAGCAAGCTGAAGACCTGAGCAATTGCAATTGGAGTCGTAGACGTCTCCGGTGGTACAAGAATTGCCATCGTCACAAGGACCAGTGCAACTACCTTCACAATCTCCATCCACGCAAGTTTGTCCAGGAGGGCAGGTGATCGGTGTACCTGAACAACTGCAATCTGATTGATAGTAGTCATTTTCTGTGCATGGGTCGCCGTCATCACAGGAAGCTCCGGTTTGGTATGGGCATACGCAAGTTCCATTGTCACAAACTTCATTTCCAAGACAAACAATAGCTATTCCAGAACAAGAACAATCTGCATTTTGCGAATCAAATATGGTACATGGGTCGCCATCATCACAAGGAAATCCAACTTGCGAAGAACATGGATCATCCCCCTCGCAGTTTCCATTGACACATACTTGACCAGGCAGACAAATCACTGGTTGACCTTGGCAATCACAGTTCGCATTTATAGAATCGCCCCAGGTACAAGGATCGCCATCATTGCAGGAACTACCAGTTTGTCCGCTACAAGGAACGCAATTTCCATTATCACAAGATTCACCAGAAGGACACTGGACAGGATCTCCTGAACAGCTGCAATCATTTTTAATAGTATCATTTTCAGTACAAGGATCTCCATCATCACATGAATTTCCAGTGGTAGAAGAACAGCTGCCACAAATACCATCCACACATGTTTCGCCAGGAGGACATTGCATTGGTGTGCCTAGGCATTCACAATCTGGCTGGACGAAATCGTATTCTGTACAAGGATTGCCATCATCACATAGGGAACCAACAGTACTCGAGCAAGTTTCTACACAATCACCAGAACTATCACAAGTATATCCAGGAGGACAGATTTTTGGTGTTCCTACGCATTCGCAATCAATATCAATTTGATCTCCTTCGGTACAAGGATCACCATCGTTGCAGGAATTGCCTATTTGCCCTGGACAGGCAGTACATTCTCCTTCATAACAAGATTCTGGATAGGGACAATATACTGGAGAACCAGCACAAGAACAATCTGATTGGTAAACATCATTGGTTGTACATTCGTCATAATCATCGCAAGGTTCACCTACTTTTTCGTAACAATCGTCCACACAATCTCCTTTGATACAAATTTGGTTGTAAGGACAAACCTTTGGCGTCCCAACACAATTGCAATTGGAGTCATAGACATCATTTACAGTACAGTAGTCCCCGTCATTGCATGGGCTTCCGACTTCATAGCCACCAGGACATAAGCAATATCCATCAGAACAAGTGGTATTGTACGGACAATATATTGGTGTTCCTTGGCAAGAACAATCAGACTGGACGATGTCATTTTCTGTACAATCATTGTAGTCATCGCAAGAAGCACCTATCTCGTAACCACTAGGGCAAAGACATTTACCAGAATAGCAAACGTATGGGGAATTACAGATTTTGGGAGTTCCTTTGCAGGTACAATCGAGTTGAATTTTATCGTCATAAGTACAATCATCGTAGTCATTGCATGGATCATTCAAGGCGTAGCCATTTTTGCAAAGTACCGTAACAGTTGTGGTGCATTGGCTTTGATTTCCGCTTTGGTCTGTGACGGTTAGGGTGACGGGATAATCTCCTGGTTGGTTAAATTTAGTTGGGTTGACTGTTCGTTTTTTGATTTTGCAGTTGTCGGTACTTCCGTTGTCTATATCAGCAGGAAGGATGGTTTGCCCTACTGTAACTGTGATCTTCGGTTTACATTTTGCGACTGGAGGGATATTGTCTTTTACATTAACACTTCCCGTGCATTCTCTCCAGTTACCCGCAAAATCGAATACTCTTAGTCTAACATTTACTTGGTTATCAACGTGCTTGCAATTGAACTGACTAATGTCTATGATTCTATCATTGATCGAACAATTGTCGAAGCTTCCGCCATCTATATCATTTGGTGTAATCGTAGCATTCCCATTATTATCAAGAAAAACATCTATGTTAAATTTGCAGACTGCAGTTGGCCATATCAGGTCTTCCTCAACTAAGGTCATGCTTTTGAAAACCGGACCATTGCCAGCAGCATCCCATGCTCTAAAGTAGTAGGTTCCAGCAGATAAGCCGCCTTCAAACCCTGAAGAATTTTGCCAGCCGTTGCCGTCATTAAACTGATAGAGGTAACCAGGAATTCCGCCTACACCTTGAACACCCAGCTGTCCATCATTGCCACCACCGGGACAAACTCCATTTCTGAATATTCCTGCCAGACCTAATGACTTTTGGGGTGGGAGCGGAGTGCCGCCAAGAATGGTAGGATTGATACCCACCGCACACCAGGCTTCTATGGTGGTTTGTTGTTCTATTGAACCCTCTCCATAAAGGTCTGCCGCTGCTTGCACAGAACCGTCGGCAGAAGCTTGGTAAGAAGAATGAGGCCCTAGATACATGGTCAAATTTCGATACGTTATTGAGTCTGCTTTATCCGCACCAATACCTGTAACATCGTATGCATGTCCATTATCATTGACACCAACATCTCCAACGGCAAGTAAATAAAACCAGTAATTTTGAACACCACTATTGATATGAACACCACCGTTATCACCAGATCCTGTATACCAATATTGTCCACAGTAAGTATCTGGTTGTTGCTTGGATTTTGGATTCGATAAATCTCGCATTTTACCATTGGCTATCCAGAAGTCTTCTCCTAGTAGATAATCTCCGCCACCATTTTCTGCATAATCTTCCACCAATGTTCCGAATATATCGCTAAAGGATTCATTTAGGGCTCCTGGTTCGTAAGCATATACTAGTCCTGCAGTATATTGAGTAACTGCGTGGGTCCATTCGTGGCCAACAACATCAAGCGCTACCAGATAATTGTGCGCTAAACCACATCCTCTTCCATAGGAGGTGTAGACGCCATTCCAGAATGCATTGTCGCAAAAACCGCCGACGATACTAGTCATTCTTGCGCCATTCCCATCAAAACTATTTCTACTATGGGTGGTTAAATAATAATCGTAGGTTTCTTCGCTTGCCCAGTGTGCACTGACATAGGGTCTTTGGGTTGTCCAGTTGTTATTGCTATCATAGACCTCTTTCACACCGTTGAAGCCATTTGAAAGCGTGTGTATACCATTTCCACGACAATCATCAAAAAGTCGGTATCTATTGTTATTGATTTTTTCTGTATCAATGTTTTGGTTGCCATTGTATAGGGTTGCGCCTTGTCCGGGAGTGCATTCTCTATGAAGGGAAACTTTCTTGACTAATGTTCCATCCATTGCATCAATGTAGATTCTATTCGCTTCTAATGGTGATTTACTGAATACATTGAAGGTGTAGACTAGTTTATAGAAGGCCGCATTGTTGTTTGGAATTTTTAACGAATTGGCGATTAGTAATTCTGCCTTCGGGAAATTAGTAGCGGTTGGGTCATTCTTGATTTCTTTGATCAGTTTTTCCTGATCTTGGTCTTCCCAGAAATATTCATCTGCCCAACTGTTGTCTAATGCTTTTTGCAGGGCTTGTTGACTGGTGAGGGTAGGATTGGTGTTTAAATTTAGCTGGGGCACTAGTTGGCCGCTTGCTGATTGTGCTCTGCCATTTTTTTCATGAATGGCGAAAATTGCTCCTTCTACAGGGACATTTCTATGAAATTGTTGGTATTTATTCGTAGAAATACCTAAAGCATCCCTAGAACTAGATTGTTTGATTAATTGATCATTGTCGGATAGATTTAGCGCTTTTTTCTTTTTACTGACCAGCACATCAGCGGAAAGCGGAACCTCTTTTTTGAATTTCATCCACTGCGAATGGCTATTTTCAATTACTAACTTTTGTAAATCCGGAGAGATGGATTTATTGGGTTGAGCAAAAAGGTTAGAAGTAAAAAAAAGAATAAGAAATAAGAAAGGAAGTATACTATTGGAGCACAGGTGTCTACAACAATCTTTCATGGCAAGTTGATTAAAAGGAAAGAATTGTGATAGTGCTCAATAGTAAATATAGGGATTTTTTTTTATCCCGCTAATAAATAATGACTTTTTTCAGCGTTCATCATCATAATTAAAAATAATTTATAACATCGCTGACTGCCATTCCTTTATAAAATCAAGTGGATAAGTTAACATGATTACATTTATCAACAAACTGTCTTTTATGATAAGAATCATGGCGATTTCGATCACAAAAAACAAAATTAAAGTCTTCCAAAAACCGAGATAATGCGCTGCTACAAATCCTAGTCCACAGTATACTAAGTCACCAAAAGAATTGAAAATAGTATCCCCAAAATACCCTAGGGCAGCTGTCGCTTCTCGATATCGATCGATGACTGTTTGGGTGTTTTCAGCCACTTCCCAAATGGCTTCCAGCGCAATAGAAATGGTAAATCGCCACAACCAAGAAAGTTTTGGTACTAGCAAATACAAAACACCAAAAAAGATCAATCCATGTTGAAAATGGGAAAAACTGTACGGATCGGTGAAGTGCTGCGAGTTTTCTCCGCCCCAGGCATCACTGATCCAAAATTTCATGGTACCGTTGGCCGCAATCCATAGACGTCCTTGCATCCAAAGTTTAACGATCATTCCTAGCACAACTATACTTAAACCTACTAGCGCCCAAGTATCTTTCTTTTCAAGTTTTATCATAAATTAGTTCGTTGTTTTATATAACGCAGACCAAAGGTAATAGATATCGATAAACAGTAAAGTTAAAAAAGTGATAAATTATTATAAAAAGAAAATGGTCCAAAAGCATTTCGCCTTTGAACCATTATAATAATTGGGTTTAATGTATTCTTATTTTTCTATCAAAAGTTGTTCAATCCTTTCCAGGCGGGCTTTTAGCAATTCGTTTTCTGACTCCAACTGTTCTACGCGATTGTCTACTGAAGCACTGCTCGTCGATTTTAGCGATTGATTTTCTTTTTCTAGATCTTCTATGCGTTTGTTTAGTTCTTTGAATGCTTCTACGAACATCGCATCGTAACTTCCATAGGCCGCTTCCAGATAGCCAAGGTTATCTTTTTTTACATTATCTGGCCATACTTTTTGTAGGTCTTGAGCGATGAAGCCGTACATGGTGCCTTCTGGTCTTGTTACGCCTGTTTGTTCGTCATTCCATTCGTAAGTCACACCTTTCATTTCAAGGACTTTGTTTAAGATGTCTTTCGAATCTAAGTACTGGATATTTTTTTTGAGTCGCTGGTCGGAGTTTCCAGCCCAGGAACCTGCAACAGATTTGGAAGCAGTTCCATTTACAGAAAGTGTATTAGGCAGTATTCCAGAAGTAATAACATTCCAATTGATACCTACTTCTTGAGTAGCAAAATCTCCATAAATCAAGGAAGTACCGAATGTTGGATTATCAATGTGTAGTTTATTGCTGAAATTTCCTGATACATTATTCCCTGCTGCAAAACCAAGTAGAACATTGCTAGAACCTACATTTGTTGCACCTGCTGCAGTACCAACATACGTATTGAAACTCCCACTCAAGCCATCTCTTCCTGCACTATTCCCAACCATTAAATTGGAAGCACCACTCGTCATTTTACTCCCAGCTTGAGAACCTAACATGGTGTTAGCGGCAGAAGATGATAGATTCTCTCCAGCAGTGGATCCTACAAATGTGTTGTGATTTTGTCCTACAAGAATAGAGTTGCCAGCGAGGTGTCCAATCGATGTATTATGATGACTATTTGTTACGTTTGTACCAGCGTCATAGCCAAACTCTGTGTTGGTATCATTGCTACTCACGTGTAGAGAAGAAACGCCCATTACCTGTCCAGTTAGGTCCGTAGTTGGTGTATTTATTGTATGAACAAAATCCAACTTTGGTTCGATAGAAATGAGATTGGTTGGAGAAGAAATTATGTCGATGTCATTTCCTGCGCCTCCAAATGAATTTGGTTTTGGTTGCCAGACTAATTCATTCAAAGGATTGAGCACTAAAATAGAATTGGATAATGCTCCTGTGTTTGGAATAGTGTATCCTCCCATGTCTAATTTTCCATGAAGTCTGGTTGTTCCGTCCTTGTATACTGTTATTGCATCCGATCGATTGGTGTCGTTAGAGCCATTGCCAACGACAAAAATGCGATCATTGGCATTCCAGGTATTTACAGCTGCTGGTGTGTAGTCGGTATTGAACATCCCAACAGCAATTTCCCCTCGCGAACGAGAATACGTAAATTCTCCAAAAGACATCGAGTTAAATCCTGAAGCGATCGTCTGACCTCCGAAAGCTTTTGACCCAGTCCCAGTAGCTTCTGATTGAAATCCGAAAGCCATGGATCCGTTACCTGAAGCCACCGTTTCAAAGCCGATGGCAGCTGTATTATTGTTAGAAGCCGAAGCATTGTGACCAAGAGCTAAGGCATTAATCCCGGAGGCAGATGCTTGATTACCTATTGCAACTCCTCGCGGGGCAGTTGCAGCAGCATTCACACCATAAGCAAATGCATGATCAGCACTAGCAATAGTAGACGCACCTCCAGCAAAACTAAATCCTCCACTTGCTGTGGTATTTGAACCTAAACCTGTAGAATAATTTCCAATATTTGCTTCATCCCATTGTGCGCCGCTTACCTGGCCAGCTCTTAATGCTGCATGCTTAGAACTCCAAACCATTCTTGTCCCACCTCCAGTCGCAAGAAATTGCCCTGTACCAAAAGTGCCTTCTGCTATAACACCGTCGTCATGATCAACATGCAGTCCTGCAGCAGGTGATAAGGTTCCTATTCCAACATGGCCGTCAAACCAGGCTCTCATAAAAATGTTTCCTCCAGCACTAAATGTCGCGCTTTGCGCGGGAGAATTCATTGTATGGACAAAATCAAGAACCGGTTCTACACTTACTTCGGTGCCCATGACATCGATATCATTTCCCGCGGTTGGTAGTTCATTAGTTGCTGAATTGTCAAGTCCCAAGCTTGTTCTCGGGATCTTTCTTAATAGCCCTGCAGCGTTTGCTACTACGATCTCATCTGTTGCTTGTCCTGCAGTCAGTGTTCGGACGCGAGCATCGCCATTTACATCCAATCTAGAAGATGGGCCGGTGGTTCCTATTCCCATGTTTCCGGCAGCATTGACTCGGAATTTTTCTGAATTGCTTATTCTAAAAGAGAGGTTGGATGCTTCCTGAGAAAGAAAAACCCATTCAGAATTTTTATCCATCAATCCGAAGTTCGTTCCATTTCCAGATCCTTGGAGGCGGCCGTAAATCTCATTGTCCGCATCTCTAAAAATTAGTTGAGTAGTGTTTGCATTTCCACTATTGAAATATAGTGCGGAGTTATTATCACCGAATAATCGTTGATTTGCTCCGAAGTAGTAATTTCTTCCATCTGCTCTGACATTTGCCCCAATATGTAATTGTTGAGCAGGAGTGGTGACACCGATTCCTACATTTCCTTGCGTAGTTATATTGTCATTTATTGTGGAAGGAGAGTCTGTTGTTCCTACTTTATACCAATCATGGTCTTCATCTGCGGCAACAGGTGTCCAGGCCGTTCCATCATAGGAATAGATATCTCCTGTACTGTCATCTATGTACAAATTGCCCGCATTTGCGGCTGGAGAACCTGATGTTGGGGCTCCTGAACCACTAAGGACTTCACAATTGCACTGAGCGGAGAGATTTATGGTTGTTTGACCAAATAATTGTTGAGAAAATAAACCAATAGTAATTAGAAAACTAAGGACAAGTTTAATGGAGTTCGAGATCTTCATAACTCAAATTTTTTAATAAAAAATTGGAAATAAACGTTCTATGCTGATTTTTACCAACAAAAGATAAGCGTTATTATCTGAAAAAAATACCATTTTGTGACATTAATATTTTGCAAATAATAGTAATTTTTAATTTGTCCCTACAATATTTTTCCTGTCAAATCATTCGAATTAGTACAAAAAAGTGTTTATTGCAACTTACTCAAATTTGACCGATGATAAATTTGGGGAGGAAGGATTTCAGCCACCTAAAGAAACAACAATGAGAATATTAGGAAATATCGACCATCCAAACTACAAGATCACCGTCTTTCAGCTGGATCATAAATATGCAATCAAATTTGAAGACAATTTGTATGAGCAGACGTTTAAAATAAGAAGCAGTCCTGCTATCAGTGGAATGGCAGACCTTCAAAAACTAGTAGATGAAGAATTTTTACTGAATGTCAAAAGACGGTTCATCCGAATGCATTCAGATTTAGGAGATACTTTCCAGCGTAATTTTGGGGAGGAAGAGGAAGAGGATTTTGATGAAATTGTTTGAAGTGGTACAAGATAGTTGGTAGAATTGGGCCGGCTTCCGATAGGCATAAAAAAATGGTTAATGGAAAACTGGTTAATCGTGCATCATCCACTATTAACTAGTCTACCATTAACCATTAACTAATCCAACTACTAACTAATCTTCCAACATAAATGGATAGCGGAAGTTAGTCGCTGGTACAAAAGTCTCTTTGATTGTTCTAGGAGAAATCCAACGGTATAAGTTGAGGACTGATCCTGCTTTATCGTTTGTTCCGGAGGCTCTGCCACCGCCAAATGGCTGTTGTCCGACTACTGCGCCAGTTGGTTTATCATTGATATAGAAATTACCAGCTGCGTTTTTCAGTTTTTTAGAAGCCATTTCTATAACGGTCCGATCTTTTGCAAACAATGCACCTGTCAAAGCGTAAGGGGAGCTAGCATCCAGAATATCCAGTGTTTCCTCAAACTTGTTGTCTTCATAGACGTAGATGGTTAACACTGGACCAAATATCTCTTCACACATGGTTTCGTAGCCAGGCTTTTTTGCAAGGATAACTGTTGGTTCAATAAAGTACCCTTTTGACTTGTCGTATCCTCCTCCAATCACTACCTCTGCATCTTTAGATTTTTTAGCGTTGGCGATGTAATTACTTATTTTGTCAAAGGAGCGTTTATCGATGACGGCATTTACAAAGTTGGTGAAATCTTCGGGGTTACCCATTCGCATAGCACCAAGATCTTCTTTTAAAAGTTTTTCTGCAGTCTTCCACATGCTTTTTGGCAAATAGGCTCTCGAAGCGGCGGAGCACTTTTGTCCTTGGTATTCAAATGCGCCTCTGGAAAGTGCTGTTACGACTTCTTGTACATTGGCAGAAGGGTGGACCATTACAAAATCCTTTCCTCCTGTTTCTCCTACAATTCTAGGGTATGTTTTATACTTGCTGATGTTATTGCCAATGGTCTTCCACATATACTGGAAGGTAGACGTACTTCCTGTGAAGTGCAGTCCCGCAAAATCGGGATGTTCAAAAACAATATCACCTGCTACCGGACCGTCTGTGAATACCATGTTGATTACTCCTTCAGGAAGGCCTGCCTCTCTAAATAAGTCCATGATCACCAATGCGGAGTAAATTTGTGTCTCTGCTGGCTTCCAAACTATCGTATTTCCCATTAATGCAGGAGCTACACACAAGTTTGCCGCAATAGAAGTAAAATTGAAAGGAGAAACAGCAAAGATAAACCCTTCTAATGGTCGATATTCCATCCTGTTCCAAATACCAGGATTGCTTTCTGGCTGGTCCAAGTAAATTTCAGTCATGAACTGGACATTAAAACGGAAAAAATCAATCATCTCACAAGCAGCATCTATTTCTGCCTGATACGCATTTTTAGATTGTCCTAGCATCGTTGCTGCATTCATTCTTGCACGGAATGGACCTGCAAGCAATTCTGCGGCTTTCAGAAAAATAGCTGCGCGGTCTTGCCACCCCATGTTTTCCCAGGATTCCTTAGCGTCCATTGCAGCTTTGATTGCCTGCTTTACATGTTTGGAGGATCCCTTGTGGTATTTTGCCAACTCATGGTCAATTTCATGTGGAGGGTAGATAGAAACGAGTTCT
The DNA here is from genome assembly GCA_938016265.1 of uncultured Saprospiraceae bacterium. Classification (GTDB taxonomy): domain Bacteria; phylum Bacteroidota; class Bacteroidia; order Chitinophagales; family Saprospiraceae; genus JAHDHB01. The sequence continues at coordinate 62,869 of CALLWB010000022.1, forward strand.
TTCGTTCGAACCTCCTTACCTCCGATAAACATAGGAATATCAGTCACTGTATCCTTCAATGATTTGATGGTATTTTTTAGTTCTGCTCGTTCCGGGCTGCCGGGTTCGTAGCTTTTAATTGGTTCATTATCTGCTACAGGTACTTGAAAAAAAGCGTTTGCCATGGTGTATATTATTTTTTGCAAATATAGTTAAATGTTGCTAATGCAATCGTTGTGTTTTATCAAAATTTCATTCCTTCGGGAAGGAATGGGGTTGCGTCTCCGCCACCACGTATTATTTCTCTCACAATTGTCGAACTAATATGCGAATAGGCGGGTTCACTGATCAAGAAGACCGTTTCAAGGCCTTCGCCGACAATGTTGTTCAACTGAGAAATGGTTTTCTCGTAGTCAAAATCAGAGGCATTTCTTAAACCACGGACCAGGTATTTAGCGCCGACTTTTGTACAGAAGTGTGCGGTCAGTTTTTCAAAAGACTGTACTTCTACACTTGGATGGTCACTAAATGCTTCATTGATCCATTTTAATCTTTGTTCTAATGGGAAAAGGTATTTTTTTTGAGAGTTGACCCCTATTCCTACTATTATTTTATCAAAAAGTGGTATTGCTCTTTTTATTAATTCTACGTGTCCAATTGTTATTGGGTCGAAAGATCCTGGGAAAACGGCTATTTTTTTCATATTGTTTGGTTAACCGGTGGCTATATAGGTTTATTTATTGATAAAGACGCTAAATATAGTTTGCCCGTAGTTTCTAGAAAAATCAAAATTCGGGTGGTCTTCATAATTGTGATTTGGGTTGTGTTCCATAACAAACCAGCCATCACCTTTCACCAACTGATTTTTGAAGATCAATCCAGGGATCATGTCCATCGTTTTTAATCCATAAGGCGGCCCTGCAAAGATATAATCATAGGTGTCCTTGGTATACTCAACAAATTTGAAAACATCTGCTTTTACGATTCGTACATGGTCTGTTATATCCAAGGTTTTAACGGTTTCATTGACAAATCGGATGCACCCGTGAAATTTATCAACGCTGGTCACATCTTTGGTGCCCCTGGAGACAAATTCGTAGGTATGATTTCCTGTTCCACAGAATAAATCTAGTACTTTCAGATCTTCAAAATCGAAATTATTACTAATAATATTAAATAATGCTTCTTTCGAGATGTCTGTTGTAGGGCGGGTTGGCCAGTTTTTAGCAGGCGGATTAAATCGACGGCCTCCAAATTTTCCTCCTATTATCCGCATAGCTTCAAGCTGTATAGGTCATAATAAAAATGTTCAGGGATATGGCTAAACTTATCGCTAAACCGATAAAAATGAGGACGTTTAATAAAATGAATATTCCTTGTGTATTTATAGACCAATTGATATACTTCTGAGTCTTCTAACAATTCACCAGAAATATTAAGTGGTACCTTTTCCTGGTTCAGGCCTAGCTGATCATAAATCAGCATTACATAATAAAGAAAATCTTTTGTGGATCTAAAGAAAAAGGTGTTATATAAGATCAATTCTTTGCTTCTAAAAACAATGGCTTGAAATGACCCTTGCATTACATTTAGATAAACGTCTTCTCCTGTCTGATGCTTTGTCAGAGCGTGAAATGCCTTCAGCAAACTAGTACCCATATGGTAGAATTCTGCTCTTGGGAAATACGTTTTCAACAAGGAATAGATTTCTAAATTAAATGCATAAACATTGTGAATGTCCAGTTCTGCTACCAGTTCATTGTGCACTTTGTTTATGGGGTCGACCTTAGAAAGGTGTTGCAAGTAAGTTTCTACTTTATCCGGCTCAAAAAGTGGTGCAGGAACCAATGCAGACAAATCAGCGACCAATTCAATCTTAGTAGATTGAAAGGAAAGTCTTAGCAAATTGTCATCCAACAGGGTTTGTTGGAGGGATGATTTTAGTAGAATATAGTTGGACTTAGAAGGGTAGGAGTACGACCTTAAAACAAGGACATTTTGTTGAGAATCTGTTATAATATAAAAAAACCTGTCCATTCCGACTAGAATGGACAGATCGTAGGAGGAGGAAGAATTTTGACTAAACCCCTCTTCTATAATGTCATAAGTTTTTATTCCCAATTTCCTGCAGTTGATGGCTTACCAAGATCACCAAATTTGCGTACGTTGTCTGGTTTGTAGTTGTTGTCGTATCTGGTATATTTTGCTGCTGCAAAAGGTCCCATGTAGTCTCTGATAGGAACTTTGACTTCAACAACAGGTACCGTAGTACTTTGATACTCGATCATTTGCGCCGTAACTTCAAACGATTTGCCGTCTGTAAACGGTACATATCGCAAAGAGTCTAAATTTATTCCAAGGCGATCTACTGAATCCCGAGCATGGACATAAAATGTTTCTCTGGTAATTTTGGCGTCTTCGTCATCTGGATTACCGAAAACCCGAATGATTTTGAAAGAGTCCGTATTTAACACTTGTTCGAGTGTATCGAAGGAATGAGCGTACTCTCCAACAATACCTCTGTAGGCCAACTGAGCTGTGCGAATCTCTTGTAGTTTTGCCTGAACAGCACTTTCACGTTTGTCTTTTTCGGCATTAAAATTAATTGGCTCATAGATACTAGATACCAAATAAAAAAGCAGACCGGCAATGACAAGCCAAAGCACTAAATTGATAATTAATCTCATAGGTTAATAATTTCTTTAAGTTTCACCGCAATTATAATATAATTCTAGCAATTGTGATAATAAATAGGCATCCATTTTATAGGTTTTACCATTATTTCATCAGATTATGCAGATCGGAGTAAAAAAATGCCCGATGTTGGCTTCGGCAGGCACAATATATAACGAATAAATCGAACTATTTGGTATTTTGCTTCAATCAGTCAGACTTCACTTTCGTCCTATTTGGCGACCTATTCATCATTTTTTGTTGTTTCCCCGAGCAGTTGTTTCATCTCTGCTGTTACTTGTTTCACCAATTCTGGCAGATCTTCTTTTGAAAGTTCTGCGGTGGAAATTGGAGATCCGATGTTGATGGTAACCGGCCCAGGCCTATAGGTATTTCTGTTTTTGGGTTTGTATTGGAAAGCACCTTGTATTCCTACAGGAATGATTGGACGGCCAGTGTTTATTGCAAGGTGAAATCCGCCTTTTTTCAAGGGACTAAGTTTGCCGTTTAGGGATCGAGTGCCTTCTGGATTTAACATGACGTGATAGCCTTCATCAAACGCTTTTTCTACTTCTTGCATGCTTTTTATGGCGTTTTCGGAGTTGCCCCTATCTATGGGTAGAACTTTCGTCATTTTCAATAATGTTCCTAATAATGGAATTTTTAAATTGGAACTTGCGGTTACTCCAGCAAAAAACTGCCCTCTCATAAAAGTAGGCAACAAAAACAGTTCGATGAAGCTCGCGTGGCTAGTCATTACGACAAAACGTCTTCCGTCCGTTGGTATTGTGCCATTTATTCTAAGTTTTACCCCCATTAAGAATAAGAGCATCTTGCAGGTCTTGCCAATCGTTTTGTAAAACATTTTTCTAGAAATCAATAATGTTAACAGGGTCAAAATTCCTAGCACAAAAAAGGATGGGATGGCTATTATTATGACGAAAACGGTAACAATTATGTCTTTCATTGTCTTTGGGTTATTGATTTACAAAGTTATTCAGCTCCTGAGTTATTATCATTAATATTTTTTAGAATTTAACAAAATAGTATTATTTCCATCTAAAATGGTTCATTTTCAAGGACAGCAGTCTTGACAAATAACCAGAATCAACACTACAACTTACTATAAAAGAGCAAAATAGCAATTTATTATTTAAATATGTGACCGACAAAGTATAAATTTTGTACTTTTTTAGCGTGATATATGGCAATATATTTACATCGAACAACTAGTTAGTTTAAATTTTCAAATGGGCTAAGATAGTGCTGTCCATTTGAAACTTTAAACCGGAAATTATCAAAGGATAGCTTCCGGTTTTATTTTCGAAGTTGTTCAAGAATGGTTTAATGAAAAATTTATAAGCGCTTGTAAGGTTTTCATTCAGTCATTTTTGAACAGTTTCTTTTTTTAGATTACTTCACAATCAACTAATTTTCATTCCGTTAGTCACCTCTTGTTCGGGTTCTAGTAGAATGACAGTTTTATCGTTTTGAACAGCGCCCAACACTAATACTTCACTCATGAACTTTCCAATTTGTTTTGGAGGGAAGTTGACCACCGCAATTACTTGTTTGCCGATGAGGCTATCTGTGGTGTAGTGTTCCGTGATCTGTGCGCTTGTTTTTTTGATCCCTAATTCTTGTCCAAAGTCAATCCACAACTGATACGCTGGTCTTCTCGCTTCCGGGAAGTTTTTTGCTCTAGTAATTGTCCCCACTCGCATATCTATTTTTTGAAAATCCTGATAGTTTATCATTGATTGAGTTTTATTCCCCATAAGGGTAATCATTCGAAATGCGCTATCTGTGCTCGAATACTTTTGACAAAAGCCACCTTCCTGTATATTCTTAGATTATTATAGAATCCAAAACAGAATTCAAGAATCACTCAACAAAAGCGCTGTGTCTTCCTTTTTAAAAGACACAATTATCCAGATAAAAACTGGAATAATTACCGCCGTTCCAATGTGTTGAACAAACAAATAATCCAATCCAGACACCAGTCTTTCCCAGACACCGGACAACTGAACCACTTCTGTCCATTCCCGACCATTAAATGTCCAGAGTAGCTTGATGTATAGTTTGAATAGAATAAACAGTTGCACTAATATCAGCCCCCAAAGCGCAGCCCAGAGCTTTCGCTTGATGGATATCGGAGTAGCAATCAACAGCGCCAAAAATAATATGGTTGGCAGATAACCGATTTGCCAGCTATTCAATGGGAGTTTGTAGACTCGGAAATCTCGACGGCCTGCTTGTCTGGCAGCTGCTTGTAGTTTTTTATTGAATAGGGAAGCTCTGATCTCGTGGCCGTTCTGGTTTTGTTTACTAAATGTAACCGCGCCTTCCTTTTTAAAATTTCCAAAGAAAAAGGTTGTTTTCTGCCTAAAAAATTCTGCTTGTGTATGCTTAATCGGTCCCCACAAAATGGCTAATACAACATAGGCTGCAATAAATTTCACTAGAAAAAGCCCCAATAACTTACTGTTGAACATCCAACTTCATTTTTTTAGTTTCGTATTGAATCCAAATCATCCAACAAACAATGGCCATTATAATAAAAATCACTTGCCAGACCTCCTCATGCATCGAATCAAATATCGTAGGAAAATAGACGCCCGTCAAAAACAATGAAACCACGCGCACCAGATTTAACACAAGCAAAAATAGCGCTCCGTACAATAGTCCTTTCCATTTTTTTGAGAACGCAAGCGGGAAGGCTAGGATCGCAGAAGCATACAAAGCAATCGGCTCAATTGCGTCGCACCCACGTTTGATCGCAATAGAAAATTGGCTCGAATTGACCAAATCACCACTGACAGTAGTACCCATCCCGAAAATATTGAGTATGCCACTTGCCATCCAGGCATTCAGTTCTGCTACAGGAGTAAAGATGTATTCCTTGAAAAAGGTGGTCAACCAAAAAGCATAAAACAACCCCATTAATAGTGCAAACAGTAGCACAAATCTTAGGATAGGGTTGCGTTCTCTCCAGCTCTTTGTAAATTGTTGAGCGAGTTTGTTTTGAGCGGCAACATTGGGTGCGGCTGGCTGATCCGTGACGTTATTTTTCTTATTGTTTTTTTTCTTTGCCATTATAACTGAGGATTATAAGTCTGCAAGATAACAATTATGGGTTCAGATGAACAAAAATATTGATAACAGAAATTGCCATGGAGCCGATTGCAATAAATCGTAACAGTCTACCTGATTTATCAATTACCTGATCTTGTTTTTTTATGCCTTCAGGACTATTCATTTTCCATATCCTCGTGATAAACAGGTAAAGTATCAGTCCAAACAGAAAGGTTAAAATGTTGAATATAAAATACATGTGCTAATTGTTTTAATTAATATCCAGATGCACTATCATCACCGCGATCATCAGCTACTCCTTCCAATTTGCCATTTGGTAATCTAAGAATCGCTTCTACTCGACCTATATAATCTCGTTTTTCTACTACGTGTCCTAGATTTTCTAACTCTTTGACAACTTCTGGGGATAAGGTATTTTCTTCTACAAAAATCTTATCCGGCAGCCATTGGTGATGAAATCTTTTATTGTGAACTGCTTCTTTTAGAGGCAAACCAAATTCCGCCACATTCAGAAATACCTGAAAAACGGAAGTAATAATTGTTGACCCGCCAGGAGTACCGACCACCATAAACAATTCCCCATTTTTTTCAATGATCGTTGGTGTCATAGAGCTGAGCATTCGTTTTTCCGGTTCTACCGCATTGGCTTCATTGCCTACAAGGCCGAACTGGTTGGGAACGCCTGGCTTTGCGCTAAAATCATCCATTTCATTATTTAAGAAAAACCCAGCACCTTTTACGACAGTTTTTGAGCCGAAGTTTGAATTTAGGGTGGTGGTTAGCGAAACGGCATTTCCGTCTTTGTCTACGATGGAAAAATGAGTAGTTTCTTCGCTTTCGCTGAATTTCCCTGCGACTGTTTCTTCACTTTTGCCGGCTTTTTGTGGTGAAAAATTGGACATCCTTTGGCTTGCGTAGGCTTCTGCTACTAGTTTTTGTTGCGGGACTTTGTAGAAATCTGCATCTCCTAGGTGTTCCGCGCGGTCTGCATAGGCTCTTCGCTCCGCTTCTGCCATGAGGTGCACCGATTTTGAAGATTGAAAACCGAGTGCTTTCAAATCATAGGGTTCGACCATGGCCAGCATTTGGGCTAGGGTTATTCCTCCACTTGAAGGCGGGGGCATTGATACTAGTCGGTATTCATCATAATCAAAGAACACTGGAGTTCTCCAGACCGACTCGTAGCTTTTGAGGTCGTCATGAGTTATAATGCCGTTGGAAGCCTTCATTTCTTCTATTATAAGCTTGGCGGTAGGTCCTTCATAAAATCCAGCTACTCCTTTGTCCTTTATCAACATTAATGTTCTGGCCAATTCTTTTTGGATAAACTGGTCGTTTGGTTGCCAATCGGCGTCGTTGACAATGGCGGGTTGATGTCTGTTGTTTTCTTTGAATGCACCTTGAAATTCATTGAAGACGTCTGCTTCTTGTTCGGTGATTAAAAAGCCGCCAACGGCTAGTTTGATTGCGGGTTCTAGTAGTTTGTGCCACGGCAATTTTCCAAATTTTTTATGTGCGTTGACCATACCATCTACCACTCCGGGCACACCAACTGCCAATGTGCCATTGCGACTTAAACCTTCTACCACCTCTCCGTTGTTGTCTAGGTACATATCCCTAAAGGCTGCTTTGGGTGCTTTTTCTCTAAAATCAAGCGCTTCCGTTTTTCCATCCTTGTCCCTAACAATCATAAATCCACCACCACCAATATTCCCGGCACGAGGATAAACAACAGCCAAGGTAAAATTGACTGCTATAGCAGCATCCACTGCGTTTCCACCAGCTTTTAAAATCTCCAGCCCAACCTCAGAAGCTAATGGGTGGGCTGTGACCACCATTGCATTGTCTGTAACCAGTTGTTTTTGGATCGGGTAGGGAGGCCCTTTTTTTGTTGGAGTTGCAGAATTGCAAGCGAAAAACAGGACTAAAATAAGAAGGGATGCTATTCTCATGGGTAAATAAGTAAGGGATTATTGAAATTCTGGATATGGCACTTAGGAATTACTCTGCTTCTAGGGCAGCTACCAGTTCATCTGTCATTTCAAGGTTGTGAAATACGATGTCTACATCATCTACTTCTTCCAGTGCCTCTATTAACTGGAGGGCAAGTTTAGAACCATGCACATCAAGTGTTGTGGTGCTTAATGGTATTCGCTCTAGGTTAGCGCTTTTAGGCTCAACCTTGAGTTCTTCCAGTTTTTTCTGGATATTGCCAAAATCTTCGAAGGCTGCGGTGATTGTAAATACGCCCTCGTCCAATTCGACATCTTCCGCACCGCCATCAATGATTTCTAGCATAAACTCGTCCTCATCTAACGCCCCTTTTTCTACTTCAAAAATACTTTTTCGTTCAAACAAAAAATCTACAGAGCCTGTGGTGGCCATATTTCCATTTTTTTTGTTGAACACGGCGCGCACATGAGCGACTGTTCGTTTGTTATTGTCGGTAGTGCATTCGATAAACACCGCGACACCGCCATGAGCATACCCTTCGAAAGTTGGTTGAGAGATATCTCCGAGATTTGGATCGGATGCCTTTTTGATGGCGCGATCGATGTTGTCCTTGGGCATATTGACGCCTTTCGCATTGGCGATGGCTGTTCGCAGTCGGGGGTTGAAGTCTGGGTCTGCATTGCCGCCTTCTTTTACGGCGACGGTAATTTCTTTGACGATTCTAGAGAAAATCTTACCGCGTTTGGCGTCTGTGGCTCCTTTCTTTCTCTTGATTTTAGACCATTTACTATGTCCTGACATGCTTGTATGTTTATAACAAATTAGAAGTGTTGTAAATGTACTAAAAATATAGTTTTTTCTATAATAAAAGGGGGGAAGCGGTCGAGAGTCAGGGGTTAGCTTACCAGTTTTATCAAATCATCTAATTTATACTTCATTGTTTTGATTTTTCTTTCTTGCCCAATGTTTAAAAGTTCATTCTTACTTTGAATCAATAACCAAATATTTGGCTCAACATCTAACACTTGACCTAACTTAAATGCCAATTCAGTGTTTATTTTTCGTCTTCCGCTAATAACTGAACTTAAGTTTGATTCTTCTATTTCTATGTACTTTGCAAATTCTTTATTCTTGATTCCAATTACGCTTAGATATTCCTTTAAGAAAGACCCTGCACTTCTTATTTGTTCTGGAGATTTATCAGATACGTAACTTTCAATCTGTAGTTTTAAGGATATGAATTTATATTTGATTCTGGATTTAGTTGATTGTTTTTGGGCGTTTTCTTTTACGGCTTTTTGTAATGCTTTATAATCCTTACTATTTATGTTTATCACGCCATCGTCTGTTCCATTAACTCCTCCAGGATTTACTATTTTTCCATTCTTTGCCATGATGCTATAATTTTATTTTTAGGTATTTTTCTATCAATTTTAAGGACATTTCTGGTTGAATAAACATCCTTTGACCTGCGGCTAAATTAGCCCGATATTTATCTTGGTACAATTGAATTAATTCCGTCTTACTCTCGAAAGTTAAAAAACCTTCATAATCATTTTTTCCTAATTCGAAACTTTTCAAACAAGCAAAGGCTATTAAACACCCCGCAATATTATCATATCTTCCTTTTGAACCATAATTGTGTGGTGCGACTTCAATCGTATTCATATACAACATCTCTTCATTCATTAAGGTAATCATTAACATTCCTTCAATTTCTGACTCCTTGTCTACTATTCCCAATTTATAAATTTGACCTCCTTCTACTTTAAATAAATTTCTCCAAGTGAATTTCCATCCATCCTTTTTCTTTGGCAGTTCAATTGAGGTTGCTCTTGAAATTTCGGCTAACTTCTCTTTATCTGTACTTGTTTCTAAAATGTGTACTTCCATATTAATTCTTAGAAATACAAAATACAACATTTCGACAACAATATCAATTAATTATCAAAATTGACAATTTTAAAAAATAGTGGATCAATTCCCTTTTACCTATAGTTTAACTGACTTGTAGAGGCTACAAAAAACTAACCCAGCTTCCAGTTTGTCAAACAAAATCCTATCCTTTGCAAAGTTTTTGCAAGTCCAAGATGTTCCACAAATTTATCCTTTGCAACTTTATCATTGCTGTTTCGTAAAATGAAATGACCAATTATTAACAATTTAGAAAAACATTATTCTGTTTTTTATGTTAAAATTCTCGTTCTACTATTGTAAATTTGCGAACAATCGGAGAAAACCATGGAGACAGGAGTAGCAGTTGCAATCAATCAAGAAGACCCAATAGATAATTATCACTCACCTGAGACAAAATACTTTAAAAGCAGGGAGGAACTAGATGTAGCAGTAGGCAAGGACTTTATTCATCATGCAAATCTAGTGACCGAAAAGGGTGAACGGTTTTTAGTAGGCCTCTCTCACGGGCAGTCACCTGCTGGCGCTTATCAGTATATCCTGGATCATTATAATGAAATAAACCACCCTGATTTAATCCGATATTCCTTTGTCAATTCTCCACTAAAAGGACAGCGCAGACTTAAAGATACCTTTGACGCAAGAGCATTCCTGAAAAGATTAGTTGAATTAGGATTGTTGGAGAAAGAGAATGTACTTGGTAGTAATATCAAGCGGGACGATATGGAATTTTACCTTGAAGAATTCAATTCCCGATTCAAAAAATACCTAAAAGACTACAAAAAGGAAGCCTCGGATTATGTTTTTCTGGCAACCAACTCCAAGGGACACGTTGCAGGAATCAGTCGTAACTCTGAAGCATTTAAGTCTAAAAAGATTGCGACCATCGTTTTCGACCGCAGAGAAAAAGAACTGACTGTCACGCCATATTTCCTAAAGAAAACCAAGCGTATTGCCTTTCTGGCGACTAAATCAGACAAAAGAAGAGCTTTAGTTTGGCTGCTTTACCGTAATAATCAACCGAATGAAAGTCCTGGTTTTTTGCGCCATATGGAAGAGGTAGAAAACCGAATGACCGTCTTTGTAAATGACGATGCACTTACCTGGCCACAAGTAGAAATTGTAAGAGAAACCAGATTTGGTCCTAGTACTATTAAGGTAGACATCTCCAAACCGTATAACGAAAATGCTAAGCGAAAACTGCCTGTAGTACTGTTGATTCATGGATTTCTCGGGTTGAATTCTTATGATGGAATTTTGGCGATGCATCCTTCCAGTAAATTTATAGCCGCTGCCATGCATTATGGCTCCATTCCTGATCCGCTTCCAGTAGAGCGGTATTCCAAACATGTAGTGAACAATATTGATGCAGTTGTCGATTATTTCGGATCTAGAGGACATCGGGTATATCTGTTTGATCATTCTATGGGGAATATATATTTCCTAATGATTCAAAGGGACATCAATCGATTGAAAGGGATACAAAAGCATCTATATGGTCGAATTGGGGCGAATCCATTTTTTGGGATAGAAAGCAAACATGCCATTCTTGGTTTTCTGGATAATGTGATTATTCCCGCGCTTAAAAAGGGAAATTATACAATAGCAAAAACCTTGTTTAAAGGTTTAAGAAGAGTGGTGCCTTTTGACTCTAAAGTTGGGGTCCGAAAAAGAAGTATCAATTTGACCCATTACTTTGTAGGAAAAGGTGCTGCGAAGCATCAGAAGGTTTGGAAATCGGTGAAAGAGCGAATTATATATTTAATGACGAATATGAACTCCTTGCCACCGCTGAATAGGATACCTATGGAGCGAGCGCTCAATCGTTTGCCGCCCAAACTGTTTATTATACAAATCTATGCGGCACTTTTTGAGTCGCAGACGTTTGATGATCTTGCTTCGCTACCAAAACTCAACATTCCTATCCAAATCCTAAAAAGTGAACGGGATTCTATTGCCAAATTTGATCCTCGTTTGTATCCAGATCAAACTACAGAGATTATTGATATCACTGATAAAAGAGAAACGGATTTGTTTAGAGAGCACTTGTTTCACATGGTCCATCCAGAGCACGCTATTCAGATCATTGATGATTTTATTAGTGCTAGTGAAGCACAAAAGGCGGAGTAATCTTGATATAGGAATAGAACAAATGATGTTGAAGTTCATCTGGCAACATCAAACCTTAATACCGTGCCATCCCTTGGTTTTTAGGTAATAAATGGTCATTCCGATCATCGCTAACCAATACAGGATTTCTGACGACCAGGCCATCTTCAATCCGCCACCAAGGAATTCAATAATGACATAAATCGAAACCAAATAAACCAAAGCACATACCACCTGAATTTTCAAACCAGAGAAAGTCGCGCCTGTCCCCGCTAATCCATTGAACATAATCGAACCAACAGAGAACATGGCCAGGATGACTACTAGCACGGCCAGTGTTGGTCGCGCGACATCAAGGATGTTTTGTTCTGGAGTAAAAATAGCCAATACATAGTCTGGAAAAAAGATAACTGGAAGGGTCAGAAACATCGTAAATCCAAGGCATAATTTTGCTGTTTTTCGGATCACGGGGAAGACCATATCTGTGCGATTTTGGCCGATCATATTGGACACCAGGGTATTGATTCCACTGGCAAATCCCCAGCATGGAATGGACAATACCAGATAGGTCATACGTAGTACATTACTTGCGGCGAGCTCTCGTTCTCCTAGGTTTTCTACGATACTGAAGAAGAAGAACCAACTTCCTAACGCAACGACCATTTGTACTACAATGGGTATCGATATACGAAGCATGGTTTTGATCTCTTCGACGTTGATTCTTGGGAGTCGGAAGAGGTTGTATTTGTGCGATTCCTTATCAAAAAAGATATAAATCAAAAAGACACCAAACGCCACACCCTCTGCAATTGTACTGGCAAGAGCTGCACCAGCAATCCCCATCTCTGGCAGCCCAAAAGCCCCAAAGATCAACCCGTAATTCAACACTACATTGGTAATTGCCAGTATGATCGTGTCAAAAATGATAAAATTTGTCCTGGCTACGCCTGTATACATAGCAATAATAGCGACACCAAGATAACTGAAAAACACCCCATAAGACCGGTAATAGATGTATTCAAGACTCTTATAGAAGATCGCATCGGAATTGACAAAGGCAGAAAAAAAATAGTAGGACCCATATTGCATAAACAAAAACATCCCTAATGCCATAAACAACTCGAAGTACAACAAACTATAGGTTGTGCGTCCAATAGCATCCATGTTTTTCTCCCCAAGCCGACGAGCAATCATAATTTGCCCACCCTTCGAAAATCCGTAACCAATAGAGGCGATGATCAGATAAAACACCCCCACAAAACCAATAGCTCCCAGCTCTACTTCCCCCACACGCCCAAGAAAAATACCATCCGTCAAAGTAATTACATTTTGAGCAGCACTTCCAAGCATAATTGGGGCGGAAATAGCCCATATTTGCTTGTAGGAAGGCGCCAAAGGAATGGTGGTTGCCTTTGGTTTAGGTGGGGTGTCTAATATTTCATTATTCTCCATACGTGTTTTGCGCTACTTTCGGCCTTAGCCGATTCCTGTACCTCCTTTCAGTTCTGTGATCTTTTTTTCTTCTGGCAGCAGACTGTATAATTGGTTGACATGGACACGAAGTTTGTCGTATTTTTCTTCCTCAATCGCCTTCTCTCCAACTTTTATAACCTCGGCTCCTTTTTGTTTATCTGTAAATTCGTCTTGTTTGGACGCAAAATAATAGAAGAGCGAAATCACATACTCCGGATCACGCCATCTAACTTTTCCTCTAAGTTCGTATAATTTTTCGGTAAATTCTTTGATTCTCAATGGACTATTGCTAGCAAGAAAACTTTTTTCTTTATTGATAATATGTTCCAGTGCACTTTTTTCTGCTTCGCTGCCGTCGTATCGCTCGATGACCCATTGTACATCTTTTTTGGTTTCGAAATATTCCATTTTAATGGCATTAATCCGTTTGTCACTGGTCAAACTGTCGATAAGCAGTGCTGCTTTACGTTTTTGATCTTCTATCTGGAATTTCTCGTCTGTGATATCGTCTTCCGTTAGTTTTTTGCTTTTGATGATTAATGACCGCATCTCTGTTTTTAGATTGATGAGTTCTTGAGCGGTCCGATAATCTTCCATTATTTCTGCTTCCTGAATTTCTGCATTTAGCTTTTCCAGGAGAACCACCAACTCATCGTTCAATCGGGTGACATTCACATGGCGCTCTGATGGTGTGAATACGTTTTCAAATTCCTGATTGGTTAGCATCAGAAAGGCATTTATTTTTAGATCGCGGGACTCGGACATCTCCAGCGTGACTTCTACATCAGAACCTTTAATCAGGTCGCGCTCCAGCTCCTTTCCGGAGATGGTAATGAAGCCTATCGGTTGATTGGCAGATGGCAATGCGTAGCTTGGTCCTTCTACGACATTGATCGTTATTTTGTCGTCTGATCCCTTTTTAATGGTATTGATAACTTCCTTGATGATCGTCCGTTTTGTTGGCAGGATGGCATTCTTTTCGAATACAATGTCCAGTGCGGTTTGTCCGGATTCGATATCGTCAATTTCAAGGCAGATGTCGTTTGGCAAGGGTTGGCCGGCAACGCTGTATCTTCCTTGCGTTATACCGATAACCTGAACGTCTGTGGCTACTTGATTGTTTTTGTCATCATAGACATTCAAATTAAAATAATTATAGCTATTTTTTAATAGTGGTAACTCTTCGTTGATTCTGGTCGTCAATGGTTTAAGACCAGAGTCAAAACCACCATCCTGTCGTATTATTCGGTAAAACAACCCTGTAATATCACCATCTACTTGGGCGACTAATACCTCTTCCTCATCTTGTGTCGATTTTTGGTAACCAGTCTTAATAGAAATTCTTGGGCCGGTTGAATCGCCAGTAATTGCAGGAACTTCCTGTTTGCGTTTCATAGGCTTTGTGCCTGCATAGTAAGCTGCTCCAAGGGCAACTGCCGTTGTAGGATCGATATTACAATTGACAGCAATTGACAACTGATTGCCAATTCGCTCACGTACGTAAGGAATATAAGTGGATCCGCCAACCATCAGTACAAAATTGATGGCACTTTGCTCGATGCTGTTTCGCTCGAGCATTTCCGTGATCATTTTTGCAGTTTTATCAACAAACGGTGCTAGTATATTTTCAAATTGTTGTCTTTCTATGGTTAGGAATCCTTCTATTTCTTTGCCATTGTCGTCTGTTGCTTCAAATTCGATTTCGGTGCTGGTTGCGTTGGAGAGGATGACTTTTGCTTCCTCGGCTTTGTGGAGAAGGACTTGGTAGAGTTTGTTGTATTTTCCAGCGGCGCTTTTTAGTTCTTGCTCCAGGTTCTCGAATTTGCCCTCGGACTCTAGATAGGGGATGACAAGTTTTTCTACGATTTCCTTATCAAAATCAGTTCCTCCAAGAAAATTATCTCCTTCGTGGTCAATAATTTTCATTTCGCCTTCCTTGATTTTTACCAAAGCGACATCAAACGTACCGCCTCCTAGGTCATAGACCAACCACATGCCCTCTTCAAACTTGCCATCTTCCTCTTTGTTGGCATAGGCAAGGCTCGCAGCAATAGGTTCTTGTAGCAAAACGACCTCATCAAACCCAGCTTCGTATCCTGCTTTTTTGGTGGCGTTGGATTGGATCGTATCGAAGGAGGCTGGGATCGTTACAACCGCAGCGTTGATTTGTTCTCCGGTATGAATAAAGTTTTTTAATTCCTTCAAAACATAAGCGGACAAATTGATTGGCGTCATGAAATCACCAGTAGATTCTATCAAATACGTTTCTGAAGTCCCCATTTTTCGTTTGAATAAACCGACGACATTGTTGGGGTCTTTTTCTAGATATTCACGTGCTTTATCCCCTACGATAATTCTGTTTTTACGGAATGCAATAACAGAAGGCAGGGTTTGTTTGAGGCTTATCGGATTTCGGAAAATTTCTACTTTGCCTTTTTCAAACTTCGCAATGGCGGAGTTTGTAGTTCCCAAATCTATTCCGAAGTTGATCATACTAATAATTAATTTTTTTCAAGTAACATCTAATTGTACAACGATTCAATTTCCTTCGACGATTACCACTGCTTTTTGGATAATATGCGGCATTCCCTCAAATTCTTGAGTAATAATCGGTTTTATCACTTCAGAAATCACCAAATTCTGTGTTGTTGTTCCTGAAATTGTAGCCTCACAATCTGTGCGGGTTTCATTATACGGTTGCCCTAGTGGATTGTGGTATTTAATACCCATCTCTGCAAATTGATCTCTTATTCTATTCAAATTTCGTGCTAATGGTCTTGAATTTTCCATTTTCAACAATTTCTTCTCTAAATCATGTACTTGATTGATAATGGTAAGAAGTTGTCCTGGTACTTTCTCAAATTGCATGCTAGATTATTGTTTTTTATAATGGCTTTGTCAAATCGGTCGCCAAAATACAAATTTTTAGGGATTGAGTTGTTCAGTTATTATGTGTATTAACTTATTAAGTAACCAACACCTTTAAAAACTTTGTAACTTAGTCAACCAGTAACTTAACAACTAAATGCAATATTGGAGTCCATATCATATTATACCAAAAGATTTAAGAAAGGGTTCATTTCCTGATAAGGGAATGATTAAAAAAGCTAAAAAAAGATGGATTGCGGAATTTGATGTCCAGAATTCTCCTACAATAATGGTCAAGGACAAAGAGCTGGATAAAAACGCCATCCTCCAATTGTTTGAGCAATTTGAAAATGAACAGACGATTGAGTTTCATACGGAGATCTATAAACGACCTGAGTTACTTAATTTTTTAGAATCTGGTGATCCCGCCATTTTCCAAAAAAAGGACGAAATCACGTTATTGATGTTAGAGCCGGGGTTTGCAAAATTTGTAGGCCCCTACTTTGCAGAACGGTACAATGAGTTGTTATACAAAGCCTTGAAAAACCATGATGCTGCCGAAGTAAAAAAATTGTGCAGTAATATCAGCTATATGACTGGTTCCTTTGAATCTTCTTGTTTTCAAAAGTCTTTCCGTTTCATAAATCTAAAAGCGGTCGAATTGCAAGATGTGTCCAAAAAATCTGTAGACCAATATGTTGAGGACGGTGCGGTGCTCCATTTATTTCCGCCTTCATTTATAAAAACAATCAATAATCTGCCCGGCTACTTTGATACTGCCATCAACAAATACACAAAGGAAACGGAAGATTTAGCTATCAATTTGCACAATTCCCAACGGAGATCCACCTTGGCGACTTATGCTTTGAAACAAGGACTTCAGATAAACTGTACAGAAGAAACTGCAGGTCGATTGGACCATATTCTAAACCAAATTTCAAGCAACTCCAGGGTTGTTTCTCAGAAAAACCTCAACTACAAACCAGACAGACCGCTCTTCTGGAAGGTATTTTTTGTTGGACATCTCATTTTTTTCTTGCTGGCAATGCTGGTGATTATCTTTTCCTAAATGGCTTAACCAAACCCCTCTGTTCACAAGCACCTGTAAACCAATCATAAAACATAATCATTGCTAAATTTTGGGTTTTCCAATTAAAGATAAATAGCTGAAAATGTACTTTTTTTCGTTAATGTTTCCCTCCTATATTTGAAGTAAGAAATCGTAGAAAACAGCTATCATTGATCATGACAAAATAGTGGTTTTTTCGTTTCAAACTCAAATAAGGCCAATTAAAGTTTGATACCGAAACTTGATTTAATTTTCATTAATATTAAAATACAGAAATCATGAAAAAAATAAATTTATTAATAATTGCAATCAGCATTATCCTTTCTGCATCTCTAATGTTTTCTAGCTGTGCAAAAGAAGAAATAATTACACAGGAACAAGTAATTAATAATCAAGAAATGAATTTACGTGTTGGAGGTGTAGGTGGAGTTGTAGATGGTCCCGGGCCAAAAGATTTCCCTTGCGGTCCCTTTGGTTGTCCAGCAAATCATAAATGCGTAAAAGGAACTTGTATCCCAAATCCAGATCAATAATTTTTTCGTAGAATCATGGTTCAAGTGGCTAATACTCTTAGGTTGTTTGCCCTTGAGCTATGATTCTTCTTACTGCTAGTCCTTATCGATCAACTCTTCGATAACCGTTCTGCCAATAATAAGTCCCAGAACACAAACAACAACCAGCCAAATTGGTAGACTACCCATAATAATTTGTTTAGAATGTAAAATTAATTAAAATCAGGAGAATAATTGAGTTATATGGTCTTCTGAAAATTGAGTGAGTGATTCTAGTACCAGGTCTGCTACCTCAAATTTCTTTGTGTAGACTTCCGGGACGGAAATTGTCTTCATTCTAGCTGCTTTCGCTGCTATTGTGCCTGTTAGTGAGTCTTCAAATGCCAGACATTTCATTGGTGAAACGCCTAGTTTTGTAGCTGCGGTGAGGTAGACTGCAGGATGGGGTTTTGCAAAAGTCTCGGTTTCCGCAGAATTCAGTTTCACAAAATACCCCTTGAGGTCCAGTGCTGTCAGAGCCGCCAAAATGATGCGCATCGAACTAGAGGAGGCGACGGCCATTGGTATATTTTTCTCCTTGAACAACTCCAATGTTTGCAAGACGCCAGGCATCAATGCGCCTTCTTTTTTTACTAGATGGATCACTTCTTCGATGATGGATTCTTCTACTTCTTTTTTTGATTTATTGCTCCAGGGTTGAAGCTGGTGTCTGTATTCTACTACGTCGTCAACTCGGAAACCAGTAGTTTCTAAGCATTGTTCTGTGGTCAAGTCGATGCCTACTGTTTTGAAGACGATTTTTTCAGCTTTGTGCCAAAGGGGTTCGGAATTTATTAATAGACCGTCCATATCGAAGATAGTAGCTTTCAGCATAGTTTTTATTTAATTAATTTTTCAACTTAGTTTCATGCTCTATCCTATGGATTTTTTTTTGATCACATTCCTAAGTAGATTCATTTTTTTTAATCGATGAAAAAACGAACCAAAAAAATCTTGTTTTTTTAACCCGATGTGCCGGCCCAGTCCTCGTTCAAACCTACAAAAACCCTT
Organism: uncultured Saprospiraceae bacterium; assembly: GCA_938016265.1. Classification (GTDB taxonomy): domain Bacteria; phylum Bacteroidota; class Bacteroidia; order Chitinophagales; family Saprospiraceae; genus JAHDHB01. The sequence goes on from CALLWB010000022.1 coordinate 81,565, forward strand.
TCCCGATTGGTTGCTTGCTAGAGATTCTTTGTTGTTTGACTTCCTTCAGTATTTGGGAGTAATTTTTAGATTATTGATGTATTTGAACCTTCATTTAGAAATCAGTCTAGCATCTCCCAGGTGTGATCCGACAAGAGTTTTACCGATCCGACGAATTCGGCGAAGGGCATTCGGGTGCCCCATTCTAGTGGGGAGATCATAGAAAGGGTCCAGCCGTCTTCCTGCTTTTCGTAGAGGTGATAGATGTGGCCCATCAATGGAGTGAAGTTGATGTCTGCTTGGTAGATTTTTTCGGAAATTTCCAGGCGATTCTGGATGCCTTTTGCTTGTTGGGCAAGTAGTTCTATTTGTTTTTTGATTTGGGCTAGTTGGCGATCGGTTTGATCGTACATAGCAGTGAGTGCCCGATTCTTGATGACTGCCTTTTTAGTTGGCTTGATCACCGCGCTGCCTACATGGTGTGCGTAGGGCAGCGTGCTAGGTGTTTCCGTTATTTTATCTTTGTCTATCGGATTTTCGTCCATGCTTGTTTAGTTAATAGATTACTGAGTTATTGGATTACTAAGTTATTAAGTATAATAACCAGTTAGCTTGCTAATAGTTTTGAAACAACAAGGTTCTTTTCAAGGTTGTCAAACTTAATAACGTAGTAACTCAATAATAAAATAACTCCTCTACAAATGGATGACTTCATCGTAGGCTGCGGCTGCAGCCTCCATAACGGCCTCACTCATCGTTGGGTGGGGGTGTACGGTTTTGATGATTTCATGACCTGTTGTTTCTAGTTTTCTGGCGGCGACTACCTCAGCGATCATTTCTGTTACGTTGTTTCCAATCATGTGTGCTCCGAGGAACTCCCCGTATTTGGCGTCGAAGATTACTTTTACGAAACCTGTTTTGTCGCCTGATGCGCTGGCTTTACCAGAAGCGGAAAATGGGAATTTCCCTACTTTTATCTCGTAGCCTGCTTCTTTGGCTTTTTCTTCGGTATAACCTACCGATGCGATCTCAGGGCTACAATAGGTACAACCAGGAATGTTATTATAGTCTAATGGTTCTGGTTTATGTCCTGCGATTTTCTCGACGCAGATTATTCCTTCTGCACTAGCGACGTGTGCCAAGGCTGGGCCCTTCACGATATCGCCAATTGCGTAAATGCCGTCTACGTTTGTTTTGTAAAAACCATCGACCACTACCTGACCTCTATCTGTTTTGATGCCTAGTTCTTCTAGACCGATATTTTCGATGTTTGTTGCCACGCCGACTGCTGAGAGTACTACGTCTGCTTCAATAGTTGACTCTTTGTTTGTCTTAAGGTCTTTGACGTGAACGATGCATTTATCACCACTGGTGTCTACTTTCTCGACAGAAGCTTTGGTCATCAGTTTCATTTTTGATTTTTTGAAACTTCTTCCTAGTTCTTTAGATACGTCTGCATCTTCGTTTGGTACTAGGCGATCCAAGTATTCAACGATGGTGACTTGCGTTCCTAATGCTCTGTAGAAGTAGGCGAATTCCACTCCGATGGCACCAGCTCCGACAACAACCATGCTTTCTGGTCTGGTTTCCAACGACATTGCCTTTCTGTAGCCGATGATCTTTTTATTGTCGATAGGAAGGTTGGGTAGCTGTTTTGCTCTTCCTCCTGTCGCTAAGATGATGTGCTTGGCACTGTGGACTGTTTTTTTGTTATTGGCGTCGGTTACTTCGACTTGCTTGCCTTTCAACAATTTGCCAAAGCCCATGATGACTTCGATTTTGTTCTTTTTGAGTAAGAACTGCACGCCTTTACTCATCCCATCGGCAACGCCCCGACTTCTAGCAATCATAGCGGGGAAGTCTGCTTCGGCTTCTTTGACTTTTATCCCGTAGTTTTCTGCGTGTTTTATATATTCGAACACTTGTGCACTTTTTAATAATGCCTTTGTGGGGATACAACCCCAATTCAGACAAATTCCGCCCAGTGATTCTTTTTCAACGATGGCTGTTTTTAAACCTAGTTGTGATGCTCTGATGGCAGCAACGTACCCTCCTGGGCCGCTTCCTACTACAATTACGTCGTAGCTCATAGATGATTTTTTTCGTTATCCAATAATTGGGCAAAGATAGGATATTTTATGGTAGTTCGTGTGGGTGTTGGGTATTTTTGTAATGGTTTGTTTTTGGGGAGTGATTTAGGTGCAAAATTGAAGTGTTTTGGTGTAAATGCTTCGCTTGGATGTTGATGCTTATTGGAAGGTTCATTTTTGGATCATTGCCTGCTATCCTCCACCCTCAAATTTCATCTACTGTCCAATGAAAAAGCGGCTGAATAAGTGGCAATTCTCTCCAGGGTAATGACACAGCAGAGACAACCCAATCCAGCTCCTTGGCGCGAATTTCCAGCTTTTTAGACGTTTCTGAATAGTTGTATTCTAGTGTAATTGTTTCTCCTTCATAACTCGTTAAAATAAACTGTTTTTGAGCCTGGTTGACTTCCAAATGAAAATCTTCCATGGTATCATCTTGATATTGAAATATAAAATAGTTCTGGCGATGAATGAAAAAGCGCTTTAATTGGAGGTTGGGTCTGTTTTCTTGCGTTCGGTTTGTTTCTATTGCTGTAATAGAATATGCTCCATGCAGATAGTTTCGAGGCACGAGGTCATCATTGTATTGACCGGATTTCAGATATGGCAGCAACGACTCGGTAAAAAGAAATAGAATTAGTATTGCTTTTATAGATAGTCGGAGGAGGTTTGATGCTACCAGATTATTCCCTGTCAAATAGGGCAATGCTGTGGCTTTATTCAAAACAAAAAAATCAAACATCTTTTTGAAAGACGGTGCCAGTAACAACAGGCAGGTAAACAACAAAAAAGAGGAAAACAACTTTACTGAAATATCAAACCCGAAATTGATAAAAACAACATTAATTAGTACCCCGGAAAGAATAAATAGACCCAAAATCCGTGTTTTGTGATACAATAGCATCAAGGCAGGAATTACTTCTGTCAAGCCTATCAATAGATTATATACATAGGAAGTTCCTATCGTACTCCAATACAAGATGTCTTTATCAAGCATTCCCAATGGCGTATACAAGGTGTTGGGCTCTGGCAGATAAAATTGCATCTTAAAGATTTTGTCACAGCCATATCTTAGCATGATAGCAACCAAGTAATACGTTAAAATCAATTGAATAATCTTCCCAATTCTCCCGTGATAGGTTTTCCAAAAATTGAAAAACGAAAAGAGGGTAGCAAGAAAAATCGCAACCATCAACAGAACAAAAAACAACAAATAATGGGTCGTTGAATCAGAAGAAATCTCCTGATTTACAACTTTAATATTCTCAAAATGGGAGGCTGCGAATAAAATTAAATCTTCAAAAAGAAACGTAGTCACTTCCATCTGAAAATGCCAGTTTCGAAACGAAAAAGGCATAAACAGCACTCCCAAAAGCGCAAATATTAGTAAAACATGATAATTAAAAACAACAATTTTTCTCATTGGAATTGTATCCTGGATTACTCTTTAAAACCAATGAATTCAACTTCTTCAAGGGGATTTTGAAACCCAATTGGAAAATGGTGTTTACGGTAGCCCCTTATAAAGGCTTCCGAGTATTTTTTAATTAAAAACTCATGGTTTACGATGGTGTCCGTTCTACTAGTAAATTGAGAATCTTTTACGTCTTTATAGCTCGTTCCATACTGATGACAACTATTTGTTTTCCTTAATTTGAGTATCGTTAACGTGTCATTCACTGCAATAATGGAATCTAAAACAATAATCGGCCGAGCACCTGGCAATCCAAAATTGGAGCGATTGAGGTCAAATAGATTGTTTTGATAGGCTTTCGCAAAAGAGCTCGCTGAACCACTATGGCTCTTGTGTGCAATTGGCTTGGTCTGTGCCTGACACCAAATCGCGCCGAGCAACAAAATCAATAGAATGTTTACTTTCATGATTAACAGTTTAATTTTTTACAAAATGATAAAGCTCAAACCTAGGAGAATTCCTAAGATCAGGGAAATTAAGGCCTTGTAAAGCCTTTAGAAATCACTTGCAAGGGGTTTACAAAGGTTTTACAAGTAAAACTGTG
>CALLWB010000023.1 GCA_938016265.1 uncultured Saprospiraceae bacterium
ACGCCCAAGTAGATAAAGTATATGGGCTAAATTTTGTGAGTTCCAATGCTGTCCAGTTTGCAAGTATGAATTTGGCCAATGGTAGTGTAGATGTGATTTCAAATGGAGCCATCAGCCCCGATCAATTTGCTAGTGGTGTAGCAGATTTTGATCCAGTTACAAAATCCTATTTTTATATTCGTGGCATATCGTCCAACAGCACGATTTATCAAGTAGATGCTCAGTTAGGAACCGTCGTTCATCAATCTGTCATTAGCAATCCTAATAATGTAATTGGACCAATTACTAATATTGCGTTCAATTGGTTGGAAGATAAGCTATATGGTGTTTCACATAGTTGGAACGGGGTAAGTGATGTACTTGAATTTGCTACGGTAGATCCTTCCACAGGAGCTATGCAAGTGCTTTCTCCAGGACCAATAAGTTTAGGCAGTTACATTTCTGGGAACTCAGATATTGACCCTATCCATCGGAAATATTATTATGGTACACCTGATACCATTTACACGGTAGATTTAAATACTGGGAATGCGGTATCTACCCCCCTTCTTTTCCCTGGATCAATATACACCGAACAATTCATCAATCTAACGTATAATTGGCTAGATCAGCAGATTTATGGGTTATATTTTTTGAGCATTCCTGATCCTAATCCTTTTGATAATGATATTTTTACGTCTGAACTTTATCTAGCTAAAGTAAATCCCCAAACGGGAGTCATCACGGTGATCTCTCAACAACCGACAAGCAATGATGGGTTTTCTTCTGGGGATTGTGATATTGATCCTACCAACTACCGCTACATGTATATTCGACAAGGATCAATGTACCAAGTCGACTTACAAACAGGCGACGTTTTGTCTGTTACCCTTATCGAAAATACCAACAATGCTGTTGCTCCGATAATCAATATGGCATATGACGAGTTAATAGATCCAGTTCCAAATCTTACCATGACTATGGAGGATATCGTTCTTGGTTCTGGAGAAACCAAAGAGGTCAATGTTTGGGTTGGTGACGATGTAACTTATTTATGGAATGATGGTTCTACCGATCCAATTCGAACCATAACGCAACCTGGCACCTACAGTGTTGAGATTTCAAGAGCTGGATTTACGGTGAATGGATCGGCAATTGTAGAAATGAGTACATCAGTAGATGGACTTCTCCAAGAAGAAAAATCTGAGTTTTCCTTGTACCCAACACCTAGCACTGGATTGCTCAATTTTGAGTTGATGACTTCTACTCCAATCAAGGAGTTAGACTTTGAAATTACCGATGCAAGTGGCAGGCTTGTTTGGTCTAAGCAATTGGCTACGAATAGTGGGCAACTAGATGTCTCTTTACTTTCAAATGGAGTTTACTTTGTTCGATTGAAGGGATTTACTACGATTGAGCCACAGCGGATTGTTATCGCTAGATAGGTTGTATTGTCCGAAAAAGGAAGGGATTCCATTTTCATTTACTTGGCGGGACTGGTGTATGGAGAGTTTTTGATACGAAATCGCCAAGGGAGTTTGGCGTCTTCTCCTGCATAGTCTACTCCTACTCTGGGACTAGCAATGATTTCATTTTCATGAATAATTTTGCCTTGGTCTTCTATCCAGATTAGTGATTGGGTGAGGTTGAAGTTGGTGTGTGCTCTTTGAATGCCAAGTGCTTTGGCTAGTGAACCAGGGCCCGCAGTAAGACGGGGTTGTAGCGTATTAATGTTTCGTCTTTTGAGCATGGTTGAAATCCCTTCAATTGGTTCAATTCCTCGCACTAGGACGGCATGCGGCATGTCTACAGATCCGGTAACTACATTAAAAAGGTGATGTATTCCATAAATAAGATAAACATAGCTGACGCCTCCTTCGTGAAACATGGTTTCTGTCCTAGGCGTACGTTTGTTATTATAGGCGTGGCAGGCTTTGTCGTCGGGGCCGCGATAGGCTTCTGTTTCTACAATGATACCGGATGTTCGAATTCCTTCAAACTCAGTAACGAGTAGTTTGCCTAGCAGGTCTTTTGCAATTGTCAGCACCTCAGGACGGGTGTAAAATGATTTGGGCAGTTTACTCAAGGTGATTACCCATTAATGGTGGTGGGTACATTTAGTTTGGCGATGGCAATTTCTAGTTTTTGGTAGGTTTCTTTGGAGATGGCCGCTAGTGGCAATCGCAATTCACTACTACAAATATTCTGGACTTCTAAGGCGACTTTTACTCCTCCAGGGTTGCCTTCTACAAACAATAGATGGATGATGTCCATCAGGCTAAAATGCAGGGGTCTTGCTGCTTCGAAATTGCCGTCTAAGGCCAGTCGCACCATATCAGAAAATGGTTTGGGAAAGGCGTTGGCAACAACAGAAATCACGCCGTCCGTCCCAAAGCCTAACATTGGTAGTGTAATGAGATCGTCTCCTGATAACACCAAAAAATTTGCTGGTCGATCCTTGACAATCTGCATGACTTGTGCCTGGTTGCCAGACGCCTCTTTGACCGCTATGAACTTTTCGTTTGCGTGTGCCAGGCGAAGTGTGGTTGCTGCTTCCATATTGGACCCTGTACGGCCTGGAACATTGTACAAGATAATTGGTCTGGGCGCTTGGCCTGCAATAGCCATGAAGTGCCTGTAAATGCCTTCTTGAGTTGGTTTATTGTAAGAGGGACTTACGGAAAGAATCGCTTCGTATCCTTTAAAGTGAAATTCTTTTATGGATTCAATCACTGCAGCCGTATTATTCCCTCCAAATCCTGCAACAAGAGGCACTCTATTCCTAGTAATTTCTGCAGTAAACTCTAGTACTTTCAGTTTTTCTTCTTTTGAAAGTGTGGCCGATTCACCTGTTGTGCCCAGGGAAACGAGAAACTCTAAGTCTCCTTGAATGGTGTGTTCGATAACATTTTCGAGTCCTTGGTAGTCGACCTGCCCGTTTTTGAAGGGGGTGACTAGGGCTACGCCTGTTCCTCTAAATTGACTATTCATTGTAGTTAATGGTATATTGGTTTATGGTATGGTGGTCATCTACAAAAAGCCGATTTTTGACCAACTTATTAATACCTATATTTTTTCTTATAATTAAGTGCCTTTTCTACCAGCTACTTTCTCCCTTAGACATTTACATTTATTATTTTCAGGAAATGATCAATTTGTTCTACATAAGTGGTCATTCCGTCGGACTCGCCAGCGGTGTCGATCATAAAATCGTAGCAATATTCTTTGTCTTCAGCGTACTGTCCTACTCGCATTTGTGCGTTGGACATTGCAGAAATATATTCAAGGGGCATGGAAGGTTCTTGATGCAGGCTGATTAGTATATCGAATGGTTTTTTGATAAAATCGTCTACGGTTCTTCCTTCTGGGTGGTGGTACCAATTCAGGTTTTTTTGAGTAAAATAGTCCACTAGAATGTTGTCGTGCAATTCTTTATCATTAAAGAAAGCTAAGATTTTGACTCGTTTGTCCAGGCTACGTAGTTTGTCACGGTATTTATCTGCAAACACATGATTTTCCCGATCAGTCGCATCTACTAGCAGACCTACTGTTTTAGCTTTATCAAAACTAATCGGATTTCTTTGTATACGCTGACTGGCTAATTTTTTGGCCAAATTCCTTTGGTACATTTTTACCCGAAAATTTTCAACCCACTGGATCATAAAAATTGTTTAAAAACGGAGTATCTGAATGTTTAAGTTTGTGGTTGTTTTTGCTCTTCTGGTGCAGGTTCTGGAATTAAATCGTATTCTCCCATTTTCCCGAATTTATCAATTCTTCGTTCGATTCGTTCGTCTACATCCATATCCATCAATTCGCTCAATTCTTTTTTGATGTGTTTTTTAAGGAGTTTTATCATTTCTTCTGGTGCGTAATGTGCACCTCCAATTGGTTCTTTTAAGATCTCGTCGATCAACCCAAAATCAAGCATGTGCTTTGGGGTTAATTTCAAGGATTCGGCTGCTTGTTCTTTGTAGTCCCAGCTTCTCCAAAGAATGGAAGAGCAGGATTCTGGAGAGATCACGGAGTACCAGGTATTTTCTAGCATGGTGATGTGGTCGCCCAATCCTATGCCTAACGCACCACCGGAAGCCCCTTCCCCAATAACAATACAGATAATGGGTACTTTGAGCTGTGCCATTTCGAAAAGGTTGCGGGCAATTGCTTCTGCCTGCCCTCGCTCTTCTGCCTCTAAACCAGGAAATGCGCCTGGAGTATCAATCAAACAAACGACGGGTTTATTAAATCGTTCGGCTAGTTTCATCAATCGAAGTGCCTTTCTATAACCTTCAGGATTGGCCATACCAAAATTGCGGTATTGCCTCATTTTAGTGTTTACTCCTTTTTGATGGCCAATGAACATCATGGTCTGTCCGTCGATACTACCGAAACCGCCAACAATAGCTTTATCATCACCGAAGCACCTGTCGCCGTGTAGTTCGACAAATTTTTTGCACATATTTTCTATGTAATAAAGCGTGTATGGGCGTTCTGGGTGTCTGGACAACTGGACTTTTTGCCATCCGGTAAGGTTGGCGTAGAGTTCTTTTCTGGTGGCTTTTATTTTGGCTTCTATTTCTTCAATTTTCTCGGTCATGTTGACGTCTCCCTTCTCGTCAAGTTTTTTAACGGCGTGGAGTTGTTCGTACAATTCTTCAATCGGTTTTTCGAAATCTAAGAAAACCATATAAATTTTGTTTAGTGTCTAATTAAATTACTGCTGTTTATCTTTGTCTCCCAAAATGGACATAAAGTAACTAAACAAAGTTACTAATGTTACTTGGGAACTAATCAGATTCGGTCTTTTTTTTGTAAAAAAAGGAAGTTTTTTTGGAGCTACGGTCTGAGAATCTGTTATCTAGCGGCTGCTGGAGTCTGGTTAATTTGTGGTTTGACAGATAGGTGGCTGATCATTTTCCAAAAAACACAAATCAGGTGAAAATATTTCCTCTATTAAATTTCCACGTATTCACATGACAATCAACACCTTATTAGTGGGCAGGTATTTTTTTTTAAAAAAAATGTGGGTTACTATTGTGAAACTCGAAAAAGGATTATACATTTGCATTCGCTGTTAGGAAGAATAGCAGTGATGGAATAAACGGTCTGGTAGTTCAGTTGGTTAGAATACCTGCCTGTCACGCAGGGGGTCGCGGGTTCGAGTCCCGTCCAGACCGCGCTTATTTTCAAGGAGTTATATCGCAAGATGTGACTCCTTTTTTTATGTTTGTAAGCCATTTTTTTCTAGTTGACGACTCCGTTGACGTTTAGAAAGAAGTTTAGTCTAAGATTGCCATAGAGAAACTATTGTATGAATTTGGTTTTAGTCGTCCAGATGTGTTGTATTTCGATCTAGCAAATAATAACGCTGTAAAAAAATAAAGTTCCCACAACTTGCGTCGGGAACTTCGTTGATAAGTTTAACTAATTTCTAAACTATACTATTCTTAATATAGCTGATTTGATTTTATTAAGTTTTTTGTGGACTTCTTTGAGATTTTTAGTTATTGATCTCCTTTAGAACTTTAGTATCGGCGTAAAAAATTCGATTATCGGAATTCCCACATAGAATTGTTATTTTTCTATTCCCATTTACCCAAATATGAGAATAACATGATTCATGGGTTTTGGGATCATGTATTTCTAAGTCTGGACTACCATATTTTTTGCGGTATTTTATTTGTGCCCTATCGTTCGCCAAAGCTATATTATCATAATTGATTTGTTTGGGCTCCATTGCTATTCCAAATTGATAAAGCTTATTGTTATGGAATTCCGCATTAAAGGAGGACTCATATTTTTCTGACGTTCCTTTCTCTGTATCAACATACATATCATAGTAGACGAACTCGTCCTTGATATATAGCGTGCCTTCATCTATTAACTTTTCGATTCTTTTGTTGTAACTGTCTTTAGACATTCCAAATGTGAATCCCAAAACTATGGTATCAAACCTGACACCAGTTTTTAACTCATTTTCAATTATGTCTCGAAGTGTATCTCCTTTGTCTGTGTTTATCTTGAATTTTGATTTAGTGTCACAGCTTAAAATTGTAAATAATAACAGTAGGAGTGAAATATTATGAATGTTCATTTGTTTAGAATCGATTTGTTTAGCTCTTGAAAGGTACCTTGTCCAATTACAATATAATTGTTTCGTTCCATAAATAAAAAAATCGAATACGTAACAAAAAGGTTCTTCGTCAAATTCAGTGGGTTTGATATCTTAGAGGTATGAATGAAGATTTTTAGGTTGTCCATTTTTTTAAAAGGGAGATTTATAAGACTCCTCGTTTACAAAGGTTAAATCAGTTAATGTTTTTAGGAAATTTACTAAGTCAACTTTGTCCTGTGGAGTAAGGAACAGGCCAGTATCATATGTGTTAAAAACGGTAGGGTCTACTGTTGAAGAGACCTGAATACCTGAATTATAATGATTCACCACTTCTTCCAACGTTTGGAATCGGCCGTCGTGCATATAAGGAGCAGTAAGCGCAACATTCCGCAAAGTTGGCACTTTGAATTTTCCTTTATCATTGGGATCCTGGGTTACAGCTTCTCGTCCAATATCTGTAAGCGTTGCGTCAGAATCTAAGCCATTATTCATATACAGATCATTTTCAAAGTTTTTCCCTCCGTGGCAATGCACACAATCCGCTCCTGAAAGATTTGGGAAAAAGGGATTGTATTCCGTTTCAAAAAGGACGCGTCCTCGTTCTTCACTATCAGTAAACTGGACCTCCCCTGCAATATATTTATCATACCTCGAATTGTAGGAGACAATGCTCAACATAAACTGTTCCATCGCCAACGCCATTTTTTCTGAGGTAATTTCTGGCGAACCAAATGCTCTTATAAATTGATCTTGATATAGTTCACTACCGTTCAATTTGGCAATTACATTAGGCAGCGATTCATTCATTTCTAGTGGATCTTCGATCGGTAATAAGGACTGATCACGAAGCAGGTGCGCTCTGCCGTCCCAGAAAAATTCATTGCTGTGCCAAGCCATATTAAAAACAGGCATCGCCTGACGGGTTCCAGGGAGCATTTCTACACCTAAAGAAAAGCGGGAAGAGTCCGAAAATCCATCTGCTTGCCTATGACAACTAGCGCAAGATTGTGTCCCATTATTTGAAAGCATGGGTTCGTAAAACAACATTCTGCCAAGTTGAACCCCTTGTTTAGTCAATGGATTGTCTACTGGCAGATCAGGAGCTGGCAAGGCCCCATGTTCTATAACATATGGTGTTTCATCAAGGACTGCAATCACTTTTGGAGGCTGCTCTTTTTTACAAGCAATTACTAAGAAGAGTATTGTAGAAAGGAATATTACCTTTTTTATTGTTGCGATCATGCCTTCTTTATTGAATTATTCAAAAATAGGATTGTTAATAACAATCTCGTCTGTCAATGTTTTTAAAAAGAGAATCAATTCCTTTTGCGCTACCTCAGACAAGTGTAAAGTGGAAATGAAACTACTTTTATTAGGATGGTTCTTTCCTCCTATTTGAGAATGCTCAACGACTTCTTCTAGCGTATTCAATGAGCCATCATGCATGTAAGGAGTTGTCAACTGAATATTTCTCAAATTGGGCACTTTAAACAATGCTCTGTCTGATTCTAACACCCAGGCCTAGTGCTGAGCAAACAGAATGTAATCCAATAGAATACTTTCATATTTCCTTACTTTGAAATCACCTTTTTAGTGGCAACAAGATTCCCTTCTTGAATTAAACTGATAAAATACATCCCAGGGTTTTCTAGTCTTAAATCAATAGATCCAATATTGACTTGATCATAGAAGAGTACTTGTTTACCTAGCACATCGGTTACTACAACCTGAAAAGTAAAATTGCTAGTTGCTTCGAGTACTAAAGTAGCCGCTCCATTGGCTGGATTTGGGAATACCTCCAACTTACTTATCCCATAAATTTCTTCATTTGAAGTAAGGGGACTTGCACTAAATACATGATCTCTAAAATTTTCTAAGCATCGTTTTGCCTGCCCATAATCTCCATGAACAACGACTCCAGAGTTTACATCCATATCCTCCAATCCTCGTGTATAGTCAGCATCAATATTGATTACAACTTGGTTGTTTACTGCTTGAGTTGGAACCAAAACTTCGGTGGTAAAATAGTTGGCATCTCCTAGGCCATGTAGCTGTACTAGCTGGTCATAATTACTTCCTCCATTGCCTTCCAAGGCCACAAATCGATAGCCTGCATTCCACCCCCAATGCATAGACGGAAATGAGGGAGCTAGTGGATGACCTGAAGGATAGGTTGCGGGATCCAAGTGGTTATGCGCCGAGTCTACACCAATGCTAAAAACGACCTTTTCGACTGCATTGATATTGTGGTTTCCCATATCGACTTCGGTCAATCCACGAGCATCTGCGAGTATCCAAAAATCATCAAAGGCCGTCTCCAAACCTCCATCATGGATTATTTTGATTTCTGATAGAAAGTACTGCACACGAGTCAATTTAAAGTCGTGATTTAGGTTATTTTTTGCTGGGGCTTCGATGAAATAAGCCCCACTTCCTAATTTATGGTTTATGTTCAATTGAACATTGTTTTGAGCAAAACTTTCAAAACTTAACAAGAATATTAGTACTGCAAGAAATATTAGATTTTTCATCTTTTTTTATTTTAAAATTAAGAATTTTTCATGGTAGTTATAGGGGCAATTTTAAATAAATTCAATTCAACCGTTTTTTAACAACTCCGCACCTCAGCATTTTATCTCCAAAGTAAGGATTGTTTATTTGTTCTTCCTCCGATAACCAATCCCCACCTTCATTGTCAAAAGCCATCGGACAATGTTGAACATATAGTGCAACTCCGTTTGTTCCAAAGGCGTTAACTGAGATAATCAGTGCATCAGAGACAAAGCTAAATTGAGACCGCTGCTTTTCGATGTCCTGAAGTGCCAGGATTTTACTCCCGTGAGTCAGCATAGCATTATACTGTTTCATCCAGAAAACGTGGGCTTCTCCTTGGAGCAATTTCATGTCTACGCCTTCCAATTTTACCAGAAAATTCGCCATAAGTTGTGCTGTCTTATTAGCATTTGTTTCGACGAAAGCATCCTTGACGGAGATGTAGCTCTTCGCCAATACGCTTAACTGTTCTTTAAATTGATCTGCCGTTTTGTTCTGGAAGTTTGGGGTGCCTTTTTCTTCCTCTTTTTTGAGCAATACATCTTTATTCATCATACTAGCCTGATTGTTGAGTTGAGCCGCCGCGTCTATAGTGAAGTTTCCATAGGTGACCACTTCTTCTCCCTTTTTCAATCCTTTGATGATTTGATAACCGTTTCCAATTTCTTCCCCAATTTCTACTTCCCTAAATTGAAAGGAAGGAATCTCTCGGTCTTGTAATTTCACATACACAACGGAAGAATTTCCGGTCCACATAACAGCGGTTTTAGGAACAGTTGGCTTTCCTTTTAGTCGTCGTACTTTGTTTAATTCTCCATAAACTAAAGTACCTGGTTTTAGGAGATTGTTTTCATTTGATATTTCTGTTCGGATAGAAATTGTACGTGTTTCTGAATTGACCAATGGATCGACAAACGTCACTTGTGCCTTGAATTTTTTGTTTGGAATTGTGGATGCTGTAAATTCAATTTGATTGCCGATTTTAATCTCAGCAATATCTTCCTCGTAAGCATCAAAAAGTACCCAAACCTTGCTTAAGTCGATCAAATCGATCAGGGATTCTCCTTGTTTGATGTAGTCTCCAACGGCCACTCTTCGTTTAGAAACGACTCCATATTGGGTCGCATAAATGGGAAAAGTTTCTTGCACTTTGCCAGTAGATTCTATTCGTTGGATGGTTGCCTCATCTATTTTCCAGTAGCGAAGTTTTTGGCGTACCGATTCTGGTAGACTCGGGTTAAACTCTTGTAGATTTATTGCTTCTATCAATTCTTGTTGTGCGGCGATGAGGTCAGGTGCGTAAATTTCTGCGATTTTTTGCCCGGCAAAAACCTGTTCTCCAGTAAAATTGACCAATAGTTTTTCTATTCTTCCTGCTAAATGGGCGACCTGACTGGACGCATTGCGTTCGTCTGCATGTACTTTTCCGGTAAGACGGATTACCTTTCCTGATTTACCGGACTCCAATCCTATTGTAGAAGTTTGGATATTAGCCAGTTTGACAGCCTCTTTTGTCATTTGCAAGACGAGCGGATCGTCTGAGGTGGATGCATTTAATGGAACCAAATCCATTTCGCAGATGGGACAAATACCAGGTTCGTTTTGTCTTATTTTAGGATGCATGGAGCAGGTCCAAATTTCGTCATTTGTACTACCCTCTTCGGTCTGTTTCTGAGGATGCGCTTCGTGGTGGATCTCTGGTACATAAGGTTGACTATTCTTAGCAAATAGAAGATAACCCAAGCCTATCCCCAAGGCGACCATAGTCAATAAAAGAGCAAGTAGCACGCTCCATTGTCTTCCGTTTAGAGCCGGGAGTCTATTTTTAGTTGAATTTTCCATATAAATATTATTGAACCATAAATCGTTCGATGTTATTTTTTGCGTAATGACTGTCTACTATTGCTTTCAATGCTTGAAGTTCATAGGTAATTAAGTCCATTTCTAGTTGTAGCAACTCGTCAAAATTTTTTCCCTTTGCGGCATATTCCGCTAGTAAAATTTTAATTGCCGATTGTGTCAGGGTGATTTGTTTTTGCAAACTCTGCATCTCTATTTCGGCCATTTGATGTTGGGCAAATCCTGCTGCAATTTGGGCTTCATATTCACTTAATAGATTTGCTTTTTGCAATTCCAATCCTTCAATCTTTAGTTTTTCTTCCTCTTCCTTTGCGCTAAATTTTTTCTTTTGAATGGGGAAGCTTACACTTGCTCTTACCTGAAGTATATCTCTTCCATTTTGTGCTATTTCGACATCTTTTCGATTAGCGACCAAGATGTAATCCATCCCAACTCCAAAGGAAGGTTTCTTATTAGATTGATTGAGTTCGATGGCTTTTTTAGAAACCTCTTGCTGGAGTGCCAGGTGGATTAACGATGGATTTTTTTCGGAGATATTCGTAAGTATCGTTTCTTTATTATAATTCAATTTAGCAAGATCAAATCGCTGATTGATTTCAATTTCGGTATCCAGGGGACGTTCTAGTAATTCATTCAACCGAATCAAAGGGATCGTTTCATTGGATTTTAGAATGGCCAGTTTTTGATTTATTTTTTCTTTGGTTAATTGAATGCGTACTACATCCGCCGCAGAAGATTTTCCACTTCTTATTTTCGCTTCGGCTAATCGTTCCAAAGAATTTAACAGATCCATGTTTTTTTGAATAATCTGTTGACTGTTTCGCAACTCGTAGAGTTGATAGTAGTTTTGTTTTATGTCGTATGCTATTTGTAATGCCTTGACATCCACTTGTTGTAAAATGACTTTTGCCTTCGAATTTTCAACCGCAACCTTATCTCCTAGTACTCCAAATTGTGGAAACATCTGAGTGGCACTCAGTCTAACAATCTGCGGGCCGACACGAGTCTGCACGGGCAAAGGAAATCCTCCAACTCCAAGTACAGTATTAGGAAATTGATTGACCTGCGGCGCTTTTTGCAAGGCGACTTGATAGGCATTGTCTATCAGTTGAATGTCTTTACTCTCCTTAGTCGCCAGGCCGATCAATTCCGATAAGGACTGGCCGAAACTTTGATGAGCAAGCGATAGCAGAAAAATTATCAGATACTTAGATGTTGTCATTTTTCTCATTTTTACGTTGAAAAAATTGTTTCCCTCTCCATTTCCATTCCTCCCAAAGAGCAAACAATACCGGGACGGTAAACAT